>DATEOF010000142.1:0-70133 GCA_035274465.1 Polyangiales bacterium
TGGAGCAGGAGGCGCAGGCGCCGGTGGCGCAGCCGCAGGCGCAGGCGGGGGTGCCGCGCCAGCGGCCAAGTTCAGCTTCTTCGTGACCAGCGTGGCCGCGATGAAGGAGCTGTCGAAGAATCCGCAGGGCTTCGGCGGCGACCTGCGCTTCGGCAAGGCCACGGGCCTGGAGGGTGCAGACGAGATCTGCCGCCAGATCGCCGAGAAGGCTCTGCCGGGCTCGGGGCAGAAGGGCTGGCGCGCGTTCTTGAGCGCGACCAAGGGCGGCGCGACCGGCGGCCCCGTGCACGCCAAGGACCGGATCGGCGAAGGTCCCTGGTACGACCGCCTGGAGCGGATCGTGGCCATGACCAAGACCGATCTGCTGCAGCCTCGCCCGCGCGGAGCGGACCCGGCGATCATCGACGATCTACCGAACGAGAACGGCGTGCCCAACCACACCGACGGCGCGCCGGGCTGTACCGGCAACGCCTGCCCGGACAATCACCAGGTGCTCACAGGCACGAACGAGATGGGCATGCTGAAGAGCACCGATGCAGGTTCGACCTGCAACGACTGGACGAGCTCGAAGGAGGAGGGCATGCCGTGGTGCGGGCATTCCTGGCCGCGGCAGGGCAGCGGGATCAACTGGATGTCGTCGGCAGCGGACGGCGGCTGCGCGCCCTGCGTGTCGATCGTGGAGATGGGCGGCGTGAAGGGGAAGTGCGTAGGGTCGGCGGGCGGGTACGGAGGGTTCTACTGCTTCGCGCTGAAGCCGTAGCGATCCATCGTCCTCATCTTCATCTTCATCTTCATACAAGGACGGCGATGAGGATGAAGATGGAGATAGGGATGAAGATGAAGATGGGGATGGAGATGGGGATGGGAGGCGGTCGCCCTCACTTACACGCGCGGTCCGTTTGGCAGGTTTGACCCATCGGGCAGTCGGTGTCTTCGGAGCACGACTTCAAGCCGGGGATCTGCAGCGGGAGCTCGACCGGCGCTGCCACGATCAACGATGCGTTTTTTGCGTCGCCGCTGCCGGCTGCACTGACTTTGCGCGTCAGAGTGACGGTTGGGAAGCCGGCGTAGCCCAGCTCCAGCAGGCCGTCGATCATCTTCGCCGGGATGTCGAGCATGCCGTTGTCCGCGACGTCGCACTCGATCTTGCCCTTGGTGCCGCCGTGGTGGCTGATGTCGACCTTGACGCCGATCCGCGCCAGGGCGGGCATTCCGGGCACGACCCAGCGCAACGCGAGCGGCTGGCCTTTGTTGAGCGTGTACATCCCGTCGAACTCCAGTGCGGTGATGCACTTGGCCGTGATCTCGAACGCGGCGAAGTCGCCGCTTCCGGCTGCGGATAGTTTGACCTCGCCGCCTTCGGTGCACGGCGGGTAGGGGACGCTGCCCTTCGGCTGGTAGTTGTTGGAGATCGGCTCCATCGCGATCGGTTGCGCGCCGATGCCGCTCAGGGTGACCGTGCCGACGGTGATGCCCTTGGGGTAGGGCGTGCACGTGTCGTCGGCTGTGCAGGCGGCCGTGGTGCCGCAGGCGGGAATGCACGTGACGTGTTCGGGCACGTAGAGCTTGCAGCCTACCGCCTCTTGCGCGACCGACCACACATCGACGCTCGGCGTCGGGCCGTCGTTGAACTTGCCCAGGATCGCCGTGCGCGCGGCGCTCATCGTCTCGGGGATCGCGGCGACGAAGGTCACGTTCAAATTCCCGTGCACCTGGTTCGCGCCGCCGCCGGCTTCTCCGCCGCTCCCTGCAGCTTGCCCGCCGCTGCCAGCTGCGGGGCTATCCGCGCCACCCGCTGCAGGGTGATCGCTACCGTCCGAGGTGCCCTCCGCGCAGGCTGCGGACAGGGCCAGCAGCGCGGTGATGATCGTCGATTTTCTACCCATGGTTACTTTGGCTGCTGAGCCGGGGCATCGTAGGTGAAGCGTTGCGCGACGTCGAGCGCTGGCTTCGCTTCAGAGATCGGGACGGCTGCAGCGTCGCGAAACAGCTCGACCGGCAGCATCGCGATCGCGAACACCAGCGCCAGCTGCACGAAGCCCGGGATGCCCATGCACCAGATGCCGACGTGCATGCCCAACAGCGCCAGCCAGAACACCCAGCGCGCTCGTGGCAGGAATATCATCGCGCCCGCCGAGAGCTCGACTAGCGCAGTGAGCCACGAAGCGATGCAGAACGGCCAGACCAGCCGATAGTCGAACAGCGAGTGGCCGGTGAGCCAGAAGATCGGGCTGTCGGGCAGGAATTCCACGGCGAACTGTTGCACGCTGCGGCCGCTCAGCCACAACACGCCCTTGCGTAGCGGGAACAGCTTGGCCACGCCTGCAGACACGTACACGAACGCAAACCAAGAGGCGATCAGCTCGAGCGGCCAGCGGTAGGCCTGACGCTGCGCGCCGCGCCTGGGGGACCGCTTGCGCAGCCGCGCATCGAGCGCCAGGCGATCCGCACAATCCGAACAGGCGAGCGTGAGCAGGGGGAACACCAGGTACAGCCAGTCGTCGTGGAAGACCGTGCTGCGAAACCAGTAGTTTTGCGTGATCAGGAACGCCAGCAAGGCCAGTACGATCGCCGCGCGCGTGAACAGGCCCGCGATCATGGCACAGGCCGCGAGCATACCCACCCCGCCGAGCAGCGGCATCTCCTCCGCCGGTACGAGTGCCTCGAGCGCAGCTGGGATCGCACTCGAGGTCATGGGATGGGGGTGCGCACCGACGGATGCCAATAGCGGCAGGACCGGGCTGCCGAAGACCGTCAGCAGGTGCACGCCCACCACGATGCGCAGCACCGCCAGCTGCAGGCCCGAGCCGACTTGGCCCAGGCTCGTGCCGAATGCTTGTGCGCGAAACAGGCTCAACGCTCGTCCACCATGCGTGAGAGGCCCAGGTGGCGGCCGGTGCCGCGGTGGTAGTGCAGCTTGACCCGCAGCGGTTTGCCGATGCGCCTCGCCGCCAACAACTGCGTGAGATGATCGCGCGCCGAGCTGTGCGTCGGCGCATACAGGCGCATCGCCCAGCCAGCCTTGTAGTCCAGGCCCAGGTCGTGCTCGGCGAACAGCTGGTTGCCCTCGCGCAGGAAGCTGATCGGCTTGATCCAGCGACCCTCGGTCAGCACGTAGCCGACGTACGAGAAGCTCTCGCCCTGCGCTTCTGGCACCGCACTGCTGAACATCGCCACCGGTGACCAGGGGAAGTTCTCCGCACGCAGCGCGACGTGCACGCAGGCGATCGCGAAGTAGACACCGAGCAGTGCGCGCACCGGCGCCGGGATGGGCAGCGCGCGGTAGCTCGCGATCGCGGCGGGCAAGCGCCGCGCGAGCCAGTAGAGCAGCGGCAAGAGGCCGAGCAATTGCAGCGACCACTCCCAGCTGCTGCGCTCCGCGGGCCGCAGCAAGTGATCTGCCGGCGAAGGGATCAACGACGTGGTCACATCGAGCGCATTGACCAGCAGCGCAGCCAGCACCACGGCGCGCAAGACGCTTGCCAGACGGCTCATTCCACCCGAGATCGTGCCGGATGCGCAGCGAAACACCAAGGTGCGAGCTGTAGGCCTGAATCTCTCAGCGTAGGTCGACCGTGCCGCCGTCGCGCCAGTAGCCGCGCCAGAAGTCACACTCCGCGCTCGAGAGGCCCATGCCGGGACGTGGCGGATCCGAGAGCTGCATGTGTTGGTCGCTCGCAGTCTCGAAACGTGGCCACATCGGATCGGACCCGCCGTTCGGATCAGCCGTGGTCGCGAAGCGCGTCCAGTAGCGTTGGATGGCGCCGGTCAGTGCCGCTGACGGCGGCTCGCTACCCGCGTTGCTGTGTACCCAACCCACGCCGAACACGTAGTCGAGCTCGTAGGCGTGGAGGGCCGGTCCCTGCTCGAAGCTGTAGAGCCACACGCTCGCACCGTTGCTCTCTGCCAGGCGAGCGAGCGAGCGCGTCGGGCAACGGAACGACATATCGGTCACCAGGCGAATCCAGACCGCGTTCGCTTCGCCATCGTTGCTCGCGCTGTACACCGCCCGGACCAGGTCCGCGTGCTCACCGAATGCGTTCGTGATCGCGTCGGTCAACTCCGCGACGCTCTTGGGCGCGAGCGCGCCGGCGACCTGCTGGAAGAAGCCCCACTCGTTCTCGTTGGTGCCGGCGATCATCGGCACGAGTCCCTCTGTGCGCGCCGCCAGACGCTCGGGATAGTCGGGCAGGACTCCGCCGGCGCCTTCGATGGTCGGCTCCCAGAGCGGGCCCCACAGCCCCGTATCGCCGCCCCACGTCGCGAGCTCGCGCGCGGTCTTGGCGCGCAGACAGGCGAGCTGATCGGCTTCGCCCGGGCACAACGCATCCGCCATCTTCATGCCCAGCTCGTGCGCCTTGGTCTTGGTCGAGAGGCCGGGGCCGTCGTACGTGCAGGTCCCGCTCTGGAGGATGTAGCGCTGCGCCAGCCCGCGGCTGCTCGGCGAGACCCAGTGGATACAGGCGCTGATCGCGCCGGCCGATTCGCCGAACACGGTCACGCGCGAGCGATCGCCGTTGAACGCACCGATGTTCTCGCGCACCCAGCGCAGCGCGAGCTGTTGATCGCGGATGCCGTCGCTGCCCGATGGAGAGTCCGGACGCGTGGCATCCAGCGCGGGATGCGCGAAGAAACCCAGCGGACCGAGCCGATAGTTGATCGCCACGATCACCATCGGCGTTTCGGCCAGGCGCGTCGCGTCGTATTGACTCGTCGCGCCGGCGACGAACGCGCCACCGTGGATGAACACCATCACCGGGAGCTTGCCGGTCACGTCGTCGGGTGCGTACACGTCGAGCGTCAGGCAGTCTTCGTCTTGTCGGTCCTTGCTCTGCAGGTCGTTGTCGGCCTGCGGGCACGACGGTCCGTAGCGCGTCGCATCGAACGTGCCGGACCAGGCTTCTGCTCGCTGCGAGGGCGCGAAACGTTGCGGCACCTTCGCGTATGGAATGCCCAGAAATGCGCGGATCTTGCCGACCGTGAAGCCCCAGAGCGTGCCGCTCGGCAGCGTGACGCGCACGCCGGGTTGCGGATCCAGATCGGGCGGATCGGGTTCGACGGGGCCGCTGTCCTGCACGCCGCCATCGCCGGGATTGCGACCGCCGCTGGTACGCCCAGCATCCATCGCGCCCGCATCCGTGCGCGGAGTGAACATCGGTTCGACCGACGATCCGGCGTCCGGTTGCGACTCTGATTGCGCGGCATCGGACGTGCCTTCGTGAGCTCCGCGGGTTGCGCAGCCGCTGACTGCGACCAGCGCCGCTGCGAGCCAACTCGGAGTACGAGGCAACTCTGTCACCGGGCAAGTTGTAGCATGCGCGATTTAGTAGTGGTCCTCACAAGCCGACTCCACCTGAACTCGTCATGTTCACCAACTTGTTGCGGAGAATTTCACCTGGCTGTGGCGCGCAGGCTGGCAGTGTGCACTTTCTGCGGGAACGTCTCGCTGTGCGCATGACCGCGCTTAACCAGAACGGCAAGGATAGGGTGAATTCATGATCGAGCGCAGATTCGTAGTTGCAGGACTCATCGGTCTCCTCGCATCGGCGTGTGCCTCTTCCTCGGGCTTCGTCTCCTCGTGGAAATCGCCGACCGCCAAGCCGTTGCAGGTACAGGGCTCGAAGGTTGCCGCCGTCGTGATGATGGGCGATCCAGCGTCGCGTAAGAGTGCCGAGGACCGGCTCGCGGGCGAGATCACCGCGCACGGCGCCCACGGCGTGCCCGCGTACACCATCCTGGAGGAAAGCGCGACCACCGACGAGGCCACCGCAAAGGCTGCGCTCCAGAAGGCCGGCGTTCAGGGCGTGGTGGTCGTGCGGCCGAGCAAGGAAGACGCGACCGGCAAGCCTGTCGATTACTCCGTGCCTCCGTACAGCTCGTACTGGGACTCGGGTTTCTACGCGCACGGCTGGGGCCAGCCGTGGATCGATCCGCGCGGCATCCCGTACGACATGGTCGTTACGGTCGACACGCTGATCTACTCGCTGCCGCAGAACCAGCTGGTGTGGGCGGGCAAGAGCAAGAAGACGAACCCCGCGACGCTCAACGAGCTGGTCAGCGACTTGGCCGACGACACCGCCGACGAGCTGAATCGGCTGGAGCTGGTCAAGAAGTAGGCTCTACGCCCGTGCACGGCGAGCCAGCAACTCGCCGTGCACGAGCGACCAGTAGCCCGTGTCGCTCGCACCCCATTGCCGGAAGCCGCTCGCCATCTGCTCGAGTTCTTCGCGCGTGGCGAAGCCGCGGCTCAGGGCCTGTTCGGCCATCGCCGATTGCGTGATGCGATCGGCCCAGAGGTCGGACCACCACGCGCGCGCCTCGGGCGTGGCGAAGCACCAGGTCGAGGTGGTGATCGCGACGTCCTCGAGACCGGCCGCTCGCGCCCAGGCGAGCAGGCGTCGGCCCGCGTCGGGATAGGCGTTGTTGCTCTCCGCCACGCGGTGGTAGAGGCGCAGCCAGGCGTCGAGCCGCGCGTCCTCGGGAAACCAGCGGAACGAGCCGTAGTCGCTATCGCGGACTGCGATCAGGCCGCCCGGAGCGCAGACGCGGTGCATCTCGCGCAGCGCGCGCACGGGATCGCTGAGGTGCTGCAGCACCTGGTGGGCGTGCACGACGTCGAACGCAGCGTCGGCGAACGGCAGCGCGTACACGTCGGCGGCGGCGAGCTCGATCGCCAGGCCACTCGCCTCGACCGCCTGCCGGGCTTCTCCGAGCACGGCTTCCGCGCGATCGATGGCCACGACCCGACCGCCCGGCACGTGACGCGCGAGATCGACCGTCAGCGCGGCTGGCCCACAACCGACGTCGAGCAGCGTCTGGCCCGCGCGCAGGTGCGGGCGCAGATAGGCTGCCGAGTTGTCCACGTTGCGCCAGCGGTGCGAGCGCAAGACGCTGTCATGGTGGCCGTGCGTGTAGAGGTCGGTCTCGGTCATCTACGGCATGTGTAGTCCGTGCGCGGCCTTCGGGCCAGCGCAAACGCGAATCTGCCCCGCGAGCGCCTGCCGATCCTGTGCGCGCGGCGCTGCGTTTGAAGGGGTTTGCTGCACTTGCCGCGAACCCGAGTAGCGGCCTGGGCTCGCAGCTCCATACTCAGAGCGCTCGAACGAAGGAGGACGCCATGCTCAACGTCATCGTACTCTGGATCGTCTACGCTGCGCTCGCGTTCGGCCTGCGCACCTTCGTACAGTGGCGCGTCACGGGTCGGACGGGCTGGAACCTGTCCGGCAGCGGCAAGCGGCCCTTCGAACGCGGCGTGGAGCTGCTGGTGGGTGCGGCCTTGATCGGCGGCTTCCTCGCTGCGTGGCTGCAGCCTATAGCTGCAGCGCCCTTGCACCCGGCGGTGGGCGTCGTGCTCTACGTGTGCGGCACGATCTTGACCGTCGCCTCGCAATTCGCGATGGGCCGCCAGTGGCGCGTCGGCGTCGACGCCGGTGAGCGCACCGAGTTGGTGGCCCACGGCCTGTTCGGCCTCGTGCGCAACCCGATCTACAGCGGCATGCTGCTGGCGTGCGCTGGGCTGACCTTGCTCTGCTTCACGTGGGTCGGTGGCCTTGCCTACGCCGCGCTCGTGCTGGCGCTCGAGCTGCAGGTGCGCGGCGTCGAGGAGCCTTATCTGTTGCGCACGCACGGCGCGAGCTACCAGCACTACGCCGCGCGCGTCGGCCGGTTCGTGCCGGGCGTGGGTTGCTTCCCGCCCCCGAGCGCGAACCACAGCGCAGCAAACCCGGCGACGTAGATCGCAGCCGCGCTCCAGAGCACCACGCGAAAGCCGAAGTTCATCGACAGCACCACGCTGAGGATCGAGCCGACCACGCTGGAGCAGCCGTTGATGCCCCACGCCCACGGCCCGAGCCAGGGGTCCCGTTCGCTCGCCAGGCGCAGGCCGTACGCGAACGGGACGCCCAGCAGCATGCCGAGCGGCGCCAGGAACAGCACTGCCAGCGCGATGCGGACGCCGAGCGCGGCGCCCATGAAGCTGGCGAAGAGCGGCGCAGACAGCGCGTTCCAGGCCGCGATGTAGAGCGCGATGCCGAGCGGCCACAGCCACAGGCTGCGCTGGCCTGCGCGCTCGGCGAGCAGCAAGCTGCCCATGCCGGTGAACACGAGCAGCGAGAACAGGCTGACCGTGAGCGAGTACACCGGCTGGCCCAGGAACAGCGTGAGCTTCTGCATGACCGCGATCTCGATCAGGATGAAGCCCATGCCGAGCGCGCAGAAGTAGCCCAGGAACGCGGTGCGGCCGGGTCCAGCTGCCGGCCTCGCCGCTCGCAGCGGCAAGAGGATCAGGCCGGCGCTGAGCAGCACGCTCACCAGTAGCTGCGTCAGGATGAAGAACGGGTTGCCCTGCGAGACCGCGGGGATGTCCGCGACCTTGTCGAACGCCGCCAGTGGGCGCTGCCAGCGCGCGAAGTTGAAGAAGTAGGGTCGGTCGTCCGAGGTGGGTTCGATGTTGTACTTGAAGTCGCGGATGATCGACGGCTTGTCCGGCGAGCGCACGAACTTGTCGAGCATGGTGGGCACCGGCCGGCTGGGCAGGTACTCGATGCGGATGCCGCCCAGAGCGGCGAACTGCCGTGTGCTCGCTTCGTCCGCGGCGCTGAAGCGGCCCTTCTTGAGCAGCAGCGCCAGCATGCGGTCCTGCGTGGCCAGCGCGATGATCGAGTGCTCGACGTCGTGTACGCCGAAGTCTTCGAGCGCCGAGCTGATGTTCGAGACCAGGCGGATCGCCTCCATCGACGCGGCGAAGCGCGCGATCTGCAGGATGCCGCCGGGGGCCAGGTGCTGATA
The DNA here is from genome assembly GCA_035274465.1 of Polyangiales bacterium. GTDB lineage: Bacteria > Myxococcota_A > Polyangia > Polyangiales > JAFGIB01 > JADGRF01. Next base: position 8,788 of record DATEOF010000142.1, read on the forward strand.
CATCGAGGCGATCGCCTCTCGCGTGTAGAGGTAGTTCTCGGCCAGCACGTACGCACCCGAGGCCAGCGCGGTCCAGGTGTCGATGCCGGACATCTGCACCACGTCGTACTGGCGCGGATCGCGCATCAGCTCGCTGCGGCCTTCGCCCAACACGAATTCGACGCCGGGGTCTTCGAGCAGCGCACGCGAGTAGTCGCGCAAGAGGCGCCGGTGCACGTCGATCACGGGTGCGTTCAGCTCGATCGCCCGCACCGAGCGCGCGCCGTAGGCCCGGGCCGCCCAGACATCGTTGCCGCCACCGAGGCCGATCACGAGCACGCGCGGCCGCGGCATCAGCCGGTAGCTCGCCGCGTACATCGAGCGCTTCAGCGGTTCGAGGCCGTTCGGATCGTTCGAGTAGTCGATGATCGCGGTACCGGCCGAAGCGTCCTGCGCGATGTGTGCCCAGCGCGACGGCGGCGCGATCGGGCTCGGATTGCTGCCGCTCATGAAGATGAATGCCGGGAAGCCCGGAGGCGCAACCTCGACGTCGACGCGGCTGTTGCTGGTCCAGGCGCGCAAGATCTGCTGGCCCGACTGGCCGCCGGTGAGCTCGCGCAGCCCGCTGCCTTTGCTCGGGATCGGCACGAGCGCGTCGAAGTGCGGCACGAGCGCGAGCAGCGAGGCGCCGAGGCCGGCTGCCGCCCAGAGCTGCACTCGCGTCAGCGGCCAGATCACCGCGCAGGCCAGCAGGGCGAGCAGCACCACGCACACGAACACGCCACCCGCACCGAACAGTCTCAGCAGCAGCGGGCAGGCGAAACAACCGACGGCGGCCGCGGCCAGATCCACGGCGTACAGCCGGCTCGCGTGCTCGACGCGAAACGTCAGCAGCATGCCGATCGCGATACCGGCGAAGCCGAACGGCAGCGCGCCCACCAGGTTGAACGCAAGCAGCGACGACAAGTGCAGCGGGTCGCCGAGCACCAGTTCCTTCGGCAGCGGCCACTGCTGCAGCGCGAAGTACGTGCAGATCAACGCGACCAGGTACGCTGCGCTGAAGCGCCCGAGCCACAGTCGCGGCGCCTCGCGCCAGCGCGCTTGACGCAGCGCGAGCAAGCTGCCGCCCGCGCCCAACGCGAGCAGGCAGTTGCTGATCACCAGGTACGCGAAGTGGAAGTGCAGCCGCAGCGCGCAGATGCGCGTCAGCAAGATCTCGTGCATCAGCATCGAGCCCGCGATCAGCCCGATACTCACGACCTCGTACATCTCCGGCTGCGCGCGACGGCTCATCGGTCTCGTCCTTCAGCGCTTCGCGCAGTCGCGCGCGAGACAATCAACAGGAAGGCGGGAAGCCGGGAAGGTGAGACGAGATTTTGTGCTACCGCGGGCTCGCGAAGCCGGCCGATGCAAGCCCGCGGCAGCAAAACAAGTCTCGCTCCCCGGCCTCCGGTCTTCCTGTTCAATCCCTCTGCCTCTCGCGTCTTTTTCACCATGCGAAGATGTGACGTGTCGAGAGACGTCAGTCGAACATGCGCGATAGGATCAGATCTTTCAACCTCTCCATCGGCACGACCCCTTGCAGGTCGAGCTTCCAGCTGCTGATCACGGCCGCTCCCCGCTGCGGGTCGTCGCGGGCGATGCGGCGTGCGCCGCGGACGTTGCGCTCGTCGATGTCGATCACGTCGAACGGCACCTTCAGGCCGAGCGCGAGCTGACCGAGTCGTTTGGCCATATGCAGCTTGCCGGCCACACCCGGCTTCAAGAACAGCTCGCAGGTGTCGGTGCCGATCTTGTCGAAGATCGCGACGCAATCGGCGAAGTCGGGTGTCTTGTTTGGATCCAACCAGTACGGATACGCGAACCACGCGCGCGGGGTCGAGGTCGCCATCAGCTCGCCGGAGCGGGCGTGGGCGATGCCTGCCCGCGCTTGCGCACCCGCATCGAGCACCTGTTGCACGCCGGGTGTGGCTTCGAGCAGCGAACGAACCGCCGAGACGTCCTCGGCCCTCGCCACGTAGACGTGTGCGATCTGGTTGTCGCACACCGCGAACGCGCGGCTGGTCCCCGGATCGAGTCGCTCGCCGTTGGGCGCGTCCTCGACCTGGAGGAAGCCCGCGTTGCGCAGCACCTTGTTCAAGAACACCGGCTGGTCGACCGTGGCGAAGCCGTAGTCCGACATGATCAGCACGTCGCGATCCTGGGCGTGTGCAGCCGAGAGCAGCGGCGCGAGCGCAGCATCCATCGCGATCAACGCCGCGGCGACTTGCGGCGAGTCCGGCCCGAAACGCGCGCCGTCGTAGTCGAGGAACGGCGGGTAGACGAGCAGCAATTCCGGATCGCTCCGCTCCAGCACGTGCAGCGCCGCGCCGATGATCCACTGGCTGGACTCGATGTTCGCCAGCGGACCCCAGAAGCGCGGAAACGGGAAGGGCCCCAGCTTTTCGGTCAGCTCGCCGTGCAGCGCTCGCGGCTCGGCGAAGAACTCGAACTGCTTCTTGCCGCTCACCCAGTACACCGGCCGTTCGGTCACGCGGATCTCGCAGCTGCTGTCGGCGCAGTGTCGAACGAACAGATTGGCCGTGCGCACCTTCGGATCGCGCGCGCGCGCCGCCTCCCAAAGCGGCGTGCCGCTGAGCAAGTGGCTCGAGCGATTCCAGTTGAACAGCTTGGCGTACTCGCGCTCGTACAGGCAGTTGCCGATGATGCCGTGCTCGCTCGGCAAGCTGCCCATGATCAGGCTTGCGTGCGAGGGACAGGTCAAGCTCGGAAAGGGTTCCCGCAGCGGGTACAGGCCACCGCGTCCTGCGAGCGCTCGCAGGTTCGGCGTGCGCTCGCTGACTTCAGCGGGGCTCAGCGCGGCGACATCGATGATCAACAGCTTGCGAGGCATGCCGCAGGTCTAACAGAAATCACCACTGGACGTCGCCTGGCGGTGCGTACAGGGTCTTGGTCTGTCCGATCGCAGGCAGAGTCAACTTCGTGTAGGCGCCCTTGTACGCGTCCCAGGTCATCCACCAGTAGTGCTTCGAGTCGAGACCAGCGACGGCGATGCGAACCTGCGCCGGTCGTCCGTCGCTCGTGAGCTCCTCCACGCCCACCCAGGCGCCGAGCAAGCCGATGAGCTGACCCTTCGCGAACGGCTCGTTGCGCGGGCGAGCCAGCACGCTCGTGCGGTCGGCGAGATAACCACCTTCGGGTTGGAGCAGTATCGCGTTTTGGTCCAGGCGCGTCAGGCGCACGGGTCGCTCGCAGACGCCGAGCGTGTGCATGATCAGCGGTCCGCGCCCGCCCAGCTGCTGCCGGTAGACGGCGACGAACGAGCTGGTCACGAAGTCCGGCGTGTTGACCAGCATGATCACCGTCTCTTCGATCTCCTTGCCGGCGGGCAGGCTGTGCATGGCGTGCAGCACGCGCTGGTGAGTGTGGCGCCAGAAGCTGGGGCCGAGCGGCATCGCCAAGAGCGCGATCAGGGCGTGTCCGACCAGGGGCAGGGCGAACGCGACCCGCACCCGTTCGCGGCAGGCCATCAGCAGCACGGCGGCGAAGCCGTGTGCTCCGAAGCCGGCGATGAACAGCAGGCGCGACACGGTGCCGACCGCGCACAGCGGCACCAGCGCGAGCAGGCAGCCGGAGAGCAGGAAGCGTGCGGTCGGCTGCTGCCAGGCCGTGCGGAAGCCGTAGACGAGCGCGGGCAGCCAGACCAGCACCGCGGTCGCGCGCACCAGCAGGCGCGCGGCACGCGGCAACTCGCCGCTGACCTCGTTGCCGATGCCGAATTGCACGCGCAACAGGTCGGGCAAGCGATAGCTGGCGTGGCGCAGGAACTGCAGCGGTTCGATGCGCGGATCGACGTAGGCGCCGCTGCCGTGCACGCCGTAGCCGAGCAGCGACGCGAACAGCATCCAGCCCAGGCTGACCATTGCCAGGGGCGCGAGCGCGATCACGCGATCATGAACCGGCGCACGATCGAGGAACAGCGCGTAGGCGATGTAGTAGCCCCAGATCGAGATCGCGCCTTCGCTGCAGGCGTGCGCCGCCAGGAGCAGCAGCGGCGTGAGCCACTTGGCCCAGACCAGTGCACTTCGCCGCGCGCGATCGAAGCACCAGACGCTGCCGAGCGCGAAGAGCGCGGTGAGCAGCGTGTTGCGGCTGGCGAGCCAGGCGGTGCTCAGCACGTGCGCGTCGTCCGCGGCATAGAGCAACACCGCCAGCCACAACACCAGGCCGGGACCGATCAGGCGCCGATAGAGGTCGGCCACCAGCAGCACGATCGCGGCGTAGAGCGCGATGTTGTGCGCGTGCATCAGCGCGGGCGTCTTGGGCCAGAGCAGGTAGTCGAGGAAGTGGCTGCACGTGGCGAGCGGACGCAGGAACGCGACGCTCAGGTGCGGCGACGCCCACCAGGGCTGAATACCGTAGTAGATCAGCTTGTCTACAGGCCCGCGCCCATCGAACATGTTCCACCACGCCGCGCGCGAAGGCAGGGCGCCCGCGAGGTGCTCGGTGATGAAGCCGCGATGGACGATGTCGTCGGCGATCAGGCCCAGCCACAGCCCGGGGATGCACAACACGCACGCCAGCGCGACACCCCAAAAGTACGGCGCCCGCGGGTGCGCAATCCAACGTCCGAGCCGAGGCATGAGCTGCGCCGCAGCATTGCAGCGAACCGCCCTCTACATCAACGTCTCACAACTAGCTCATTCGGACTTAACCGGGTACATGCTGAGGACGTCGTTGGCCAGGAACTTGATGCGCGAGAGCGTGGGGTCCGACTCGTCGAGGTCCACACTTGCGGCCAGGATCTGCAGCAGCGCGTGGTGTGCTCGCCGCACCTCGCCCACGAGCCAGCGCAAATCCTGCCCCGGTTCGCCGCTGGTGGCTGCGTAGATCTTTTCCAGCTCGCGCAGGCGCCATTCGGTGCGCACCAGCCCGGAGGGCAAGCGCCCGATGCCCGCGCAATCAATACACGTGAGTGGTCCGGACTCGCTGCCGGTGACTCCCTCGCCGTGACACGTGCCGCATACCTCTGCGTTTGCCTGACTCATGCTGCCTGCTCCTGACTTCAGTTTGGCTTGTCGCCGCCTGCATAGCCCAACGCGCGCAAGCGCGCCGCGGCGTTCTCATCGCTGGCGATGTCGACCGACTGCTGGCTGGCGCGTCCCTGCGCCGCGTCGCGTTCGTGTTGTTCGAGGGCCTTGTGGCTGAACTCCACCAGCGCGGGCTCGTCTGCCGCCAGGTTCACTTGCTCGCGCGGATCCTGATCCACGCGGTAGAACTCGCGCTCGGCCAGCTTGCGCGGATTGCCCGGGTTGGCAGTGATCAGCTTGAGCTGGGCGCCGCCGCGGTCGATGCGCAGCGCGCGCAGCACGTTGCCCTCGTGGCTCTCCTCGGCGAACACCTCGGTGTTGCCCGCGAACAGCTCGCGGCCCTGCACGCCCTGGGGGATCGCGACGCCCGCGCGCTTGAGCAGCGTCGGCATCAGATCGATCGACTGCACCCAGTGCCGTACCACGTTGCCGCGCATCTCACCGCCCGGCAGCTTGACCAGGAGCGGCACGCGGACCTGCTCGTCGTACAGGGTCGTGCCGTGCCAAAAGCCGCCGTGCTCGTGGAACTCTTCGCCGTGGTCCGCCGTGATGACGATCGTGAGCTCGTCGTAGATGTTGCGGCGCTTGAGCTCGTCGATCAGCTGACCGAAGTTTTCGTCCCAGTAGGTGATCTCGCCGTCGTACAGCTTGCGCAGCGCGGGAGCTTCGTCTGGATCGGGCTCCTGGTGCGCGGCGCGCGCGTAGGCAGTGCCGTCGTACGGGTGCGGGTAGTACGGATCGTGCGGATCCATGTAGCCCACGAAGAAGAACCACGGCGCCTTGGGTTGCTGGTCGAGCATGCCGAGCAGCTGCTTGTTCACGACCGAAGCGTCCTGGTAGGCGCTACCCACCTCGACGCGGCCGCTCTTGGCGCGCACGGTCTCGATGCGCTGGCGCATGAACTGCACGAGCAGCAACTTGGCCGCGGTGTCGTTGGCGCCGAGCACGAAGTTCGGCTCGAGGTAGCGGTAGACGTCGAAGCCCTGATGGAAGTTGAAGAACGGTGCGACGTTGTAGTTGGTGACGATGCCGCGCGTGGTGTAGCCAAAGGAACGCAACGCTTCGGGCAACGTCGCGATCTCGTTCGGGAGCGCATCGCCCTTGGCCATGGTGCGGTGGCTCGCGGGATAGCGACCGCTCAGGATCGAGGCGAAGCTCGGTCGCGTCCACGAGGCGTTGGCGAACGCCGCGTCGAAGCGGATGGCGTCCTTCGCGAACGCATCCAGCCGCGGGGTCTTGCCGTTCTGGTAGCCGTAGAGCGGCAGGTGATCGGCGCGCAGCGTGTCGACCACGATGAACAAGATGTTGCCGGCCTCGGGCGGCGCCTTGGGGCGCGCGCTCAGATCGGGCTCGGCGGACGCGTGGTGCGCGACGCGCGCGAAGCCGAACAGGCCGAGCCCGAGCGCGACGATCAACGCGGGCGTGCCCCAGGCCTTCAGCAAGAAGCCGCCGGGCCTGCGCTCGGTGAACAGGCGCAGCACGAACGACAGCACGAAGTACACCAGCACGGCTGCGAGCGCGCAGCCACCCAGCACGGCCAGGCCCTTGGCGCTCTTCCACACCAACTCTTCGTGGTAGTAGTCGCGGCGCACGCGAAACGCGCCGATCGCGAAGCTGACGGCGGCCACGAACGCGGCACAGGTGCGCGCATAGGCACGCGATTCGGGCGCCGCCGTGCGCTGCATGAGTCGGCCGGACCATGCGAGCGCGAGGCCGAGGCCGGCACCCAGGCCGCCGAAGATCAGCGCGTACACCAGCGTGCCGTACACCAGCACGCCGTAGTCGGGATCGGCCGCGCTCGAGCGCAGGATCACGATCGCCTCGCCGCAGCCGAGCAGCGCACCGGCCAGAAGGCCCGCGCCCAGGCCGACGGCCAGCCCGCGCGTGCGCTTGGGCCACTCGCTCTCGGGCACGGGGGGCAACGCGGCGTGCACCGCTTCCTCGTGCTCGGCGTGCTCGACCTGGATCTGCACGCTGTAGCCGACGCGGCGCGCCATGAAGACGATGCCGCCGAACGACGAGATGAACATCTCGATCAGGAAGCCGAGCGTCGGAATCAGCACCGCCACCGCGTCGGGCACGCCGACCCGCGTGTAGAGCGCGACCGCGGTCGCCTCGCGCAGGCCGATGCCGTTGATCGACGCCGGCAAGAGCGTGGCGAAGATCTGCAGCGACGAGCCGAAGAACACCTCGCCCACGCCGAGCTGGGCGTTCAGCGCATGCGCCGCACCGACGTAGATGAAGGCGCGGAAGAAGTGCGTGCCGATGCCGAGCAACGCCGCCTGCGCGACCAGGCCGCCCTTGCCCTCGTAGGCGCAGACCGCGTCGGTGGTCGTGCGCAATTTGCCGGCGATCTGCGCCGGCATGCGCGCGGCCAGCAGGCGGAACAGCGCCGGTTTGCTGACCAATGTGATCGACGCGACGATCAAGCTCAGGAAGAACGCGTCGACCAGCAGCACGCCGGAGACACCGATGAAGCGCAGGCCGAAGAACGAGCCGCCGATCACCACCGCACCGAACGCCAGCCAGCCGAGCACCATCTCGATGCCGATGCTGGCCGTGGCGCGCGCCACCTTGCCGGTGTGTTTGGCGATGTCGTAGATGCGGTAGCCGTTCAACCCGGTCCAGCCGCCCGGCGCGAACTCGCCGAAGAAGCGGCCGATCATGAACGAGCCGATCAAGTGGCGCAGCGGCGCGTGGATGCCCTGGCCGATCAGCAAGCGTTGCCAGCGGATCACGCTGCAGGAGATCGCGCATAGCTGCATGACCAGCCCGAACAGCACCCAGCCGAACGAGATGTTCGACAGGTGGTGCCACAGATCGGCCGCGCCCTGGCGCGCGATCACCTTGGAGTACAGGGCGATCACGATGCCGAGCGAGATCGCGAGCTTGAGCAGGAAGATGATGCGCTGTTTGGTCATCCTCTACCCACGCGGGCGACCGCATCCTGCACGTCGAGCTTGCTGCCGATGTAGAGCGGCACGCGCTGGTGCAGCTCGGTCGGGACGACCTCGAGCACGGATTGGTTGCCGGTGGACGCCAGGCCGCCGGCCTGCGTGGCGATCATCGCCATGGGCGACGCTTCGTAGAGCAGGCGCAGCTTGCCATTCGGGTTCTTCTTGTCCGCGGGGTAGGCGAACACTCCGCCCTTGAGCAGCGTGCGGTGCATGTCCGCGACCAGCGTGCCGATGTAGCGGCCGCTGTACGGGCGACCCGACGCCTTGTCCGGCGTCTTCAGCCACTTCACCCACTCGACCACACGCGGATCCCAGTTGCCTTCGTTGCCTTCGTTGATCGAGTAGAGCTTGCCGCGTTCGGGCATACGGATGTCCGGGTGCGAGAGGAAGAACTCGCCGACCGAGGGATCGAGCGTGAAGCCGTGCACGCCCTGGCCGCTGGTGAACACGAACATGCACGAGCTGCCGTAGATGATGTACCCGGCGGCCACCTGGCGCGTGCCGGTCTGGAGGCAATCGGCCAAGCCCGGATCATCGCCCGGGGACAGCCGCTTGTGCACGGAGAAGATGGTGCCGATGGCGATGTTCACGTCGATGTTGGTCGAGCCGTCGAGCGGGTCGAACATCAGCACGTAGCGACCTTTGGGGTAGCGGGTCGGGATCGGGATCGGATCGTCGACCTCCTCGCTCGCCATCAGACACACCTGGCCCCCTGCCTCGATGCAGTGGATCAGGGTGCGGTTGGCGAACTCGTCCATCTTCTGCACGGTCTCGCCCTGGATGTTGGTCTTGCCGGTGTGCCCGAGCAGCCCTGCCAGGCCAGCCTGGTTGACCCGGCTGGAGATGATCTTGCCCGCAAGCGCCAGCTGCTGAAAGAGCTGCGTGAACTCGCCGGTCGCGCCGGGAATCTCGCGCTGCCGCTCGAGCAGGAAGCGCTCGAGGGTCCAGCCGTAGTGCTCTGCCTTGCGGATCTCATCCACCATGAAGCTACCTCCAGGCCCGTCCCGTCGCGGGTACGAGTATTCGGCCACATAGCAGAGATCCCTCGGTCGGGAAACTCAACGGCGAGTTCACGCGTTCCCGAGCGGGGGGTGAGTCGAGGTGCGCCGCTCTGCGTACACGCGCGACTTGCAGACGGCGGCCCGGCTTTGCGTTTACGATGCGCGTTGCATGCTGGGCTCGCAGGCAGCCGCTATGGGACGGCTTTTGTGGCGCTGGCTGTCCTTCGCGCTGGGTTTCGTCGCAGCTGGCGGCGGCGTGTGGTACGGCGCGCAGCAGGCCGTGAGCGAGGCGCGCATCGCAGAGCTGCCGCTCGGCTTCGGCCTGATCGACACCGCGTTCGTGTTCCAGCGCCGCCTGAACAAGGAGCGCCGGCCGAACACCGTCGCGCTGGTGGGCGACTCGACGCTGATGGACGCGAAGGGCATGCGCTGGCCGCGCCGCCAGAGCTTGCCGGGACGCATCGCGCTGTCGCTGGAGAACTACGCCGAGGCGGGCGTGAACGTGAACCTGCAGAGCTTCCGCATGCCCGGTCTCGGGCCGGCGGGCATGTACTTCGCGACCGAGCGCTTGATCGCCGCGCGACCCGAGCGCGTGGTGCTGGCGCTCAACCTGCACGGCTTCACGCGCGAGTCGGTCCGCAGCTTCTCGTACGTGGAGAGCGCGGGCTGGATGTCGCCCGGCCAGCTCGGCGAGGCGCTGTTCCTGCCGCTCTGGGACTCGGGGCTCACGGCCGATCGGCTGCTGTTCTACAACGGGCTGCGGGCTGTCGGCGTGGGGGACGCCTGGCGTGCCGCGCGCGGGCTGCAGGCGCGCGCGTTTCGCCTGTACGCACCGGCGGCGAATGCGCTGGACGGCTTGATCGGCAGCAAGGCCTACGAGGATCTGCAGGGGGACATCGGCCTCACGCGCCTGTCCCGCAACGTGGTGGAAATCGACGGGCGCATGCGTCACCGGAAGGAGCTGGCTGCGCGCATCATGGCGCCGGTGCTGTCCGGACTGTCGGTGACGCACCCGAACCTCCAGCTTCTGGGGCGCGCGCTGGCGCGGCTGCGCGCGGCGCAGATTCCGGCGCTGGTGTACATCGAGCCGTTCAACATCCGCTACCTGCGCTCGCTCGGGATCCCAATGGACGGGCTGCCGCGCAGCTTGCGCAACATCCGCCGCGTGGTCGAAGGGCAGGGCGCGGAGCTGATGGATCTCCATGCGATCCTGCCCGATGCGGCGTTTCGCGACGAAGGCGATCACTACACCTTCGAGGGTGAACCCAACGGCACCTACCTGGTCGCGCGGCGGCTGGCCGAACACCTGGCGAGCGACGCTCCCGCACAGCAAGCGATGAACACGAGCCATGCTGTTCAATAGCCTGCAGTTCGCGCTGTTCTTCCTGGTCCTGTTGGGCGTGCTGCGCGCGCTGCGCGGGTTCGGCAGCGCCGTGCGCCTGCGCGTGCTGCTCGGCGCGAGCTTGCTGTTCTACACGCTCTGGATCCCGAGCTACCTGCTGCTCCTGATGGCGACGCTCGGCATCAACTACTGGCTGGCGAGCGTGATGCTGAAGAGCGCGCAGCCGCGGCGCGTGTTGATCACGTCGATCGTCTTCAGCTTGGGCTTGCTGGCGGTGTTCAAGTACGCGGCGCTCGCGGTCGAGACTGCGCTGCCGGCCCTGCGTTTGATCGGCGTCGTGAAGCTGCAGCCGCCGGAGCTGCTCTTGCCGCTCGGCATCTCGTTCTACACGTTCGAGATCATCAGCCTGAGCGTCGACATCTACAAGCGCCGCGGTGAGCTGCCGAGCTTCACGCGCTACGTGCTGTTCGTGACCTTCTTTCCGCACTTGATCGCGGGGCCGATCATGCGCGGCAACGAGCTACTGCCGCAGTTCGACTCCGGTGGAGTCGTGGATCCCGTGCGCACGCGCCGTGGCTCGTGGCTGATCGCCGCGGGCCTGCTGAAGAAGTGCGTGCTGGCAGACTTCCTGCTCGCGCCGTTCGTGAACGACGTGTTCGGCGTGGCGGGTGCGGGCACGGCGCCCGCGCACCTGATCGCGGTCTACAGCTTCGCGTTTCAGATCTACTTCGACTTCTCGGGCTACACGGACATGGCGCGTGGGCTGGCGTGTCTGCTCGGCTTCGAGTTGCCGCACAACTTTCTGGAGCCATACCTCTCGCGCAGCGCCTCCGAGTTTTGGCGCCGCTGGCACATCTCACTGTCGCGCTGGCTCCGCGACTACCTGTACATCCCGCTGGGTGGCAACCGTTCGGGCGAGCTGCGCACCGGCATCAACCTGATGCTGACCATGTTGCTGGGTGGCCTGTGGCACGGTGCGGGCTGGAACTACGTGGTCTGGGGCGGACTCCACGGCGCGCTGTTGATGATCGAACGCGCGCTGGGTAAGGGTAGCGTATCCGAGTCGGTGGGCCTGCGCTGGCGCGACGCACCGCGCATCGTGCTCATGTTCCACCTCGTGTGTCTGATCTGGGTAGCCTTCCGCGCGCCCGACCTGAGCACCACGTTGACCATCTGGTCGGCCCTGTTCACGCGCAGCTACTTCGTGGCCTGGCCGCTCTTGCCGCTGCTGATCGTCTTTGTGTGTGCGCTGCTGCACCTGGCGGAGCGAGCGGTCCACGCGCGCTTGCCGGCCCTGCACACGCGCATCGCGGGCGCAGTCTGGGGCCCGATGTTCGAAGGTGCGGCTCTGGGTGCGATCGTCGGGGCCTCGCTGGTCGCAGCAGGTGCCGGCGCCGAGTTCATCTACTTTCAGTTTTGAGGCTTGGGGCAGCCTCGTTTCGGTCTCCTGTGCCTTGTTCCTTGTTCAACTCGGGGAACCGGGACCCAGGAACGGCAACAAGGAACAAGGAATTTAGGCACAGGGCGCTTCCTTTCAGGTGAGCGGCCCCTCGGGGATTCGGCGTTGGGCGAGGGCGGCGACTTGATCGGGCGTGAAGATCGGCTCGAGGATGCGCGGGTTTTGTTGGCGCGAGCGAAAGAGCTCGAGGATGTAGCGCATGCGTTGGCTGAGGATGACCCAGTCGTCGGCGCCGGTGCCGATCGCGACGTGGCGGTCGATGCCGAGCTTGCCGAGCAGCTCTTCGGCCGCGTCTTCGAGGTGGCGCAGCGCGTCGTGTTCCTCGCTGCGTTCGGCGAGGGCTTCGTATTGCGCGAGCATCATGCCGAGCTCGGCGTTGTCGATCGTGCGGAGCTGGGGTGGGAACAGGGGCTGGCCCGGCGCGGCGGGTAGGTCGCGACCGAGGCGCAGCGTGCTGTCCGGGAGCTTGAGCGTCATCATCAGCTCGGTGGCGAAGCGATGGAACACGTCCTGCACGTGGTCGGTGATCGGGGACAGCAGGCGGTCGACCAGCGCGTAGCCGCGCGGGCCGAGCACTTCGTTGCCGATGCGTTCGGCGAGGGCGTCGTGCGTGGCGTTGACCAGGACGTTGCCGATCGGCGCGTCCAGCGCACCGATGATGTACGTCTGCAGGCGTGTCTGCTCGTGGACGCCGATGCTCGCGTTGCCGAGCAAGATCAGCTCGGCTCGGCGCTTGGGGTCGAGCTCGAACTTGGCCTTGTAGTAGTGGCGGGCGGCTTCGCGCAGCAAGGATTGTCCGCCGCGTGACACCAGCTCGAGCTCGCGCGTCTTTTCGTCGAGGCGCACCTTGTCGGGCTCGATCGGGCCGCTGTGCAGGCTGTCGAGGTAGCGCTCGAGCTTGACGAGGTCGGGCGAGCGGTCGCTGCCCAGCTCCTGCAGGAAGCGTCCAAACGCCGGCGCCAGCTCGGCGAACACCTGCGTGTTGCCCTCCGCCAGGTACATGCGCATGTCGTTGATCGCGCAGCGCACCGAGGCATCGAGCGCGGCGCGCTGTGCGTCGGTGGGATCTGCGTGCAGCGAGCGTAGCTGCGTGTTCAAGCGCTGCAGGCGCTGATCGTTCGAACCCGAACCCTCGATCCACCAGCGCAACAGCTCGGGCAGCTCCTGGTTCTGGATGAACTGACCGACGACCTTGGACGACCAAGCAGCGAAGCTGAACCACGTCACGTTCTCGGGCCCGAGCATGCGCGCGAAGCCGTCTGATAGTTCATGGTAGCCCTGACTGATCAGCAAGTTACGCAAGACAGGCTGGCTCTCCAGCGTGACGATGCTCTGCCACGAGTCAGCAATGGCGCTCACGGGTACCCCTCTTGTTCAAGTTAATCCTGCAGCTAGGAGCGGCAGTCCAAGATCAGGGTAACGTCGGCTCTTGGGTGCATGCTAGACTCGACCCGCGCACCATGGCCCACTCGTTCAATCGCTTGCACACGCACCACACGCCGCAGCAGGCGTTCGACTTCATCGCTGATTTCTGTCATGCGTCGTTGTGGGACCCGCGCACCCGAAGTGTCCGAAAGCTGACCGACGGCCCGGTCGGACGCGGCACGCGCTTCCTGCTGACGGCTGACCTACTCGGCCAGTCGCTCGAGTTCCCCTATGAGATTACCGTGTACGAACGCCCGCACCAGCTGGTGTTCGAGGGCAGCACGCGTTGCTTCGCCTACCACGAGCGCATCAGCTTCACGCCGGAAGGCACAGGCACCAGCATCGAGTACCGCGCGCAGATGTGGCTGCAATCCCTGCTCGTGCTGGGCAACCCCATCCTGTCGCTGATCTACCAACGCATCGGCAATGACGCCACCAGCGGCATCGTGCCGGCGATGGATCGCGCGCTGGCAGCCTAACGCGTGCAAGCGCGGTTCTGCGTGCCCCAGCACAACCGCAGCTCGCTCGTGTCGACACCGGCCGCCTGCAGCACCGCGTCCGGATCTTCGTGGAACGGGCTGCCGCCGAAGTTGATCTCCATGTCCCACTGGGCGCCCGTGTTCGTGGGGTTGCCGTAGAGCATCGGATAGACCGGTACGGTCGCGTCGCGCAGCTGCAGCGTGTCTGCGAGCTTGCCGTTCAAGATGACGTAGACCGTGGGGTAGCTCGCGCGATAATCGACTGCCAGGCCGTAGTAACTCACGTCAGGCAGCGTCTCGGTCGTCATGATGATCAGGTTTTGATAGATGCCCGGACCCACCGTGTTGACCGAGCACGAAGGTGGGGTGACGTTGAAGTGATAGGGGTCGAGTGAGACGTTGCCGATCACCAGGCCGACTGCCTGGTTGGCTTCGCCGATCAAGCGATGACCTTCGAAGTACCAGAAGCCTCCGTACAGGCCCTGGTTGGCCCGAATGCCGTACTTGTCCGGCTCGGTCCAGTGCGTTCGCAAGCCGTCGCTCGAGACCACGATGCCGCTGCCCGAGAGGTCGGCTTCGGCCTGGAGGTGTACGTCCTGGAACTGCGGCAGCGAGCCGCGGACGTCGATCACGACCTGCGCCGTCGCTTGCTTGCCACCCGCGTCGCTGACGCTGAGTTGAATGGTGTGATGGCCGATGGCCTTCGGCGTGATGCTGAATGAGCTGCCGGACGCTTGCTGACGTTCGGGGCCGGAGCCGGTCGCCAGATCGGCCCATTGAATGCGATCGGTCAGCGAGCCCGACTCGGCGTCTTCCGCGCTGGCCGTCAGCGTCAGGCTTTGACCGAGGTCGATCGAGGTCGACGATGGAGGTTGCAAGGCAATCGTCGGCGGTTGATTCCAGGCGCCGGCGTGACTCGCGACCCAACCGAGCACCAGCGCTCCCGCGACTTCGGGCATGCCCGCGTTCTGCAGGGCCGTGCGCGGATCGAACTCGAACGGGCGGTTGACGATGTCGTTGCCCGGGTTGATTCGGACCTGCACTCCGGGCATGCGGCGCATGCCGGTCAGCTGGATGAACAGCGGCTGCGTGACGCTGGACAAGGTCTCCGAGCGCAGCAGGCCCCCGGCGTTCAATGCGTGCACGACCGGATTGGTGCCGCGGTAGTCGACCACGAAGCCGTAGTGCCCGGAGTTGGGTTGGAACTCGATCCAGTCGTCGCCCTGGATGAAGTGGCCGCTCGTGTCCAGGCCGAAGCCGTCGGCGCTCGAACCAGGCGCACGCTCGCGTGCAGCGGCCGCTGTGGCCACGCCGATCTGCAGGCCGTCGAACTCACCGAGTGCAGCCGCCTCGAAGTAAAACACGCCCGATCCGGCCTGCAGCGCGCGCGTCGAGCGCACGCCGAAGGTGTCCAGGCCCAACCACTCCGCAGACAACCGATCGGCGCCCAGCACGATGCCTTCGCCGCGATCGGTGTCGCTGAGAAACGTGAGCGAGGCAGGGTCGACGGGCGCACCTCCACTTCCCGCGCCCGAACCTGCACCGCCGTTGCCTGCTTCGGCGCCACCGTTGCCAGCGCCTGCACCAGCGCCACCGTTGCCAGCACCGCCCGCGCCTGCACCAGCGCCACCGTTGCCAGCACCACCCGCGCCTGCGCCAGCGCCACTGTTGCCAGCACCGCCCGCGCCTGCACCAGCGCCACCGTTGCCAGCGCCGCCTGCGCCTGCACCGCCGCTCCCAGCTGGCGCGTTCCTGCCTGCACCACCGTGACCCGCCTCGCCGCCGCCGTTGCTCGCCGCCCCGGCTTCTCCAGCTCCGCCGCCATCAGCTGCAGCCCCGGCCGCGCCTGGGTCCTTCCCACCCGAACCATCCCTTCCACTCGCGCCGCCATCAGCGCCGCCGCCACCACCAGCCCCAGCCTCGCAGCCATCAGCTGCAGCCTCGCAGCGCTCGCCCGCGCCGCCGGATTTCCCTGCGCGCCCCGCATCACCACCCGAGCCGCCGCTGTCTCCCGCATGGCCGGCGCTCGTGACATCCGTGTCACGCGAGCGCCGAGGACCCTGTCCGCAGGCGCTGAGCGAGACGACGCTGCCGAGCGCAATCAAAAGGCAAGTCGGGCACTTGAGAAGGGTCGTTTGTATTCCTGTCAGCCGTGTCATCGAGTCCGTGTCCCTACCGGGTTCCGCATCGTAGCGGCATTGAACGCGCTCGCCACCGCCGAAGCTGCACGCCGGCGTCGATTGATTTTGACTTTGATTTTCAATTTCTGTAAGCGGCAAGGGTTCAGTTGGAGGATGCAAAATGCAGCGGCAGACTTGGTTGGCGTGTGTATCTGCGGTGATGTTGGCCTTGCCGGCGTGTGGCGGCGACGATGACGCCGAGCCCGGCGACGGCGGCGCGGACAGCGGCGACTCGCATAGCGGTGGCAAAGGCGGCGCGAGCGGCAAGGCCGGCGCGGGCGGTGCCGGAGGCAAAGGCGGCGCCGGAGGCAAAGGCGGCGCGGGCGGTGCGAGCGGCAAAGGTGGCGCCGGCGGCAACGCGGGCAGCGGCAACGAGGATGACGCTGGCAGCAGCAAGCCCAAGTATCAGGCGATCAAGCAGGTTTCCGATCACGTCATCACGTCGATCAACGATCTGCGCGGCCTGACCTTCGCCAAGAACGGCAAGATCTACGCGTCAGGGCACACCGACGCCGATGCGGCCAACCGCAAGCTCGTGCTCGCGCGCTTCGAGGCTGACGGTTCGCCGGACATGAGCTTCGACGGCGACGGCATCGTCGTGTACGACGTGGCACCCGGCGACGAGCAATCGCTGGGTCTGGTCGAGCTGGCGAACGGCGACCTCGTCGTGCAAGCCAACGTCTCGGACGGCAAGGGCGGCGCGGCGATCCCGGACAAGGCTGGCGGTGCGGATGGCGCGCGTACGAATGGCGTGAACGTCTGGTTGCTGCGCTTCGACAGCAACGGCCAGCTCGTCAGCAGCTTCGGCAACGGCGGCAAGGCGCTCGTGACGTTCGGCTGGACGGACGCCGATGACGCGTCGTGGCCCGCCCCGACGTACGACTCGAGCCTGGCAGAGAACATGCGCTACTCCACCTCGGGCTTCCCGTCCGATCAGGCGTGGGGCGTGGTGCTCGATAGCTCGGGTGGCGAAGAAAAGCTCGTGGTGTCGGGCTACGGCCCGGCCAAGAAGGCGAGCATGGATCAGCGCTACGACAACGACCGCTACGTCGCGCGCCTGCTCGCGAGCACCGGCGCGCCTGATCCGGCCTGGAACAACGGCAGCGCCTACACGGTCAACACGCTCGGCACGTTCTCGGACGGCGGACGCCGCGCGATCGTGGAGAAAGACGGCACCGTGATCAGCGCCGGCTACACCAACTTCGGCGCCGGTCTCGGCAATCACGTGGTGCTGCTGCGCATCGAGCCCGACGGCACGCCGGATCCGGCCTTCGGCTTCGGCATCGCGCTGCCCGGCGCCACCCGCTTCAACCCGTTCGTCGACGACGGTGGCGTGGCCGAGTGCTACGCCGTGGGCCGCCAGTCCAAGGGCCGTTACGTCACCACCGGCTACGGCCGCGCGACGGCCATGGGAGGCAAGTCCCGCTACGGCTACCTCACCACGGACCAGGTGGATCTCGTGTCCTTCGCGGTGAAGCCGGACGGAACCGGCGTGGACACGACCTGGGGCAACCAGGGCACGCAGGCGATTCAGAGCGAAGAGCGCAACCTCGGTGGCACCGAGGATCGCGGGCGCGACTTGATCGTGCTGCCCGACGATCGCGTGGTGCATGCCGGCCGCTTCGGCGTCCATCCCTCCGTATTCGTGACGACGCCCGAAGGCGCGCTGGACAAGGATCAGTCGGACGACGGCATCTTCACCTACGACCCATTCCCCACCATGCCCTCGCACTTCTTCGCCATCGCGTTGTCGCAGGACAAGCGTCGCATCGCGGCGGGCACCAGCTCGCACGCGAACGGTGCGCTACTGGTGGTGCTCGAGGTCGCGAAAGACTGAACGGCTCCTCCATTTGCGTGCCCGCGCCGCGCTGTACGTGCGGCGCGGGCACGTTGCGTGTGGGCGCGAGGCAGCTATGCACAGATCGAGGGCAGCAGGGCTTTTGTTGGCGGTGAGCGCCGCCGCGTGCGGCACGGCCACACCCAAGGAACACTTCGCTCAGGCGCGCCAGCCGACGGCAGCTCACGGCGGCACGACCGCGCCGGCGCGGGATGCGGGATCGCGCGATGCGGCCGCTCCGGCCGAGCTGCCCGACGCTTCGAGCGCGGCGTTCGAAGCCTGCGGCGAGCCGCCGGTTACCGACGGCGAGTTCAGCCGCGAACGCTTGCGTTCGGCCAGCGCCGAGTGCGCGATCCATCGCTACTGCGTGTTCCGCTCGGCCGCCCGCGCGCTCGAGACGGCAGTGAGTGACTACGCGGACGATCCGGCAGAGTCCAAGCTCGCCGCAGCGCGCGCCGCCTGGTCGACTGCGATGGACGTCTGGTCGCAGGCCGAGTTGTTTCAGTTCGGCCCGGCTGCCAGCGCGGCCGAGAGCGCAGGCAAGGATATGTTCCAGGGCAAGGGCCTGCGCGACAAGATCTACGCCTGGCCCGCGGCGTCGCGCTGTCGCGTCGAGGAGCAGATCGAGGCTCAACCGCGCACCTTCGACTCGGTGCTGATCTCAGGCCGCGGCCTGTTCGCGCTCGAGTACGCGCTGTTCTTTACGGGCGACGACAGCGGCTGCGTGTCGGGCAGCCAGAGCGCCAAGGCCTGGCTCGAGCTCGACTCGACCGAGCGCGACGAGCGCAAACGCAGCTACGCGCGCAGCGTGGCCGTCGACGTGCGCAAACAGGCCGAGACCTTGCACGACGCATGGAGCCCCGACGCCGGCAACTTCAAACAAACCTTCGTCAGTGCCAGCGGCTACCCCGACGAGCAGACCGCGCTCAACGTGCTCGCCTGGGCGCTGGTATACATCGAGAAGGAAGTCAAAGACTGGAAGCTCGGCATCCCGGCCGGCGTCACCGCCAGCTCTCCCGTCAGCGGACCGGAGAGCCCGTTCGCCCACCAGGGCACCGCCGCGATCAAGGGCAACCTGCGCGGCTTCCGCTCGCTCTTCGAGGGCTGTGGCAGCGGCGGACAGGGCCTGGGCTTCGACGACTGGCTACGCAGCGCAGGCCACTCCGAGCTCAGCGACGAGCTCCTCGCAGCCCTGAGCGGCGCCGAGAAAGGCCTCGACCAGCTCGGCCCCCTTCATACTGCTTCACCCGCGCAGATCCAGGCCGCCTACCAGGCGCTGCGCAAGCTCACCGACCTACTCAAGGGCGATCTGTTCGGCGCCGGCAGCCCCCTCAACCTGAAGCTGCCGTCGAGCGTGGAAGGGGACACCGACTAAGTGTCAGGCCTCTGGACGCGCGCGCGGAACGCCTTGCAGGAGCCGGTCGATGGCACCTGGCTGGCTGCGTTGCGCATCCTGCTCGGCGTCGTGCTCGGCGTCTCGATGCTGCGTTTCCTCGCCTACGGCTGGATCGATCGCTTCTTCGTCCAGCCGCACTTCCACTTCAAGTACTGGGGCTTCGAGTGGGTCGAGCCGCTACCCGGCCCGTACATGCATGCGCTGTTCTGGCTCCTCGCCGCCCTCAGCTTCGCGAGCGCGCTCGGCCTGTTCTACCGCTTCAGCGCGATCGCGTTCGCGCTCGGCCTCACCTACGTCCAGCTGATCGACGTCACCACCTACCTGAACCACTACTACCTGGCCGCGCTGCTGGCCTGGCTCCTGGCGTTCTCGCCTGCAGCGCGCTGCTGGTCGCTCGACGCCTGGCGGCGCGGCCCCGCAGCTGACGGCGGCAGCCAGGTAGCGGCGGGAGCGCTGTACCTGTTCCGCATCCAGGTCGGCATGGTCTACATCTTCGCGGGCCTGGCCAAGCTCCAGAGCGACTGGCTCCTCCACGCTCAACCGCTGCGCATCTGGCTGGGCGCCCGCGCCGATCTACCGCTGATCGGCCCCACGTTCAGCTGGCCCTGGGTCCCGCTCGCGATGAGCTGGGCAGGCTTCCTGTTCGACACCACGATCGTGGGCTGGCTGGCCTGGCGTCGCAGCCGCCCCTACGCCTACGCAATCCTGCTCGCCTTCCACGCGCTGACCCGCCTGCTGTTCCCGATCGGCATGTTCCCGCTGATCATGAGCTGCGCAGCCCTGGTCTTCTTCAACCCCGACTGGCCCCGCAAGCTCCTGCGACTCTCGAAACCGTGCCCGAGCCCGTGCCCGTGTCCGGCTGTTTCTCCCCTCGCGATCGCCCTGGGCACAACCTATTGCGCGATCCAACTCCTCGTCCCCCTGCGCTCGTTCGCCTACGACGGCAACGTCCTCTGGCACGAGCAAGGCATGCGTTTCTCCTTCCGCGTGATGCTGCGCGCGAAGGGCGGCCACACCACGTTCGTCGTCCACGACCGGGCCAGCGGCCGCACCTTCCACGTGAGCCCGCGCGAATACCTGACTGATCTCCAGGAGAGCGAGATGTCAGGCCAACCGGACATGATCTTGCAGCTCGCCAAGCACATTCGGCGAGACTTCGAGGCGCGCGGCCTGGGACCCGTCGAGGTGCGAGCGGACGCGCGCGCTGCGCTCAATGGTCGGCTCAGCACTGCGCTGGTCGATCCGACAGTCGACTTGAGCTTACTGGCCGATGGCTTTTTGCAAGCCCCGTGGATCACGCAGGCGCCCAGCGCGCCCCCACCCCATACCCGGCCGGTGCGTTGAGGAGTATTCGATGGCAGTAGAAGTCTCGTGGTCGAGGCGCGCGCTCGGCTTGGTGTGTGGAGTGTTCGCAGCGGGCTACGCGCCGGCAGGTTCAGCGCAGGATGATGCGGATGCTGGCGTGGACGACGTCGTGCCGCTGGTGGCTGCGGAAAATGACTCGCAGCCAGTGGCGGCGGTGAACGATCCAGTCGAGATCACCGTCGTCGGCACGCGTCTGGCCAAGACGGCAGGCGCGGCGCACGTGGTGCGGTCGGAGGACCTGGAGCGCTTCGAGTACGACGATGCACACGCGGTCTTGCTGCAAGTGCCGGGCGTGTACGTGCGCCAGGAGGACGGCATCGGCTTGCGGCCGAACATCGGCATCCGCGGCGGCAACCCCGACCGCAGCAAGAAGCTGACGTTGATGGAGGACAGCGTCCTGTTCGGTCCCGCGCCCTATTCGGCGCCGGCTGCCTACTACTTCCCGCTCATGACGCGCATGACGCAGGTGCGGGTGGTCGACGGGCCCGCGGCCGTGGCGTACGGACCGCAGACGGTGGGCGGCGCCATCGACCTGGTGACGCGGCCGATCCCGGACGCACCCAGCGCGTCGCTGGACCTCGCCGGCGGATCATTCGGCTACCGCAAGGCACACGGCTACGCCGGCACGACGTCGGGCCCGTTCGGGATGTTGATCGAGGGCGTGCACCTGCACAACTCGGGCTTCAAGCAGCTGCCGGACGGCGCGGATACCGGCTCGACGCGCAACGAGTGGATGGTGAAGGCTTCGTACCTGGTGAACCCCGATGCCCCCGCGACGCACCTGTTGGGGCTGAAGCTGACCTACTCCGAAGAGACGTCGAACGAGACCTATCTCGGTCTGACGGACGACGACCTGCGCGCGAGCCCCGACCGGCGCTACGCGGCCAGCGCGCTCGATCAGATGAAGAACCATCGGACTTCGATCGTGGCCTCCTGGCTGTTCGAAGATCCGGGAGCGTCGTTGAAGCTGACCACCACGCTCTACCGGCACGACTACGCGCGTATCTGGCGCAAGCTGAACCAGTTTCGCGACGCGCAGCTCGCTCCGATCCTCGCCGACCCCGAGGACCCGCAGAACGCCGAGTTCCTGGCGGTGTTGCGCGGCGAGGCGGACAGCGCGAGCGATGCGACCACGCTGATGATCGGGCCGAATGACCGAACCTTCGTCAATCAGGGCGTACAGTCGGTGCTCGAGCTCGACGACGTCTCGACGGGGCCGCTCTCCCACCGCCTCGAGCTGGGTCTGCGGTTCCACAACGACTCGATCGACCGGCGGCACAGCCAGAACGCCTTCCTGATGGTCGACGGCGCGCTCGTGCCCAAGTCCGACGAGGCGACGCAGGTCACCACCTCGAACGTGGCCGAGACCTATGCGCTCGCGGTGCACGCGCTCGACGCCATGGAGTGGGGCAACTTCACGCTGACGCCGGGCGTCCGCCTCGAAGTGTTCGCGTCGTCGCTGGACGACCGCCTGGCGGGCGAGAAGACCGACGCACTCGGCTTCGCGATCATGCCCGGCATCGGCGCCTTCTACTCACTGCTGCGCGATCTCGGCGTGTTGGCCGGCGTGTATCGAGGCTTCAGCCCGCCGGCGCCGGGCGACGAAGATGCCAAGCCCGAGTACAGCGTCAACTACGAAGCCGGTGTGCGTTACGCGCCGGGCCGCTCGCGCTTCGAGCTGATCGGCTTCCTCAACGACTACTCCAACCTCACCGACATCTGCACCTTCTCGAGCGGCTGCCTGACCGAGGATCTCGATCGCCAGTTCGACGCCGGCGAGGCGCTGATCTACGGCTTCGAGGCCTACGCCGGCCACCGCGTGGACCTGGGTCCGATCGACCTGCCGCTGTCGGCGGCGTACACGTTCACACACGCCGAGTTCGGTAGCTCGTTCGAGTCGAGCGATCCGATCTACGGCATGGTCGAGAAGGGCGACGAGCTGCCCTACGTCCCGCGTCATCAGCTGAGCGTGAGCGTCGGAGGCGAACACCGCTACGCCGCACTCAATGGTGCTTTCACCTACGTGGCCGCCATGCGCGAAGAGGCCGGCAGTGAGCCCCTCGAAGACACGGTGGCGACCGATGAGATGATCGTGTTTGACCTGACGGCCGAGGTCCGCCCGCTGCCAGGCCTGCGCATCTACGCCAACCTACGAAACATCGGCGACGCACGCGACATCGTCTCGCGCCGCCCCTACGGCGCTCGGCCCAACGCGCCGCGCTGGCTGCAGATCGGTGTGAAGGGCGAGCTGTAGCGACTATATCGACTATCGATACAATTTACGGGCGCCTGCCTGTTTGGACACGCACAGGAAACCGAGTCTGCACTAGCGTCTCCTGCGTGACGTCGAAGTTGCTGCTCGGCCCGTCCGAAGAGGCGCTGGCGACGAGAACCCACTGTCCGTACTGCGCTTTTCAGTGCGGCATGACCATGAAGCTGAGGCACGCGCACGAGGTCGAGGTGCGCGCCGATCCCGATTTTCCAGTCAATCGCGGCCAGATGTGCGTCAAGGGGTTCAACTCCGCGGAGTTGCTCCAGCATCCGGAACGCCTGCTCACACCGCGCCTCCGCGGTCGTGACGGCAAGCTGAAGGCGACCAGCTGGGACGAGGCGCTGGCATTCGTCGCAGACCAACTGCGCAGCATTCGCACGCGCTACGGCGCCGACGCCAACGGCGCCTTCGGCAGTGGCGCGCTCACCAACGAAAAGGCTTACCTGCTCGGCAAGTTCGTACGCGTGGTGCTCGGTTCGTCGCAGATCGACTACAACGGTCGCTATTGCATGGCGTCCGCTGCCGCGGGCCAGAATCGCGCCTACGGCATCGACCGCGGTCTGCCGTTTCCGGTGAGCGACGTCGGCGAGACGAAGACCCTGATGCTCTGGGGTTCGAACTGCGCCGAGACGATGCCGCCCATCATGCAGTGGGTGCAGCGCCAGCGCGATCGAGGCGGCAAGCTGATCGTGGTGGATCCGCGCCGCACCGAGACGGCCCGCACCGCGCACCTGCACCTTGCGCTGACGCCGGGCAGCGATCTCGCGCTCGGCAACGGCATGCTCGCGCTGGCGATCGACATGGGCCTGTGCGATCGCGCGTACATCGACGCGCGCACGGCCGGCTTCGATGTGCTGCGCCGCTCGCTTTCCGCGTACGAGCCCGCGCAGGTCGAGCGCATGACCGGCGTCGCGTTGCCCGCACTGCGCGAGGCCGTGCGCTGGCTCGCGACGAGCGAGAGCAGCATGATCCTGTCGGGGCGAGGACCCGAGCAGCAGTCCAAGGGCGTCGACACGGTCCTGACCTTCACGAACTTGATGCTGGCGCTGGGCAAGGTCGGTAAGCCTTACAGCGGCTATGGCTGTCTGACGGGTCAGGGAAACGGTCAGGGCGGCCGCGAGCACGGACAAAAGGCCGACCAACTGCCCGGCTATCGTTACATCGTCGATCCCGAAGCGCGTGAGCACATCGCGCACATTTGGGGGATCGACCCGCGAGCGCTCCCGGGCCAGGGAAAGAGCGCGTTCGAGATGATCGACTCGATCGGCGACGAGGGCGGTCTGCGCGGGCTGCTGGTGTTCGGCTCGAACCTCGCGGTCGCCTCGCCGAACGCGAGCGAGGTTCGCGGGAAACTATCGCAGCTCGAGCTGCTGGTGGTGTGCGACTCGTTCCTGAACGAAACCACCGAACACGCCCACGTGGTCTTGCCGATCGCGCAGTGGGCCGAGGAGTCGGGCACCGTCACGAACCTCGAAGGCCGCGTGATCTTGCGGCGCAAGACGCTGAACGCGCCGCGCGGCGTGCTGCAGGACACGGAGATCCTGTGCCGGCTCGCCGAACGGCTCGGGTACGGCGAGCACTTTCGCTACGCCGACAGCGAAGCCATCTTCGAGGAACTGCGGCGCGCGACGGCCGGGGGCAAGGCCGACTATTCCGGCATCACTTACAGGCGCCTGGAGCAGGAACAAGGCGTGTTCTGGCCGTGTCCCTCGGAGGATCATCCCGGTACTCCGCGCCTGTTCGCGCGGCGGTTTTCCTTCCCCGACGGGCGCGCGCGGCTTCACGTCGTGCATCACCGGCCCGCGGGTGAGGAGCCGGACGCAGACTATCCGCTGTACTTCACGACCGGGCGCTACAAGGAGCACTACAACTCGGGCGCGCAGACGCGGCGCGTCGAGAAGCTCGTGGATGCCAGGCCCGAGCCGCGCCTGCAGATGCACCCGCGCCTGGCCGCGCGACTCGGCGTGAGGGATGGCGCGCTCGTGCTCGTGGAGAGCCGGCGCGGCGCGGTGAGCTTTCGCGTGAGCGTGAGCGGCGAGATCCGACCTGACACACTGTTCGCGCCGTTCCACTGGGGCGGGCGCGCGGCAGCCAACATCCTCACCAACCCGGCGCTCGATCCGACGAGCCGCATGCCGGAGTTCAAGGTCTGCGCGGTCCGCGCACGAGCGGAGGCGTGAGATCATGAGTCGTGGGAAGAAGGACATAGTCATCGTGGGCAACGGCATGGCCACCTGCCGCCTGCTGGACGAGCTCGTGTCGCGCAACGCCCAGGAGCGTTACGACGTGACGGTCGTGGGCGACGAGCCCGGGGGCGCCTACAACCGCGTGATGCTCTCCAAGGTGCTCGCCGGCGACGAGCCCGACGCGGTCGTGACGAAGCCACCGGCGTGGTACCAGGAGCGCGGGATTCGCTTGGTCGCACCGGCCACGGCCGAGCGCATCGACGTCGCCCAGCGGCGCGTGGTGCTGCGAGACGCGGAGGCGCTGCGCTACGACATCGCGATCCTCGCGACCGGCAGCCAGCCGATCGTGCCGCACCTCGAGGGCATGAACGACGAGCGCGGCGAGCTCAAACCCGGTCTGTTCGTGTACCGCACGATGGACGACTGCTTGCGCATGCGCGAGTACGCGCGGCCGGGCGACAACGCGCTGGTACTCGGCGGCGGCCTGCTCGGGCTGGAAGCCGCGAAGGTGCTCAGCGATCGCGGACTGCACGTCACCATCGTGCACCTGGCGCACGGCTTGATGAACACGCAGCTCGACTTCGTGGGCGGCGAGATGCTGCGCCGGCAGATCGAGCGCTGCGGGATGTTCGTGCGCGTCGGCCGTACGATCGAGAGTATCGTCGGCGACGAGCGCGTGGAAGGCGTGGTGCTCGACGACGGCGAGCGACTCGCGGCGGACGTCGTCGTTGTCGCGTGCGGGACGCGACCGCGCACCGAGGTGGCGCGCAAGTCGAAGATCCCCGTGAACAAGGGCATCATGGTCAACGACACATTGGCCACGCAGGTGCCCGGCGTGTATGCGATCGGCGAGTGCACCGAGCACGCCGGCATGACCTACGGCCTGGTCGCGCCGGCGTGGGAGCAGGCGACCGTGCTGGCGGGTGTGCTCACGGGCACCCCGCCACAGAGCCGCTACCGCGGCTCGAAGTTGTACGCGCGGCTGAAGGTCGCCGGCGTCGAGGTCGCCTCGCTCGGCGTGCTCGAACCGACGCTCGAGACCGATCGTGCGATCCAGGTGGTCGAGGAGCGCGACTTCACCTATCGCAAGCTCGTGCTCCGCGGCAAGCAGCTGATCGGCGCGATGTTCGTGGGCAACGTGAGCAGCGCGGCCAGCCTCGTGCAGACCTTCGATCGCGGCGATCCGCTGCCCGACGATCCGCTCGAGGTGTTGTGCAGCCTGGTCTCGGGTGCAGCCGCCAGCGGCGAGCGCACGGTCTGCAACTGCTTCAAGGTCAGCGAGTCGGCGATCGTGGCTTGCGTGAAAGAAGGCGCTGACAGCGTCGAGGCCGTCAGCGAGCGAACCAAGGCTGGCACGGGTTGTGGATCGTGCAGGACCGACGTCGAACGCCTGGTGCAGCTGGGCTCGAAGCCGACCCTCGCCGCGACCGGCTAGGCCCTCGCGAAACCCTTGGCGTCGTAGCGAAACCTCGGCGAGAGCTCGAGCGCGCCGCCCTTGTTCGTGCGGACCTCGAAGATGCCCTGCACGCGTCGCGCGCCTTCCGGCGTGGTGGCGATGTGGATGACGATCTGCAGGGCGGTGGCGAGCAGCGGCGCGAGCGAGGTGCGGCCGCCGCCCAGGGCTGCTTGCGCGAACAGCTCGAGCTGGAGCAGCGCGATGTCGGGGGTGGGGGCGTGCATGCCCAGCAGTAGGCCGGGGTTGGCGGCTGCGGCCGACAGGGCTGCGAGCGCGTCGCTTGCGCCGACGTCGTCGATCAGCAGTCGGTCGTGGCGCAGGCGCGAGGCGTACTTGAGGAAGTCTTCGAGGCTCAGGTCGGGTTTGGCGTGGCGGCTGAGCGGGAGCGTCTGCGCGTTGACCAGGCTCGCGCTCGGCGCATTTTCGATGGTCACGATGCGTTCGTGATCCGGGGCGAGCATGGCGAGCACGCCCAACACCGAGCTGACACCCGAGCCCATCGCGCCCAACACGAGGATGTTCTTGCGTTGCTGCACGCTGGTGCGCAGGTACGCGAGCATGTCCCCCGAGAGCACGCCGTCGGTGACGAGGCTCTCGGGGCTGCTCAGCGCGCGCGGCGGGCAGCGCACCGTGATCAGCGGGCCCTTCGCAGCCAGTGGCGGCAGGAGCAGTTGCAGGAAGCCTCCGGACGGCAGGCGCGCCTCCTGGACGGGGACGTTTTCGTCGAGCTTGCGGCCGGCGCGGTGGAGCAAGCGCCGCGCGATGACGAGCACCGCGCTGTCGTCCGAGAAGAACGTGGAGACCGTCGTCAGCCCGCCTCCGAGATCGGCCAGGATCCGCGTCGGCCCATCCACCACCAGCTCGCGCACCGAGCGGTTGGCGAGCAGGCGGTCGAGCGGCCCGAGGCCCACGGCTTCACTGATCGCGGCCTCGCGCAAGAAGCGTCGATCGAGGTCGGGGCCGATCGCTCCCTCCGACGCCAGCTCGTCGATCAGCCGCTCGAGCGTGCTGCTGTGCTCGGAGGGGAACGCGCTCTCTTCGGGGCGCGCGACGTTCATCTCGGTGGCGAGCCGCTCCATCAGCATCGCCAGCGCGCCCTGCAGGCGCAGCGAAGGCGCCAGCACCGCCGGTGAGGTGAGGCCGCTCTGCAGCGGGTTCGCGTCGGGCGACGACCAACCGGGCACGCTCTTGCTGCTGCCGACTGCAGGCTCCGCGGATTTGCGCGAGACCACTGCGGCCGCCTCGGCCTTCACCCGCGTCGGCGGTGGCACCGTCACGCGGCTGGCGCTGCCCGGCAGTGGCGGCGGCACCGAGCGCGCGGGCGCGGCCGAACCGTTCTTGCCCAGCGGCAAGGCCGGGATGCTGGACGGTCGGTCGGGCGAGGCCTCCCCGGGCGCCGTGAAAGAGACCTCCGTCTCGAATCCACCCGCGCTCGGGATCGGCGGTGGCACGCTCGGCAGCGCTGCCTGCGTCGCGGCGCCCACGGGGCCGTCCGAAGGCGCCCGCATGTCGTCCTGGGTCGGCGACGGCTGCTTGGGCGGGGCGATCGCATCCGAGCTCGGACGGCGCGGCCGGAATTCGCGCGCCGACACACCCTCGAACGTGCCGCCCGGAGCGGCGAGCGTCAGGATGAAATCGCCGATGTAGATCTTGTCGCCCTTGCGCACCACCATCGGCGCCGAGATGCGGCGGCCGTTCACGTACGTGCCGTTGGTGCTCTTCTGATCGAGCAGCACGTAGCGCTCGTCCTTGAACACCAGGCGCGCGTGGTGCTTGGAGACGTTGCTCTTGGGCAGGCAGATGTCGTTGTCCTCGAGCCGTCCAATGCTGAGCTCGGGGCTCTCGATGTCGAGCTGCCGCTGCGCGCCTCCCTTTTCGGTAATGACGATCGAGAACACCAAGGCGCATTAACAGTCCATGGTCGCTCGAGGTCAAGCGCTACCCGGCGTATGCAGGGGATCCCGCCGCGACATGCGCGTGATAGGCTGCTCGGAGAGGTAAGTTCGTCATGTCACGCAAGCGCAAGCGATCACGCGACGCGCAACAGCAAGCAGCCGACTCGGCTCCCAAGCCCATCCCGCAAGTGGCCACTGCCCTCGGCGCGGTGTTGAAGAAAGCCGGTGTCACCGCCACCCCGCCCGCCGCGCGCAAGGGCGCCCGGCCGCCGGTGCCGATGACGCTGCGCCCACCGGATCCGCAGCCGCTGGAGCGTGTGACGGCGCCGCCCAAAGCTGCGGGCGCTGGGCTCACTACCACCGAGCTGCGTATGCTCAACGATGCCTATGAGGGAGCGCGACCGCTACAGGCCAAGAACGCTCGCGCCAAACCAGTCGGCGAACGCGCCGTGGCGGGAGACGCGGCAAGCGGCGCGCGCCAGCGGGCGCTGGCCGATGCGCAAGATCGCGCAGAGGAGCTTTCTGCACGCTCGCGGTTGGCGGCCCTCGTCTCGGAAGGTGTGCGATTCAAGATCAGGCGTGAGGATGACTACGTCGAAGGAGTACGCGCGGACACCTCTGCGAAACTTCTGGATCGCATTCGCGGCAAGGGGTTCACCCCCGAGGCCAGCCTCGACCTGCACGGCCTGCGCGTGAACCAGGTCGGCCCGGCGATCGAGCGCTTCGTGCGCAGCCATCAGCGCCGGGGCGCGCGCCACGTGCTGCTGATCGTCGGAAAAGGCCTGCATTCCGAGGCCGGCGTATCGATGCTCGGACCGGCCGCGATCGACGCGTTGAGCAGCGGTCTCGCGGCACCCTGGGTGATCGCGTTTGCCTCCGCGCACACACAGCACGGCGGTAATGGCGCCCTGGCCGTGTTGCTGCGCGATTAGCTTGCTGCCAATAGCGGCGCGGCCTCCTCGTGCTACCGTGCGTTCGATGCTGGAACGTGAGCTGGAGCAAGCCAGCCAGATCGCCCGCGAGGCCGGGCAGATTTTGCTGGAGATTTACGCGACCGATTTCGGAGTTGCCTACAAGGGCCAAGGCCGCAGCGACCCGGTGACCGAGGCAGATCGGCGCGCCAACGCCCACATCGTGGCACGTCTGCGCGAGAGCTTCCCGGACGACGCGATCATCGCCGAGGAGAGCGACAACGGCGACGCTGCGCTGGATGCGCGGCGGATCTGGTACGTGGACCCGCTCGACGGCACCAAGGAGTTCGTGGCCAAAAACGGCGAATTTGCGGTGATGATCGGCCTCGCGGTCGAGCGCCGCGCCACGCTGGGCGTGGTGTTCCAGCCGAGCTCGGACAAAATGTACCGGGGCGTCGTGGGGCAGGGCGCGACTCTCGAGCACGGCGGACAGCGGCATGCGCTCAAGGTTGGCGATCATGACGTCGGCCCCGATCTGAGACTGGTCGTCTCGCGCTCGCACCGCTCCAAGAACATCGCCGATCTGGTAGCGGCGCTGCGGATCCGCCACGAGCTGATCAGCGGCTCGGTCGGCCTCAAGGTGGGGCTGATTGCCGAGCAGACGGCCGACCTGTATGTGCACATGTCCGACAAGTCGAGCGCCTGGGATACCTGTGGCCCCGAGGCTCTGCTGCACGCGGCCGGCGGGCGCTTCTGCGATCTCGCGGGCGATCAGCTGGTCTACGGCCAGGCCGATCTGCGCACGCGGCG
Organism: Polyangiales bacterium; assembly: GCA_035274465.1. Lineage (GTDB taxonomy): Bacteria > Myxococcota_A > Polyangia > Polyangiales > JAFGIB01 > JADGRF01. The sequence goes on from DATEOF010000142.1 coordinate 38,828, forward strand.
CGGCATCTTCGCCTGCAACCAGCGCGCGTTCGAGCACGCGTTGCCCGCCGTGCGCAAGCTCGCGGCCAGCGCGGGCTTCTTGTGAGGCTCACAGTAATTTATTGCCGAGCAGGATCTGCGCGACCGTAAAGTAGATCACGAGCCCCGAGACATCGACCAGCGTGGCCACGAACGGGGCGGATGCGCTGGCGGGATCGAAGCCCATGCGCCGGATCGCGAACGGCAGCATGGAGCCGGCCAAGGTTCCCCACATCACCACGCCGATCAGGCTGATCGCGACCACCGCCGCCACCGCCACGTAGTGAGGGCCGTAGGAGTGGAACACCTGCTCCCAGACGATGATGCGGATCGCGCCGATCGTCGCCAGGATGAGGCCCAACGTCAGGCCCGCGACGAACTCGCGGCCGGCGATGCGCCAGAAGTCGCTCAGCTTCACGTGCCCTACAGCCATCGCGCGGATCACCAGGGTCGCCGCCTGTGAGCCCGAGTTGCCCCCGCTGCTGATGATCAGCGGCACGAACAGCGCGAGCACCACGGCCTTGGCGATCTCGTCTTCGTAGCTGCTCATGGCGCTGGCGGTGAGCATCTCGCCCAGGAACAACACGGCCAGCCAACCCGCGCGCTTGCGGATCATCTCCGACAGCCGCGTCTCGAGGTACGGCATGTCGAGGGCTTCCATGCCGCCCATCTTCTGCGCGTCCTCGTCGGCTTCTTCCATCACGATGTCGACCACGTCGTCGACCGTGACCACGCCCAACATCTGCCCGTCCGCATCGACCACCGGCACCGCCGCGAGATCGTACTTGGCGATGGTGCGCGCGACCTCTTCCTGATCGGTCTCCGGCGCGACCTTGACCACACCGTCGTTCATGTAGATCGCGATCGGCGCGCTGGGCTCTCCGAGGATCAGATCGCGCAGTGACAGCACACCTACCAGTCGTCCGGTGTCCACCACGTACAACGTGTAGATCAACTCGGGCTCTTGCTCCCGAGCCAGGCGTCTCACTTCTGCGATCGCCTTCTCACAACTCATGCCCGGGCCGAGCGCGATGTACTCGGTGGTCATGATGCCGGCCGCGGTGTCCTCGCCGTAGCTGGCGAGCACGCGCGTCTCTTCCGCGACCTCGGGCTCGTACTTGTCGAGCTCGGACAGGATCGATTCGCGCAGCGAGTCCGGCAGCTCGTTCATCAGGTCGGCGCGATCGTCCGCCGCCATCTCGGTGATCATCTCGGCCGAGGCTTCGGGCTCGAGCTGTCCGACCACGCTGACGCGCAGGTCCTCGGGCAAGCGCTCCAGCACCTGGGCGGCTTGCTCCAGCGGCAGGCGTTGTACGACCTGTGCGGCCTGGTCCGGATGCAGCTCCTCGGTCAGCACCGCGGCGATATCTTCCGGGTGCACCTCGGACAAGGCGTCTTCGAGCTGCTCGGGATGAGACTCGAGCGTGCTCTTGAGGCCTGGCAACTTGGACGGCTGCTGCATCTCGGGGCGCTATTGTGCAAGAAGCGCCTTGGGCGGCAAGGAAAAGCGCGCTCCCGCGGGTTTCGAGCGCGCTCGCACGCGCAGGGTTAGACTTTGACACATGCAGCGAGACAGCGACTTCGGCTTCGACACCCTGGCCATCCACGCCGGGCAAGCACCGGACCCGCTGACAGGGGCAGTCATGCCACCCATCCACCTGTCATCGACCTTCGCGCAAGACGGGCCGGGCAAGCACCGCGGCTTCGAGTACAGCCGCACCGACAACCCCACGCGGCGCATGCTCGAGCACTGCTTGGCCGCGCTCGAGGCGGGTAGCACCGGGCTGGCCTTCGCCTCGGGCAGTGCCGGTAGCTCCGCGCTGCTGGAGACGCTGCGCCCGGGCGAGCACGTGATCTCGAGCGACGACGTGTACGGGGGCACGTACCGCTTGATGCAGCGCGTCGTCGCTCCGCGCGGCGTCGCGTTCTCGCGGGTCGACATGGGCGACGTCGATCTGGTGCGCGCGGCGATCCTGCCCGAGACGCGCATGTTGTGGGTCGAGACGCCCACCAACCCCTTGCTCAAGCTCGCAGACATCCCGGCGCTCGCGGCCCTGGCGCGGGAACACAAGCTCTTGCTCGTGGTCGACAACACCTTCGCCACCCCGGTGATCCAGCGGCCGCTCGAGCTGGGCGCGGACGTGGTCGTGCACTCCACGACCAAGTACCTGAACGGCCACAGCGACGTGGTCGGCGGTGCTGTGATCACGCGCGACACGGCGCTGGCCGAGCGCCTGCGGTTTCTGCAGAACGCCATCGGCGCGGTGCCGTCCCCGTTCGACTGCTACCTGGTGTTGCGCGGGCTGAAGACCTTGCCGCTGCGCATGCGCCGCCACGCGCAGAGCGCCGCGTTCCTGGCCGAGTGGCTGGAGAAGCATCCGAACGTGGCGCGGGTGTTTTATCCCGGCCTGCCGAGCCATCCGCAGCACGCCCTGGCTCGGCGGCAGATGGCGCTGCCCGGGGGCATGATCAGCTGCGAGCTGCGCGGTGGTCTCGCGGCGGCGCGCGCTCTGCTGTCGGCCACGCAGCTCTTTACCTGTGCGGAGAGCCTGGGCGGCGTCGAGTCGCTGATCGAACAGCCGGCGACCATGACACACGCGTCATTGCCAGCGGACGCGCGCGCGGCGCTCGGCATCGGTGACGGCTTGGTGCGACTTTCTGTGGGGCTGGAGGATCCCGCCGACCTACAACGCGACCTCGAGCGCGGGCTCTAAGCCTCTGCTTATTACCGGGGGAACGTCGCCGTTCCCCCGCCCCGCCGGCGGAGCCGTCAGGGCCCCACCCCTTCACGAGGTTCGCTTCGCTCACGCGATCCACGTACGCGTCTTCAACGCACACGGCTAGATGGCCAACTTGCTGGCCGGGCGCGGCCCGCGGTACCCTGCCGCGTATGCGACTTGGCATCTGGTGGGGTTTCGCAGTCGTATCTACTTTGGGCTCGTTCGCTTGCAAGAGTGAGGACGCGCCCCCGGTCTACCTGGAGACCAACTACCAGGTGCGCTGTCTGGACTGCGAGCCGCGCACCCCGGACGAGCCCGAGCGCGAAATCGCGGCCCTGGACGGCGAGTTCGACTTCAAGTTCGAGTGTGCGGTCACGCAGGTGGGCAAGAATCGCAGCATGACGCTGACCGTGGGCTACAAGCCGAACAGCACCGATGACCGCTACGGCTTCCGCATCACGCGCGGCGAGATCGACCACAAAGACCAGTCGGACGAGTGCAAGATGCAGGTGCTCGAGGGCGCGAACACCTACGAGGGCGCGTGCACGGGCGATGACCCGAGCGAAGACAAGCCGTGCAAGGTCACGTTCAAGCCCGACGGGCAGGTCGTGAAGGGCACGATGTACTGCAACAAGATCACCCTGCAGGGCGCGCCCGCGAACTATCGCTACCTGGTCGCCCCCGGCAGCACCGACAGCGCGGCCAAGTTCGAGGTCCATAACTGCCCGGGTCTCTGAGTGTAGGGCCGCAGATTGCCCCCACAATCATAGCTTCGGCTTGTTCTCGGCCAGCGCCTTGAGCTGGCCCGCGATCGAGCAGTCGTTGGCAGCTCCAGCCCGCGCGCGCTCGGGGTCCTGAGCGGGCGCCTTGGCTGGCGTGGCCGCGGACAGGATGCGCGTCGTGAGCAGCACGCCCTGCGATTGCACGCGGGTCCGCAGCAGGAGCTCGGGACCCGCGCCACGCTGCCCGAGGCCCCAGAGGAACACGCGCACCGGAGAGTCGCGGCGGTTCTCGCCCTCCTGCAGCACCAGCATGAACCAGTCGCTGCGCGCGAGGCCCAGCACGCTGGGCAGGTCCGCGCGGATGCGTCGCGAGAGCATCTCGTCCTGCACGCGCAGGTGCAGCAGATCTGTGTCGCGCTTGAGCGCGGTCAGCCACTCGGGTGTCAGGAACTCGCCCTTCTCGTACAGCCCGCGGGCCGAGGCGGGCGCGAGCCCCAGACACGTCGCGATCAGATCCGGCTCCATCTCGCTGGCGGCCTTCTTGATCTCGGCCTTGCCGTGTGCAGCTGTCAGCGGCAGGCGCATGTACAGCCCGTTGCCGCTGCGCAGCCCCGGGATGTGCAGGCGCGGGTCGACCAGCGTCTGCGGGTTGGCGTTGGCCGCGTTGACGATCAGGTCTTCGACCTTGCTGCGCAGCTGGGTGTAGACCTCGCGCGCTTCGGCAAGCTCGACCTCGTGCACGCGGACCATCTGCGCGCGCAGCTCGTCGGCCTTGTTGCGTTGCCGCAGGTAGTAGCCACCCATGACCACGGTCACCGACAACACACCCAGCACCACGAAGTGCCAGGGGATGCGCGGCATGTAGGCGCGTGCGTCGTCGACGACGTGCGGACGCGCGGGGACCAGGCGGGTAGGGGCTTTGGCTTTGTCGTCCACTTTGTCCATCTTAAAGCACGACGGCCCCGCTCGCAGCGCGAACGGGGCCGGGCATTTCACCGCGTCGCGGGCGCTATTTCTTTTCGCCCGAGCGGTTCACTGCAAAGCTCACGTTCGCGTAACCGGCTTGTGCCGTCGAGAACATCAGCTTCTTGATCACGCGGTAGTCGATCGACACGTCCGCCTGCAGGATGACCTGCCCGGGGAACGGCTCCTGCGGGTGCAGGATGCTCCAGTTGCGCTTGAGCGTCTCCAGATCCTGGATCAGCTGCTCGATGCGCTCGACCTTCGGGTCCGCGGCCAGCGTCGCTGTGTCGGCCATGCGCCGGCCGTCCAGCGTGATGACCACCGGGTCCACCGCGATGACCGGAGAGATGTCGATGTCGACCACGTTGCTGGCCTTCGGCATCTTGAGGTTGGCCTTCTGGGCCAACAGCTCGCCGCTCGCGCTGAACGAGATCAGCAAGAAGACGACCAGCACGATCAAGAAGTCGATGAATGGAACCAGCGGGATCGAGACGTCGACCGCCTTGGCACCGTGGCCCGAAACCTTCTTGGACACGAAGTCCAGGGGGATGTTTCGCAGCAGAACCTTACCGGGCATGTTGATAGGCATGGGATAGATCCTTGCTCGGGGTTACAGGGTCGAACCGTCGGAGAGCGACATGTCCGGGAAGCCTTCGCCTACCACCATGTCCATCGAGGCCACGACGTCTTCGTAGCGAACGCCGTCCTCGGGAGCGACCACGAGGTCCTTGCGGTTCGGGTCCAGGCGCTTGCGTTCCTGCAGCTTCTCGCGCAGGCCTTCCATGTCGTACTGGTCGCCGGTCTTCGGCACCTCGATGCGATCGCCGGCGGTGGACGCGAGCACGAAGCCGCTCGCCTGCACCTGCAGGATCACTTTGACCTTCTCTTCGGGCGGCGGCTCGTTCGGAGCCTGCTGACCGGGCTGCTGCTGATTGGCGTTCAGTTTCGCCAGCTGGTTCCACACGGCGGTGACCAGCAGGAACATCACGCAGCAGAGCAAGAGGTCGATGAACGGAACCAGCGGGATCTCGGAATCGACGCTCTTTTTGCCGCCGTGCCCGCCGCCTACGCTTATGCCACCCATGTCTAGCCTCGCTGATTACAAATCAAAAACTGAGGAGAGCCGGGGCGCACGCCTGTTTCAATACGATGTGGCGCCCCGGCACGTGTGGACTGACTGCGATCAGGCAGCCTGCGATTCGTCGAGCTGGATGCGCGAGCGGTTGTTCACGACGAGGTTCACGACCTGCACGGTGGCAGCGTTGATGTCGTCGATCAGCTTCTGGGTCTTGGTGTTGTGGGCGGCGAAACCGACCAGCGCGATGATGGCGGCCATCAGACCGAACGCGGTGCAGTTCATGGCCTCGGAGATACCTTTGGCCAACATGGTCGCCTTGGAGGCGGCGTCAGCGTTGGCGACGGCGCCGAAGGCGGCGATCAGACCGGTCACCGTGCCGAGCAGACCGGAGAGCATCGCCAAGTTGGCGAACAAGGCGAGCAGCGGCGTGCGGTGCTCGATCTTGGGCAGCTCCACCAGGGCGGCCTCGTCCATCGCGGACTGAACTTCAGCGTCGGGGCGGTTCACCTTCATCAGGCCGGCCTTGACGATGCGGGCGAGCGGCGCGTTGGCGGCCGAGCACAGCTTGATCGCGCGGCCGATATCACCGGCCAAGATGCACTTCTGCATCGTCGCGAGGAACACTTCGCGGTTGATCGAGCTGCGGTAGAGATAGATGGCGCGCTCGACGATGATCCCGATGGCGAGGATCTGCCAGAACAGGATGGGGTACATACCCCAGCCACCTTCTTCGAAGTGATGCGCGAGCGTTGACATACGATGTCTCCTCCTCAGGGCCGCCTTATCGGCTTGGCCTCGTCGTGTTGCTTACGAGCTGTCTCTGGAATTGCCTGTCCACGCTGGGGCAGGCTTGAGAAAAATCTCTGTTTTGACGCCTAAACTTCTTGTGATTTCAGCAACTTATCCAACTCTAAGTCAGGCGTCCAGGTCGAGTGAGGTGCCATCATATCGGCCAATTGCCGTGTGTCAACACCGATCTGCGCACAAATCCCACAGCTGACGAGGCGCCGAGTAAACGATCCCGTCCATGGACAACCCGGATCGCGCAAAGTTCCCGCAGTCGGATCCGAGTTCGCGATCTAGTTCACGTGGCGGAGAGTTGAAGCTATCAGCTGCGCGGCGTGCGCACGAGCCCACACTCACCTCGTCAAATCGTTTCCATGTCTGCGTCTTCGTTGACATTCCTCGATCGCGTGCGTTAGCGTCCAGGCTCGACATTCGTCCACCGTCGTTCGATGGACAAACCCACCGGACACCATCCAGGCGGTTTTGCACTAGCACCGACGCAGAGGGACCTTGGCCGTGCCATCCGAGCGCTGGCATCGAGCCGTCCAGGAGCCGCGATTCCATGGAAAAAATCTGGGGATTCTTGCATGACGGAGCGCCATTCTCCTTCATCAACGTAGCCATTTTGGCGTTCGTCATCGCGATCATCGCCGACCGCTTCGTCCACATCCTGACGAAGCACCAGGTCAACGGTGAAGAATTCATGGCTCAAATCCGCAAGCTCGTGCAGGCCGGCAACATCGACCGCGCGATCAAGCTCTGCGAGGCCGAGCCACTGCCCTTGCTGCAGGTCGTCAAGGCAGGCCTGACCCAGGTGAACCGCGGTGAAGAGGCGATCATCGCCCAGATGGACGAGCGCATGAGCGAGGTGCTGCCGCAGCTGGAGAAGCGCATCGGCGTGCTCTGGTCGCTGGCGAACATCGCGACCCTCATCGGTCTGCTCGGCACCATCTCCGGTCTGATCAAATCGTTCGCCGCCGTGGCCTTCGCCGAACCGGCGCAGAAGTCCGCGCTGCTGTCGCGCGGTATTTCGGAGGCCATGTACAACACCGCGCTCGGCCTCGGCATCGCGGTGCTCTGCATGTTCTTCCACATGGTCCTGCACGGCTGGGCCAAGCGCATCAAGCACGACCTCGAGCGCACGCAGATGCGGCTCGAGAACCTGTTGACGCTCAAGCGCGAGTAACTGGTCGATGGCCAAGTTTTCGCCCAGGCAGCGCGCGTACATCCGCAAGCGCACCAAAGAAGCGCACGTGGATCCGTCCGAGATGGTCGGGGAACTGAACATCATTCCGTTCCTCGACATCGTCGTGAACCTGATCATGTTCTTGCTGGCCACCACCGAGGCCGTGCTGCTGATCTCGCAGATCGAATCCGACCTCCCCAAGATCGCCCGCGGCGCCAGCCGGCCGAGTGACGTGGCCACGCCGCTCAACTTGAACGTGACCGTGACGGAGACCGGCGTGATCGTGAGCGGCTCGGGTGGCAAGCTCGCGCCCGGCTGCACCCAGATCGACCAGGGCCGCGCGTTGACCGTCGCCAAGAAGGGCAAGGACTACGACTGGCCGGGCCTCACGGACTGCGTGGCGCGCGTCAAGCAGCAGTACCAGTCGGAGCACTCGGTCACGGTCAGTGCCGACCCACAAGTCCAGTACGAGTACGTGGTCGCGGCCATGGATGCGGTACGGACCAAAGGTAAGGATCCCCTGTTCCCCGACGTGCTGATCTCCGTCGGCGTTCGTTAAATTTGCTTGAGTAGTTCCCCGCGAGGGTTCCCCTCGCGGTTGGAGGGCCCCCATGGCAGAACACGTCGAGCGCCAAGCGAGAATGTCCGACGTCAAGCGCGTGATCCGGCGCATCATGTCGCGGCGCGAGGCGCCTGAGGAGATGAGCCTCAACATCTATCCGATGATGGATATGATGACGATTCTGCTCGTGTTCATGATCATGAGCTTCGCCTCCGGGGGGGCCGAGGTGGTCCAGACCGAAGAGCTGCAGATCCCCGTCTCGACCTCGCAGGTCGAGGCCTCCGAGGCCCTCTCGATCGTAATTTCGTCCAGCGAGGTGGTGCTGGAAGGCAAGCGTGTTCTGTCCCTTCGCAACGGCAAGGTGGACCCGAGCCTGAAGCAAGGCGGCGGAAATGGTTGGCTGATCACACCACTTTACAACACGCTCAAGCAGCACCGCGATCGCTTGAAGATGATCGCCGCGCGCAACCCCACGCGCGCGTTCCGGGGCGAAGTTCGCGTGGTTGCAGACAAGCGCACTCCGTTCCGGACCCTGGGTGAGGTCATTTACTCTTTGGGCCAGGCGGAGTTCGGCGCGTTACGTTTCATCGTGTTGCGTGGGTCCGAGAACAAGAGCTGAATTGCCGGGTTTCGGCGGGTTCTTGATAACCCAACGGGGAACTGACAAGCGCGGGCTGTGTTTGCGCTCGCATGCGTCGAAACCTCTGTACGCCTAGCTGCGTCCAACTATAGATTGCCCGCACAACCGAACTTGGGGTGCCGGGCATGCAGAATTCACTTCGCATCAGCCGTCGTCGTTTCCATCAATTGCTGGCAGCGGCCAGCGGCAGCGCCGTCTTGTCGCGCGTGCGATTTGCGCGCGCGGCGCCGAAGCTCAAGGTCGGCGTGCTGTTGCCGAAGTCGGGCACACAAGCGCTGATCGGCCAGTCGTGCGATCGCGCGGCGGTCATCGCCCCCGAGGTGATCAAGGGCCTGCTCGGCGTCGACATCGAGATCATGAGCGCCGACACCGAGTCGAACGCCGAGACCGCGCGCACGCGTGCGGAGCGGTTGATCGACGAAGGCGCGAATGTATTGGTCGGCGCGTTCGACTCCGGCCACAGCGCCGCCATCGCGCAGGTCGCGGAGCAGCGCGGCGTGCCGCACATCGTGAACATCGCCGCCGCGCCGCAGATCACCGAGCAGGGCTACAAGTACGTCTTCCGCAACTTCCCGCCCGCGCCCGAGCTGACCAAGAACGGCTTGGCGTTGATGAGCGAAGTGTTCGCGACGGCCAAGGTCGAGCCCAAGACGGCCGTGTTCATGTACGTCAACGACACCTTCGGCCAGGCGATGTCCAAGGGCATCAGCGCGCTGCTACCGGCCTTGAAGCTGCCGTTCACGCTGACCGAGACGATCGCCTACGACGGCGCGGCCAAGGACTTGTCGGTCGAAGTGTCCAAGGCCAAGGCGACCAAGTCGGACTTCCTGCTCCTGGTGTGTCGCTTGAACGACGCCATCCTGTTGCGGCGCGAGATGGTCAAGCAACGCTGGGCGCCGATGGGCATCATCAGCCCGGGTTCGCCCGGCTTGTACGAGGAGCAGTACGCCAAGGCCCTCGGCAAGCACGCCGACTACGCGATCTGCAACACGGTCTGGTACAACCCGAAGAATCAGATCACGAGCACGGTCGGGGCTGCGTTCAAGAAGAAGTACCCGAAGGACGAGCTCGCCTTCCACGGCACGAACGTCGGATACACCTTCGATGCCATCCTGATCGCGGCGGATGCCTTCAAGCGCGCCGGCGCGGTCGATCCCAAGACGCTGACCGAAGCCATTCGCAAGACCGACATCCCGGCCACCGGCCGCATGTCGCTGGGCGGACCCATCCGCTTCAATGCCAAGGGTCAGGTCGAAGCGAACCGCTCGGCCTGCATCCAGAACCTGAACGGGAAGCCGACGGTAACCCTGCCGGCCGATCTGGCCCAGGGCAAGCTCGTCTTCCCCGTGCCTGAGTACAAGAAGGCTTAGGGCCGGATAGCAAGCACCGCAGTGCCGTCGACCGATCTTGTCTTGAATGTCGTCTTCGCGGGGGTGCTGACAGGCCTGGTGTACGGCCTGTTGGCGCTCGGCCTGTCCGTGATCTTCGGCGTGATGCGCGTGGTCAACTTCGCGCATGGCGAGCTGATGACGCTCGCCATGTACGCGACCGTGATCGCCTGCAGCGCGCTAGAAACCGATCCTCTGCTCGTGCTCGTGCCGATCGCGCTCGCGTTCTTCGGCCTGGGCTACGTGCTGCAAGCGGGCGTGATCAACCGCTTCATCACGCGGCCCGAGCACGCGCAGTTCTTGTTGTTGCTCGCGATCGCCACGATCGGCGCGAACGCGCAGCTGATGGCGTTCGGGCCGGATGCCCAGGGCGTGCAGACCGACTATCAGCTGGACTCGATCGAGCTCGGCCCGGTGCTGATAGACACCGTGCGCGTGTACGCGGCGGCCGCGGCGCTGATCACCACCGGGCTGCTGCTGGCGTTCTTCCGCAAGACGCTGGTCGGCAAGGCGATCCGCGCCTGCGCCGACAATCACCTCGGCGCCAAGGTGGTCGGCCTGCCTGTCGAACGCCTGTACGCGCTGACCTTCGGGCTGGGCACCGCGGCGGTCGCGGTGGCGGGCACGCTGCTGGTGTTGATGGTGGAGGTCACGCCGGCGGCGGGGCCGGCGTTTACCTTGCTCAGCTTCGTGATCGTGATCGTGGGTGGTCTCGGCTCGATGGCCGGTGCACTCGTGGGTGGCGTGCTGATCGGCGTGTCCGAGAGCCTGGCCGGCTTGTTCGTGACGCCCTCCGCCAAGAGCATGATCAGCTTCGCGCTGTTAATGGCCGTGCTGTTACTGCGCCCGGCAGGGCTGATGGGTAAGAACGCATGACGGCGCGCGTCTCTGCCGGAAGGCTCGCGCCTGATGGGCGCGACCCTTCCGATGATAATCGGTCGCCGGCGCTTCGCGGCGGCTCCGCCCTCGCCGTCGCGATCGGCGCCGTGTTGCTGGTCTTGCCCGCCGCGACCAGCCACTACGGCCTCTCGGTCGCCACCACCATGCTCTACCTCGCGTTCACCGGGCAGGCCTGGAACGTGATGATGGGCTTTGCCGGGCAGCTGTCGCTCGGCCACGCGCTGTACGTCGGGCTCGGGGCCTACGTGGCGGGCGGACTGTTCGCGCACCTGGGCATCGGCCCGTGGCTCGGGTTGTGGGCGGGCATGGCCGCCGCGGTCGCGAGCGGGGCGCTGATCGGCTGGCTGGCCTTTCGCTTCCGTGTGGCGGGCGTGTACTTCGCCGTGCTGACGATCGCCTCGGCCGAGTTCACGCGCATCGGCTTCGATCACCTGGAGTGGACCGGCGGGCCGGCCGGTTTGTTCTTGAAGGTGGCCCAGCGCGACTCGATCGATCTGCTCAACCTGCGCGGTCCACCGGCCATGTATTACTACGCGATGCTGGTGCTGGCGCTGGGCGCGCTCTGGCTGTGCGCGCGCCTGCTGCGCAGCCGCGTGGGTTACTACTGGCTGGCGATCCGGGAGGATGAGCAGGCGGCGGCCGCGCTAGGGATCCCGACGCTGCGCTTCAAGTTGCTGGCGGTGGTGGTGAGCGCCGCGCTGACCTCGATCGCGGGCGTGTTCATGGCGTTCTACAAGAACAGCCTCTTCCCCGAGCAAGCCTTCGACATGGGGCGCTCGATCGAGATCATCCTGGCGCCGATCATCGGCGGGCTCGGGACGTTGATCGGGCCCGTGCTCGGGGCGTTCGTGCTCACCCTGTTGGGCGAAGGCACCAGCGAGCTGCTCAAGCTGGCGGGCCTGGAATTGCCGGGCATGAAGCAGGTCGTCTACGGCTTGGTGCTGCTGTTCACGGTGTCGTTTCTGCCGAATGGCTTGTGGCCGCCGCTGTCGCGGGCGCTCGGCAAGAGAGCGAGCTGAATCGTGGGCAAGTTAGTGATCGCGTCGGTCGTCAAGAGCTTTCGCGGCCTACGTGCGGTGGACGGCGCGAGCTTCGAAGTCCCCGAGCACGGGATCGTGGCGCTGATCGGTCCGAACGGCGCCGGCAAGACCACGCTGTTCAACGTGATCGCCGGGGTGTTCGCGCCGGACAGCGGCGAGGTTCAGTGGGCCGGTCAACGAATTAGCGGATTGCGACCGGATCAAGTCTGCGCCATCGGCGTCGGTCGCACGTTTCAGATCGTGCGGCCGTTCATGGCGCTGACCGTAATCGAGAACGTGACAGTCGGCGCACTGCGCTGGGCGTCGAGCCTCGCCGACGCGCGGCGTGAAGCGGGAACGATCCTGGAGCTATTGGGGTTGGCGGCCAAGGCCGATGCCCAGGCTTCGACGCTGACCTTGCCCGAGCGCAAGCGCCTCGAGGTCGCGCGGGCACTGGCCACTCGGCCGAGACTTTTGTTGCTCGACGAAGTCATGGCGGGGTTGCGTCCCACCGAGACTGAGCAGATGGTGCGTGTCTTTCGTGAGCTGCACCAGGCACGCGGTCTGACCATTTTGCTGATCGAACACGTAATGCGAGCAGTCATGGCCTTATCTCACGACGTAGTGGTGTTACACCAAGGCCGCGTGATTGCCCAAGGCAGCCCGGAACAGGTGGTTCGCGACCCCGCGGTGCTCGAGTGCTACCTCGGCCAGGAAAGCTGGTCGTGATGTTGCACGTCGAGGACTTGCACGTGAGCTATGGCGATGCGCCGGCGCTGAGCGGTGTATCACTCGACGTCGCGGCCGGCGCGATCGTGGCGCTTGTCGGCACCAACGGGGCAGGCAAGACCTCGTTGATACGCGCGATCGCCGGGATCCACCCGGCGCGCGCCGGACGGATTGTCTTTCAGGGCCGAGACGTGGCCCACCTTCCGCCCCACGAGATCTGCAATCTCGGGATCGGTCAGGTCGCCGAAGGGCGCCAACTGTTTCCGTCAATGACCGTACAAGACAACTTGGAGCTTGGCGCGCTGCTGCCGCGCGCTCGCAGCAAAGCCAAGCAAACTTTGGAAGACGTCTTCGCGCTGTTTCCGAGGCTGCGCGATCGTCGAGCACAGCTGGCCGGTACGATGTCTGGCGGCGAGCAGCAGATGTTGGCGATCGGTCGCTGTTTGATGGGCCAGCCGGAGTTAATTATGTTCGATGAACCATCATTGGGGCTATCGCCCGCGATGGTTCAGGAAGTATTCCGCAGCGTCGTGGCGCTCAATCAGCGTGGAGTGACGATCCTGTTGGTGGAACAGAACGTCGCCCTGTCGCTCAAGGTCGCAAGCGATGCTTACGTCCTCGAGAACGGACAGATGGCGCTCTACGGGAAAGCCGAACGACTGCTCACGGATTCGCGCGTGCGTGAAGCCTATCTCGGGCTTTGATGACAGAAGTGCCAGTTCACGATTGATTGTCGGCCAGAAGCTGGATACCGGAACGAACTGGGATGGGACTCACCGATCTTGCTCGATCGCGCGAACTGCGCGCGTAGGAGAATGCACATGCATAGATACTTGAGTTGGATTCCAATTGAATTGCTTGTAGCCGTAACGTTAGGGACGACAGTAGGGCTTTGGCCCAACCAGAGTGCCGTGCTGGCCCAGCCCGCACCGGCCGAGGGTGAAGAGGAACTCGGTGAAGGTCCGCAAGAGCCGGCTGCGCCGGCAGCGGCCGCAGAGCCCGAGCCCGAACCGCCTCCCGCAGCTCCCCCGGCACCGCCGCCACCGCCGGCCGGACCGGCCGCTCCGGTGATGATCCCCGACGGTGAGCCGCCTCCCGGACCGATCGCGCCCGCGTTCCCGCCCGCGATTCCGAGCATCGACTACGGCGCCCGCATGCGCATCGCCCTCAAGCTTCAGGATCCCATGAAGCAGGAGAGCATGAACGACCTCGGCATGCAGGTCGACTCCGATATCTACATGAGCGGTGCGATCCATCGCATGTTCAAGTGGTCGGCCGGTGTGACGATCTCATATTCAGGTGCGCCCGGTGCTTCCGCTCCGGCCACCGTCGCACCGTTGGACGTGATCGCGCGCTTCGAGCCGATCCCCGAGTTCAACATCTACATGGGCCGCATGATCGTCGTCGCCGACCGCTTCACGCCGAGCGGACCGTGGGGCATGGACGAGTTCTTCTACGTCGGCATGGTGGGTCCTTACGGGCTCAGCGCCGCCGCGTTGCAGAAGTCCGGCCCGACCGGCCGCGACCTGGGTGTCAACATCTGGGGCGCGCTGATGGGCGGACACGTCAAGTATTACCTGGGCGCCTACCAGTTCCAGGATCCACGCTTCAACCCGCTGCTGAGCGGTCGTCTGCAGGTCAGCTTGCTGAACCCGGAGCCGGCGTTCTACCAGCGCACCACCTACTTCGGCACCAAGGACTTCGTGTCGATCGGTGTCGGCGGTCAGTACCAGAAGGCGTGTGAGCCCGGCTTCCAGTGCGGTTCGGTCGGCCCGGCTATGCCGCCGGCGATGATGGGTGGCATGCCCGGACCCAACTTCACCGACGACTTCACGTTCTTCACCGCGGACCTCGTGCTCGACAAGAACATCGGTGACTCCGGCACGATCTCGCTCTACGGCGCCTACTCGATGTTCGGCGGCGACTACAACAAGTGGGAGAACTACTGGGTCGCATCGCTCGGCTACATGCTGCCGAAGCCGATCGGCATCGGTAAGATCCGCTTCAACGCGCGTTACCAGCGCGCCCAGGATCACATCCCCGAGGACGCGGATGCCTCGTCGATCCTCGACTTCCAGATCAGCTACAACATCATGCCGTGGTTCGCGCGCATTCAGCTCGGCTTCCGCCGCTCTGAGATGTACGCACCCGCAAACGCGGCGACGATGGCGCCTGCGCAGCTGGTCGCCGGCAATCAGATCTATCTCGGCGTGACGCTCGCCGATCCCTGACCTGATCGTCAACGTGTAGTGACACGCGGCCTCACCTGCTTCGGCAGGTCGAGGCCGCGTTTGCGTTTGGAGCCCAGTCAGCCGCGCACGGCGATGGCGCGGGCCTTCTTCAAGGTCTCGGCCAGCTCCTCAGCCATCAGCTGCGCGCCGGTCACGCGCTCGTGCTGCTCGCAGACCCAAGGGGCGCACTGATCGATCGCGTCGAATACCTTCACGCGGTAGTGCTTCGGCGCCAGGATGATCAGGCCCGTGACTGCGCTCCGCACGGCCATGCCCATCAAGCCGCTGCGCTCGATGATCACCCCTGCACACGCGACCGATGCGCCGTGGCGCCGCGTCAGATCTGCCAGCGCTTCGCGCGCGTCGGATGGCGGTGGTCCGGCATCTGCCGTGACCATGTGCACGATCGACGACTTGGAAGGATCTGCGCCCCGCGCCACCGCCGCCTTGTCCATGCGCTCGACGGCATCGAGCGTCGCGCTCTTCACCCAGACGATGATCTGGACGTTGCGCCACCACCCCATCCAGAAGGTGCCGGGCTTCGAGTCGACTTCTACCAGTTCCTCCGAGCTCGGTCGGGTCACGCGTCCGGCATGTTGTCAGAGTCCGTGGTGCGGGAATACGGCGTGCCGGTGTGGCGATGGCTGACGGTGTCAGAGGTCGACAGGGTCGCCGAGGCTGCCCTGGATCGGTGCGCCCTTCTCGGGCCCGCGGAGCAAGAAGTAGCCACCCGTGACCAGGCCCGCGGCGACGATCGCCGAGCCTGCGGTGATCCAGAGCCACGCCGAGCTTCCGCCTTGCTCGCGCTCGAGCGAGACGTGCAGCGTGCGCGTCTGGCCCGCCAGCACGCTGATCTCCTGCTGGTACGGGCGCCTGTCCTCGGCCGTCACGCGCACCTGGTGCTCGCCCTGGGGCAGGTTGCCCGACCACTGGCCGTGGGCCACGTGGTGGCCATCGATGTGGATGCTCTGACCCGTCGCGGCGAAGACGTTGACCCGTCCATCCTTGGGCTCGGCCTGCATGTGCACGTTCAGCTCGACCTCGGAGCCGCCTGCGAATTCTTGCTGGATGCGTTGGTCCTTCCAGCCTGCCTTGCGCAGCAGCAGCTCACGGCGGCCGAGGTCGACGAGCAGCGGCCCTGGCAAGGGCGAAGTACCGGCGGCCACGCCGTCGATCGAGATCGCCACGTCGGGTTGATCGACCGTGAGGTGAACGGTGCTGATCAGCAAGCGCACCGTTCGGATCACGTCGTCCACGTCGCGGCGTTGCTCCGGCGGCATGTCCGGCGCCGCGGCGATGTAGCGCTCGAGCAGGCGCAGCACGTTGGCGTAGTGTCGCAGGTTCTTCTCGCTGGCCGCGACGTTCCAGAGCAGGCGCGGATCCCTGGATAGATCGTACGCGCGCTGGAACTTGACCGAGGCGCCGGCCCAGTCTTGGTCGTCGAACAGCAACCGACCCGCGTTGTAGTCCGAGGCGGCCTGACCGGTGAGCGACTCCGCGAGGGAGCCGCCGCGCAGCGCCGGCGACCGATCGTCGGACTGTGCAGCTGTCGGCTGCGCGAGGCACAGCGAGAGTGCGCTCGCGACGATCAGACATGAGGCGGCCTTGATCATGATCCGCTCCCGACCTCCGACCAGGGCCCGCATGCCGGGACCCGCTCGGTCTTGGGCTTACACGCATCGCTCACCACCACCGCCCGAACGCTACCGTCGCCGAGCCTCTCGCACGCGGCGGGCGGCAGCTTCACGCGCGCGCCGGCGAGCGACCAGCCTTCGGGATGGTTCGCGTTTAGCGTGACGTAGCAATTGGTTCCGTCCGAGTCGCAGATGCCGCCAAGGGCGACTTGCAGCGCGACGTTCCAGCGATCCGCCGCGGGGCGTTCGATCGTGCAGTCCACGTCGGGCGTGGCCGGGCTCGCGTGCTCCATGCAGCCGAGCGTGTCGAAGCAGTTGCCGGCCTCGGGCGTCTCGCCGCCCCCGTACAGGTCCTCGGGCCGATAGTCGGGCAGATCCTCGCCGTCGACTTCACTCGGCTCGCAGCTGCCCGCGCGACAGGTGTTGCCGCTGCCGCAGGTCGACTGGGCACGATCGTCCTTCAGCGGCGAGTTGTCGCCGTCGTTCACGGGTTCGGCCTGGCCCCGACACAGCCACTGCAGCGGCATGCGCAGAGTCGCGATGCGATCGCGCGGCACCGTGGTGATGGCCTCGCGGAAGGTTTGCCATTCGGCCTGCTTGCTGCCCGACACGCGCACCGTGGCCAGGCCGTCTCCGATCTTGTCCGAGACGAACGTCAGCGTGGCCGGCAGCGTGGCTTGGTTCGGGCCGATGTCGAAGTGGTCGGAAAAGGCCACGTTCCCGTGGACCAGGACTTCGATCTGGAGCGCGTCGATCTGATCTGGGATCGCCATGTCGGTATCGATGGCGAGGATCAGTTGTCCCGGATACTCGACCTCGCGCTCGCACGCCGCGGCGAGCACGAGCGCGGCGCAGTACGCGACGCGAAGCCAATTTCGAGCCATTCTCCTCGCTATACCGCAAATCACTCGGCGATCCATCGCCATGGCTGTGAAACGTTTCACAGGCGCGGCGCTGCGCGCGCGGTCTGACGCGAGCGGCGTTGCGCGCCCCACAGGATCCCGGCAGCCAAGGCGGGCATCGCGCAGGCGATCACCACCAGCGCGATCTCGAGCAGCCCGCGCGCCTGTCGCACGTTCCAGAGCAACGCCTGGAGCAAGGTCAGGCAAGCATCCGCGGTGACGGCGAGCGCGAGTACGCTGAGCAGCGCCAGGCGCGGGCGCTGCAGCCAGCGGGAGAAGCCGAGCAGCAGCGCGAGGTCGAACGCGACCCAACCCCACTTCACGTACGCGTTGCCGAACCAGTGCTCCGCGGGCGCGAGGGCGAGCAGCACGGTCCAAGGGGCGAGCAGCGCCGCGAGCGTCGCGACCACCACCATCGGGCCGCGCAGCAGCGACTGTAGGCCGAAACGCAAGAGGCCTTGAGGAGCGAAGGCGCGTAGCGCGTCTAACAGCGACCGTATCGCGCCCTGACTATCAGGGTACGACAGGTAGATGTTAGTCCAGCTGGCAGGTCGGAGCTTGGCCTTGTACACGCGCAACCCATCGAAGTCGTACAGCGGCGAGCTCAGCTTGCGCACCCACTTCAACACGCCGCCGACATCTCCGGCCAGCGGCGCCAGTCCGAGCGTCAGCCACTCGCAGCCGTGAGCGGCAGCCCAGGTCATCACCGCATCCACCAGCAACTCGCTGGTGCCGTTGGGTGCGCTCGGATCGCGCACCAGATCCTCCAGGAACCAGCCGCCGCGCGCCGGCACCGGCACCACGCCGGCGAAGCCGAGGAGCCGGCCCTCGCGCTCGGCGACGAAGCACTGGCGCTGCTCGGCCTGATGGAACGGCTCGAGTCGCACCAGAAAGCTCATCGCGGCCATGTCGCGCGTTGCGAGCCAGCGCTCTCCGACCAGACGCAACGCGCGGCGCACCGGCTCGGTCTCGCGCTCGCTCGGCGCCAGCGCGCGCACGCTCACACCTTTGTTTTGTGCGCGGCGCAGCTGCTGGCGCAGGCTCGGGTGGCGCGAGAGCGAGCCGGCCCAGTCGCGGGGATCCCAGCTCGGCTGCTGCCCGATCACGAACGCCGACCAGCCCGTGGCGCTGGCGTCGCGAAAGCGTTCCTCGGTGGCGAAGAAGCAGCAACGCCGGCCTGCCGCATGCGCGGCGCGGCGAAATGCCTCGGCGGCCTCGGGCAAGCTCTCGGCTGCTGCCAGTGGGGCCCCGGCGGCGACCCATGCGCTGCCCGTGTCGACGTACGCCACACACGCGTCGTCGGTGTCGAAGAAGTAGTCGTAGCCCGTCTCGAGCGTTTGGAACGCGGTGGCATTCCAGCCGAAGCGCTGGATCAGCTGCAGCACCCGTTCGCGCTGATCGGTCTCTCCCACTCTCACCCCGTACACGTACACGATCTCGGGCCCGACGCGTACCGGGACATTTGTTATGCTTCTGGCGTCGCATGTACCTCGACGCACCCAAGCCCGAAGACCTCCAGGCGCTCGCCGACTTCCTCGAGCTCGGATCCGTCGCGGTGCTCACGGGCGCCGGCTTGAGCACCGAGTCGGGCATCCCAGACTACCGCGGGCCCGAGGCCTACAAGCGGCCACGCCGTCCGGTCCAATACCAAGAGTTCCTGAAGAACGCCGCCGCACGCCGGCGCTACTGGGCACGCAGCATGCTGGGTTGGCCGCGTTTCGCGCGGGCGAGGCCGAATGCGGGACATTTTGCGCTGCGCGACCTGGAGCAGCGCGGCCTGATCTCGGGCATCGTCACGCAGAACGTCGACAGCCTGCACGCCGCGGCTGGCAGCGAGACCGCAGTGGAGCTGCACGGCGCGCTGCGCGACACGATCTGTCTGGATTGCGGCCGCCTGATGCCGCGAGACGAGCTACAGGCCGAGCTGGAGCGGCTGAACGACTACCTGATTCACGCTGACGTCGCGCTCGCGCCGGACGGCGACGCAGATCTCGACGACGAGCGACTGGCAGCGTTTCGCGTGGTGGACTGCGAGTGTGGAGGACGGCTGAAGCCGCACGTCGTGTTCTTCGGCGAGAACGTGCCAAAGCCGCGTGTGGAGCGCGCGCTGGGTCTCGTGGCGGAGGCACGAGCGTTGTTGGTGGTGGGTTCTTCGCTGACGGTATGGTCAGGCTATCGCTTCGTGCGCGCCGCGGCCGAACGCGGGCAAGCGGTGGCGATCGTGGGTTTGGGGCCGACGCGAGGGGACGCGGATGCAAGTCTGCGAGTTGCAGGCGGGGCCGGCGTGACGCTGACTGGCCTGTGCGAGCGGCTGTGCGCGGCGTAGCTCTCTGACCTGTGCGCAGGGGTTGCGCGCGGTGCTTGGCAGGCGATGCGCCGTCTGTCGAACTCTAGTCGGCTTGGACGGAGAGCTAACACGGCTCGAAGTCGGCGCGTTTCGTTCCGGGACGAAAATCGATGCCAGCTTCTGCGGCGCGCAGAGGACTCGGATTTACAGTCTCTCGCGGCGAGATCTGTTGGTGCGGTGATCGGGAATCCAACCTCGGGGCCGAACTGCCGGCGCGGCAATCCTCGCATCCAACCTCGCGGCCGAACCTTCGGCGCCGTATGGCTGGCTAGGGGGGCGATTGGCGCAGTGCTGCTCGCTTGGGTCGCGGCGCCCGGGAGCGTCGAGAAGTGCGGCGATGCCGTAGCGCCGATTGCGTCAGCGCAGTGCGAAAGGCCTCGGGCGGGGGTCTGGGGTTTTGCTCGCACGACAGCCCGGTAGGCTTTTATTGGGGCTACCCGCCCCAAACCCCGGGGTTCGTGTTCTGTCGAACTCATGCTCATCAGTCAGAATCGCTCGCCGCGGATGGAAGAGGAACCGATGTCGATGCGTTGGTTCCGGGACGCAACGCCGATGCTAGTTTCTGCAGCGCGGGTGACCGCTCGGCCTTACCGATCTTCTCGCGGCGAGATCCGTTGGTGCAGTGATGCGTGGATACAGCCTCGTGGCCGAACTGTTGGCGCGGTGGTGCGCGCGCGCATCCAACCTCGCGACTGAACTATCGGCCTCGCTTGGGTCGCGGCGCCAGGGAGCGTCGAGAAGCGCGGTTGTCTGCACTCTTCGTCGGCGTCTTCGATGCTCCGACCGCATGCTTCGCACTGCAAACCGTATGGATTGCTCATCGGTCATCGCTGCGTGTAGTTGCGTGCGATGGAGGAGGAATTCGAAGACGGACTGAGGCGGACGGCTGATGCGTTAGTTCCGGGACGAAAAGGTCGATGTTAGTGCCGTCTTTTTTGCAGCGCCACCGCCGATTTGACTTGACGGATTTCGGAGGTAGCTCTCGTTGCTTTCGCGACCGCGCATCAGACTCGTCGTTGCGAGAGCTCTGCGGTGTTCTGACGGCGCAACTCTGCGATTTTGAGTTTGCAGGTGAGTGCTCGGGCGATCGGGGAATCTGAGCGCTCTGAAAGGGCGCGCAATCCTGTGTGCTATAGCAGTTGTGTCAGATCGAAGGGGGAGACATGGATCACAAACAGTTGGGGCTCGCCGCCGTCGCGCGGTTGGGCGATGTCGAGTTGTTGGCCGGACTGCACGGCTTGGTGTTGGAGGATCGGACGATCACCGCGCGGCTGCTGCTGCACCTCGGCGAGGTCGACGCGCGTGGGTTGTATCGAGAGCAGGCGTTTCCGTCGATGTTCGAGTACGCGGTCGAAGCGCTGCATATGTCGCCCGCTGAGGCGTACGTGAGGCTGCGCGCTGCGAAGCTGGCCAGGGAGTTTCCCTTGGTGCTCTCGATGCTGGCGCGAAACGAGCTGCATTTGAGCGCGGTCAAGCTGCTCGCTCCCCATCTCACGCAAGCGAATCACGTGGATGTGTTGGAGCGCGCTCGCTGCAAGAGCAAGCGCGCCGTGGAGTTGATCGTCGCGCAACTCGCGCCCAAGCCGGATGTGCCGAGCGTCGTGCGCAAGCTGCCCGCTGCCCGGGCGGCCGCGAGCCCCGCTCTGCAAGCTGCAGCCGAGTTCACTTCAGCGCAGCTCGTGCGCGAACTGCCTGCAGCCCAAGCTGCCGCGAGCCCGGCTGTCCAAGCTACATCCGAGTTGACTCTGACGCAGCCGAGCGTTCGAGAATTCCGACTCGAAACACCCTCGCAGGTGACAACTCCGCTCAGCCCCGGCCGATACAAGGTGCAGTTCACGGCAACGCAAACGCTGCACGACAAGCTGCAGCAGCTCCAGGATCTCATGCGGCACAGGATCCCTGACGGCGAGCTGAGCATGATCATTGAGCGTGCGGCGGATCTGCTGATCGAACAGGAGATGAAGCAGCGCTTTGCCCAGACCAAGAAGACTTCAGCGTCGGTCGCACGGCCTGGCAAAGCGTGGTCACGGCATGTTCCGCGTGCAGTCCGCCGCGCCGTCTACGCACGCGACGCGGGGCAGTGCACGTTCGTCAGTCTTGATGGTCGCCGGTGCGGCTCGCGGCAATCTCGAGCTGCATCACATCGAGCCATTCGCTCGCGGTGGTGCGCCGACCGTCGCGAACCTCAAGCTTGCCTGCCGTGCTCACAATGCGCTCTTCGCGGAGTGGGATTACGGCCGGACCTTCATGCGGGACAAGAGCTCTACTCGGCGGAGTTTTGCCCCGGGACGAATAGTGCGCTTGATCCCTCGAGCGGCGAGCTGACTGACTCGATTCTTTCAGTCTTCGTCGATGGCTTTGCGCACCGCGTTGGCCAGGGCGCTGGCGCTGAACGGCTTCTCTAGCAGCCGCACGCCTGGGTCCAGGCGGCCGTTGTGGATGACTGCGTTTTCTGTGTAGCCAGACATGAAGAGGACTGGTACGCCCGGTAGTTGTTCGTGGACTTGGCGGGCTAGCTCGGCGCCGTTCATGCCTCCTGGCAGGACCATGTCGGCTAGTAGCAGGGAGATCTTTCGTTCGGAGCGCAGGAGTTCTAGTGCGCCGGCTCCGTGACCGGCGGCGATTGTGCGGTAGCCGAGGCGATGGAGGAGCTCGACGGTGAGGGCACGCAGGTTGGTGTCGTCTTCGACTACCAGGATTAGCTCTCGTTTGCCGCGCGGGGCGCTTTGCGCGGGCATCGGTTCTGGCGCGGTTTCGAGGGCTCCGTGGCTGCGGGGCAGGAAGAGTCGGACGGTGGTGCCTTGGCCGAGCTCGCTGTAGATCTTGACTTGGCCGCGGGATTGGGTGGCGAAGCCATAGACCATGCTCAGGCCGAGGCCGCTGCCTTTGCCGACTTCTTTGGTCGTGAAGAAGGGTTCGAAGACCTTGCTCAGCAGCTCGGGTGGGATGCCTACTCCGTCGTCCGTTACCGAGATGCGGACGTAGTCGCCGGGCGCGAGCTCGTCGTGGACGCGCAGCGTGCTGGCATCGAGCACGATGTTGCAGGCATCGATGGTGAGGTGTCCGCCTGCCGGCATCGCGTCGCGCGCGTTGATGCTCAGGTTGAGGATCGCGCTCTCGAGCTGGACTGGGTCGACCTCACACAACCACAGGTCCGTGCTGCACATGACCTCGATGTGGATCGTCTCGCCGAGGGTGCGGCGCAGCAGGCCTTCCATGCCACGCACCAACTGTTCGATGTTGATCGCTCGCGGGCGGAGCGGTTGCTGGCGCGAGAACGCGAGCAGGCGCTGCGTGAGACCGGCCGCGCGCTGGCAGGCTTCGAGCGCCATCAGGCCGTAGCTGCGAACATTTTCGTCGGTGTGTTCGTTCAGCTCCATCATCTCGAGGCTGCCGCCGATCACCGTCAGCAGGTTGTTGAAGTCGTGCGCCACGCCGCCGGTCAGGTGTCCAATGGCCTGCATCTTCTGCGCCTGGGCGAGTTGGCCGCTCAACCGTTCGTTCTCACGCTCCGCGCGCTTGCGCTCCGTGATGTCCAGCATGCTGCCGCGGATCCAGCGGCGCTGGGGATGAGGTAGGTGCAGGAGCCGCACCTCACACTCGATGATCTGCCCCGAGGCGTGGATGTGGAGAAACTCGAACACCGGGCTCTCACCGGCCAGCGTCGCCGCGATCCGCATCTGCGCATGCTCGGCGCTGGTCCGCCCGTCGGGCTGCAGCGGCGGGCTGAGATCCAGTGGGCCCTTCTGTAGCAGCTGCTCGCGTGACAGACCGAACAGCTCGCAAGCCTTGCTGTTCACGTGCATGAACTTTGCGGTATCCACGTCGAGGATCACGATCGCCTCCGGTGCGTGCTCGACCAGCAGCCTGAAACGTTCCTCGCTCTGGCGCATCTCTTCTTGCGTTCGCCAGGTCCGCAGGCCATCCCCCACGCGAGCCGCGATCGCCGCCAGCAAGGGGACTTCGTGGTCGTACACGCGCGCCGCTCGGCAGTGGTGGATGCCGAGCAACCACGACTTGTCCTGGCCGGCATCCACCGCAGCGAACAGCATCGAGCGTACCTGGAACGGGTTTGGCTCGGCGACGTCGATCGGGATGGGGTTGCACTCGGGGTCGTGGCGTATCGCTTCGCCAGGGTGCTCGAGCGCGAGCTCGAAGCGTTCGGCGATCATCGGGCTGACGGGTAGAGTCAGGCCCTTGGGCCTCGGAAACTCCGGGTCAGTCTGTTCGTAGACGATGGTGAACTCGTCGGCCT
Source organism: Polyangiales bacterium (assembly GCA_035274465.1). Taxonomy (GTDB): domain Bacteria; phylum Myxococcota_A; class Polyangia; order Polyangiales; family JAFGIB01; genus JADGRF01. The sequence goes on from DATEOF010000142.1 coordinate 62,908, forward strand.
TCGGATCACACGGATAGCCCAGGAACGCGCGCTCGCACTCGAACAGCTTGAGCATGTCGCCGAGCAGGCGATCGAACGTCGGTTCGGCCACCGGTGCGGAGAGCAGCAGACGGTTGACGGGGTCGAGCGCGGCCAGCAGCTCGTGCTCGCGCTCGCGGAGCTTGCGCTTCTCGTGCTCCTCGGTGATGTCGAACGAGACCAGGACCGCGTAACGCACCGCGCCGTCGACGATCAGCGCGTTCAACCGCACGAAGAACAGTACCAGGCCGATCGGCGTCACCAGCCTGGTCTCGTACGTGCGCGGCTCGCCGGTCCGCAGCACCTCGTCGATCAGCTTCGTGATCCGGTCGCGATCCGCGGGAGGCAAGAGCGTGTCGATCCGCTGACCTTCGACGTCTCGCCGCCGGTCGAAGCCATGCGGGACTCGGTTCACGTAACGAAAGCGCCGATCGTGGTCGAGCAGCGCGACTGTGAGCGGCGTCGCGTCGAACAGTGCCTCCCAGAGTTGATCGATCTCGCTCTCAGCCAAACTCCCCTCCCGAGGCCGGAAAGGATACCAAACCCCCCGGCGCGAAAGGAGTCGTCCTGCCTTCCGAGCCGCCAGGAAGCCTGCTAGGGCTCCCAGCCATGCAGATAGCAAATCGGGTGGTGGTGGTGACGGGTGGGGCGCACGGCATCGGCCGGGCGCTGTGCGAGCGTGCGGCCAAGGAGGGCGCCAAGGGCGTGTGCGTGGCCGACGTCGACGAGGCCGCGGGCAGCAGCGTGGCGGCAGCCATTGGCGGCATTTTCGTACGCTGCGACGTCAGCGACGAGCAGCAGATGAAGCAGCTGGTCGAGCGCGCCGAAGGGCGCTTCGGGCCGATCGACCTATTCTGTTCCAACGCCGGCATCGGCGTCCCCGACGTGGGCGGCACGGTGAGCGGCGCGAGCAACGCGCAGTGGAACAAGATCTGGGAGATCAACGTGATGGCCCACATCTACGCCACGCGCGCGCTGCTGCCGGGGATGATCGCGCGCGGCTCGGGCTACTTCCTGATCACCGCGTCGGCTGCCGGCTTGCTGAGTCAGATCGGCAGCGCGGCCTACTCGGTCACCAAGCACGCCGCAGTCGGCTTCGCCGAGTCGCTGGCGATCACCCACGGCGAACAGGGCATCGGCGTCTCGGTGCTGTGCCCGCAGGGCGTCTGGACCAACATGACCAAGGGCCAGGGCCAAACGCCGCAGGCCGGCGACGGCATGCTCCAGCCGGAGGACGTCGCCCAGTGCGTGGTGGAGGGGCTGGCCGCCCAGAGCTTCTTGATCCTGCCGCACCCTCAGGTCGCCACGTACATGCAGCGCAAGACCAGCGACTACGATCGCTGGATCCGCGGCATGCAGCGCTTCCGCCAGAAGTTCATCTGAGCTGCTGTACGCGGCGCTCTGCATCGATCGACAGCCAGATCGCGCAGACGAAGATCGGCAGGCCGATCCAGGGCAGCGCGCGTGAGGCGGGCAGGCTGAGTTGATGCGTCAAAGCCAGCCCGCCCAGCCCCGCGCCGATGAACTGGCCGAGGTAGATGGCCGACGTGTTGAGCGCGACCGAGACCGAAGCCAAGGGCGGCGCGAGGTTCACCAGCCGCACCTGTTGCATGCTGTTGGACGCGAAGTTGCCCGAGCCCCACAGCAGCGCAGCCAGCAGCGCCAAGCCCAGCCCGAGCGCGCCGGGCCCGGCCGCGAACAGCGCCGTCCAGACCCCGAAGGCCGCGAACATCAGGCCGATCGCGCCGGCGATCACCGGCGGGGGACCCAGGCGGTCGGCGAGGCGTCCGGCGATCAGGTTGCCGCAGAAGCCGGCCAGGCCCATCGAGCCCAACAGGCCCGAGATCATGTTCGACGAGATCTGCAGCGCGTCGCGGTAGGCCACCACCAGGTATGAAAACAGCGTGAACTGCGCGCTGGCGTGGATCACGGTGACGGCGACCACACGCAAGAGCGTCGGATGCAGCGCGAGCTGGCGCCAGGCCGAAAGGTCGATCCGTCCGACGAACAGGCCGCCCGGAACGCGCGCCAGCACCAGCAGGCCTGCGAGCAGGGACAGCGCCGCGATCGCCCACATCGCCGGACGCCAGCCGAAGTGCGCGCCGATCCAGGCGCCCGCGGGTAGGCCCACGATCGCGGCCACCGACCAGCCGAGGAACACGAACGCCATCGTGCGCGCGCGGCGCTCGGCGGGCACGAGCAGGCTCGCGGTCGCTGCAGCCTGCGGCGTGAACAGCGTGCCTGCGAACGCGGTCAGCACGCGCATCCAGAGCAGCGACCAGTAGCCCGTCGCAAAGGTCGAGCAGGCGTGGCCGAGCGCGAACAACAGCAGCGATGCAGACAGCACGTGGCGCCGCTCGTAGCGGCTGGTCAGCGCACCGAGGATCGGCCCCGACACGCACACGCCGAGCGAGAACATGCCGGCGATCTGCCCGGCGGCCGCTTCGGTCACGCGCAGATCGCGCGCCACGGTGTCGAGCATGCCGATGAAAGCCAGCGCTCCGCTGCCGATCACGAAGTTGCCGAACGCGAGGATGAGCAGCGAGCCAAGCGAGGCGGGAGGGCTGGACACCGGGCGCGCAGTCTACACGTGCGCTGCGCGAACTTTCAGCGACATCGCGATATCGAGCTACAGCGTCCAGCAAGACTGTAAACGCTACCTGTGTGTTCAGTGGCATATCCGACGCACGCGGGGCATGTGCGTCAAAAATGAAGGCCGCTGTAACGTTCCACCAGCGCTCCATCGATTTCAAGTTCGAGTCGGGCGGGGCCGTCAAGTGATCGGAATTGTTGACTGTGTGCGTTGCCGCCGCTGGCGGCTGCAGCTAATGGCTGCAGTGCGTTTTTGACCCCATACGAAATTCGTTGTTGACCTCACGCTGTAAGATCGGTCAAGCAGTCCATCCGCTTTGCATTTCCTCGCGTGCTTACACAACGGCGCGCGGATTGACTTGGCTTCTCTAGGTGAGCGCGCGAAGCGTTCGCCAACCAGAGACTTGCGAGCAGAACCTGCTCGCTAATCACACCTGCGAGCCTATGCGCTCGTTGGCACCGCTGCGCGCGCTTCAGCGCTCGTCAGCGCAACCGCGATCCCGCGCGTTCGCACGGCCCGCGCCGTGAACGCATGGCGTTCGCATGCCCAACTGCGAGCGCATTTGCTCGCAACGGAGCTGTGATGAATCAGAAGCTACTGAGAAGCTACGCGACACGGACTGCAGTGATTACGTTGGTACTCGCACTGTCAGCGATCGGTTGTGGTGATGCAAATGGCAACGCAGAGGTGGATGGACTGGATGGGATCGGGGCACCGCTGAAGAATCGCCGCCGCATGTCGACGCCTGCGGCTGACAGCGGCGGCCAGATGCAGGGCGCGGCAGGCGCTGCACCGAGCGATCCACACGCTGCGCACGGTGCAGCTGATGGCGGCGCGCCGGCGGCATCCGGCCCGTACATCGATCGATCTGCCTTGCCCGAAGGCGCACCCGGCGCCTCGAGCCCTCAGCTGGGCACGACCTCCGAGCGCCCTGCGTCGAGCGACGGCACCGGCGCATTTCGCAACGTTTGCGACTTTTCGCACATGAACTTCGACGATCCGCTGGTGTTCCCGGGCCAACCCGGCAAGGCGCACCTCCACGCGTTCTTCGGCAACACGCTGACCGACTCCGACTCGACCGCCGAGTCGCTGCGCAGCTCGGGCAACTCGACCTGTCGCGGCGGCACCGCCAACCGCACTGCGTACTGGGTGCCCGCGCTGATCGACGGCTCCGGCAAGCCGATCAAGCCGCAGAGCCTCGAGACGTACTACAAGACCGGCTACGGTGGCGTCGCGCCGCGGGACGTCAGGCCGTTCCCGCAAGGCCTGCGCATGATCGCAGGCGACGCCAAGTCCAGCTCGCCGCAGAGCGTCGCGTACTGGGGTTGCCGGCAGAACTACATCGGGCATCCCGGCAGCATCCCCAACTGTCCCGCCGGGGACCCGGTGGCGATGATGATCGAGTTCCCGCAGTGCTGGGACGGCGTGAACCTCGACTCGAGCGACCACAAGAGCCACATGGCGTATCCGCGCAGCGGCGGCTGTCCCGCGTCGCATCCGGTCGCCATCCCGGCCATCACCATGAACGTCATGTACGCGAACCCGACCGGCAGCAGTGCCGGCTGGCGGCTGGCTTCGGACATGTACGACGCGTCGATGCCCCCCGGCATGTCGGCGCACGCCGACTGGATGGAGGCGTGGGATCCCGAGCTCGTCAAGACCTTCGTCGAAGACTGCCTGAACCCGGCGCTCGACTGTCACTCGCATCTGTTGGGTGACGGTCGGACTATCAGATAGCGCCAAGTGAAAAGGCGTGGCGCGCGTGCGGGCCGGCTGTCAGGCTGCGTCCGACATGGACCAGGAGAAGACGGGGCTGCTGGCATGGTGGCATCGCACGCCGCTGTATCTGAGGATCCTGGCGGGCATGGGCCTGGGAGTCATCACCGGGCTCGTGCTCGGCAGCCAGGCGTCGGGGCTGGCGACTCCGAGCAAGCTGGTATTGCGCTTGCTCGGTGCGCTGGCCCCCGCGCTGATCCTGGTCGCGATCATCAAGGCGTTGATCGAGGCTGACTTCGAACGCGGCACCGCGGGCCGGTTGATCCGCCTGTTGGTGCTGAACACGCTGGTAGCGATCTGCGTGGGTCTGGCGGTCGCCAACGTGCTCAAGCCGGGTCGCTGGTCGGCGCAGCTGCACGCGCCCGGCGCGCATGCTGCGCACGCGGCCGGCAAGCCGGATCTGCTGCAGCAGTTCCTGGACAACGTGCCCAAGAGCATGCTCGGGCCGCTGACCGACGAAGGCAAAGTCATCGGCGTGATCTTCCTGGCGGTGGCGCTCGGCATCGCGCTGCGGCGCACGGCGAAGCGGCCGCTGCACAACGTGCACGACGGAGTGACGCTGCTGCTCGATACGCTGGTGACGATCCTGCACTGGATCATCGACGTCGTGCCGCTGGCCGTGTTCGGCCTGGTGGCGAGCATCATTGGCACGCAGGGCTTTCACCCGCTGCGCGCACTGGGCGCGTTCATCGTCGCGGTCATCGTCGCGTTGCTGATCCAGGCTTGCTACTACCTGCTACGCGTCCGTTTCGGCTCCTGGGTGCGACCGTTCGCGCTGCTGCGGGGCTGCCGCGACGCCATGGTCATGGCGTTCTCGACCAGCAGCTCGACGGTGACCATGCCGGTGACCTTCGAGTGTCTGCACCAGCGCGTGGGCTTGCGCGAGAAGTCCGCAAGCCTGGGTGCCCTCGTCGGCGCCAACTTCAACAACGACGGCACGGCGTTGTACGAGGCGATGGCGGCCCTGTTCGTCTCGCAGTTGCTGGTCGCGCAAGGAGTCGGCGCGGAGCTCGGGTTGGCTCAGCAGCTGACGGTGGTGCTGACGTCGGTGGTCGCCTCGGTCGGCGCGGCCGGCATCCCGGAGGCCGGGCTGGTGACCATGACCCTGGTGTTTCACGCGGTGGGGCTGCCGATCGAGTACATCGCGCTGCTCTTGCCGGTGGACTGGTTCCTCGACCGCTGCCGGACGGTGATCAACGTGATGGGCGACATGAACGTCAGCTGCCTGATCGACGGCAAGACGCCCGAGGTGCGGTCCGCTCCCGCCGCTTCACAGGCGGCCTGACGCTTAGGGCCCCAGCGTGAGCTCTTGCAGGCTGAGCCGAGGATTTCGGCTCGCGGCTTCGCGCAGCTCGTCGAAGCTCGAGCGGCTGGTCAGCACCAGCAGCAGCGGCGCCAGCTGCGGATCCGACAGCAGCTGCGACAGGCCCGCGATCGAGCCCGCGCACGCCCAGTGCAGATCGTCGATGTACACCAGCACGGGGCGAAGATCGCGGATGCGCGCCAGCCACTCGCCGAGCGCTGCGAAGGCGCGACTGCGGAGCTCCAGCGGATCGGCGATGCTGGTGCCCGGGAGCGCTGCGACCAGCGAGATGCGTTCGAGCGCCGGGAACAGCTTGGCCAGCGCGAACACCTCGCGCGGTAGCACGGCCGTGGCCTCCTCTTGCGGCAGGCGGCGCAGGTGTCGGCCGAGCGCATCCACCAGCGGGTCGAGCGCCTTGAACGGTACGCTCTCGCGCTCGTAGCAGCGCGCGCGCAGCACCACGCCTGCGTTGCGCTCGGTCAGCTGGCGGGCGAACGTGTCGCACAGCGCGGTCTTGCCGCTGCCGCTTTCGCCCGTGATGAACAGCGCGCTCGGCGTGCCGCTCTCGGCGAGTGCGAACGCTCGCTGCAACGACCCCAGCGGCTGCTCGCGGCCTTGCAACGGCGGAAACGTTGCGGGTTCACTTCGCGCGCGTGGCGGGGTGCTCGCACGTTGCGTGCGTTCGAGGATGTTCGCGACGTCCGGCCGCGCGGCAGGTTCACGCGCGAGCAGCTGTTCACACAGCTCGACCAAATCGGCGGGCAGGTCGTGCTGGAGCGTCGCGGGCGAAGCGGCCGCGCGAAATTGCTTGGCCGCGATCATCGCACCCGGCCGGCCCTCGAACGGCAAGCGGCCGGTGAGCGCTTGAAAGAGCATCACGCCGATCGCGTAGCAATCGCTGGCGCGCGTCGCGGGCTGACCCGCGGCCTGTTCGGGCGACATGTACGCGGGCGTGCCGTCGATCCGAAACTCCGGCACGGTGCGGCCCACGCCGCCCAGCTCGGAGTCGATCAGCAAGCCGAAGTCGAGTACGACCACTCGACCTTCGGGCGTGACCAGCACGTTGCTGGGCTTGAGATCGCGGTGCAACTTGCCTTGCGCGTGGATCGCGCTGACGGCCGACACCAGTTGATCGAGCGCGCCTCGCAGGCGCGTCAGGTTCAGCTGCTCGGGCCGCACCCAGGCGTCGAACGGCTGGCCGTCGATTAGCTCCATGGTAAAGAACCAGCGTTCGTCGTCGCCGAACAACTCGAACATGCGCACCAGGTTGGGATGCTGGACGTCGACCAGCTGGCGGAACTCGTTCTTGAGTGCGTAGATCGCGTCGCCTTCCAGCCAGGGCAGAGTCTTGAGCGCAACGCGGCAGCCGCGATCGCGATCGAACGCCGCGTACACGACGCCCGAGCCGCCCGCGCCGATGCGCGACGAGATCGGCAGGCGCCCCGAGGCCAGCGTGCTGCCCACCAGCGGGTCCGGGGCCTCGGGATCGTCGGCGTCGCCAGTCATACGACCCACCAAGGGTAAGCCCGCCCAGGG
>DATEOF010000143.1:0-26783 GCA_035274465.1 Polyangiales bacterium
GCACCGTCGCGACCTCCGCGCCCCAGGCGGCGCCAGCCACCACCGGTCGGGCCAGCGAGCTCGCGCAGCTGCTCGCGGCGCTGTCACCGAACGGTCAGGCCGCCGTCAGCCTGCTCGTCGGCGAGGCCGGTGTGGGCAAGACACACCTGTGCGATCGCGTGACGCACGAGGCTGAGGCGCGCGGCTTTCGCGTGCTGCGTGCGCGTTGCTTCGAGTCCGAACAGGTCTTGCCGCTGGCGCTGTGGGCGAACCTGCTGCGTTCGGTCGTCGGACCGGACACGCCGCTGTCGAGCGAGCAGCGCACGGAGCTCACTGCGCTGCTACCGGAGCTGGCACCCGAGGAGCCCGGCCGCACGACCGACGTGCGCCGACTGTTCCACGCCGTGCACGAGCTGGTGGCGAGCCTTGCCACGCCCGGCCCGCTGTTGATCCTGCTCGAAGACGTGCACTGGGCCGACGAGATGAGCGCCCGCCTGCTGAGCTACCTCGGCCGCCAGCAGCGGCAACGGCCCTGCGTCGTGCTGGTCAGCGCGCGCGAAGAAGATCTCGGATCGACCACGTTCATCCGCGCGGCGCTGGACGAGCTGGCGCGCGAACAGCTGCTGTTGCGCGTGAAGCTCGCGCCGCTCTCCAGCGACGACACGCGCGAGCTGGCCGGCAAGCAGGCCGAGGAGCACGCGCTGCCGGCCCTCGAACCTGCGCTGCTCGAGCAGATCTGGGCCATCAGCGAGGGCAACCCGCTGGTGATCGTGGAGAGCGTGCGCGCCCTCGCCTGCGGCACGCTGGCCCGCGACGTGACGCAGCTGCCCGTGCCCGAACGCGTGCGTTCCTTGATCCTGAGCCGCGTGTCCAGAGTGTCGGTCCCCGCGCGCGAGCTGCTCGCCGTGGCCGCGGTCGCCGGGCGCGAGCTCGATCTGCACGTGCTGCTCGCAGCCCTGGAGGGCCTGCCGCTGTCAGCGGCGCTCGACGAGCTGGCCCAGGCCCAGCTGGTGCGGGCTGCCGAAGAGCGCGTGTACTTCACGCACGATCGGATCCGCGAGACCTTGTACCGCGAGATGTTGCCCGTACGCCGGCGCTTCTTGCACGGCTGCGTGGCGCGTGCGCTCGAGAAGCACGCCGCGAATGGCCCGCACGCGACGCTCGGCCACATCGGTTACCACTACTCGAAGGCCGGCGATGCACCGGCCGCCGTGCGGTACCTGCTGCGCTTCGCGGCCACGGCCTGGCGCGATCACGGTGTCCACGAGGCGCTCGTCGCCCTCGAGCAGGCCTACGCCGACAGCGCGCAGCTGCCGCAGCCGGAGCGCGACAAGGCCGCGATCGAGATCGTCATCCGTCAGGCGTATTGTCTGTCGTCGCTGGGGCGCTTCGTCGAGCTGGCCGGCCGCCTGCAAGAGCTCGCGCAGCAGTTCGAGGCGCTCGACGCGCCGGAGCTGGTCGGGCCCTACCACTTCTTCTGGGCACTCTCGCTGGCCATGATGGCCGAACGACGCGAGGCGGACGCCCACGCGCAGCGCGCGCTCTCTGCAGCCGTGCGCTGCGGCGATACTCGCATGACCGGCTACACACACGCGCTGCTCTCATACTTGTGTCAGATGACCGGGCGCTACCAGACCGGCGTGAGGCATGGCGTGCGCGCGACCGAGCTGCTGGCAGTCTGTGACGACAGCCCCGAGGCGGCAGCCCTCGCCTGGCTGAGCCTGGGGTTGAACCAGCTGTGGCTCGGCGATCCGCAGGCTGCGCTGTTCGCCTCGGATAAAGCCGCCGAGATCGCGCGCGGCACGGACAATTTGCGCGCCCAGGCCTGGGCGGCGAGCGCGGCCGGTTGCGCCTACTGCTACACGGACCAGTGGGAGCGCGCGCTCGATGCCACGCACCGCGCGGTGAAGGCGAGCAAAGATCCCTTCACCATGGTGTCGGCGGTGTGGATGGCGGCCTGGGCACACGCAGGCAACGGGCAAACCGACCAAGCCATCGCGCTGCTCACCGAGGTCACGAACCAGCTCGCCCAACACGGCATGCGCGCCTGGAGCGGCCACGCGCTGACGATCCTTGCCGACGCCCAGCTGCGTGCGGGCAACGCCGAGCGCGCGGCCCAGGTGACGACCGAGGCGCTGGAGATCGCCGATGCCACCGGCGATCGCGCGTGCGTCGGCTGGGCGCTGCGCATCTCCGGCCAGGCTGCGTTCGTGCTCGGCGATCGGCGCGGTGCACGCGATCGGCTCGATCGTTCGGTGCGCCTGTTCGAGGAGCTCGAGGCACGCATCGATCTCGCCAAGGGCCTGGTCGAGCGCAGCGTGCTGTCGTTCGCCGAGGGCGAGGTCGCAGAAGCGCGGCGCGATCTGCAGCGCGCGCGAGAGCTGTTCAGCGCCTGCGGCGTGCACGCCTCGCTCGCGCGGATCGCGGCGATCGAAGCACAGAACGCACCCGCTCCGGACGTTTTGACGAGTTACTGACGCGGCTCTGACGCCCTGCGACCTAAGCCTGCATCGGGAGGTCGCAGATGAAGCGAACATGGAGAACCATGGGCTTTGGGGTAGCGCTGGGCTGGTTGGCTGCGTGTACGGGAGATGAGCGTGCTCCGGCGCCCGCAGCTCCCGTCGCGGAGAACTCGACGCCGACAGCTGCAGCGCCCAGCACGCCCACCGAGCCGGCACTCACACCGCTCGGGCCGAGCGCAGGCGCGGCCGGTCAGTCCGCGATGGCTGCTGCTCCGGGGCCCAAGCCGCAACCGCCGGCCAGCCCTGCAGCTGCGAGCGGCGGGGGAGCAGCGCTGCCGGCAAACGTCTGTCAGGTACTGGCCCCCCGGCGGCCGCAAAACCGCAGCCATCAGCTGCGCCCGCGGCCTGCACCGCGCACGCGGCCCGTGTGTCAGGTTTGCCACGATCCTGGCTTGGGATGTGTCTGTTTGGTGGCGTGATGCGAACTGTGCGCAGGCGCGCAAAGCGCCGCATGACGGAACGGCGCGAGTCTGGTATGCGAAAGGCGGTCGATACCAGGAGGACCACATGGCAACCGTCGATCCGATTCCCGTGGGATACCACACGGTCACCCCGTCGCTGACCATCCAGGGCGCCGCTGACGCGATCGAGTTTTACAAGCGCGCATTCGGCGCAGTCGAGCGCGGGCGCATGCCTGATCCGAAGGGCGCGATCATGCACGCCGAGATCAAGATCGGCGATTCGATCATCATGTTGGCCGACGCGACCATGAACCCACCCACCAAGGCGACGCTGCACATCTACGTCGAGGACGTGGACGGCGCGTGGAAGAAGGCGGTCGCGGCCGGCGCGAAGGTCGAGATGCCGCTGGAGGACGCCTTCTGGGGTGACCGCTACGGCGTCCTGTCCGACGCGTGGGGCAACCGCTGGTCCCTGGCCACGCACAAGGAAGACCTGCGCGAAGAAGAGATGAAGCAGCGCGCCGCGGAGGCGATGAAGAAGATGAAATGACATCGCCGGTCCCGCCCGTGAATTAGCCGTTGCTTATATTAGTCCATGCTGATATAAACGGTGGCATCGCATTTTGCGGAGGATGGACCGACATGAAGAACCTGTTCGGCGCCGAGTTTCGGCGCGTTGAAAACCGCGAATACCTCGGCAAACCCGCGCTCGTCGTGGTCGCGGCCCGCAGCTACGACACCAGCGTCGACGATCTCTGGCACGCGCTCACGACGCCAGAGCGGATCGGCCGCTGGCTCTCCACGGTCGAGGGCGACCTGAAGCTCGGCGGCCGCTACCAGATCAAGGGCAACGCGAGCGGCACCATCACGCGCTGCGATCCACCCGAAGCGCTCGCCGTCACCTGGGAGTTCGGCGGCGGCACGAGTTGGGTCGAGGTTCGGCTGACGCCCGACGGTCGCAAGGCGCGGCTCACGCTCGAGCATATCGCACACAAGGACGGCATCGGCGAGGAGCACCTCAAGAAGTTCGGACCGGGCGCCGTGGGCATCGGCTGGGATCTATCGCTCGAAGGTCTGCGGCGGCACCTCACCGCCCCGAGCTTCGAGCTCGCTCACGAGGCGGGGGAGCGCTGGATGCAATCGGACGAAGGCAAGACGTTCATGCGTGCGAGCGGCGAAGCCTGGGGCGCAGCTCATGCCGAGTCGGGCGAAGATCCGGCCGAGGCGCGCGCCAAATCCGAGCGGACGATTCAGGCGTACCTCGGAGGTTGATAGACTGCGGCCCGCATGCACGCATTCGACATCCTGGGCGATCCGGTTCGACGCCGGATCCTCGAGCTCCTGGCGGAAGGCGAGTATGCCTCGGGCGAGGTCGTCGAGGTCATCTCCGGGGAATTCGGCATCACGCAGTCGGCCGTCTCCCAGCACTTGAAGGTGCTGCGCGACAGCGGATTCGCGACGGTACGCGTCGACGGCACGCGGCGGTTGTACGCCGTCGACGCCCGTCCCTTCGCCGAGATCGACGCCTGGCTCGCGCGCTTTCGGCAGTTCTGGGATGCGCCGCTCGAAGCGCTCGCGACCGAGATCGCGCGCGGCAAGCGCGCCAAGAAGCCGCGCCGTTGACGCGCAGCTCCGGCATGGTAGTCATGTCGACGACGTGGCGAAGCAACCCAAACCGCGACCCGATGGACTCGACTCGCCGATCACGCGCAAGGCGATGAAGTGGATGTCGGCCGCGCAAGTCGCGGTATTTCGCCGGACCGGCGGCCGCATCGGCAGCACCTGGCGCATCGGCGCCGGGTTTCGCAAGCCGGTGCCGGTCCTCCTGCTCCAACACCGCGGCCGCAAGTCGGGCAAACAGTTCACGTCCCCGCTGCTCTACCTCGCAGACGGCAAGGACCTCGTGGTCGTCGCATCTCAAGGCGGACTGCCCGAGAACCCTCAGTGGTATCGAAACCTGGAAGCGCACCCCGACTCGAGCGTGGAGCTCAAGGGCCGGGGCACCGTCGCCGTGCGCGCTCGCACCGCAAACGCGACGGAACGCGCGCGGCTCTGGCCGCTGCTGCTGTCACTCTACGCAGACTTCGCGGACTATCAGTCGTGGACCCAGCGCGAGATCCCGGTCGTGATCCTCGGCCCGCGCTGAGGATCAGAGCGTCTGGATGATCTTGGGATCGAGGTTGTCGATGACGATGCTGACGACGGGCTTGCGCGGGAAGTAGTAGCCCCAGAAGAAGCACATCTCTTTCAGCGCCGATTCGCCCCAGGTCAAGGTTTCGTCGCTGGTGTTGTTCCACGAGCACTGCAGCATGAAGCCGCCACCGTTCGGGATCGTCGCGTTCGGCTGCAGGGGCTTCATCTCGGGCGCTTCCCAGTCGAAGCGCTCCGGATCGTAGAGCAGCGTGCCGGGAGCATTGGCGCCCATCGCAGTGGACACCTTGACACGCGTACCGAAGCGATGCGTGTGACCGGTGATGGCGTAGAACTTCACGCCGTCCATACCGGCCGGCAGCTTGAGGAACTTCGGAGCGGACTCCTTCGTCGAGTGCGCCGGCACGTTGATGTCCGCGGTGCCCACGAGCAAGACCGCCGCCTCCTGCAGGTTCGCCCCGGCGGGTGCAGGGTACAGGTTCGCGCTGCCGACGATGTCCATCGCCTTGTCGCTGGTGTTGATGTAGTGCAGCTCGAGGTGCAGGATCTGCTTGGCGGCGAGCTTGTAGGCGATGCCCTCGGGCAGCTGGATCTGATCGTCGTGCTTCTGCGTGATCGTCAGCGGAGCGCCCTTGATGGCGCCCCGAAAGCCCGCGCAGTGAGCGAGCGGTGCTTCCTTGGCCGCCGCGTCGTTCATCGCCGTGAGGATGAAGTGGTGCGAGCCCGGGGAGAGCGTGTTGTGCACGCGCGTGATGCTCACCGCCTCGGTGCCAGGCACCGTGACCTGCATGCACTGGGTGTCTTCGTCGCCGGGCTGGACGTTCGGGATCTTGATCGACACGCTGATGGGCGGGGCGCCGGTCGGTGCCGCTGGTGGCGGCATGATCGCCGGCGGGTTCATCGCGGGCGCCGCGGCGCCTGCTGCGCTCGCCGGTGTCGTCGGCGTCATGCTCGGCATCGGCATGGCCACGCCGGGTACGGGCGCGCTCATCGCGGGCGTCGTTGGAGCGCTCGGGACAGCGGGTGCCCCCGCCACGCCACTGTTCGGCGCCGTGATCGTCCCACTACCTGCGGTCGGTGCCGCGGGTGCGAGCGGTGGGACCGTGGCAGCATCCTCGGCGCAGGCGATCAGGCAGATTGCGGCGAAACTCGAGAAAAGTAGGGACGTCTTCGTCGGGCTGATGTGCGCGCTGTGGGGCATGAATACCTCGCCGCCGCGTTTCGCGATATCGCAGGTGGCAGTGCCGCAGCATCGTGACCGAGAACGTTCCAGCAGATCGGCCAGCACTATACGGCGTATAACATCGGGGTACAGGGTTTCCGCCTCGAGGTCAAGCAGGTCCTAACTCGGTGGCGAAGTGAGCCGCGAAGCAAGTCCCTCCGGGACGCTGCTGAGCAAATCCCCTTGGGGGATCTGGCGACGATCAGACGCTCCTCCGAACATGCTAGGAAGATCGCGTGTCCTCCCCGATCCGCGGCGAGTTTCGCTTCAAGTGCAGCATGTGCACCGAGTGGCACTACGGACTGCCGGACCTCGGGTTCGACGCGCCGTACCACTACGCGAGCCTGAGTGATCACGAGCGCAAGAGCATCGCGCGCAAGACCGACGACCTGTGCGCGATCGAGGAGCGGGACTTCTTCATCCGCGGCGTGCTCGAGCTACCGATCATCGGCCGCGACGACCGCTTCGGCATCGGTGTGTGGGTGTCGTTGAAACGCGAGAACTTCGAGCGCTACGTCGAGCTGTTCGACGATCCGGATCGAACCAACCACGGGCCGTACTTCGGCTGGTTGTGCAACAAGATCTCGGGCTACCCCGACACGCTCGAGCTGAAGACCATGGTCCACCTGCGGCCGACGCCGGAAAGGCCCGCGATCATGCTGGAGCCGAGCGATCATCCACTCGCGATCCAGCAGCGCGACGGCATTCCGATCGAAGACATCCTCGCCTTGATCGAACCCACCCTCCACCCCCGCAACGAGGCTTAGGGAAAACCTGAGCGACTACAACGGTCTACACCACTTACATTTGACTACTGCGCCAGAGTAGTACAGCTATGTAGTCAGACGTGGTCTCACGATCACATGCCAGGGGTTTTTCCATTTGAAGTACGCGTGGTTGGCCATTTGTGTGAGCCTGGTCGCTAGTAAGGCGGCGGCAGCCATCCCGGACTCTACGGGCGTCTATCACGGCTGTTACAACGTCCTGACCGGCTCGCTTCGCCTGATCGACGGCACGACATGCAACCTGCTGGAGCGGCACGTCGCCTGGCAGCAGACCGGGTTGCCGGGTCCGATAGGACCGCAGGGAGTCCAGGGCCCGCAGGGACCCCAGGGTCCACAAGGCCCCGCGGGCCCGCCCGGATCCGATGCGAAGGTCGTGATCGGATTCGAGGGCTTCGAGCCCGCAGCGGTTCCGCACGACCCCAACTCGGAAGTGCAGAACTTCGCCACGTTCAGACCGTTCACCGCGGCTGCGAACGGCAGTTGCAGCGTCGGGCTCTCGGCCTGGGTCAGCGACCCAGCGCTGCCGCGCGTCGAGATCTTCCCCACGTACTTGAACAACAGTGCGACCTGGACTCGCCTCACCGAACGCGCGGTGCTCAGCACCGTCAGCGGCCCGATCATGCAGGGCTCGACGGTGCTCGGCTTCAGCATCGAGGCCGGCCACACCTACGTCTTCGGCGTGACCTTCAAGACCTACGAGGACGGCATCGCGCCAGGGTCGCTCGCCAAGGCGACGATCACCTGGACGTGCACGTACAACTGACGCAGTGACTGCGACGTAGCCGTGAGCTCCACGGCTACGTCGCGTTTACGTTTTCTTGATGCCCGCGCCCGGCTTGCTTACGACGTCTTGATCCCCGGCGGACTAGCTTCTCCGAGTCCGCACGGAGATCGACATGCTCGACTTGCTGTTCATCGGCGTGACAGCGGGCTTCTTCGCGCTCGCGGCCGCGTACACCTTTGGCTGCGACAGACTGCAGCGAGGCAGCCATGACTGACCTCGCCTTTGCCTTTGTCATCACGCTGCTCGTGCTCGGCTATCTCTTCTATGCGCTGCTCGCGCCGGAGAGGTTCTGATCATGACTGCGGTGGCGCTGCTGCAGCTGGTCTCGTACTTCGGCGTGATCGCGCTGCTCACGACGCCTCTGGGCTCCTACATGGCGCGCGTGTTCGCCGGTGAGCGCACCTTCTTGCAGCGCGGGCTGGGCTGGCTCGAACGCGGGACCTACCGCGCGCTGGGTGTCGATCCGCACGCGGAGATGTCGTGGCGCAGCTACTCGCTGGCCATGCTGACGTTCTCGTGCACCTCGATGCTGCTCACCTATGTCGCGCTGCGACTGCAGGGGTTCCTGCCGCTCAATCCGCAGCGCTACGGCGCGGCGCAGATGCCGCCCGAGCTCGCGTTCAATACGGCGGCGTCGTTCACGAGCAATACCAACTGGCAGAGCTACTCGCCCGAAGTGACCGTGTCGTACTTCTCGAACATGGTCTCGCTCGCCATCCACAACTGGGCATCGGCCGCCGTGGGCATCGCGGTTGCGCTCGCGGTGATCCGCGGCTTCGCGCGGCACAGCGCGGCGGGCCTCGGGAGCTTCTGGGCAGACGTGGTGCGCGCGACGCTCTACGTGCTCCTGCCGATTGCACTGCTCGGCGCGCTGGCGTTCGTCGCCATGGGCGTCCCACAAAACTTCGAGCCGTACGCGATCGTAAGGACGCTCGAAGGGGCCACGCAGACGATCGCCCAGGGGCCTGTGGCCTCGCAGGAGATCATCAAGCAGCTCGGTACGAACGGTGGCGGATTCTTCAACGCAAACTCCGCACATCCATTCGAGAACCCCACGCCGCTTTCCAACTTCTTCACGCTGGTGTTGATCTGGAGCATCCCCGCAGCTTTGACGCACACGTTCGGCAAGCTGGTGGGCAACCCGAAGCAAGGCTGGGCGATCTTCGCAGCCATGGCCGCGCTGGCGCTCGCTGGCGTCCTGGTGTGCACGGCCGCAGAGCAAGCGGGTACGCCGCACCTCGAACGTGCGCGCGTCGAAACGGCAGCCACCGCGCTTCAACCCGGCGGCAACATGGAGGGCAAGGAGGTTCGTTTCGGCATCGCGGGCTCGGCCCTGTTCGCGGCCGTGACGACCGGCGCCTCGTGCGGCGCAGTGAACTCGATGCACGACAGCTACACACCGCTCGGTGGACTGGTTCCGCTGTTCAACATGCTCAGCGGTGAGGTGATCTTCGGCGGCGTGGGCGCAGGCCTGTACGGCATGCTGATGTTCTCGGTGCTCGCAGTGTTCATCGCGGGCCTGATGGTGGGCAGGACGCCGGAGTACCTGGGCAAGAAGATCGAGAAGTTCGAGGTGCAGATGGCGATGCTGGCGATGTTGGTGCTGGCGGCGAGCGCGCTCGGCTTCACGGCGTTCTCCAGCGTGTACGAACCCGCGCTCAGCAAGCTGAACAACGTCGGACCGCACGGCTTCAGCGAGCTCTTCTACGCATTCGCCTCGGCGACCGGCAACAACGGCTCGGCGTTCGCCGGACTCAGCGCAAACGGCCCCTGGTACAACGTGAGCCTCGGCCTGGCGATGCTGATCGGGCGCTTCATGATGATCGTGCCGCTCCTGGCGATGGCCGGCGCGCTCGCAAGCAAGAAGCTCGTGCCACCCTCGTCCGGCACGTTTCCGACTGACACGGCGACCTTCGCGGCGTTGCTGACGGGCGTCGTGGTCATCGTGGGTGCACTCACGTATTTCCCCGGTCTCGCACTCGGGCCCGTGGTCGAGCACTTCAAGATGCTCGCACTGGAGCTGTCATGACGCTGCGACCCGACACGCTCAGGCTGGCGCTCCGCGAGGCGTTCATCAAGCTCGACCCGCGCGTCGTGGCCAAGAACCCGGTGTTGTTCGTGGTCGAGGTCGGCAGCGCGCTGACCACGTACTTCTGGATCCGCGGCCTGATCACGCACGCTCCGGACACGCTGTTCGTCGGGCAGGTTTGCGTGTGGCTGTGGTTCACGGTCGTGTTCGCGAACTTCGCCGAGGCGCTGGCGGAGGGCCGCGGCAAGGCGCAGGCAGCCTCGCTGCGCAAGGCCAAGACCGATACCATCGCGCGTCGGCTGCTGGACGGTACGCGCGAAGAACGAGTCCCCGCGCCGCGACTCGCGAAGGGAGACCTGTTCGTGTGCGAGGCCGGCGACGTGATCGCTGCCGACGGCGAGATCATCGAGGGCATCGCGAGCGTGGACGAGTCGGCGATCACCGGTGAGTCCGCGCCGGTGATCCGCGAGAGCGGCGGTGACCGCAGCGCGGTGACCGGCGGCACGAAGGTGTTGTCGGACCGCATCGTCGTGCGCGTCACGCAGGATCCCGGACACAGCTTCCTCGACCGCATGATCGCGCTGGTCGAGGGCGCCAAGCGACAAAAGACACCGAACGAGATCGCGCTCTCGATCTTGCTCGCGGGCCTGACCATCATCTTCCTGCTCGCTACTGCCACGCTGCTGCCGTTCGCGAAGTACGCGACCGGCGCGGGTGGCCAGGTGCCCGGCATTCCGGTGCTCGCCGCCTTGTTGGTGTGTCTGATCCCCACGACCATTGGCGGCCTGCTGAGCGCGATTGGCATCGCGGGCATGGATCGCGTGATGCAGCACAACGTGCTCGCCATGAGCGGCAAGGCGGTCGAAGCGGCCGGTGACGTCGATACGCTGCTGCTCGACAAGACCGGGACGATCACGCTCGGCAACCGCCAGGCCAGCGAGTTTCTGCCCGCGGCCGGCGTGAAGTCGCGAGAGCTCGCGAACGCGGCGCAACTGGCGTCGCTCGCGGACGAGACGCCGGAAGGCCGCAGCATCGTCGTGCTCGCGAAGACCCAGTACGGCATCAAGGGCCGCGAGCTGCAGGAGCTGGGCGACGCGCACTTCGTGGAGTTCACGGCGCAGACGCGCATGAGCGGCGTGGACCACGACGGCAAGCAGCTGCGCAAGGGCGCCGCCGAAAGCATCCGTCGCTTCGTCGAGTTGCACGGCGGGACCTTCCCGACCGACGTGCAGCACCAGGTCGAGCGCGTCAGCCGCGAGGGTGGCACGCCCCTGGTCGTGGCCGACACCGCGCGCGTGCTCGGCGTCATCTACCTGAAGGACGTCGTGAAGGGGGGCATCAAGCAGCGCTTCGCGCAGCTGCGCGCGATGGGGATCAAGACGGTGATGATCACCGGCGACAATCCGCTGACGGCTGCAGCCATCGCCGCGGAGGCAGGCGTCGACGACTTCCTGGCCGAGGCCACACCGGAGATGAAGCTGGCGTTCATCCGCAAGGAACAGGCCGGCGGTCGCCTGGTCGCAATGACCGGCGACGGCACCAACGACGCTCCGGCACTGGCGCAGGCCGACGTGGGCGTGGCCATGAACACGGGCACCCAGGCCGCGAAGGAAGCCGGCAACATGGTCGACCTCGACTCCAACCCGACCAAGTTGATCGAGGTGGTCGAGATCGGCAAACAGCTGCTGATGACCCGCGGCGCGCTGACGACGTTCAGCATCGCCAACGACGTCGCCAAGTACTTCGCGATCATCCCGGCGATGTTCTGCGTGACCTACCCGGCGCTGAACGGCCTGAATTTCATGGGGCTCAGCAACCCGCAGTCGGCGGTGCTCGCCGCGGTGATCTTCAACGCCTTGATCATCGTCGCGCTGATCCCGCTCGCGCTGCGCGGAGTGACCTACCGCCCCGCGAATGCGAGCGCGATCCTGCGCCGCAACTTGCTGCTGTACGGCGTCGGGGGCGTGCTCGCGCCCTTCCCTGCGATCTGGTTGATCGATCACCTGCTCGTCGCCCTGAGGCTCGCCTGATCATGAGACACCTGCGTCCCGCCATCCTGCTCTGCGCGTTCTTCGTCGTGGTCACCGGCCTCGCGTTCCCGGTCGCCGTCTGGGCGATCGCACAAGTGGCATTCCCACATCAGGCCGAGGGCAGCTTGCTGCGCGACGGCCAGGGGCGCGTGATCGGCTCGGCGTTGATCGGCCAGAGCTTCGTGCGGCCCGGGTACTTCCACCCGCGTCCATCCGCGGCCGGGTCCGGCTACGACGCTGCGAGCTCGGGCGGCACGAACTTCGGCCCGATCAGCGACAAGCTCGTGAATGGCAGCGACGGCTTGCGGGAGCTCGCGCGGGCCTATCGGGAGCGGAACGGGCTCGAATCGAACGCCGCGATCCCTGCGGACGCAGCCACGCGCTCGGGCAGCGGGCTCGACCCCGACATCAGCCCCGAGAACGCGCAGCTGCAAGCGGCGCGCGTGGCCAGGGCGCGCGGGCTCCCCGAGGCGCACGTGCGCCAGCTCGTCGCCCGGCACACCCGCGGCCGGACGCTCGGCTTGCTCGGCGAACCGCGCGTGAATGTCCTGGAATTGAACCTCGCTTTGGATGCGCGACAGTGATGGAATCCCGAGCGGCATGCTGAACCAGCGCCCCGATCCCGACGACTTGCTGCGCCGGCTCCACGAGGCGGAGGCGCGGGCCAAGCGCGGCAAGCTCAGGATCTTCTTCGGGTTCGCGCCGGGCGTGGGCAAGACCTACCGCATGCTGCAGGTCGCGCGCGATCTCGCAGCCCAGCATGGACTGGACGTCGTGGTGGGTGTGGTCGAGACCCATTCACGCAGCGAAACCGCCGCGCTGATGCAGGATCTTCCGCTGCTACCGCGCCGGAAGCTCGAGTACCGCGGCCACACGCTCGAAGAGCTCGACCTCGACGCAGCGCTCGCGCGACGGCCGGCGCTGCTGCTCGTGGACGAGCTGGCCCACACGAACGTGCCTGGGTCGCGTCACGCCAAGCGCTGGCAAGACGTGAGCGAGCTGCTCGAAGCAGGCATCGATGTCATGAGCACGATGAACGTGCAGCACGTCGAGAGCTTGAACGACGTGGTCGCGCAGATCATCGGTATCCAGGTGCGAGAGACGGTGCCCGACGGCGTGCTCGATCAGGCCGATGCCATCGAGCTGGTCGACATCGCACCGGAAGAGCTGCTCGCGCGCCTGCAAGAAGGCAAGGTGTACGTGCCGGAGCAAGCCCAGCGCGCAGTCGACCACTTCTTTCAGCGCGGCAACTTGCTGGCGTTGCGCGAGCTGGCGTTGCGGCGTACCGCGCAACACGTCGACGAGGACGTCCAGGAATACCGCGAGCAACACGGCGTCTCGGACACCTGGCCCGCAGGCGAGCGCATCCTGGTGTGCGTGGGGCCGGCGCCCAGCTCCGGCCGCTTGATCCGGGCTGCTGCGCGCATGGCCGCAGGCCTGCGTTGCCCGTGGGTCGCGGCGTACGTCGACGGGACGTCGCTGCGCATGAGCGAGGCCGATCGCGAGCGGCTCGAGACCCACCTGCGGGTCGTGGAGTCGCTCGGTGGCTCCGTGACTCGGCTCTCGGGCACGCACGTCGCAGAGAGCATCCTCGGCTACGCGCGCCGCAGCAACGTCACGCGTATCATCATCGGCAAGCCGACGCACCCGCGCATTCGCGATCGCCTGCGAGGTTCGCTGCTCGACGAGATCGTCCGCGGCAGCGGCGAGATCGACGTTCACGTCATCCGCGGTGACAATGTCGCCCAGGAGACCGCGTCCGGCCCGCAGGACGCGCGGCAAGGGGCACCGCCGTCCCACTACGCCGCGGCCGTGCTGTCGGTGGCGCTGACGCTGATCGCGGGGCTGCTCTTGCGCGCGCTGCTCCACTTGCCGGATCCGGAGATGCTGTTCCTGCTGGCGGTGATGCTCACCGCTGTCCGCTTCGGACGCGGACCGTCGCTGCTGGCAGCGGCACTCTCGGTCGCCTGCTTCGACTTCTTCTTCGTGCCGCCGCTCCACGGCTTCGACGTGGACGATCGCCGCTACATCCTGACGTTCGCGACCCTGTTCGGCGTGGGGCTGCTGCTCAGCGCGCTCGCCGGGCGGATCAAACGCCAGGAGCGCGAGGCAGTCTCGCGTGAAGAGCGCACTGCGGTGCTCTACGGCTTGAGCCGCGATCTCGCGGCTGCCCAGGAGCCGGCACAGATCGCTGGCGTGGCCGCGCGACACGCCGCGCAGATCTTCGCGGCACGCGCGGCGATCCTGCAATTGGACGCGGAGGGAGAGCTGCAGCTCCTCGGCTCTGCGCCCGAGGCCGTGACGCTGGACGTGAAGGATCTGAGCGTCGCGAAGTGGGCGACCGAGCATGCGAGGTTGACCGGGCTCGGTACGGATACGCTGCCCGGCTCGAGCTGCATCTGCGCGCCGTTGCGCACGTCTTCCACGCTCGGCGCGCTCGCGCTGTTTCCACTCCAGCAGCGAGCGCTGCGTGCCGAGCAGCGGGCGTTCCTCGACGTGTTCTGCCGCCAGGTCGCCGTCGCGCTCGAGCGCGTGCGGCTGGCGGCGCTCGCCCGCAGCTCTGCGCTGCGCGCCAAGTCCGAGGAGCTGCGCTCGTCGCTCTTGTCTGCGGTGTCGCACGATCTACGTACGCCCCTGGCCGCGATCACAGGCGCGGCGACGTCACTGCGCGACGACGCGGGCCTCGCCACCACCACCCGCGCGGAGCTGGTCGAGTCGATCTGCGAGGAGGCCGCGCGGCTCGAGCGTTTGGTCGCCAACCTGCTCGACATGACGCGGCTCGAGTCCGGCGCGGTGTCGCTGAGGCGCGACTGGGTGCCCCTGGAAGAGGTCGTCGGCTCGGCGCTCACGCGGCTGGAGGATCGGCTCGGAGAGCGCAAGCTGGGCGTGCAACTCGCGAAGGAGCTGCCGTTGTTGCTGGTCGACCCCGTGCTGCTCGAGCAGTTGTTCGTGAACCTGCTGGAGAATGCTGCCAAGTACACACCGGCCGGGACGCCGATCGAGATCCGAGGCACACTGCGAGAAGCGGCAGTGGAGGTCGAGGTGATCGATCACGGTCCGGGCCTGGCACGAGGCAGCGAGGAGAGAGTGTTCGACAAGTTCTATCGCGGGACTCACACGGGGGTGCCCGGAGTGGGCCTCGGCCTGTCGATCTGTCGTGCGATCGCCGAGGCGCACGGCGGCTCGATCCGTGCCGAGTCGCGCGCAGGAGCGGGGGCGGTGTTCGTCGTGACGATCCCCGTCGGTGGCACACCGCCGTCGGGTCCCGACGAGGTGCGCACATGAGCGCGGCGGGCGACGTGGTGCTGGTGGTGGAGGATGAGCCGCAGATGCGCAAGTTCATCCGCGCATCGTTGGCGTCGCACGGCTATCGCATCCTGGAAGCCGAACGCGCGAGCGAAGCGCTGGCGCTCAGCACCAGCCACAAGCCGGAGCTGGTACTGCTCGACCTGGGCTTGCCCGACGGCGACGGTATCGACCTGACGAAACGGCTGCGCGAGTGGAGCAGCGTGCCGATCATCGTGATCTCGGCGCGTGGACTCGAAGAGGACAAGGTCGCAGCGCTCGATGCCGGTGCAGACGACTATCTCACCAAGCCGTTCGGCGTCAACGAGCTGCTCGCCCGTATGCGCGTGGCACAACGTCACGCGCACACCAGCCAGCCGGACGCCCATATGTACGACTTCGGCGAGGTCCACATCGATCTGACACGCCGCGAGGTCAGCGTGGCCGGGCAGACAGTGCACCTCACACCGATGGAGTACAAGTTGCTCGTGTTGCTCGCGCAGCACGCAGGCAAGGTCCTGACACATCGCCAGATCCTGAAGGAGGTCTGGGGACCTGCCTTTGCGGCGCAGACACACTACGTACGCGTGCAGATGGTCGAGCTGCGCAAGAAGCTCGAGGCCGATCCATCGCGGCCCAAGTTGCTCGTCACCGAGCCCGGCGTCGGTTATCGGCTGCGCGACCGCGGGTAGTCAGCGCCCTTGATCGGCGCTGACGACTCGCTCGAGGCGACGTTCCCCTGCGAAGTGTTCACGCCGCTTTGAGGCGCTCAGCGCAACGGATCGACGTGGACGCCGTAGCGCGCGGCGAGCGTACGCATCTCGCGGATCACACGGTACCAGTCGTCGTTCGCGCGCTCGAGGAAGGCTCGGTTCTGCGCGTCCCACTCGCCCGCGCGCGGGCCGAGTGAGCCGAGACACCCAGCCACGCGTCTGGTGTTTTGTTCTCCGCCGTAGCAGCTGGGCAAGTACGCCTCGTAGCGGCGTTGCTCGTACCCACGCAGCGCCTCGTACGGCATCCCGAGCGTCAGCGGTGGGATGTGCGCCTCGGAGCTCGGGGTCGGGCTGCTCTCCACCATGAAGGTGAAGTAGTCGCTACGATTGCGGCTGCTGACGGCGCCGGAAGTCTCGGCGTAGATGCGCACGCGCCCGCGTTCCGGCGAGTAGACGTCCACGCGAAACGCCGCCGGTTCATACAGCGTGCAGTAGGCATTGACGATCACGACGCGCTGGTTGCGAAACGCGCAGGCACGCGACCGCTCCACGCCGGGCCACTTGCCCGTACCGATGTACTCGAGCTCGCCGGACAACGTGTCGTGCAGCGCCTCTTCCGCCGAGTAGAGTCCGCTCTCCGTCACCACGGGCACGGACTCGTGCCGTTCGAGCACCGGCGGGTGCACGGGCGGTGGCTGCGGCTCGCGAACCTGCGGCGCCGCGCAGGCAGCCGCCAACACGCCCATCGTGAGCCACAATCTTCCTGACACTCGCGCCACTTCGAACCCAAACGTTGGACGGGGCGCCGACTATAAGCCATGCGGCGGCAGTTTGCAGCAGTCCCGGGGCCTCCTCCACACGCGGCGTAAGCCTCCCACACCGGCGACCAGCACGGCGAACAATACGATGCCGAAACCTATGAAGTTTCTGCGAGCGGCAGGCGTGATCCGCACCTGCAGCGGAGGGCTGCCGCGGGTCAACAGGCGCTGGGTCTCGACCGCGCCGGTGGCACTCAGCACGCGCGCGTGAGCGAGGTGGCCGCGCGGCAGCTCGTCGAGCAGCGTCAGCTGCAGCGACAGCAAGCCGCCGCTCGCCGACGTGATCTCACCTTCGAACGCCGTGTGCTGTTCGTCGTGCAGCCGGCAGCTCACCTGCACCGGCACGCTGTCGCCGTCGAGCGAGGCCGACAGCACGCGCTGCGCATCGCAGGTCGCCGCCGATGCCTGGCGCGCGCTCGAGAGGTCCGCGTGGTTCACTATCAGGCTGAACTCCACGCCCTCGGGCGCGCGCGTCAGAGTGAACGTGCTCATTCCCGGATCGTGCGCACGCACGGACTGCACAGTCCCGAAGAGCCACACCGCTGCGATCCATGCACGCTTCGACATGCCGACTCCAAGCAAAGAGGGAGGCCCGGGCGGCGCCGACATGCCGCCCGGGCCTGCTGCGTCAGTGATGTTCGTGGTTCCGCCCGTTGTGCGGCGTGGCCGCATACGGGAAGACCTTGTTGTACGCAATGTCGTTCGAGTTCACGGCGTCCAGTCCGTTGCCGTCCTTGTCGATCTCGGGATCGCCGCCAGCGCCTGCCAGGATGGGGCGCAGGTCGCTGAGGATCGCGTCGATGGCGATGTCCACCACGTCGTCGCCGAAGCGCCGGCCGTTGGGCCAGCCGCCCGGCACCATGTTGCCGAGCGGTCCGAGCTTCTGCACGCGGCTCAGCAGCACGTCACCACCGAACACCGATTGCGAGCTGTAGTCCGGGTCGTCGGGATTGTTGGGGTCCAGCTTGCCCCCACCTGCGAGTCGCACCGCTGGGGTCGAGAGATCGACCTTGATCAGATCCGGGATGAAGATCGCGGAGAGATCGGTGCGGCCACTCTCGATTGCCTTATCGCTCGCAGGCTGCAGGTCGGGCACCAGGTTGATCAGCCTGGCCAACTCGGGCGTCTCCGCGTACTTGCGGAACACGGTCGAGTCGTTCTCGGGGCTGGTGCGGTTGTAGCGATCCTTGTCTTCGACCGCGACCAGGGCCTCGCAGAACAGGGGGTTGCCCTGCCGGCCGACCTGAGCCCAGCGGATGCCCCGGTCTTCCTGCTGCGTGTCGCCCGTAATGCTGACGATCCGGATCGGCGCACGGCTGGTCGTGGCGTACACACCGACCACCTGGTTGTCGCCGCCCAGCTCGGACACGGGGATGTTCAGCGCGATGGTGTGGACGTTGAAGCCGCCCTGACTGTCGAACGAGCCTTGTTTGCGGAACTTCAAACCATCGAAGACCGCCTGGATGTCCGCGTAGAAGCCGTCGTCGCGCTGGCCCGCGAACACGCGGTGCCCGCGACCGATGTTGAACAGCGTCTGCATGGTGTAACGGTCGAGCTGGGCAGCAGTAGCCACCCCGGGCTTGGCAGGCATCTCACCGTTGTCGCCCTGATTGTAGAACGGCGTGACGTTTCCCTGATTGTTGGGCGGCACGATCCCGGTCCCGAGCGTGCGGATCGTCGACACGAGGCCGCGGCGGTCGATCTGGCGCACTGTGTAGCGCTGCACCAGGTTCTGCGCCGCGTCGTTCACGTTCATGATCGTCCCGGTGAACGACTGCCGGATGGTGTTGCGCTGCTTGACCTCGGTCGTGAACTCGAACTGATAGCTCAGCGTCGCGCGTCCTCGGGCGAGGTCAGGGCCGATCGCCACGTGGATCTCGTAGTTGACGGTGGGGTCGAAGTTGAAGTTGTTCGGTCCGATCCCGGGCTCTTCGAACGGATACACGGCGACTGCGGTGCTCAGGAACTTGGTGCCGCCAGGCGCGGTCACGAACGCGTAGACGTCAGTGGTGTTCGCGGCATCGTCGAGCGTGATGAGCGGGGCGTCCATGTGACTGGACGCGTGTGCGATCGAGTCGCTGCCGATTGTGACAGCCAAGCTCGCAATCGCGATCTGCAGTGACAACATCGATTGTTTAGGGTTCATCGCTACCTTTCCTGTGGTTGGGTTCGAGACGACGGGCGGACCTCTCGGACTCCCGCCGTTCGTTCTGGCCCGCGAGCGCCTCGCGCTGCGACGGCAGCAGCATGTCTGCGCCGCTTCGGGCACGTTCGAGCCACCCTCGCGCCAGGTCCGCCTCGCCTGCGCGCTGGGCGATCATGCCTGCGTGGTAGTACAGCCGCGGATCGGAGCTGCCATCCACCAGCGAGTGGCGCGCGTTGAACAAGGCAGCCTCGACCTCACCTCGAGCGAGCTGCACCCAGGCGAGCGTCTCGTAGCTGAAGACATCCGCGCGCTGGCCGAGCTCGTCGCGCGCGAGTCGCTCGGCTGCTTCCAGCTGCTGGCCGGTCGTCGCCAGGTACAGGGCGTACGTCCGTGGATCCTCGCGCGCGCCGGTCGCCGTCAGCTGCGCACGCACCTCCGCGGCCTGCGCGCCGAGGCCCTGGCGTTCGAGCGTCTCGCTCAGCATCCACAACGCCTCCGGGTGCGGCGAGCGAGCCGCGGCCGCGCGCAACGCCTCCACGGCGGCCTCTGGCTGCGCCTTCACCCAGAAGATCTGCGCAGCCATGCGCTGCGCGTGGTACGAGTCGGGCATGATCTCGAGCGCACGCCGCACGCTGTCGAGCGCGCTGTCCCTGTCACCCGCTTGCAGCTGATAGCCCGCGAGCTTCGCCCAGGTCCACGCGAAGGTCTCGCGGTTGCGCGGACTTACCGCACGTGCCGCCACGCGCATGGCCTCGAGGGCTGCCGAGAGGTCTCCGCGCAAGTAGCGCACGTGTGCCGCCCGCGTATACGCCTGGCTGTCCGGACGGATATCCATCATCCGCTGGTAGTTCTGGGTGGCTTCGTCGAGCGCACCGCGATCGACCAACACGTCGCCCAGCAGGCCAAAGTCGAAAGACAGGCCGCGTTCGGCGACCAGACGCCGCGCAACCTGCTCGGCTTCGGCAAAGTGATGCAGGCTCTGAAGCGCATGACCGCGCAGCAGCGCGGCGGCATGGCTGTGCGGTTGGCTGGCCTCGATCGCCAGCGCCGACTGCAGCGCCAGCTGATAGCCACCCGGATCGCCGAGCTCCCGCGCACGCGCGATGAAAGTCCAGCCCAGGCGCTCGAGCTCCTCGGCCTGGACGCGGCTGTTCGGGATGCGCTGCTGCAGCCGTCGGATGCGCTCGTCGATTGCGTGCGTACCTTCATGGGCAGCGAGCACCAGGGCCAGCGCATCGGCAGGAGCACTCGCGGCTTCTGCCTGGCGCTGCGCAGGCTGTGCGTCCTGGCAACCCAGGAGCACGAGCAGCAGCCAGAGCGTTCGTCGAAGCGTATGTAGTCTCACGCGGCGCACTCCCCGCCGCGGACCCAGCGCGGCTCGAGGCGATACGGGCACGGCCCTGGATTGGATCGAACGTGCACACGCGCGTTTGCACCGCGTTTTTCTTCGACAAACGCGCGTTACTTCTGCCTGCCCGCCGACGTATGGGGACAACTTCGGTCAGTCGGGAACGTTTCCACGAGCTGGCGACTCCGTTACTGGAACCACCTTCATGTCGACGGAGAAGGCCGATGACACAATGCAGCCAAGCTAACAGAACGCGCAGGAGTCACATCGGACTTCGCGCAATCACACGTGGCGCGCTCGCAATCATGTTCGCAAGCACACTCAATTGCGAGGGCGACGGAGCTGCGACTGAGACGGACCTGGACGTCGCAGCGCTGCAGAACCCTGCTGCTGGCAACTCCGCCTCAGCAGGCAAGCAACCGGAACAAGCCAGCGCGGGGATGCAGCGCGCACAAAACGATCCCGTGGTCCAGTCCGCGCGCGCGATGATCGAGGCGGGCAGGCAGACGTTCCGACACGACACCTTCGGAGATGAGGCGTTCTGGGGCGGCACGCTCCGGATCCACGAAACCTTGAAGGGTGCAGCGCTCGGCGGCGTCGGCCCCGGTGTGAGCCCGGAAACTGCACTCGCCGTCGGCTTGAAGGTCGACCGCGCTGCGTTGCCGAGATCACTCATTCGCGACTTGCGAGCGGGTCGGGTCGACCTGACTGCTCCCGCGACGACCATCGCGTTGCTCAAGCTCAACGCGGTCGTGGGCGTGACGGGCATATTCGACGCGCAAGGTGAAGCGCTCACTTCGGTGGGTATTCAGTGCGCCTTGTGCCACTCGACAGTCGATAATTCCTTGGCGGAAGGCATCGGCAACCGCCTCGATGGCTGGCCCAACCGCGACCTCAACGTCGGCGCGGTCATCAGCTTGTCGCCGGACCTGTCTTCAGTCGCCAAGTTGCTCGGCGTCTCGCAAGACGTGTTGCGCAGCGTGCTGGCGAGCTGGGGTCCAGGAAAGTTCGACGCGGAAGTGTTCCTCGACGCAAAGGCAGTCCGACCTGATGGAGGCTCGGCCGCCACGTTGATCCCTGCGGCATTCGGCCTGGCTGGGGTCAACCTCCACACGTACACGGGCTGGGGCAGCGTGACCCACTGGAACGCGTTCGTCGCGAACCTCGAGATGCACGGCCAGGGAACGTTCTACGATCCGCGGCTGGATGATCAGGCACGCTTCCCGATCGCAGCACGCGAAGGCTTCGGACATATCCGGAATGACCCGGACCTGATCACGCCAAAGCTCGCGGCCTTACACTTTTACCAACTCGCCCTACCCGCGCCGACGCCACCGGCCGGGAGCTACGACGCAGGCGCGGCACAGCGCGGAAAGCAGCTGTTCCAGGGCAAGGCCAAGTGTGCGAATTGCCATGTCCCACCGCTCTACAGCGAGCCCGGTTGGAACATGCATACAGCTGCCGAGATCGGCATCGACGACTTTCAGGCTCAGCGTGCGCCCGATCAGCACTATCGTACGACGCCGCTCGGCGGCCTGTTCGCACGTGCCAAGGGCGGCTTCTACCACGACGGTCGCTTCGCCGAGCTGAGCGACGTGATCGACCACTACGACGGCGTGTTCAAGCTCGGCTTGACCTCCGCCGAACGGAACGACCTGAGCGAGTTCCTCAAGTCACTCTGACGAACTAACGCTCGCCCATCAATGTCAGACCCGTGACATCGTGCTTGGCGAGCAAGGCATCGGCGATAGCCGCGATGGTTCCTTGCGATGGTCTGCGCAGCTCTCCGCTCGGCAGGCCCAGCGCGACGATCCCGGCCGCGGCTTCGCCGGTGCCGTTCTCGAGCAGCATCAGGTGATACTGCAAGCCGTCGACTTCACCGCCGTCGGTGGTCTCTGCCGAGCTCGACATGCTCGCCAGCTCGTCGAAGTCCAGCGTGCGCTCTTCGGAGCTTTGTGCGTGCAAGAAGCGCTGCACGCGCGCAGCGAGGGCGCTGCTCGGCGCCGCGGTGTTCAGTGACGCCATCAGTGTGAAGTCGGTCTCGTCGACGCCGTACAGGTGGCCCGCGCTCGCTCCCGTGGCCTCGACCAGGATCGAGAGCGCACGGGCCGACCGCTCGGACGGATTCGTCAGGCTCGCGAGCTCGTCGTGGATGCGCACCGACGGCACGATCGACTTGATTGTCGGGTGCGTCTCCTTCCCGGTCAGGTTGCGGCGGCGCGCTGCCGTCATCAGCTTCTCGAGCCGCGAGGCGAGCGGCGGATAGGCGCCGGAGCCGTACTGCTCCCAGCAGCGATCGAAGAACTGCGCGAAGGCTTCGATGTCTCCATAGTCGATCGCGACGCGGGCCGACGCTTCGAGGAAGACGCCGTAGTAGACGCCCCGGATCTCTCGGGCTTCGATCGCTGCCGTCGCTCGGGCGACGCGCTCGCGCGCCTGCTCGACCAGGCCCACCGCAGCCTCCGCCAGAGCCAGGTTGCCCGCGATCAACGTCCAGCTGGACAGGTCGCGCGCCTGGGCGAGCGCGATGCGTTCGCGGCCGAGTTCGACGGCTTCGGCTGCGCGGCCGGCGTCGATCAGCGCGAGCAATTGATGCGCGGCCGCGTACGTCCAGGCGACGTGCTTGCCGGGAGCGGTGAGCGCCAGCGTCTTGCCGTAGAGATCGACCGCGCGATCTGCGCGATGGCGCAGGCGTTCGAGCTCGGCCTCGGCGTAGTGCAGCCAGGGCAGCCAGCCCGAGAACGTGGCGGCGCGTTCGGCCAGCTGCGGCTTCAGGCGCGTCAACGCCAGCAGATCGTCGCTGAGCGCAAAGACCAGCAGCTCGTTCTCCTGCAGCGCGCCATCTGCGTATTGACTGGAACCCTCCTGCAACAGCATGCGCTCGAACTGGCGCCGGCAGAACTCGGCTTGCTGCGCGTCGGGTCGGTACAGGTGGATCAAGTAACGGATGCGCCAGGCGTTGACGCGATGGTCGGGCAACGACTCTATCAGGCTCGCGCGCTCTGCGGCGCTCTCCCAGCCGATCGCGGCCTCGAGCGTGCCGAGTCCGTTTTGCATGTGCGCCCGCGTGCTGTCGCGCAGCACCTCGCTGAACCCGGCACGGTCCGGAGCGTCGAGCGCCACGATGTTCTCGCGCAACGCCGCGATGCCGGCGTGAGAACGGTCGCCGCGGATGTCGCGCACGGCGATCACGACCTTCTCCATCAGCAACAGGCTCGGCGACAGCGGCGCAAACGGGAGCAGCGACGGAATACGCCAGAGCAAGTCGACGTCGTGGGTGTACGACGCGTAGGTGGACAAGCCCGCGATGTACGTGCCGAGCAGCGAGATCGCCTCGAAGGGCGTCACGACGCGCTCGTGTTCGGGGAGCTCGTTGTGGCGCTCGAGGGCGCGTTCAAGCGCGTACTTCAAGCGCAGCTGCGGATCGGTCTCGCTGCTCTGCTCGAGGTAGCCCGCACCGGCAAGCTCGTACAACTCGTCAGCGAAGGCCGCGAGCTGTGCGCGATCCGCAACCTCCACGTAGAGCGTCAGCGCGCGGGTGAGGATCCGCCGCAGATCGAACGTGTCGCGCGCCCGACGTCGCAGCCGCGTGCTGGCCTCGATGCCCTGCTCGAAGATCTGCTTGTTCTCCGAGAACCAGGAGCGGACGGCCGTGTCATCGTGCGCATAGCGGAGAAGCGCGTCGATCGCGGCGTGCTCTTCACCAGCCACGAAGTAGTGCTTGGCGGCGCGCACGCAGTCGCGGATCTCGCGCACGAACAGGCGCGCGAGGCGCACGTGCAGGCGCTGCACGCAGGCAGCCGGCAGCGCCGCGATCAGCACGTCCTCGTAGTCTCGCGCGAGGCGCAGGCCCTCGTCCTCGAGCGCCGCCAGCTGAAGCCGCTGCAGCTCGGCGAGCGCGCGATACGTGCGTGACGCGTCGTTGTGCTCCTCGAGCTCGATACACTCCTCGATGCGCAGCACCCGGCTGCCCGCAAGCGCCAGGATCCCCGCGAGCGTGAGCGCATCCTGGCTCAACTTCGCCACGCGCCCGCGCACTGCGTCGCGGAAGCACTGGGGCAGCTCGTCGACCGAGAATGATTCCATCAGCACGAAGCCGCCGGCGCGGCTCAGGATCACGCCGCTGTCGAGCAGGTGTTGCGCGAGCTCCATGCAAGAGCGTGGCAAGCCCGCGCTCAAGCCGAAGATGCGCGTCGCGAGCAACTTCAGGTCGGCCAGCTCGCCGAACACCGAACGCAGCAGCTCCTCGACCTGCTCCTCGTTCAGCGGCTGAAGCTCGAAGCGCTGGCTGCGCGCGAACAACGTCTGCCACGGCGCTCGGGCCCGGACGCGCGCGTCGTTCGCGTCCGCGCAGATCAGAATCAGCTTGCGATCCTGGACGGCCGGCTGGAGGCTGGCCAGGGTCGACAGCGACGGCTCGTCGAAGGCAGCCACGTCGTCGGCGATGATCGCGAGCATCCGCCGCTTCGAGAGTGAGCTCAGGAACGCGACCAGCTCCGCCTGTGTCTTGCTGCGATCGGACTGCTCGAGCCCGTCGCTCGCCGAACGGCAGCGTGCCAGCGCGGCGTGCGGAAACGCCTCCATCTCGGCCTCGGACACCTGGCCAGGCAGCTGTTCGAACAGCGCGCGCGCAGTCGCGAAGTCCGCGCCTGCATCCGCGCGGCCGACGCGCAGCACCGCGGCACCTGCGAGCTTGGCGTCGAGCGCGCAGGCGTCCAGCAAGCGCGAGCGTCCGACACCTGACACACCGCCCACCCAGACGCTCGCGCCTCGAGCGTGCAGCGCACCCAGCGTGAGGCGCCGCACGTTGAGCAGCTCGGTCTCGCGGCCGATCAAGCTCGGCGTCGTCAAGTATGCGTTGACGGCGATGGCGTCGCGCAGGTCGTCCAGCTCGAGGCCTGCCAGCGTGCTGAAGCGCTCGACCAGCTCGACGGCGCTCGCGGGACGCCGCAACGCGTCCAGGCTCAGCAAGCGCATCACCAGCGCGTCGAGCGCCTCGGGCACATCGTTCGCGTACAAGGACGGCAGCCGCGGCTGCGCGCGCCAAGCATCGCGCAGTTGATCGAGCGAGCGCGCCGGGTACGCGTGGCGGCCGGTCAGCAGGAAGTACGCCAGCGCACCGAGCGCAAACAGGTCCGCGCGTCCGTCCAGCGCCTGGCGCGAGACGCACTCGGGTGCGATGAACGGTGGCGTGCCGGTGACCACGCGCTCGAAGCCCATCGGCGACATCGCGCCGAAGTCGATCAGCTTGGTGCGGCCGTTGCGCAGGCGGTAGACGTTGCGCGGCGAGATATCGCGGTGCAGCAGCCTGCGCGAGTGCAGCAAGGCGAGCGCAGCTGCGACCTCGCGCACGAGGGCGCACGCGCGGCGCCAGGGCATCGGCGCGGCTTCGCGCAGATCGGAGCCCTCGAGGAGCTCCATGGTGTAGAACGGCCCGAGCTCGTCGATGCCGAAGTCGAACACCTCGACGATGTTCGGGTGCGATAGCTGAGCCAGCGTGTGGAATTCCCGCGCGAAGCGCGCCCTGGCTTGGCGCTCGACGCTGTCGTCGGGCGTCATGCGTTTGAGCGCCACCACGCGATCGCGCAGCGTGTCGTGCACCTTGTACACGACCCCCATCCCGCCCTCGCCGAGAGACTCCAGCACGCGGTAACGAGACGCTTCGGGGCGATCGGTCTCGATCGGATCGGGCACTGCCACCGATCGTAGCCGCTCCGGGCTCTCGGTTGCGACGTAAGGAACGTTGGGCTTTCTGACTACCCGGGAAGGCCCGAATCCCAGTTCGTCTTACAGCCCAAAGATGGTCGCAAGCATCACTCGCAAGTGATGCGGAACGCGTCGAGATCGAGGTTTTTCACGATCGTGGAGAAGCCCTGTGGGGCCTTGCCGCAGATGCCGCTGGCCGACTTGCCGTACTCGCAGTGGAACACCGCTTTGCCGGCAGCGATGAAGGGTTGCAGGCTGTCGCACTCGTCGTACTGCAAGCACTCCTCGTTGAGCGCCCAGTCGAAGGCGGAGACCAAGCTGGAGACCAACCCCAAGCTGTTCTTGAGCCCGATCGAGAGCCCGCGCGCGTGGCTCTCGGTGGCGAGGAAGCGGTTGTAGTCGATCTGGTCCTGCTTGGTGAGCCCGAGGCCATTGTCGTTGTCGAAGCCATCCACGTTGTCGGGCTCGACGCCATCGCAGCCCTTCGACTTCGCCAGGTCGAAGCGCCCCTTCATCACGTCGCGGACCGCGGCCGAGCGCACGTCCAGCCACTTCTCGTCCGGCCAACCATCCAACACCTTGCCGAGAACGGTTTGGGCCAACGTCGCCGAGTCGGGCCGGCCAGGCTCGTACGAACCCGCAGAGAAGTAGCAGACGACCTTGCGACCCGCAGCGTGCAGCATCTGAATCGTGGCTGCCGGGTTCGTGAACAGATCGATGTCGTACATCTGAGCGTCGACGCTCGTATCGAGCGTACCGGTGAGCTGCCATTGCCAGGTCACGCCCGGTTTGGGCATCCAGACTTGGCCGCCACCGCTCGGAGCGCCTGCGGAACCGCCGCTGCCAGCTGCAGGCGCACCGCCG
>DATEOF010000144.1:0-2484 GCA_035274465.1 Polyangiales bacterium
CTGCCCGGCGGCGCGGAGTCTTCGCAGCGCCCGCGCACGCAGGCGGCACCGAGCGGGCACTGCGCATCGCGACAGGCGTCGACGCACGCGCCGGCCTGACAGACCTCGCCGGCCGCGCACTTCTTGCCCGCGCAGCCGGGATCGACGCAGCGGCCCAGCTCCCCGTCGCAACTCTTGCCGGCGGGACAACCCGAACAGCTGCAGGCGCCCACGCACACTCCGCGCTCGCAGACCCCACCGTCCTTGCACTTCACGCCGGCGCACGGGTCGACGCAGACCGACGCGCGACACTCTTGACCCAGCGGACAGCGGATGCCCTCGCAGGGCGCGACGCACTTGCCGCCGCGGCAGGTCTTGCCGGTCTCGCAGCGAACGCCGACGCAGGCCGGCTCGACGCACAGCCCTTCGTCGCACGCGCTGTCCGACAGGCACGGGAACTCGTCGCCGCCGCACGCCCAGACGCAGGTGCCGCGCACGCAGATCTTGCCCGGGTCACAGCGTGCATCGTCGTCCACCATGCCATCGCAGTCGTTGTCGACCGAGTCGCAACGCTCGGCTTCCGCCGCCACCAGCTGCTGGCAGGTGGGAGCGCCCTTGGCCTGACACGCGGTCAAGCCGGGAGCACACGCGCCGAGCTTGCCGGTGTCGCATGGCTCGCCACCGCCGGCGCAGCGCACGCCGCTCAAGCGGAAGACCTTGTCGTTGAAGTCACCGTCGTTCGGCCAGCTGTTCTCGTTCGCGCCCTCCCAGTCCTCCCACGCCAGGTAGTACGTGGCGGCCTCCAGGCTCGACGGATACGCGAGCATCATCCTCCAGTGGCCCGGCATCGAGCACGCCGTGCAGTTCGTGTTGCGCGTCTCCTCGGAGTAGTAGATGGCCTTTCCGCCCTTGGTGAGCGCAAAACCTATGAGGCCGCCTTGGTAGTTCGGATCTTCGCGAATGTCGGAGCTCGAGATGATCGCGCCCGGCTTCATCGTATCCATCAGGATCGAGTAGAGCGCGCCGGGTGGCGCCGTGGGATCAGTCGGCACGTTGTACCAGGCGAGGCCCGCGTTGGCCGACGATGCGCTCAAGACCAGCTCGGCCTGAAAGCCACACAGCGGCGAGAACACGGAGGGCTCGGAGCTCGCGTCGCGCACCGGATCGATGGCTTCGGGCGGCATGCGGCCGGCGAAGTAGCTCTGCAGGCTCGGCTCGAAGCTCGGGCCCGGCTGCGGCACCGACAGGCCGTTCGGCTCGGTGACCTGGGCGCGCCCGGGGACCACGACCACGAAGGCCAGGCAGAGAACCACGACGCCGACAGCTGCTCGAAAAACACGACCCATGCTCTTCCGTGCGTCCAAACCTGCGGACCGGGTCAAATCACAGCCAGCGCCCCGACAGCAGCAGGCTCAGCTCCGCGAGCTCGATCGCGGCACCGTAGGCGTCTCCGGTGAGACCTCCGATGCGGCGCTGCACCCAGAACGCGAGCAAGAACGCACTGCTCAGCGCGACCGCGAGGAGCACGAACGCCGACGGCCCGATCCAGGCGAGGGCGAACGCGGTCAGCAGCGCGGCGCAGAGGACGTGCCGGCCGCGGCTGTGGTCGTGGAAGGCGCTGCCGAGCCCCTCCGCGCGCGCGTAGGGGAAGAGGCGGATCAGCAGCACGGCAGCGAAGCGCGCGCAGACCGGCGCAGCCATCAGCGGCTGCCAGTGGCCGCGTCCACACAGCTCGGCGCTCGCCAGGATCTTGCCGATCAGCAGCAGCACCAGCGCGCACGCGCCGTGAGCACCGATGCGTGGGTCGCGCATGATCTCGAGCATGCGCGTGCGGTCGCCGCGCCCGCCGCCCAGGCCGTCGAACACGTCTGCCAGGCCGTCCAGGTGAAGCGCGCCGGTCAGCATTGCGCCGACGGTCACGAGCGAAAGGCCGAGGAACATGGGATCCAGCGACGGCGAGAGCGCTGCGTATCCCAGCCACTGCGCGGCGCCGAGCAGCGCGCCGACGAGCGGGAACCACGCGACCGCCGCCCCCAGCTGCGCGGGCCGCGCATCACCGGGAGGCATAGGCAGGCGCGTCAAAAAGGCGAAGGCGAGGCGTACGGGCTCGAGCATCGGATCAGCCGACTGGAGGGACTAGCGCCAGTGGCTCGGGGCGCAAGCGCAGCATGCAGCCGAGCACGCCCAGGTAGATGTCGTCGGCGGCCGCGCACACGCGCTGATGCGCCCGACCTGCCAGGTCGCGGAACGTGCGGCCGAGCGCCGACTCCGGCACCACGCCCATCCCGACCTCGTTCGTCACCACGATCACGTGGCTGCGCCGCGCCACCAGCTGTTCGGCCAGCCGATCGATCTCGCGCTCGAGCGCGGCGGTGCTCGGCTCCGGCTGCTGCAAGAGCAAGTTCGACAGCCACAGCGTCAAGCAGTCGACGACCACCACGTCCGCGGACACGCTCGCCAACCGTTCGCGCAACGCGAGCGGCTCCTCGAACGTCTCGAACTCCT
>DATEOF010000145.1:0-2276 GCA_035274465.1 Polyangiales bacterium
GGCACAGTTCCAGCGCTCCCGTTTCCGGACGCGCCCCCTCCCATCCCGGCGGGTGCTGCCATCCCAGCTGCGGCCGTACCAGCCGCCGGCGAGCCCGCCGCGCTCGCGCCGCCCTTGCCTGCCTGCCCGGATGCGCCAGCGCGGCCCGTGCCACTCGTCGCACCTGCGCCACCCGACTGCGCGACTGCGCCTGCCATGCCGGCAGAGGCGCCCGCTCCGGCCGGGCTTGCGAGACCAGCCGTGTTCTGCGGCATGGAAATCTGCGGGTTTGCTCGCTCGCCGCCGCAGGCCACCAGCGCAAACGTCCCCACGAGGGAGACCGTCGACAACACCCAGGGGATCTCGAGTTTGCTCATCGCGATTCCCGTCGTCTGACAAGAAACGCGTCCAAATCCTTTCGAAAATCCAACGAATGCGCGCTCGGCACCTATATGACGGCGAAGTCAGGTTGCCAGCAGCTGTGGGCGGCGGATTCCCACGAATCCAGCGCCGCGCCTCAGATCATGTGGGCGCTGCGCCAGCGTCCCGATCGGTAATAGATCGTGCACAGGAACACGGACATGATCGAGCCCACGCCGAAGCTCCACCAGATCGCGTCCGCGTGCAGTCGTCCGGTCAGCGCGTACGCAAAGGGAATACGCACCAGCCACAGCGACACGAACAGGATCACGAGCGGCGGGATCACCGCGCCCGTCGCACGCATCACGCTCGAGAGCACGAAGCTGACGCCGAAGAGTACGAAGGACCACGATACGACGGCATGGATGTGGCGCGCGATCTCGATCGCCTCGTGGTTGTCGCCCAGGAACAAGCGAAACGCCTGGCGGCTGATGACGGTGACGGCCAGAACCAGCACTCCGGTCAGCAGCACGTTGTAGATCACGCCCACCTGCGCCACGCGCGCCACGCGGTCCCAGCGCTTGGCGCCGACGTTCTGCGCCACCATCGACGAGACCGCGCTGCCGACTGCAAACGCCGGCATCTGGATGTAGTTCCACAGCTGGAAGCACGCGCCGTACGCCGCGGTCGTGCGCGTGCCGAAGCGGTTGACCAGGCTGATCATCGCGAGCATCGACGACGACACCACCACGATCTGCAACCCCATCGGGATACCCTTGAGCAACAGCGAGCGCAGGATCTCGCGATCGAAGCGCACGTAGTGCAGCTCGCTGCGCCTGAGCCGAAGGAAGTGCTTGCGCCGATAGAGCGCGAACACCAGCGCGAACAGGCTGGTCCACTGCGCAATCAGCGTGGCGTAGGCCGAGCCGGCGATGCCGAGCGCCGGCACGGGCCCGAAGCCTCGGATCAGCAGCGGGTTGAGCGTGACGTCGATCACCGCGGACAGTAGCGCAAACTTGAACGGGGTCTTGGCGTCGCCGGCGCCGCGCAGCGCCATCATCACGAACGTGTACAGGTACATGCCGGGGAGCGCGATGAAGACCACGCGCAGGTATGCGACTGCCAGCGGCAGTGAGTCTGCCGGCGTGCGCATGGCGTGCAGCACTTGCGGAGCGAACGTGACGCCCAGCGTGACCACGAACAGAGAGATCGATGTGAAGAAGCACAGGCTGGTGCCGATGGTGCGCTTGGCCAGCACGTGATCGTTGGCGCCGACGCTCTGGCCGATCAGCACCGTCGCCGCCAGACCCAGGCCGAACACCGCACCGAGCAGGAAGAAGATCAGGCTGTTGGCGTTGGCGCTGGCGCTCATCGCGCGCTCGCCCAGCAGCTGGCCGATCCACGCCGCGTTGATCGACGCGTTCAGCGACTGCAGCACGCTGCTGGCCAGCGTCGGCAGCGAGAACAGCAGCAGGGTGCGCGCGATCGGCCCCTCGACGAGCGCAGCGCGCACGTGCGGATTTGGCGTCAGCGACCCGGGAGGTACCGACTCGCTCCCGGCACTCTCCGGAGGATAAGAAACCGTCACGGGCTGGCCACCTATACCGCGAAATGCGCTCGCGCCCAAAGACTCACGGCGCAGCTTGCAGCTTGGCCAGGCGCGCCCGCACCATGGCCGCGTTCTGGCCGTTCGGTGCCAGCGCGAGCGCGCGGTTGAAGGCGCGGATGGCCTCCGCCTTCTTGCCGAGGCGTTCGTTGGTCAGGCCGAGGCCGCGAAACGCGGGCTCACTCTTGGGATCGAGGCGCGTCGCCTGCGCGTACAGATCGGCCGCGGCGCTGAGGTGGCCCTGGATCAGCTCGCGGGCGGCCGCCTGGACCAACTCGCCCGCACCGATGCCCGGCTTGCTGGCGGGCGCAGGCGCTGCGGGCGGGGCAGG
>DATEOF010000146.1:0-51252 GCA_035274465.1 Polyangiales bacterium
CGCCGGTGTTCTGGGGATCCGCGGTCGCGCCGGCCGCCGCCTGCTGACCGGTGGTTTCCGCCGAGTCCGTCCCGCAGGCCCCCAGCAACAGGAAAGCCGTGACCCAGAACTGATTGGACGTCGCGTGCTTGCGGAGGGGCAGACTACTCATCAGTAACCTCGTGCCGGGAGTGCCTGTCGGCGTGTCAGCAGATGAGTGATGCGGGGAGGTGAGTGCATCGATCACTGTCACCATGCAGGGGTCCTCTCACGGTGCTCGACAGAACGCGGGTTCGCGCGCTATTCAACCTCGTTCGAGGGAGCGTCGCGCAGTGCACAACGAAGATGAGAATTCGCCGAGCATCGGGTATGCGATCGCGATCTGGCGTGACGGCGGCTCGCGTCATTCGGCTCGGCTCAAGGTGCATGAGCACCCCAAGAGCGGGCTGCGGATGGTCTCCGGCCGCACCGATGCAGGCCCGACGCCTGCGGCCGGTGAGGTCATCGGCGCCGACCAGGATGTCGAGGCTGCGATCCGTCGCGTGGGCGAGCAGATCGCGGCACCGGCCCAGCTGATCGCCGACTGCATCGCCTCGATTCGCGCCTGAGCGCGTCTCCCGCACGCTCCGCGGCCATGCTACGCGCCTGGCGCTACCGTCCCGGTTGGTTCGCTGTCGCTGCTTCGCTGCTCGTAGCGCCGCTGCTGGCGTTGTGCGTGGTCGTGCTCAGCGGCCGGGGTTCACCGCTGCCGATCGCGCTCGATGTCTTGCTCGGTGGGCTGGCCTGTCTGGCTGCGCTCGCGATCTGTCTGCGCCGGCATGTCGTCGCCGGCGTCACTTGCCTGCTCGAGCTGTCGGCGCTGCTGGCGCTGGTCGCGAGCTATCGCGCTTCTCCGCTGCAGGTGCCGCGGCGCTACAGCGGCAATCTACCTGCTGCGTCTCCGCCGTCCGAGATGCGCGCGTATCGATTGTCGACGGGCTCCAACCATCGCACTGCTGCCTTTGGGTATCGCGGAGGGTCGTTCTCGGAGCCGCGCGAGTTCGCGATGACTGCCGTGCTCTTGCGCCATCCGCGCGGCGACCTGCTCATCGATACCGGCTTCGGCGCGCGCGTCGCTGAACAGCTCGCGAGCATGCCGCTCGGGTTTCGGCTATCCACGGCGTACACCTTCACGCGCTCCGCCGCGCAGCAGCTGACAGCTGCGGGCTACGACACATCGCGGCTGCGCGGCGTGCTGTTGACGCACGCGCACTGGGATCACGTGAGCGGCGTGGCTGACCTCGGCGCCGTGCCGGTACTCGTGCCGCGCGCGGAGGCGCAGTTCGTCGCACACAGCGGATGGATCGGCGACGTGGCACGCTCCAGCGGCGCGCGCTTCGAGACCTACGCATTCGACGGCGCGCCGTACCTGGGGTTTCCGAGCAGCCACGATCTCCACGGCGACGGCGCGATCGTCGTGGTGCCTGCCCCCGGGCATACGCCGGGGTCCGTGGTCGTGTTCGTCACGCTGCCGGATGCTCGTCGCTACGCGTTCGTGGGCGACTTGGCCTGGCAACTCGAGGGGATCACCGAGCGCGAGGAGCGCCCTTGGCTGGTGCGCGCGATGGGCGACGACGACCCAGCCGCCGTGCGCGAGAACCTGCTGCGGATGGCGGCGCTGCACGCCAGGTTTCCGGAGCTCACGCTCGTTCCCGCGCACGATCCACGCGGATTCGCGTCGTTCGCAGACCTGCCCGAGGATCGTTTCCCGCCAGCCACGAAATAGTCTGAAGCTGTTCGAAGTCGCCGGCAGGAAGACACGGATGCAATTGCGTTCGTTCCGGGTAGTCGCTGAGTGAACGGTTTCCTCGCGATCCATTGATAATTTCGCGGCTCTCTCGGCATGGCAGTTGACCATGAATCCTGTCGCTCGATATCGAATGCTCGCATCGTGTCTCGTTCTCGCTGCGTGCTCGAGCGACACCACCACCCCGGTGCGTGACACGACCGCCGGCACTCGATCGCAGCCCGTGAGCGCCGGAACCCGCGGCTCCGCCATGTTCGGTACCAGCCCGTCGACTCCGATCCAATCCAGCGCCGGAGCTGGATCGGCATCGACCACGACGCAATCCCCGCAATCATCAGGACAACCCGCACCTGCAGTGACCGATGTGATGGACGGCTGCGGACCTGGCAATCCGGCGGGCCTCGGCCCCGAGGATGTCCAGCGCTTGATGGCCGGCGGTCCTCCAGGCGCTGGGCGTTGGTTGTATCCGTACGACGGAACGGTCTTCCCGCGCGGCATGAAGCCGCCGCGCTTGATGTGGGACGGTGCGGCCGGCGACGTCGTGTACGTGCGCCTGCGTTCACGCAGCTTCGACTATCGCGGCTGCCTGCGCACGACAGGTCCGCAGCAGCTCGATGTTCCTCCCGCTGTCTGGCAGAGGGCGGGCGAACGGACCGGCGGACCCTCCGACCCATACACGCTCGAGCTCACGGTGAAGGGCTCCTCCGGCGCCGTGGGTCCGATCGTTCAGAAGATCGTGATCGCGCAAGCGACCCTCAAGGGCTCCATCTACTACAACAGCTACGTCTCGGAGGCCTCGTTCGGCGGCACGATCTATCGGATCCCGCCCGGCGGCGATGCGGTGCCGTTCCTCGGTGGCTTCGGTTGTTACGGGTGTCACTCGGTCGCAGCCAGCGGGACGCGCTTGATCGCGCACACGGGCGGCGAGCCAGGCTCGAGCTATGCGCTGAGCCCGACGACCCAACCGAATCCCCCGGTCCTCGCATCGAGCCCGATCGCAGGCTTTGCCGGGCTCTCACCGGATGGCTCGGTGTACGCGTCCACGGCGCACCCTGCGGGCAACGTCAGGCCGCAGGGAACACCGAACGAATCGCTGCTGGTCAACGACGCGGCGCTCGTGCAGACCGACAGTGGCATGGCGATCGCGGGCTCGGGCATCCCCGCAGGCGCGATGATGAACATGTTCTCGCCAGACGGACGGCAACTGGCATTCAACGACTTCGGCGTCAGCGCAGGCAAGGCGCTCGCCGTGATGAGCTACGACGCAGCGAGTCGCAAGCTGTCGAACCATCGCGTCGTCTACACCGACCCCGATCGCTATCCTGGCTGGCCGTTCTTCTTGCCGGACGGGCGAGCGCTCGTCTTCGCGCGCGGGGTCAATCCAACCTTTTCAGGCGCAGGAGCGGGCGTGATCGGCGGGATTCCGTTCGCGGGTCCCGAGAGCGATCTGCACATCGTCGATCTTCAGACCGGGAAGTCGACGATCCTGGCGCAGGCCATGGGCATGAAGTCGCCCGTCGATCCGACCGGCATCACGCCGTTCGGTCCCGCGGATCTGCACCAGCACTACTATCCGACCGTGTCTCCGGTCGCCGCCGGCGGATACTTCTGGGTGTTCTTCGACTCCATTCGCAACTACGGAAACCTCGGCGTCGCCCGGCAGCTCTGGGGCACCGCGATCACGATCGCTCCCGACGGCCGGTACGAAGGCGATCCGAGCCACCCGGCGTTCTTCGTGAGTGGCCAGATCTTCGGCAGCGGCAATCACCGTGCGTTCACCGCCCTCGATGCGTGTCGCATGGACGGTGACAAGTGCACCAGCGGGATCGACTGTTGCGGTGGGTTCTGTCACATCGATGACTCCGTCCCCGCAGAGTTCGCCGATCCGGTCGGAACGTGCTCCCCGACGATGAGAGAGTGTGCCAGGCGCGACGAACGTTGTGTCACGTCGGACGACTGCTGCCGGCCTGCCGGATCGAGCGAGCCGCCCAGCAGCTGCATCGCCGGCTTCTGTGCACCCGTACGCGG
The DNA here is from genome assembly GCA_035274465.1 of Polyangiales bacterium. Lineage (GTDB taxonomy): Bacteria > Myxococcota_A > Polyangia > Polyangiales > JAFGIB01 > JADGRF01. The sequence goes on from DATEOF010000146.1 coordinate 3,794, forward strand.
TCCAGATTGAGGCCTCTGATTCTTCGAAGCTCGTGACCTCTCGCGGCAGTAAGTGAGGCGGCCGTCTGTGAGGGACTCGCCGCGCAAGCAAAGGCGAGGTGCGATCATGAAGCTCGAGAATCTGTTCCTTCTGGCGGTATTCACGACGGCAGTTGCGTGCAGCAATGGCCAGACGCTCGCGCCCGAAGAGCCCGCGGCACCCGCGCTCCCCGCGGCCACGACCACTCCGAGCAGCGCGCTTCCGGCGCCCACGATGCCCGCCGCGATGGCCGCGATGGCCGCGATGAACGGCAGTAATCCAACGCCGACGACGGCGCCCGCGAGCGTGACGCCTGCAGCGAGCAATGCGGCTGGAGCGCCGGCGGTACCGATGAACATGCCCATGGAAGCGCTGCCCACCGCCAGCGCAGGCAATCCCGCGCCTGCACCCGTGGGGCCCCCGGGCGTGCGGCTGGATCCCGCGACCGGCGAGCTCGTGTTCCGGACCGAGCCGATCGCGATGGAACCGGGCGAGGAATCCTACACGTGCTTCGGAGCGACGCTCGAAGAGGACGTCGTGGTCGATGGTTTCAGCAAGTCGTCACAACCCTTCGTGCACCACGCTCAATTCGTGCAGGCGATACTCCCAGAACCCGAGGGCGTCAGCGTCTGCAAGGAACAGTTCAAGCTGACCTGGTTGCCGATCTTTCTCGCCGGCAACGGACCTTCCGAGCTGCGCTTCGACGAAGGCGTCGGTCACGTGCTCGGGGCCGGCACACAACTGGTGCTGCAGATGCACCTCTTCAACGTCAGCGACAAGAAGCAGACGCAGGCGATGGAGATCCGGATGCACCGCTCGAAGGCGGCGAACCCGACGCCGGTGAGTCCGTGGGCCATCGGTTCCTCTCAGATTCACCTGCCCGCGCGACAGACGGGCAAGGCGCAGAACGTCTGCCAGATGACCGGCCCGTCCGAGCTGCTCGCGGTGTTTCCGCACATGCACACGCTCGGCAAGCGCATGTTGATCGAGATCGGAAAGGACATGAGCTCGATGAAGACCTTGTACTCGCGCGATCCGTTCAACTTCGACGATCAGCGCATGGAGAAGGTCAACATCAAGCTCGAGGCGGGCGATCTGCTCCGCGTCACGTGCGACTACTTGGCCAATCCAAACGACACCGAGGTGACGTTCGGAGAGAGCTCGACCGAGGAGATGTGCTTCTTCGTGGGGTTCGTAAAGGACGGCGGAGGCCAGGCAGATTGCCCGAACCTCTGGGACGCCTTGCTCACCCTCTAGGTTGCGCGCCGCTCAGCGCCGGCGCCGGCGCCGCACGAACACCACGACCGCGAGCGCAGCCAGCGCCCACGCACGGGTGCTTCCGGTAGAACCCGCACCTTCGCCGGGCACGCGGCAGCCGCAGCCTTCATCCGCCACTGCTCCGCGAGTCGGCACCTCGAACGGCGCACTGCCCGCAGCTCCGAGCTGCGGACTGGTGAGCGTGCCAGTGCCTGCGGTCAAGCCTGAAGTGCCTGCGCGCGCGCCGACTCCAACGCCCGGCGTTCCCGCGGCACCGCGGCCGCCGACGGTCACGTCCGGTGCGGCCGGCGCGACCGGTGCACTGCGCGTGAGCGTGAAGTCGATCTCGAGCGGTTCGCCCGGTCTGCCCATGCCGTTCGGCATGTCGAACGCGGTCGCGTTCACGGTGTGCGCACCCAGGGCCAGCATCATGGGCGTGATGTTCGGACCCGTGTGAGGCGTGATCGAGTACGGCGCCATGTTCTCGGTGCGCGGTGCGCCGGCGTCGATGCGGAAGACGACGCTACCGACGACTTCCGGGTCTGTGTCGACGCGCATGCTGAGGTTCGGTGGCAGCTGGCTGAGATCGAGCACCGCCATGTCCTGGACGGGCCGGATGTCCTTGTCGGTGTCGGCATCGACCAGGATCAAGGCTTCGACCTTCGGCGGAGGCGGAGCGGCCGCGCCGGCCATGCCGCCGGTGGGCATGCCTGGAGCCGTGGTGCCGTCCGCTGCCACGAGCCCGCCACACAACAACTTCGACGCACCCGCTTGATCGAAGGGCGTGTCGTCGAGACAAAGGGCTGGGCCCGTGCCGTTCGGGATGGTGACCTGGATCGTCGCGGAGTCTTGCGAGATCGCCATCACAGTGAAGCTCACGCCGCCCGCGGGATCCGTGAAGGTCTTGCCCATGCCCAAGCCCTCGATGGTTCGCGTCGAGGTCGGCTCCATGTCGAGCAGCCAGGTGTGGCGACCGCGGTCCATACGATCGCGGTAGTCCTCGGCCACGCGCACCAGGATTGTCGGCGAGGTGCGGATGGTGCTGTCGAAGCCGCGCGGCGTGCGCAGCTCGAGGTAGTAGAACCCGAGGTTCTCGACGGTCGCGAGGCCACCGCCGCCGGAGCGACCGAAGGGACGCACCTTGGGGAACGGGATCTGCAACACCTGCGGTCCGTCACACGCGAGCTCGAGCGGCTGCAGCGTGTACATGCCGCTCGACTTCACCTTCAGGCCGTTGCACTTCTGGAGCCAGCCCTCGAACACCTTCTGCCAGGCGTTCATGTGGTTGCACGCGCCGCCCATCGGATCGTAGCGATCGCCGTACTCGTTGTGCGTGCACGCCGAATCTGGATCGTCCGCGAACGCCGTCATGCCGGTACAGGTCATCGACGACGAGTGCATCATGCCGAAGTTGTGGCCGGGCTCCTGGACGAGCACGACGCAGTTGGCCGAGCCGTTGTACCAGGTGTCGTTCGTCGGGCGGCTCGGCTGGCCGCCTTCCGCGAGCCCCGAGAACTGACAGGCCGTGGTGCGACTGCCGAAGTACCAGAGATAATGGTCGTACATACCCATCATCGGCTTGAGCGCCTTGGCCATCCCGGTCGTGTCGCACTTGCCGGACATCGGATACATGAACGGGCCGACGACCTCACCCCCGAGGTCCTGCGTGCCGTACGACGTCTCCATGTAATACTGCTTGACGGACTTGTCGGTCGCGCCGACGCCGAACAGGCGCTTCGTCATTTCCTCCTTCGTGATGTTGATGCCGCCGCCGATGTCGACGAGGGCCAACCCGAAGGTGCGCGCCTTGTACTTCATGCCGTTGATCAGCGCCGATGAAGCGAGCCCGACGCCAGGCTCGCTGTCGAACTCGAACTTGCCGACGCGCAGCCCGTCCTTCATCGGCTCGCCCCAGACGCGAATCGGAGTGCCGGGCGCGAGGTTGGGCTCTCGCTCGAAGAACAGCTGCGTGTCGCCCTTGGCGTTACGCAGGAAGTACGTCTGGTCGCCCGTGCCGTCGTCGAAGCGCGACAGGAACGTGACGACGGTGCCGCGCAGGCCCGCGGTGATCGGATCGTCCTCGTTTGCGGTCACGTTCGTCGAAACCGACCCGCTGTCCTCCGCGCCGGTCCCACACGCCGCGACCAGTACACCGAGGATCATGGAATATCGGCGCAGCCTGGCAGTCATGCGAGGAGAGCGCGCCGTGCTGCATCGTTCCGAGTCGCCTGCCAGCCGAGAAAGTCCCACGATTCCGAGCATGCTCAACCTCCGACGCGAGCGGCCTCGCCAGACCGCCGCAGTACGTCTGGTAGGCAGTGGCTCGGCGTGTCAAAAGCGGTCAAAAATCACGTCGCCAAAGTCAATTTTCAACGCGCGACGCCAAGTCGATTCATTTTCGATCGCATCGAGTGACGTTTATTCGCTATTTAGTGACCCAAGACTTCGGTAGAGCCGGCGTCGCGGCCGACACCGCACCACAACCAGTGCGAGCGCGAGACCGAGCGGGCCGCCCAGCGGCGCATTGCGGCCGGGCAGCGTCGCGCAGCCGCCGCCGTCCTGCTGGACGGGTGCTCCGGGAGCGACCACCGGCCCGCCGCCAGCAGCTGCGACCCCACCGACACCGGCCATCGGCTGCATCGCGCCCGCGATCGGGGCACCGGCACCGGCTGCCAGCGCGGGATCCGCAGGCGCGCCTGCCGCCTCGGGCATGAGCAACCCGATATCGAAGCGCAGGTCTTGCCACTGCTGGTTGCAGACGAAGCGTTCGTCGCCCTCGGGCACGCGCGCCAGATCGGGAGCGGTCAGCCAGCTGAAGCGAAACAGCGGGTCGGTCAGCGCCTGACCGTTCAGGCGCGCGATGCCGTTGCCGTCGCACGCGTAGGTGAGCCCGTCGCGCTCCGCGAGGCAGATCACGCGGTGATCGTCTGCGAGCGGTGACGTGTGGCCTTCGACCAGCTGCGTCAGCTGCCCGTCGAGTGCGAGCAACGTGACGTTCCCGACGCTGAGCGGTCCGGCGATCGACAGCTCGCCCTCTGCCAGCTTGGTGAAGGTATTCATGCGCAGGCTGCCGAGCGCCACGGTCCCGCTGCGGTACACGAGGAGCACGTAGGCTGCGCCGGCGTTCGCGCGTGCGAAGACGTAGTCCACGCCCGCATCGAGCGTGGCCATTTGGCGCTCGAGCTCCGTGCCGTCCAACCCGATCGTGACCTGCTCCAACATCGTGCCCATCGCACGCACGACCACGAGCCTGTCGTCCAGCGCAGCCAGCGAGTACAGGCTCTTCGCGTCCTTCCACAGCACGCGCATGCTCTGCGCGTCGACGGCGAGCAGCTCGGTCCCCATCGCCGTGGGTCGCAGCGCGAACACTCCGGCCTTCGAGCGCACCACATCGCTCGTGCGGCCGATGGCGGCGGGGTCGGGATGCGGTCGCAAGCTGCCGTCGTCGCCGAGCAGCATCAGCCCGGCGGTTGCGCCGACCACGATCGTCCCGTCCGCGAGCGGAGCCAGCGGGGACGCGAACTGATCACCCCACGCCATCGGGCAGACGAACTGATAGCTCTGCGGCCCGCGGCGCAACCCCACCCCGGCGCTCAAGGCCACGGCACGCGGTCCCTGCGCATCCTGTGAAAGCACCGCGTAGGCTTCCGGCGGCACGCCGTGCGCGAACGCGCGAGTGCCCGGTGCCAACACCAGTAACAACGCGCTGATATGCAGGGCTCCGCGATACATGAAACCGTCCTGCGGGCGAGCGAACACCTTGCCAGCAAAGCAGCCGAGAAGGAAGTCTGGTGCAGAGGTCCTCATCCTCGGCTGCCCGAGCTCGCGCGAGTGCAGCCAACAGCTGCACGTTGCATCCTGCATCTCGCCGCGGGCGCAGCGGGATTATCTAGTTTCTCCAAGGAGGACGACATGATGACCGACAAGCCAGTCTCCAGCGGGTTCATCGAGCTGAAGGGCGTCAAGCTCTGGCACGAGGTCTACGGGCAGGGCGAGCCGCTGCTTGTGCTCCACGGCGGGCTCAGGACCATTCCTGATATGATGACCTGGATCGGCCCACTGGCCAAGCGCCGCAGGGTGATCGGACTCGAACTCCAGGGACACGGCCGCACCATCGACACGGATCGTCCCATCACGCTCGAGACGATGGGCGATGACGTGGCCGCGGCGATCGCAGCCTTGGGGCTTCGGCACGCGGACGTCGCCGGCCACTCGTTCGGCGCCGCTTCGGCGCTGCGCGCAGCCATCCAGCATCCGTCGGCGGTGCGCAAGCTGATCGTGATCTCGAGCGTGTTTGCCAGGCAGGGCTGGTACCCCGAGACGCGCCAGGGCATGGGCGCAGTCAACGGCGACATGGCCGAGAGCTTGAAGCAGATGCCGGTCGGGCGATTCGCCGCGAAGTGGCCACAGCCCGAGCGCTTCGCGAAGTTCCTCGACAAGTTCGGCAAGATGATGGGTCAGGACTACGACTGGTCAAACGACATCCCGAAGCTCCCAATGCCGGTGCAACTCATCTTCGCCGACCACGATGCGATCGCTCAAAAGCACATCGCCGAGTTCTTCGCCCTGCTCGGGGGCGGCATCAGCGAACCCGGCTGGCAAAACACCAAGTTCACGCGAGCTCGCCTCGCGGTGGTCCCTGGCTATAGCCACTACGACCTCGACACCTCCAGTGAGGTGCCGGAGATCGTCGAAAGGTTTTTGTCAGACTCGCGCTTCGCGAGCGCGCCACGCTGAAGAGCCCGAACCCTCAGTCCAAGACACGCCTGGTCGGTGGCTTGCGGTGGGTGTCGATCGCGGCGCGCACCTTCAGCGCCAGCTCGTTCCAGCTGAATGGCTTGGCCAGGAACAACGCGCCTGCGTCCGCGATGCCTTTCTCCGCGAGGACGTCGGACGTGTAGCCCGACATGAACACGACGGGTAGGTCGCCGCGCAGCGCGGTCAGGCGGCGGAACAGGTCGTGGCCGTGGATGCCTGGCAGCAGCACGTCGGTCAGCAGTAGGTCGAACTTCGTGCCGGATTGCACCAACGCCAGCGCTTCATCGGCGCGCGCCGTGCCGATCACGCGGTAGCCGAGGCGCTGCAGCAGCTGCGTGGTGTGGCGCAGCACGTGGGCTTCGTCTTCCACGAGCAACACGGTCTCTGTTCCCGACGGCCTCGTCTCGGGCGGCGGCTGGCTGGCCACGGGTTGGCCGGAGGCCAGCGGCAGCCAGACCTCGAACGTCGATCCTTCGCCCGGTCGCGATCGGACTTCGACGAAACCGCCCGCCTTGCTGACGATGCCGTGCACCATCGACAAGCCGAGGCCGGTGCCGACGCCCATCGGCTTGGTCGTGAAGAACGGCTCGAAGATGCGCGCCAGCGTGGCTTCGTCCATGCCATGTCCGGTGTCCGACACGGATAGTCGCGCATACGCGCCGCGTCGCGCGTCGGGGTGTTCGACGCGAGCGCGTTCGTCGAGCGCGACCCGAGCGAGCTCGAACTTCAACACGCCGCCATCCGGCATGGCGTCGCGCGCGTTGACTGCCAGGTTCATCACCACTTGCTCGAGCTGGTTCGAGTCGGCGCGGACGCACAGCACGGCGTCGCCGAGCTCGAGCACCAGGTCGATGTCGGCGGCGATCAGCCGGCGCAGCATTCGCGAAGTGGTCTCGACCAGCTCGTTCAAGCTCAGCAGCGTCGGCGCGACCGACTGCTGTCGGCTGAACGCGAGCAGCTGCCGGGTGAGCGCCGCTCCGCGCTGCACCGCCTCGCGCAGCTCGAGTACGTCGGGCAAGCTCTCGTGTTGCTCGAGCTGCTCTGCCAGCAGCTCGACGACCCCGCTGATCCCCGTCAGCAGGTTGTTGAAGTCGTGCGCGATCCCGCCGGCGAGTTGGCCCACGGCCTCGAGCTTCGCGGTTTGTGCCAGCTTGCCTTCCATGCGCCGAACCTGCTGCTCGGCCTCCCTGGCCTGCGCCTGCGCGCGCTTCTCGCTCGAGATGTCGCGGGTCAACACCGAGAGGTGCGTGACCTGATCGCCCTCGCGGATCGGGCCGACCAGGTTGTGGTACCACTTGTCGAGCGGCTCGACGTAGACCTCGTACGAGGTGGCCTTGCCGGTCGTGAACGAGTACTCGAACGCCGCGCTCATCGCGGCTTGGTCCCGCGGCGCGACGAAGTCGTGTGGACCCTTCTTGCCGATCAGCTCTTCGACCTGCACACCGGGCGCACCGAAGTTCACGTAGGTGTACTTGGCGTCGCGATCGATCACCACCACGAAGTCGTACGGGTTCTCCGCGATCGAGCGCCAGCGCTGCTCCGCCTCCGCGTGCCGGCGCTGGCTCTCGCGCAGGTCGCCCTCGACTTCCACGCGGTGCGTCACGTCCTGTGCGATGCCGAGCAGCTGCTGCGAGGCCCCGGTCGCGTCTTGTTCCAGCACGATCTCCCACGAGTGCAACCAGCGCCAAGCGTCGTCGCTGTCTCGGACGCGGTACTCGAATTCCACCACTTGCCCGGGGCGCACGAGCCGCATGTGCGCGTGATGCTCGAGCGCACGCTCCAGGTCGTCGGGATGCAGGATCTCCGACAGCAGCTGATCGCCCAGGCCCGCGACCTCCTCGGACGAGTAGCCGAGCAGCTCGGCCAGCGATCGGTTCGTGAACACGTTGCGGCGCTCGACCAGGTCGTAGACGTAGATCATGCCGGGGATGAGCTCTTCGAGGCGTTCGTACACGCTCGTGCCCTGCAGCACCTCGGAGAGTTTCTTGACGCCGGCGGGGTTCATGCCAAACCCCACGCAGGATAACAGTCAGCTCTCGCGCGAGCGAGCAGCTAAGAGACACTGATCTGACTACAACCCGCGTTTGTCAGGCTGTCGGCGCGGACGCCGCGAGCCGCTCGGGCCGTGGGGACTGTCGCAACAGTTCGAGCGGTGCCACGAGCCCATGGATCGACATCAGCGTCATCAGCGCCTGGTTGTCGCCCGCAGCGGCTTCGCCCGGCACGTACGGCCGCATGAACACGCTGGTGTACGCGAAGTCGCAGTTCACGACGTCTTGCGCCGGGCGTTCGAAGCCCAGTTGATCGAGCCAGTGCAGGTCTTGCCGCCGCGACCCATGGCATCGATCACCAGGTCGGCGACGATGGGTTCGGTCGCGTGCGCGACCCGCACGCCCGTCACGTGGCTGTCTGTGGCCGTGATGTCTTCCACGCGCGCGCCGTAGCGCACTTCGACGTTATCGAGCGCTTCGACGCGCGTGCGCACGCAATGCTCGAGCAGGCCGCGGCTCTGTACGTACACGAAGCGGTGCCCCTGATCGGGAGGCGGCTCCGGCATGTACGTCCGATCGCGTACGACTTGCCCTCGGGGCGAAAGAAGCCCCCCTGTGATGCAGTTCGAAGCTCAGCGCGCCCGTCGCGCCATATATAACGTCTGTCGCCCGTTCCCTTTCCGGTCACGGGCGCGCGCCGTCGCGGCGAGATTTCGTGCGCGGGCGTTCAATATCCGATCGCGCCACGCGTCCGTTGCACTTGCCTCGTGCAGGGGTATGGTGCGACGTGATACACGCGTTAACTCGCTGCCTCGCGAATCGCCGCGGCCCCGGCGTGCGTTTCGCCAACCAAGGAGTCTGAAACGATGCAGCATCCTCCCACCGGCCTGTGGTCTTCCGACGATCAGCAGCCGACCTCGCCTTGGGAACCCGCGGAGTTGGGCCTACCGAGTCCGGTACCCAGGCCATCGGAGAATTCTGCTCGTGCGCCGCAGGCCGCCGCCGGCTCCGCGGGCGCGAAGGAGGGTCCCTGGGAGGAGGACAGCTCGCCGACGCAGACCTATAGTCCTCAGCACTTGCAGGCTGCGATGCGGATGCGCGTCGCCACGCCGAGCCGCGTGCAGCTGGCGCCGTCCGAGGTTGCGGACCCATCGAGTTCGCGTCCGATCGCGACCGAGCCGGCCGCTCCGCCGTCTCGAAACACGGTACGAACCCACCAGGGGGTGGATCCGGCGACCGCCGCCGCGCTCGCGAGCATCAAGCCCCTCGTGACACCCACTCCGGTTCGACAGGAACGGATAAGTGCCTTCTCGCGGACACTGCTCGGTCCGACCACGACTCCGCCGGCTCGACCGCCCGTGACCGCCAGTCCGCGCACCTCGCGCCGTACTTTGATGGGCGTGCAGGCTCCGACGATGACCCCGCGGCCTGCGCCCGAACCCGCCGAGGCGGCGCCGAGCCCGGAGGTTTCGCTCCCGACGGCACTGCCCCAACCGCTCGCCATGGCGAGCGCGCCCGCGCGAAAGGCGTGGCTCGGCTGGAGCGCCGCCGCTGGCGTGCTCGTGCTGGGCGTCGTCTTCTATGCGTTCGCATATCGCCCGCTCTCGGCCGAGCTCGCGAGCACCAAGCAAGAGAGCGCGACGCAGGCGCAGCAGCAGAGCGCCGCTTTGACCAGCGTGCAGGCCGAGCTGCAGCGCACGCGCAGCGAGCTGCAGCAGGTGACCGACGCTGCCCTGGCCGCGCGAGCGGCGCCGCAGCAACTGGCGCCGGTGACCGTGGAAACTCCCAAGGTCGCGAAGCGACGCGAGCCACCTCCCGCGGTGGAGTCGCAGCCGAAGGCGAAGGAGCCCGCGCCGGCGGACGAAGCCGCCCCGACTGAGCGTCTCGCGCACGTTGCCAAGCAGCACAGCAAGCCCGAGAGCAAGCCCGCCGAACCGGCAGAGTCGAAGGCGAAGGGCGTCGATCGCGAGGCCGCCGCCGCCGCGACCGCCGAGCTCGAAGCGCAGGCCTACGGCGACAAGCCTGGGGCTCCAGCGCCTTCACTCGCACCGACACCCGCGCCTGCACCCGAGGGCAAGGAAGAGGTGAAGCCCTCCGCGGCTGCGGCTCCCGAGAAGGCGTCCGAGAAAGCTCCCGAAAAGGCCGCCGCGCCCGCGGCACCAGCGCCCGGCACGGGGGATCTCAAGGGCGTCGACGACAACTCGAGCGACGATCCGCTCGAAGGTCTCTAGACCGCGCGAGCGTCCTGACTGGCTGCGATCGCGGGCGGCACCGGCTCGGCCCGCGTCGCCGGGCTCGCGTCGTGCACGGACGTTCCGGCCAGCGCCGAACCCAGTGTGCGCACGACGCCGCGCCGCACGTACGGGTTGTCGTACGCGTAGGCCATCGCGTCGATCACGCCGTAACGAACGGCCGCGCGCACGGCGTAGCCGGCCACGAACCCGAGCGTGAAGCGCTTGCGGTGCTGCCACACGTAACGCTTCCAGGCTTCTTCCTCCGAAGCGAGTCCAACGAGTGCATCAGCCGCGGCATCCGCGGCGTAGATCCCGCTCTGCATGGCCTGCGAGATGCCTTCGCCCGTGGCGTTGTGCGTCAAGCGCGCGGCTTCGCCGAGGTACAGCGCACCCGGCGCCGTGCAGTGACCGATCCACGTCGTGTACACGATCGGATGACCCTTCAAGTTGCCGATCTGCGTGGCCCGCGAGAGTTGCGAGCGGAAGTGCTCGTCGAGGAAGCCGCGGAACACGTCGCGCACGTTGCGCTGCGTCTTGTTGCCGTCAGCGTCCTGGCCGTCGATGCAGATGCCGATGTTCACGCGCGTGTCGCTCTCCGGAAAGAGCCAGCCGTAGAGCGGCGTCACGCTCTTCGAGAACACCATCTCGATCTGGCGCGGCGTGAAGTCCGCACCGTCCCACCAGCCCATCAGCGTGGAGATGCTGCGCTTGGGCCGCGGATCGGTGGAGAAGATCGAGTGCGCACCATCCGCGCACAGCACGTAGCGCGCGCGGATCTCTCGCCCGTCGGCCATGCGCACGCCGACCACGCGTTCGCCTTCGCGGATCAACTCGCGCGCGCGCACGCCGGCTTCGAGCTTGACCCCGAGGTCGAGCGCCTTGCGCACGATGATGTAGTCGAACTCGCGGCGCAGCAGCACCACCGCCGCGGCGTTCGACGAGAGCACGAACGAGCCGCCTCCGGGTGCGGTGATCTTCACCGAGTCGACCGGGTTCGCGCGGCTGCGGATCTCGTCGCCGATGCCGAGCTGATCGCCGAGCGTGAGCGCGGTGGGTGAGAGGCCCGAGCCACACGTCTTGTCGCGCGGGAAGTCCGCGCCATCGAGCAACACCACGTCCCTCACGCCGCGTTGGGCGAGCTTGAGCGCGGCTGTTGACCCACCGGGGCCCCCACCGACGATCACTACATCATGAAGCATGGCGGTCCTCTCCTTAGTGACACGTGACAGGTGGCATCACTCGGCCTCGGCGACCGATGCACTGGCATGTAGCTCGGGCGTCAGCGGGCGGGTCAGGGTGCGGGTGCGCGTGGACAAGCCGCTGCGCGCACGCGAGCGCGCCTCGTACGCGGCCAGTGCCCAGACCGGGAAGTAGCTGCGGTACAGCGCGTACTCGAGCAGAGCGGTGCGGAAGAACAAGCCCGCAGGCTCCTGGCGCGGCCACTCGCCGTTGCCCAGCTGGTTGCGCGCGATGAAGCGCGCCGCGCGCTCGATCGCGCCGAAGTCGGGATCGCTGGCTTCGCACAACGTCATCAGCGCCCAGGCGGTCTGTACGACCTGTCCCTGCTCGTGCTGCAGGTAGTCGTCTGCTTCGACTGACGCGCTCTCGCCCCAGCCACCGTCCGCGCGTTGCTGCGCCTTGAGCCACGCGCAGGCCTTGCGGATCGCCGGATCGGTCGGCGGCGCGCCCGCTGCGAGCAAGCCGCGCACTCCGAAGAGCGTGCCGTAGATCAGTCGCACGCCCCACGCGCCCGGCCACGATCCGTCGATGCGCTGCTTGCGCCGTATGGACGCGGCACCGCGCGCGATCGCAGCCGGAATCGCAGACAACCCCTCGCGACCCAGCAGCTCCGGGCGTTGCTCGGCGATCTTCGCCAGCGCCGCGATGCACGACGCCGTGCACTCGACGTAACCGCTCTCGGTCATCGAGTCGCCGAACATCTCGGCAGGGTTCAGCCACTCGAGCGAGAAGGGCACGCGCGGCGCCTCGTAGCTGCCGAAGCCGCCGTCCGGCCCTTGCGAGCGCAGCACGAACTGGGCGGCGAGCGTGACGTCGTCGTCGCTCGGGGCATCGGCACCCTGCAGCTCCAGCCGCGCCAGGATCGCTTCCGCCGTGCAGTCGCTCACGGGCCAGCCGTGCCACACGAACGAAAATGGGTAGCCGCCTCGCGGATCGGCGCGATGGTTCGCGGCGAAGTCGGGGAAGCTCTTGCGGATCTGCTGCGTGCGCAGGAACTCGGAGGCGCGCTGCATCGCGGGCGCGACGTCGACGAATGGCGCCGCCGTCGCGAGCGTCTGCAGCGCGAAGCTGGTGTCCCAGATGGCCGAGCGCGCGCCGGTGATCCGGAAGCCGTCGTGGTCATCCTCCCAGATCCAACACTCGAAGCGCTCGAGCGCCTTGGCCACGTCGGGGTCCGATGGATCGCGCATCCAGAGCGCGATCACGTTCAGCAAGCCGCTGACGGGCGAGATCGAGGTGTGGCTCGAGACCGAGAGCTCCCAGCGGATCGACTTGCGGAAGGTCTCGAGCAGCTCGTCGCGCGCGCTGCGCGTCCGCACGCGGTCCACGACGCGCAACGCTTCGTACGAGAGCTTGAGCGGGAGACTCGGCTCCGCGAACAGATCGTCGTCACGCAGGCTCTTGCGCGCCTGGTGAAAATCCACTGCGTCCCAGCCTTCCGGGAACAGCTCCTCGCGCAAGGCCTGGATGATCGGCGTCTCTGCTGCCGAGAAGCGCTCGGCGTAGAGGGTGGCCATCGCCAGATAGATCATGCGCGTGTGGCAGTAGTAGCGCGACGGATGCACCGGTGTCGCGAGCGGCAGCGTCCAGAGCTCCGGGATGATCGGGTTGACGCCTTCCCAGCGATACAACGAGACGAGCGCCAGCCAGAACTTGCCCCAGGTCGGGATCGCACGCGCGCCGCCTTCGCGATCGATGAACGAGCGAGCGCGCTCGAGCAGCGCATCGTCGGGCGCGACGCCGAGCAAGCGGCTCGCGACGTAGACCAGCGTGGTGACGAACAGCGAGGGTGGGCTGCTCATCTCGGCGAGCGCCCAGGTTCCGTCGGGCAGCTGCGTGCGCTCGAACTGCAGCAGGATGCGCCGGCGGCGCGCGTCGTCGATCGGCAGGCCCATGATGTGCAAGGCCAACACGTACTCGGCTGGTAGCATGGCGCACCACGAGCACTCGCCCTCCCACGAGCCGTCCTCGTCCTGTTGCGCGATCAGCGCGCCCAGGCCGCGGGTCAGCGCAGCCGACGGCGGCGGGTCGTACTCGGGTGTTTCGGCTGCGGGCGGCGTCAGAGGCTCGGGCGCTCGCGCAACCTCGGCGGCTTCGCGCAGGTGTAGCGCTCCCGACGAGAACCACTCGCGCGCGAAGCTGACGAGCCGAGCGGCAGAGTCCACGCCGTGGCGCGGATCCGCAGCACGCACGCCGCTCGCGACCAGCCCGGCGCTGGCCCTGGCGAGGACCTTGAGGAACGGCGCGCCGAACAGCGCGAGGTTGCTCACGTCGCCCGAGAGCAAGCGCATGGTGCGGTCGCACTCCGCGGGGTTGTCGCGCCACAGCCGATAGACGGACTTGCGCATGGCCACGGTCTCGTCCGACGTACCCGCGAAGATGTCGTAGAGCGCGATCGCCAGCACTTCGGGTACGCGGCCGCCGCGATCGCGTTCACGCCGGTAGGCATCGAACGACGAGGCGCGCGCGAGCGAGAGCGCGTCCAGGAAGCCGAGCGTGAGCCCGGTGGCAGTCAGCGGATGATGGTGGCCGACGGCATCGCCGACGAGCGCGAAGCCGGGCCGGCCGAAGGTGCGCCGGAGCCGCGTCTGGTTCGACGCCCAGGCGACGTCGTCGGACAGCAGCGCGCGCTCGAACGGCGCGCGCAGGCCTTGCGGCAGCGCGGGTGCGTACGCCTCGTAGAGCACCGCGGCGCGATCGCCGTTCACGTCCAGCCCGAGCGGCACGTCGAAGCAGGCGCGCACTTCGCGAGGTGACACGCGGTAGGCGAGGACCGGCCCCGGCGCACCCAGGCACAAGTGACCGTAGCCTTCGTGCGGCAGCGTGACGTCGCGCAGCAGCACCGCGGCCATGCGCGAGTACGAACGCGCGCGCGCCTCGACGCCGAGCGCGCGGTGCGCGACGCCCGCGCGACCGCAGGCGCCGACGATCTGCCGGGCCTCGACGACCTTCTCCGAACCCGACGTGAGCCGATAGCGCACGCGCGTCTCTTCCACGGAGGTGGCGCGCGCACCCTCGATGTAGTCGATGGCGTCGTTGGCGGCGACCGCGCGCCGCAGCTTCGCGACCAGCAGCTCGTGGTGCAGGCTCGCACCGCTCCGGCCGTTGGGATACGAGAGCACGATCGGCGCAGAGCCGTCGTCGGGCAACACGGCGAAGCCGCGGCCGGTCGGATACGGCTGCGGGCCGAGCGCCACGCCGAGCTGCGCGAGGATCTCCACCGCCGGCGGATGCAGCCACTCACCCGCGAGCCTGCTGGCCGCGCGTGGGTTGGCTTCGAGCAAGACCACGTGCGCACCGCGAGCTGCAAACGCGAGTGCCGTGAGGCTGCCCACAGGGCCGCCTCCGATGATCGCAACGTCGTAGACCCCAGGAATTTTCATGTGGGGAGTCTCTCAGGGAGTTGCCGTCGCGCGAGCCTGCGCGCTTCGCGGGCGGGTGGCGAGCGTTGTAAGGTGCTCGTCCCACTTGCGAGTCGTCAGGTTCTGGAACGCGTGAATGGCAGGGTTGAGCTCCATCATCGGCGCGTCGAAGTGTCGGTCGTAGCCGCGCTGCTCTTCTTCCACGGCGAAGCCATCCTCCTGGAGCAGCGGCCCCACGAGCAGTGCATTGCCGGCCTTGAGCATCGGGCGCAACAGCCGCCGCGGGATCGCGACGGGCAAGAAAGGGATCTTGAAGGCGCTCGGATCGTAATAGAACAAGAAGAAGCAGCGGCTCTTGGTGCGATCGATCGGCAACACGAAGCAGTGGTGCTTGATGCGATTGTCCGTGTTCGACCACTGGAAAGGGTACTCGTAACAGAGCTCCATGTGGTTGGAGTTCATGCCGGCGTGGTTCACCAGCTTCTGGTAGATGGGCCCCTGGCCGATCTTCGCGTCGTACGCGACGAAGACCTTGTCACCTTCGCTGCGGCAGTCGGTCAGCTTCGCATCGCTAAAGGGCTGGTACCTGCGGTGCAGATACGCGTGGGTGAAGTCGCTGACGTTGTCGATGATGATCGAGTGGTGCGCCTTCCAGGTGAAGTCGATCGGCACACACGGCCAGGGCTCCGCGCCTTCGAGCTCCGGAATGCGCGGCACGTCGCGCTCGGTCGCGCGCTCGCGCTCGCCGAAGAACACCCAGATCAGCCCGTAGCGCACCTTGACCGGCTTGCAGCCGATGCGGATGCGCGGCATGTCGCGATCGAACAGGTCGTGATCGATCGCCGCGACCTTGCCTTCGCCGTCGTACTTCCAGCCGTGGTACGCGCAGACCAGGTGGCAGCCGTCGACCTTGCCCACGCTCAGGCGCAGTTGTCGGTGCGCGCAGCGATTCTCGAGCACGTGGAGCTCACCGAGCTCGTCGCGGAACAGCGCGTAGCTCTCGCCCCAGAACGCGATCTCGCGCACATCGCCCGCGGATACCGCCGAGTCGTACTCCACGGGATACCAGTAATTGGGATCCAGGCCGGCCGAGCGCGCCTTTTGCCGACGGTTTTCGGCCTGATCGAAGCTGGGTGGCAGGCGGCTCACGGGCTCGTCGCTCGCGGACTGTGCGTCGCGGCGTGGGGAAAACACTTCCAGCTTTCTCATGGCGATCCCACCTGCTGCGCGTCGGGCCGCGACATCTCCGTACGCCGTGCGTGGCTGAGCATGCCGCGCTCTCGATAGAACGCGTATGCATCGCGCACCGCCGCGGCGATCGACGTCGGTTGGTAGCCCAGCTCGCGCTGTGCCTTGGAGATATCTGCGCGCCGCTGCAGCGTCAAAATATGCACGGCCGCGGGGGTCAAGCGGTGGCGCTCGGGCGGAACCCAGCGCGTCACGAATGGATTCACCATCTGCGCGACGGCGCTCATCGCCGTGGGAGACATGCGGATCGGCGGGCGCTTCTGGCCCGTGACTTCCTCGAACAGCGCCATGATCTCGTCCATGGTGCGGTACTCGCTGGCGAAGATATACCGCTCTCCGCTGCGCCCCTTCTCCATGGCGAGCACGTGACCTTGGCAGATGTCGCGCGCAGCCACGAATGGAAAACCACCAGGAATGTAAAATGGAATACGTCCGAACGAGCACATCACGCCGCCCATGCGCGAGGGGGTGAAGTCATTCGGACCCAGGATCGCGCACGACACCGCGACCACCACTTCCTGGCCGCGCGCGGCCGCTTGCCAGCACTGTTGCTCCATCGCCGCCTTGGAGGTGGAGTAGGGCGTCGGCGAGCGAAACGGGTCGAACGGCATCTCCTCGGTCGAAGGCTTCGACGGATCTTCGGGGTCGTAGCCCACCGCGCTGAACGATCCGCTCACCACCACGCGCCGTACGCCGGCGTTGCGTGCGCTCTCGAGGATGTGCTGCGTGCCGAGGACGTTGGTCTCGAAGATGGCACGCTTGTGTTCCGCGTCGCCTTCGACCGTCGAGACGATCGCGCCCGTGTGATACACGCGCTCGGTGCCGCGCACGGCTGCAGCCACGGCCGCGGCGTCGCGCAGATCGCCCACGACTCGCTCGAGGTCGAGGCCGTCCAGTGCCGGCGAGCGATCGCCGGGCTGCACCAGTGCGCGGACCGCGTCGCCTTGGGCCAGCAGGTGTCGGACGAGGTTTGCTCCCAGGTGGCCCGTTGCGCCCGTCACCAGAGTCTTGCGAGTCATGTGAGTTGCTCTCCGACCTCCACAGGAGGCACTGCAGGCCGAACGGGACGACCGGCGACGCCGACGCGCGCGCGGTCGAACAGGAGGGCCAGTAGGCGATCGCTCTCGGCCTGCTCGGGCGCGCCCACTGCGTTCTTCATCTGCTCGAAGGTCCGCAGCACGAACAGGCGCGACACCGTCGGGGCGCGATCTTTCCGCAGCGCGTCGTCGCCATGCTCCACCTCGCGCAGCGTGCCGAGCGCGAGCGCCAGCGGACCGGCACAGAACAGGCGCACTTCGCGTCCTGCAGCCGTGAGCGGCCAGAGCCGTGTGTACTGTTCCGCCTCGTGCAGGTGCTCGCGCGCGCGTCTCGCCAATGTGCGCAGCAGCCGCAGGCCCGCCGCCCGCTGGGTCGGCTCGAGCAGGCGCGACAGATCCAGCCCCTCCGCCTCGGCCTGAGCCTTCGGCAAGAAGCAGGCCCCGCGCTGCGAGTCCTCGACGACATCCTTGAGGATATTGACGAGCTGCAGCGCCAGGCCGAAGCGCACCGAACGCGCGATCAGCTCGGCGCGGCGGGTCGAGTCCACTGGACAGGCGAGCATGAACAGATCGGTCAGCAGCTCGCCGACCGTGCCGGCCACGTAGTAGCAGTAGAGCTCCAGGTCCGGCAGATCGCGGATCTGCAGCCGGCCTTCGGCCTGCGCGCGTTCGGAGTAAGCCCGCATGCCGTGCGACATCTGCAGCAGGCGCGGCTGGATCAATGCACGCACAGGTGGCGGCAAAGCCGCGAAGGGCCGAAACACCGCGCCCGCGCGGGAGCAGAGCTCCGCCTCGGAGCCGGCACCGAGCTTGGCTGTTTGAGCCAGGACTTCGAATGCACGGGAGAGGGACGCGTCGCCTGCGGCCGCAGCCGTGAGGGCTGCATCGAACGCGTCGAAGAGCTCGCGGCGCGCGAGCGGCGTGACCTGGGGGTCATCCTCGACCGTGTCCACTGTCCGACACAGAAGGTACGCGACGCAGACCGCGTTCCTCAATTCTGTCGGGAGGCTCTGGATCGAGAGGGCGAATGTTCGCGACACCTCGGAGAGGAGCCGTTCGCAAAAGACCAAATCACCCCGAGCGATTCCGGAGGTCTCGATCTCCTGCACAGGCTCTGCCCGAAGGCGCGCGCTGTCGATAGATCTAGCCAAGGGCCACGCCATTAGCGCGAAGTCGTCGCGAGGTGAAGCTTCTTATCGCAACTTTTTCGAAAATGTCCCGATCGCGGTCAACGCACGACTGCATACGTATTCGAAACGATCATCGAAAGTGCAACAGCGATCCCCCAAAGGGGAAACGTTAACCACAGGCCGTTGGACAGGCCGACGAACAACGCGACGTTCGAGAATGAATGGCCCACGTAGCGTTTGTTCATCACGTAGCTCGTGAGGTACACGATCGTTCCGTACCACATTTGATAGAACACGAGCACACCGATGACACCGAGCACACGCGCGGAGAACGGCTCGTACGTCATTCCGTAGAGAAAGAGCAGGCACGGCAGCGGTGTGGAGAAGCCATTGCCGATATCAATGAAGAAGCCGAAGCTCTTGCGATCCGCATACGAAGGATCGAACACCGAGTACGAGGACCACAGCTCGGCCCACACTGTGGGTGAAAGCACGCGCGTGAGCGGTACCTTCGTCTTGAAGAACTCTTTCACGCGATCGAGCTCGCGGCCACGAAAGCGCTCGCGGAAGTCTTCGTGCTGCGCGCGGATCAGGTCGATCCGTAGGAAGAGGCAGATCTCCCAGAGCGCGATCAGCACGTTCAGGACCAGGAAGAACGCGAGCGCCGCCTGGTGGGCATTGAAGGCGCCCGTGGCGCGCCAGTGCAACCAGACTGGCAGTGCCGTGCCGAGCACGATCACGGACGAGACGATTTGATAGATGCGCATCGCGTGAACAGCACTAGTACACGAACGGAACGATGCGGAAGCGCGTGCGCTCGCAGTACGCCTTCCAGGCGTCGCCGTACTTCTCGGCGCACTTCTTGTCGTCACGGGCGGCGCGCTGCACCAGGAGCACCGTGAGCGCCAGCGGCAGCAGGTACGGCCACGCGGTCTCGAACCCGGCCGTCAGCGCAAAGCACAGGTACACGCCGATCTCGCCCGTGTAGTTGAGCTTGCGCCCGATGCCCCAGAAGCCCGAGGCGAGCAGCGTGCCACCGATGCGTACCGGCGGCCGGCCCCAGATGCTCTTCTCGGGGTTGCGCTTGTAGCGCTCCTTCTGCCAGTTCGCCTCGCGGAACACCCACATCGAGATCGTGCAGGCGGCGCACAGCGAGAGCCACTGCCAGGTCGCGAACGGCGTCGTGTGATCCACCAGCCACCAGCCGGGCAAGCTGTAGAGGAACGGCACGTAGACCAGATCGCCCCAGACCAGCATGAAGCCGAAGTTCTCGCTGGTGATGTCCCACGTCGAAAGCATGAACTCCTCTTTCACGTAGTGCGAGAACAGGTACGCCCACCAGAACCCGAGCAAGCACCAGGTCTGCGGCGTCACGACGTGGTGCAAGTCGTACTGAGCGCTCGCGAAGGCCACCACCAGCAGGTTCACGCCGATCAAGCTGGGTTGGTACATGAACATCTTGATGTCCACACCGAGCCAGGTCGGGTTCAGCTCGTTGCCGAACCAGAGGTCGCGCACGACAGGCGGCAGTGGGACCGAGTCGAACGCCGTGCTGCGCTTCACGTCCGCGCCGCGCCGGCCCCACACGTAGAGCGCGAGCGTGAGGCTCAGCGCCAGCGCGTTGGCCACGATGAACAGCGACCAGAAGTGCGTGATCAGCGGCGTGAGCGAGACGTCGAAGCCGAACACCATGACCGCGATCACCACGTGGGTCACGAAGAACAGCGTCATGCCGGTCAGCTTGTAGTGCTTGATCGCGCCGTCGCGCTGTGGGTAGCCGTCGCGCTCCAGGCCGGGCAAGAGCAGCGCGCCGAGGAACAGCGCGAGCACGAAGCCCACGACCATCTTCGTCGCGCCGAGGAGTGAATCAGCGCTCACAGGTAAGACGATGTCCCAGACCCCCACGTCATTCCTCCACCAGCGAGAGCGCGCCCGTCGGGCAGTAGCGGATCGCCGCGTCGACCTGTTTGCGCAGCGCGTCGGGCGGGCTGTCTTGCAGCACGGTCAGCGTACCGTCGCGCGCGACCTCGAAGACCTCGGGCGCTTCGCCCATGCACACGGCGTGTCCCTGGCAGAGCTGCGTGTCGACGACGATGCGCATGGCGTCAGACCTTTCCGGAGCCGCCGCGCAGCGCCGGCGACTGATGGTTATCGGAAGGGTCGCGCCCATCAGCCGCGAGCCTTCCGGTGAAGGGGCATGTTGCCGGGGTCGCCGAGTCCGCAGGTGCCACGGCGCGCGCGCGTGCGGTGAGCTGCTCGGCTTCGGTCGCGTCGATGCGCCGGTAGCGCACGCGGCACGGTTGCTTCGGGCCGAGGACCACGCCGTGGAAGTCGGGCTCGAGCGGATCACCGTACGACGTCCACTCGAAGCGGCGCAGCAACAGCGCGAAGATCGACTTGATCTGGAGCAGCGCGAACGCGTTGCCCAGGCACTTGTGCGCGCCGCCGCCGAACGCCTGGAACGCGAAGCGCCGCTTGTCTTCCTCGCGGCCCGGGCCGAAGCGGTCGGGGTCGAAGCGCAGCGGGTCCTTGAAGATCTCCCCGATGCGGTGCGTAACCGTGGGCGAGACGATCAGGTTCGTGCCCCTGGGAAACACGTAGCCGTCGTACTCGAAGTCCTGCAGGGCCACGCGCAGCAGCATGAACAGGGGAGGGTGCAGGCGCAGCGTCTCCTTCACGCAGCTCTCGACGACCGGCAACTCCCGCAGCGAGGTGTACGTGACCGGGCCGTCCACGCCGTAGACGCGAAACACCTCGTCGCGCGCGCGTGCGTACAGATCGGGGCGCTGTGCGAGTTGCAGCATCATCCAGGCGGCGGTGACCGCGCTCGTGTGGTGACCCGCGAACATCGCGGCGAGCAAGAGCCCCGTGATCTCGTGCTCGCTCAGCGGCGTGCCGTCTTTGTACCGGGTCTCCATCAGGATCTGCAGGAAGTCTTCGCCCTGGCGGCCAGTGCCACGCCGATCCGCGATCATCGCGGTGATCATCTCGACCAGGCGCTCGCGCGCGCGGTCGCGCTTGCGGAACGCCGGGATCGGCAGGTGCGCGTTCAAGTACGCGAGCGGCGTGATGCCGCGTTCGAGATCGCTGTACACGCGCGCGAACTCCTCGGTCATGTCCTCGCGGAACTCGCGCCCCAACAAGCAAGCCGACGAGGTGAAGTTGGTCAACACCTTCGTGTACTCGTACATGTCGAGCACGCCCTGCTCGGGAAAGTCGGCGATGCTGCGCGCCACCTCCTTCGTGATCACCTCGGCGTACGAGCGCATGCGGCGGTCCTGGAGGCACGGCAGCAGCATCCCGAACTGCTCGGCCATCTTCTCCATCGGCGCGTCGTAGACGACGTCCTTGCCGAACACCGGCGTCATCATCTTGTACGCTTCGGAGGGGTTCAATATCGAGTCGGGCGCACGGAAGAACGCTTCGCTCGCCTCGGGTCCGGTCAGCAACACCATCTGCTTCGGCCCGACGTTGAAAGCTGCAACATCCCCGCATTCGGCGCGTGCACGCTCGAGCAACGGCACCGCTGTTCGCACGAACGACACCAGGTGTCCCACGAGAGGCAAGCCACCGGAAAGCCGCGGGATCGGCCGGCCGCGCGTGCGCGAACTGGTATCGCTGGAGAGCGTTGTCATGGTTCGCGACATAACGGATCGGACGCGCCGAGGCTAGCTACGGCGGGGCGGAATTGCGAGGTTCGTTTCCGAACGGTTGCAGAGTGCTGAAGCGGAGTTGACACGCGTGCCTCATGTCTGATTTGGCCGAGGCGTGTTGGTACTGCTGCGAACGAAACCAGGATGTACCCTCATTTGTCGCGGTTTCGCAGCTGGCAGCTCTTGCGTCGTGGTGCGAACGTAATGCATGAAACCGCAGTCCGTAGCCAGTTGAGTTGAAGGGGGGAAGAACCAGATGGCGGAGCGAGATTTCTCGGCCAGTGCGGCATTGAGGGATGAATCCGGATTCGTGAAAGCCTGCGAGGACCTCGAGACCACGCGCGAAGAGTTGCGCGAAACCGAGGACCAGTTGCATGCACAAGCCGACGAGCTCGCCGATTCGGTCGCGGCGCTCCAGCGCGAACGGCGACAGACGAATGACATCTTCGAGGCTGCTCCCGAGGCGTACCTGCTCTCGGATGCTGCCGGACGAGTCCTGCGTGCGAACCGGCGCGCCGCAGAGCTGCTGTGCATCGATCCGCGCTTCCTGAAGCACAAGCCGCTGATCACCTTCGTCGAGCGCGAGGATCGCGCGAGGTTCCTGCAGTTGATCATCAAGACGGCGGCAGATAACGGATCGAGCAGGGAAGAGGTGCGGCTGCAAGCGCGTGGCTCGCGGGCAAGCCTGTCCGTCCTCGCATGTGTGTCGCGTGCTCCGAGTGAGGAGTTCGACTATGCGCTGCGTTGGATCCTGTGCGAGTTGCCTGCCACGTCGGGCTCGGAAGTGCGCGAGCTCTCGCCGTGCACCTCGCAGGACACGGCGCGGCTGTTGGTCCAGGTCAGCCAGGAGCTGCGCACGCAGCTGAGCTCCGCCTCGGGCTGGCTGCCGACCGTGCGCCAGCACACCCAGCAGCACGACCTGGCCCTGCGCGCGATCGCGAGCATCACGCGCGCGCTGCGTAGCTCGATCGGCGTCGCCGAGCGACTCGCGGACTACGCGCGCCTCGAGCGCGAAGACGCGCCGCTCGATTGCAGGCAGATCGCGCTGCCCGAGCTGGTGGGGCAGCTGGTCGACGAGGTGCGTACGATCGCCTTGCAGCGCGGCTTCCGCCTGTCGGCGCTGCTGCGCGGAGGCGTGCCGGCGATCGTGGGCGATCCGGTGCAGCTGCCACTCGCGCTACGCCGCGTGTTGTGCGAGGTCGCGCGCTCGACGGCGCCCGGCGGCGAGGTCTACGTCTCGGTGGCACCCGCGGGCAACCGCGCGGTGCTGACGATGCGCTCCAGTGGCTGCGGGATCGAGCACGACGGCGGGGCGGGTGCGGCGCCCGCGGTCGACAGCGACATCGCGCGCGCCCAGCGCTGCCTGCAGCTGCACGGCGCATCGATCCTTACCGAGCCGTGCGGAGCTCCGGGCCAGTTCTGCGTCGTGGTAAGCTTTCCGTTGGCCTGATAGCCGCCGACTATCAACAGCATGTGTAACATGTATTGGTCTGGGTGCGGCCGTTCGCGCCAGACTCGATGCATGACCGCTGTCATCCTCTACGGCGCCAGCTCGGGCGCGCTGCACGCGGTGACCGGGCCCGATCACTTGCTCAGCCTAGGGCCGGTCGCGCTGCAGAATCCGCGCGGGTCGTTTCGCATCGGCCTCGGCTGGGGCGTGGGGCACGCGCTCGGAACTGCGCTACTGGCCGTTCCGTTGCTCGTGCTGTCGGAGCTGGTGCAGCTGCCTGCGCTCGCCGCCTGGGGTGAGCGTGCGGCAGGGCTCGCGCTGCTGTCAGCCGCCGGGTTCTCGTTCTGGTCGGCTCGCAGGAGCGAACCAGGGGCGAGCGTCGACGTGCGCAAGCCGCTGCTGGTCGGGCTGATCCACGGCGCGACCGGAGCGGGCAGCTTGCTGTTGCTGCTGCCTGTGCTCACCACGGGCTCGCACGCCCACACGGCGGTGTTCTTGACGGCATTCTCGCTCGGCAGCGCGCTCGCGATGGCATTGCTGACGGCGGCGATCGCGAAGCTCGGTGGACGCCTGCAGCCACGCACGCTCGCGCGCTTCCAGGCATGTTCGTTGCTGGCTGCGTGCGCGCTGGGTGT
The DNA here is from genome assembly GCA_035274465.1 of Polyangiales bacterium. GTDB lineage: Bacteria > Myxococcota_A > Polyangia > Polyangiales > JAFGIB01 > JADGRF01. The sequence continues at coordinate 27,807 of DATEOF010000146.1, forward strand.
CTACTGGCTGGTGTGACTCAGCGACGCCGGCGGCGCTTTGCCACGCCTCGGGCCAGATCCACGCTGCGAGCGAACGGCTTGCGCCTGCGGATGTAGCTGTTGCGCGGTGCACCGTGATGGTTGCGCTGTGCGCGGACCTCCGCCAACGCGCGCGCGGCCAGCACGGCGTCGGGATGGCCGCTGATGCTGGCAGCCTCGACGTACGTCGCCTCGGCCTGGGCCAGGTCGCCCTGCAGCCGCGCGATCGCACCGAGCAGGTTCAGCGCGGACAACCGCGCGGGATGCGTCTTTGCGTAGCGCTCGTCCAGCACGCGCAGCGCCAGCTGGGTTTGTTCGCGCGCCGCCGGCAGGTTGCCTTGATCGCGCTGCAGCGCGGCCGAGATGGTATGCGCCGCGGCAGCCAGACGCGTCACGTCGCCGCACAGGCGCGGGAGCTCTGCGAGTGCGTGCGCGATCTGCGCGCTCGCCGCTGCGTGATCGCCGTTCTGACGCAGGGCATCGGCCAGCTGGCTGCGCGCGCCCGCGATCTCTTCGTGCATGCGCCGGCAGGCCCGCTGGCCGCCTTCGAGCGCGCGCTCGAGGCAGATGCGCGCGTTCTCGGGATCGCCGAGCCGCAACAGGCACGCGCCATGGATGCTCAGGCAGCTGGCGACCAGCGCGTGATCCCGGCCGTAGGCATACTGGCCGATCACCAGCCCTCGCCGCGCCGAGACCAGTGCGGCGTGGATACTGCCGCAGTCGAACTGTACTTGTGCGATGTTGAGCCAGGTGCTGCAGTTCAGCGCCTGCTCGGGCGTGCTGCTGCGCGCAAGGATCGTGAGCGCGCTCTTCACGCAGCTGTGAGCTGCATCGAGCTCGCCCAGACCGACGTGGTTACGCGCGGCGATCGCCAGCGCCGCGGCGGCCAGCTGATCGTCTTCGCGGACACTGCTGCGGATGTGCGCCAGTGCGCTGTGCGCGGCTGTCGCTCCAGCCCGAAAGTCACCGCGCGCTCGCTGTACCCACGCCAGCGACATCTGCAGCTGGCCGCGCAGGGTGCCGCCGCCATCAGCGGCGGACAGCGCACGCAGGCCGCGCTCCAGCTGATCGCGAGCGGCGTCCGCCTCGCCGAGAGCGTACGACAGCTGGCCCAACTCCCAGAGTGCACTGGCGACCTGGATGGCGTCCGGCTCGGCCTCGGCCTCGAGCTGTGCGAGAGCCTGCTGCAGGTTGGAAGCTGCGGCGGATGCGTGCTCGACCTGCTTGAACGACTGCTCCCAGGACTCGGCTATCGCGGGATCCGACGCGATCGAGCGCTCCATCCAAAACTCCTTCCCCCAGGCGCAGGCATATACGTATCTGCGTTGCGAATCGACTGGCTTCAACGTCGCCGGCTGCAGTTTCCAGGCACTCGATCGCGGTTAGCGCGGGGGTTTCTGCGCGAACCACACATCTTCGGTTCTTTCGCGTTTGCGCGTTTCTTTCTGGAATCTCATGCGCTCTCGTAACGACGCATGTGTCAGAAAGCTGCTGGCGCGCGCGGCTGCTTGGCGGTGGCCGGTCGTTCCTCGGTGAGCAGCAACACGGCCGTGACTGCGAGGCTGATGACCGCGGCTCCGAGCATCACGTCGGCGACCACGGCCTTGGTGTGTGCTTGATCGGAGAGCTCGTTCAGGCGCGCACGGGTGGTGAAGCCTTCGAGCTGGTCGTCGTAGCTATTGGAGTCGCTCCAGGCCGAGTACGCGAAGCCGGCCGAAGTCAGCGCGAACACGCCCCCCGCGATGCCGGTGATCCAGGGAAGCACGCTCCGGCCGTCACCTGCGCCGCCGTCCGAGGTCGCGGCGAGCAGTGGCGGGCCGAATTTCAGGTCGACGTCGAGGTCTTCGCCTCCTGCGACGTCGAGCGTGCGGACGAGCGACGCGTGTCCGGGTAGCTCGGCCACCAGGCGTCGCCGTCCGGCGCTGACGCGCGCCCCGACGATGGGGGTCGTGCCGAGCGAGCGCTCGTCGACGTGCACCACGGCGCCGCTGGGTTCGCTGACGATGCGCAGCGACGCAACACGTTCGCGCAGTCGCTCGAGCTCGTGTTTGACCTCGGCGCGCCGCTCGGGCGTGATCTCGTCCTCGCCTTCGACGAGGTAGGCGCGGAAGTGTCGCTCGGCGGCGGCGTAGTCGCGCAACTCGTAGGCGACCTGGGCCAGGTTGTAGAGCAGCCGATGGGTGGGCCGCAGCGAGTAGGCGCGCTCGAACTCGATCAGCGCGGCGCGGTAGTCACCTTCGCGGTAGTACTCCGTGCCGCGCTGGAAGTGTTCGCGCGCGGCCGGGGTCACGTCGTCGCTCGGGGGCTTGGGCAGCTCGGCCGGCAGGTGCGAGTCGGCTTGCGCGGCGGCGTTCCCTGCAGCCATCAGCGACAGGAACAGCGTCAGCCAGAGAGTGCTCGCGCGCCGGCTCATTGGTACGGATCATCCAGGTCTATCGGTCGCTGCTTGCGCCGCGGAAGCTCGCGCAGATCCTGGCCGATCATTGCGGGCGCGGCCCTGGGTGCGCTGCCGAGCTGGTCGGGGCTCGGCGCGCCGGCAGTGCCGCCGGGACGCGGGGCTCGGTCGCCCGCTGCACCGCGTGTGCGCGTGCTGCCGTCGCTCGCAACTGCGCTGCGCGGGCGCCAAACCCGGGCGGGGCGCGCGGGCACAGGCTCGGGAGTCGTTGCAGCTGATGGCGGCGATACGACTTCCTGCGACGGCACGGCGGGTATCGGTGCAGTCGTCGCGGGTTGGATGCGGGTCTCGGGCTCGGAGGCCTTCGGACTCGGGGCCGGGGTCGGGCTCCGGGCCGGACTCAGCCAGAGCAGGCCGCCCATGCCCACGGTCAAGGCCAGCGCGAGCCAGGGGTACGGCCCGTGGCGACCGCGCAGTCGGGTGGCCCACTCCTGGGTGGCTTCGCCCACGGCCGGAACCTCGGCGACCGGCGTATCCGTTGCAGCTGATGGCTGCGAGATGCCGATCAGCGGGTTGTCGGCGCCGCTCGAGTCGGCCAGGCGCCGCAGGTCTCCCACCAGGGTCGGCCCCTCGACACGTGCCGCGCGCGGCGGCGGTGCAGCGACCTGCTGCGGCGTCGCGGGTTGTGCCGCGGGCTCGGGATTCAGGCTGCGGATCACGGACTGATAGCGCTCGTCACGCTTGGTGGCCGCGTCGATCATGCTGTGCATCGCGGCACGCTCGGCTGCGAACTTGCTGCACATCAGCGCGCCGAGCGACTCGGTCGGAGTCTCGCCGGCCACGAGCAGGTAGCGCTGCAGCGCGGTGCGAAACTCCTGCGCGGTTGCATAGCGGTCGCGCTTGTCCACGGCCAGCGCCCGATCGCTGATCTCGGCCAGCGCCGGATCGATCTCGGGCGCCACCTCGCGGATCCGCGGCTCGAGCCCTTTCAGGCGGCGATCGAGCGACAGGCGCGTGGGTAGCCCGGGCGCGAAGCGACGGTTGGCGATGGCCTCCCACAGCATCACGCCCACCGCGAACAGGTCGCCGCGCTGATCGACCGCCTCGGCGCGCACTTGCTCCGGCGCGGCGTAGGCGAACTTGCCCTTGAACACGCCGGCCGTGGTGAGCGACTCGATGTCCACGGCCTTGGCGATGCCGAAATCCACCAGCTTGACCTGTCCGTGATAGGTCACGAACACGTTGTGCGGGTTGACGTCGCGGTGCACGATCTCGTACGGGGTGCCGTCGAAGTCGCACAGCTCGTGCGCGTAGGTGAGGCCGCTCAGCACGTCGCACAGGATCTGCAGGCGCATGCCCAGTGACACCACGGGTTCCACCGTCTGGCGCTTGAGCACCTCGGTCAGCGGCTGGCCGTCCAGGAATTCCATGGCGATGAAGTAGCGGCCATCCTCCTCGCCCGCCTCGACGGTCTGCACGATGTTGGGGTGGCTCAGCCGCGCGGCCAGCTTGGCTTCGGACATGAACATCTCGATGAACTTGTCGTTCATCGCCAGGTCGCGCTGTAGCTCCTTGACCACCAGCAATTTGCGGAATTCACCCAGGCCACTCGTGAGCGCCAGGTGGATCGTACCCATGCCACCGTGGCCGAGCTCCGCGACCAGGCGATAGCGACCCAGGCGATCGCCTTCGAATGGTCTGCCTTCGACGGGTCTCCACATGATCATGGCTGCCGTCTCGTTACGGGTAGAGCTGCAACTGCGAGATGGTCTTGGGTCGAACGTTGAAGGTTGCCTGGCCGAGCAGCGGGCCGTCCAGGCCGAGGTGCGCTCGGATCGACTGGCTGCCGGGATGCACGTTCAGGAAGCTGCCGGTGGTCTGGGAGGTCGCGGGATCGAACGTGCTCAGCGCGGCGTCGGCGCTCGGCAAGCCATTGAGCAGGAAGAACTGCCGACTCTCGGGGTCGCTGATCTCGAAACGAATGCCCGATGCTGGCGAGCCGCTGCACTGCAGCATCTGGGCGAGGACCAGCCCATACTGGTCCAGATCGAAAGGCTCCGGACTGAAAGTCGACCCCGCCGAGATTAGTCCCTGCGTGATCAGCAGGATCGAGGTCACCCGGACAGGTTCGGTGACCGGTCGACTCATGTAATACAGTGAGGTCAGTGTCTCGTTGCTACTGAGCTCCAGGTAGCCGGTCCAACCCCAGGGCAGCAGCAACGTGACCTCGCCCGTGCCAGCCAGATCCTGAAAGGTCTTCTCCGGATCGAGGCAGTCGGTGTCCTCGGCCCTGCAGACCTTGACCATCAGCCCCTTGGGCGCCGACTGCGTGCTGACCTCCTTCACATGCGTCGTGAACGGCAGCTCGTTCATGCGTAGAGGAGGCGCCGATCCGCACTTGAAAGGCTCGATTTGTTCGCTCGGAACGCACGCCTTTTTCCAGCAGGTTCTGTCCGAGCCGGAGCACGCTCGATTCGCGTCACACTCGGCCGCGAGCTCGGTCTGCAACGCACAGCCTGGTCCGCCGTCGCAGGTAGACTGCGCGACACACACTCCTGCCTCACACTTGCCGCGCAGGCCGAGCCGGGTGCAGTCCCGATCGACGTGGCACTGATCCTCGTCGGGATGGATGAGCAGCGAGCAACTGCCGAGGTACAGCGATGCGACGCACGAAAGCCAAGCGCTCGCCGATCGGCGCAAGGCTCCGTTGATCCTTACCCTGCTTCCCACCGCCTACCCGTGATTTCGCATGTCAGTGACGCAGCTCTCGGCTCTCCGGAGCGCCCCCAACGAGGCGCCGAGTACACCACGGTCCCGTCACACCTACAAGCCGGGTACGCTAGTCGTTGTCGGCCTGAAGAACATGTTCTAGTGTTTTGCCGCCCACACTCTCGCACCCGATCGAAGGTCTGACTGGCTAGTCGGTATGCGTGCGCGCACGGGATTTCCCGGCGAGTTCGGGTCGGTTGGCGGCTGGGCGCTGCGCCGCTGGCTGCAGCAGCTGCGTGGTACGCTCGAAGCGTGACGTCTTCGGTCGAGCCTGGTTCCGGAGCTAGTTCGACGCCGCCAACCTTGCTCACCGGCCGCTACCAGCTGCTGAAGGAACTGGGCGGAGGCGGCATGGCAGTCGTCTACGAGGTGGTCGACGCCCAGCGTGGCCGAGTCGCGCTCAAGCGGCCGCGTAAGGCCGACAATCCCGAGCAGGGCCGGCGCCTGCACGAGCTATTCGCGCGCGAGTTCCACACGCTCTCGCAGCTGGCCCACCCGCGCATCGTGCAGGTCCACGACTATGGCGTCGACGACCGCGGCCCCTATTACACCATGGAGCTGCTCGACGGCGGCGACCTGCAGCAGACCGTGCCCAGCGATCACCTGCGGGTGTGCGCCGCGGCGCGCGATATCTGCTCGGCACTCTCGCTGTTGCATTCGCGGCGCATGGTCCATCGCGACATCAGCCCGCGCAACGTGCGCTGCACCGCGGATGGTACGGCCAAGCTGATCGACTTCGGGGCGATGACGATGATGGGGCCGGCCAAGGAGCTGGTCGGCACGCCGGTGTACTGCGCGCCGGAGATGCTGAACCGGCAGCAGCTCGACGGCCGCGCCGATCTCTACGCGCTCGGCGCCACGCTCTACTATGTGCTGACCGGGCGTCACGCGTACCCGGTGCGCGAGTTCGCGAGCCTGTCGAGTGCCTGGAGCTTCGGCTTCCCGCGCCCGAGCGAGCTGGTGCCGGGCATTCCCGCGGCGCTGGATGCCCTGGTGCTCGACCTGTTGCAGCTGGACCCCAACGATCGGCCGCGCTCTGCCGCCGAGGTGATGGAGCGGCTGGCGGTCATCGAGGGCAAGCCCCTCGATGAGCACCTCCTGGTCGCACAGGCTTACCTGTCGAGTCCGGCGTTCGTAGGCCGCGACAGCGAGCTCGAGCAGATCCGCGAGCGCATGCTGCACAAACGCGGTGGCGCATTCTTGATCCACGGCCCAGCGGGCGTCGGGCGCACGCGCCTGCTGGATGCCGCCTTGCTGGCGGGGAAGCTTCAGGGCGTGATGCCGCTGCGCGCGGATGCGGACGACGCCTCGCGCGAGCACGGCGTGGCGGGCGCGCTGCTCTCGCAGCTGGTGCGCCTGGCGCCCGACGCGGTGCGAGCGGAAGCCGGCGAGGACCTGCCGCTCCTGGCAGCCGTCGTGCCGGAACTCGGAGCTCCGCGGCCATCGGCGGCGGCGAGCACGGAGGTTCAGGCCGCGCTTCGCAGGTTGTTGCTCGGGATCTCGCGGCGCGGCGCGCTGGCCATCGGTGTCGACGACTTCGCGCGCATCGACGAGGCCTCGGCTGCGCTGCTGGCGCTGTTGGCGCGCGACGTGCGCAAGGCCCGCGTGACGATCGTTGTCACGATCGAGAGCGCTGCCCTGGCACAGGCGGGAAGGGTTGGGCCTGATGGGCGCGACCCTTCCCATGATTATCAGTCGCCGGCGCTGCGCGGCGGCTCCATTGCAACCCAGCGTCTGTTCGCCGAGGCTGCGCAGCACATCGGGATCGAGAACCTGAGCCTCCCGGCGACGCAGAGCATCCTCGGCTCGGTGTTCGGCGAGAGCCCGGAGCTCGAGCCGCTGGTCCGCCGCCTGTTCGCGATCGCGCACGGCAATCCGCGCGATCTGATGCGCCTGGCCCAGCACCTGGTCGATCACGGCGTGGTGCGCTACCAGGCGGGCGCGTGGGTGCTGCCGGCGCGCTTCGATATCGCCGAGCTGCCCTCGTCGGTTTCGCAGATCCTGAGTCATCGCGTGCGCCAGCTGAGCTCGAGCGCGCGCGCGCTGGCTCGCGCCTGGGCGTTGTGCCCGGAGCAGAGCCTGAGCGAAGCGGATTGTGCCTCCCTCGCCGACCACGCCAAGCCTGCGCAGCTGATGCGCGACCTCGAGCAGCTGGTCCAGGCCGACATCCTCGTCTCGGCGTCCGAGCGCATGCGCTTTCGCGACCGCACCTGGGTGGCGATGCTGCTGGCCGACCTGAGCCCCGCCGAAACCACCGCGCTGCACCTGCGCGTGGCGCGCATGTTCGAGCAACGCGGCGGCGAAGGCTTCCGCGTGGGGCAGCACTTGCTTCGCGCCGGCGAGCGCCCGCGCGCGCTCGATGAGTTCGTGGCCCACGCCATCGCCTCGCAGGCCATGACCGACAGCAAGCCCGAAGAGTTCTACCGGCTGGTGTCCTCGATGCCGGCGGATTGGCAGAGCACCTATGAAGAGGTGCTGCAGTTGTGTCAGGAGCTGAAGCGGCCGCTGCGAGATCGCTACGCCGTCGTCGGTCGTCTGAATGGTCTGATCGCCGTCGCCAGTCTGCACAACTCTCGGCACTTGGCCGATCTGATTGTCAACTTGCGGCGCTGGAGCGGTCTGGACGACTGGGCGGCGCTGGATCCGACCATGCCTCCGGGCCCGCGGCTGATGGCGGCGATGCAGCAGGCGCAGGCGCGCTTCGCCGCCACGCCCGAGCACGAGCGCGTGCTCGACCCAGGCGCTGCCGTGCGCGCGCTGACGCGTGCCGTCAGCGATAGCGTCGGTCTGGCTGCGCAGCAGCTCGACCTCGCCGCGTTGCTCGCCTTGCCTTCGCTCGAGCCGTTCGTGCCACTCGGCCCGATGATCGGCGTCATCCATCAGACGGCCGAAGGCGCACGCGCTCGGCTCTCGGGCCGCGTGGATCGCACGCGCGAGATCTACGTGGGCGTGATCGAGCGCACCCGGGTCGCCGAGAACGCCGGTCTGGGTGAGACGCACCGGCGTATCGTGTACATGGGCGTGACCGGCGCGATGGCGATGGTCGAGGCCTCGATGGGTTTGGCCTCCAGCTTGGACGGCGCGCGCGCACTCGAGACCGAGTCGCACTACCGCCCCAACGCCGTGCTGGTGCGCATGCTGCACGAGCTCTTTCAGGGCAACGTGCTCGAAGCCGACCGCCACCGGCGCAGGGTCGAGGTGCTCCGCCTCGAGGCTCACGCGCGCCAGGCGGCCGAGAACTCGCACCTGGTGTGGCAGACGATCGCGTTCGCCGCGATGGAAGACCTGACGCGCCTCAAGCGTGTGGTCGAGGAGCTCGAGAACGCGCCGAAAGAGAGCGTGGGCTGGCAGCACGTCCATGCCTACGCGCGCGCCGAGTACCAGCGCGTGCGCGGCGACTTGCCGGCGGCGGAGCTCGAGCTCAGCGCGCAACTCGCCGAGATTCGAGCCGGCGACCATCAGCTGTGGGCGTACGCGGCCGGGGCGCTCGTACAGGTCTTGTCGGAGCTCGGCCGCCTGGACGAGGCCGTGAGCGCCGGTCGCCGCTACCTGGAGCAGGCGGAGCAAGCGCAGCTGGGTTTCGGCGACTGCTTCGTGCGCATGCCGCTCGCCGTGGCCGAGGCGCGTTCGGGGCTTCCGGACGCAGCGCAGCACGCGGATCACGTGATCCGCCGCTTCCTCGAGCTCGAGGTCACGGGGCTGAACCTCGGACTGGCCTGCGAGGCACGCGCGCGCGTCGCGCTGGAGCAAGCCGATCAAGCAGCGTACGACGCGTACAGCCTGCGTTGCAGTGAGGAGTACATGCGCGCCGGCAACCCCGCGCTGTCGGCTCGCTATCAGCGGCTGCGCCGCGCCGCGCAGCAAAAGTCTCTCGTGACGGTTCCACCGCACGCCGACGCACCAGTCGACAGGCAAGCCGATCCCACGCGCTTCAAGGAGCGCCTGGGCACCTGTCAGAACCGCGACGAGCGCGCGCAGGCTGCGCTGGCCCTGTTGGCCGAGCACACGGGCGTGGGCGATGGCTTTCTGTACCACGTGAGCGCGGAGGGTCCCGTGCTGGTCGCGGCCCAGGGCCGGCTCAGCAAGCCTCCCGAGAATTTAAACGCGATGGTGCGCGACTACCTCGCCGGTGAGAGCGGCGCAGGCGAGACCACGGGCGAGACCACCGAGACGACGCATCGCACCGACTGGTCGTCGTTGGGCGAAGCGCTGTATCGCCCGGTCCTGCTCAGCCACTACGTCGACGAAGGCTTCGCGATCACTGGAATTGCCGTGTTCTCCGTGGGTCCGGAGCAAGCGTTTGCTTATCCGCGTGACGCGGCGATCCAGCTGAGTCAGCTAGCTTCAGATATGGGTGATGTGACCTCACTGGTCATTTCCGAAGGTTGACGTGTTAGGCTTCAAGCTGCTGGGGAAGGCGCGCATTGGATCACCAGGCGAGCGAACGTGCCGAGATTCTCGAGCGCGAGCTGAGTGAAGCTCGTCAACGCGAGGCGGCATATCGGGAGTGGCTGAGCCAGACCGCGCAGCGCACCCAACGCCTGCGCGAGCACACCTCGGCGCTGCTCGATACGCTGGGCAAGCGCCCGCCCAGGCAACGTGACCTGATGCGGACGTTGACTGACACGGCGCGCATCTCGAGTCGCGCGCTGGCCGTGGCTCGCACCAGCCTGTGGTTGTTCGACGCCGCGGGCGAGCAGCTGCAGTGCAAGCTGTTGTTGGCGGACGAAGCCCAGCGCCCCGCGCCTCCGCCTGGACAGAGCGTCGAGCCGACCGTGAACCTCGCGCTGCCGACCTCGGCCAGCCCCGAGTACTTTCGAGCCATCGGCAACAACGGCGTGGTCGCTGTGGAGGACGTGACGAACGATCCGCGCACGCGCGGGCTCGAGGCCTACCTGCAGCGCCACGGCGTGACCGCGCTGCTCGACATCTCGATCGCGGTGCCGGGCGAGCTGATGGGCGTGGTCTGCCACGAGCACGTGGGCGGCCCGCGCGCTTGGCATCCGGAGGAGATCGACTTCGCCACGCACGTCAGCAACCTGATCGCGCTGGCGCTCGAGGTCGAGCGGCGCCAGCTGGCCGAGGCCAAGGCCGTCAGCGCCGAGGCGCGCTACCGCTACCTGGTCGAGTCGCTGCCGGTCACGGTGTATTCGTTCGATGCGTTCTCGCAACGCATCGAGTACCTGAGCCCGCAGATCCGCGAGCTGGGTTCGTTGAGCGCGGAGGAATGGCTGGCGCGCGGCGTGCCGGCCTGGCTCGCGGCCGTGCACGAAGACGATCGCGCGCTGGTGCAGGAGCGCTTCACTCCGCAGGGCGTGGATCGCGTGGCGACCGAGATCGAATACCGCCTGCAGCTGCCAGCGGCAGGCGTGCGCTACGTGCGGGATCAGTGCCGGGTGGTTCGCAACCACGCCGGCGAGCCGGTGGCGATCCAGGGCGTGCTCGCGGACATCACCGAGCAGCGCAAGAGTCAGGAGCGGGCGGCGGAGCTCGAAAGGCGGCTGAGCGCGCTGCTGCAGAACGTCGACTTGATCGCGATGATCCTGGATGCGCGAGGCAAGTTCGAGTTCGTCAACGCGTGCTTCGAACGTGCGACGGGCTACTCGTCCGCAGATGTGCTGGGCCGCGATAGCTTCGAGTTGCTCCTGCCCGAAGGCGAGGCCGCAGAGGCTCGTGAGCGCTACCAGCGCGAGCTCTCGGCCGAGCGCTTCGAGAACGAGATCGTCGGGCGTACCGGCGAGCGGCGGCGCGTGGTCTGGACCAGGGTGCCCTTGCGCGCCGATGACGGCAGCCCTGCAGGTAGCTGCAGCCTCGGCTTGGACATCAGCGAGCGCGTGCAGCGCGAGGCCGAGCGATTGCAGCAGACGAAGCTCGAGAGCCTGGGCCAGCTGTCCGCCGGCGTGGCTCACGACTTCAACAACCTGTTGACTGTCATGACCGTCCAGACCGAACAGTTGGGCAACGCGGTGAGCCGGGAGCCCGATCGCCGAGCGGTCGATGTCTTGCAACAGTCGCTACGCCAGGCGGGCGACCTGACGCGCTCGCTTCTGGTCTACGCGCGGCGTGAGCCGGTGCGCCCCACGGCGCTCGAGATCGATCCGTTGATCGAGCAAGTGACGCCGCTGCTGGCTGCGATGGGCGCCGAGGACGTGCGGCTGACCACCTCGCTCCACGCGCCGGCCGCGCAGGTGGTGATCGACCCCGCGCAGCTGCGACAGTTGCTCTTGAACTTGACCAGCAACGCCGTGGACGCCACGCGCAACCACGGGCGCGAGGTACGCATCAGCACCGCGCTCGAGTTCGTCGATCAGGCCCTGTCGCGCGAGCGCGTGGATCCGCGCGCCGGCCGCTACCTGGTGATCGCCGTGAGCGACGACGGTCGCGGCATGGATCCGCACACGCTGGCGTGCGTGTTCGAGCCGTTCTTCACCACCAAGCAACAAGGCCGCGGCACGGGGCTGGGGCTGTCGATGTGCCAGTCGATCGTCGAGCGCGCGGGTGGTTTCATGCGCGTGGAGAGCGAGCTCGGGCTGGGCACGACTTGCCGCGCGTATCTGCCGCTGCACAGCTCGGGTGAGTTGCTGCGCGATCAGGCCAAGACGCCGAGCGCCAAGCCGGATCGCGACACTCGCGTGCTCGTGGTAGAGGATGAGCCGCTGGTGCGGCGCCTGCTCGCGGCCGTGCTCGAGGAGCTGGTGCCGCGGGTCGAGACCGTCGGCACCCTCGCGGAGGCCACGCGCATCGTCGCGACCGAACGCATCGATCTGCTGGTGACCGACGGTACCTTGCCGGACGGCTCCGGCCGTACGCTCGCGCGCAGCGTGCGCGCGGTGCGGCCCGAGACGCGCGTGCTCCTGGTGTCCGGCGCGCCCGAGGACCCGCAGGACTTCGACGCCATCTTGCACAAGCCGTTCACGCGCGAGGGCTTGTTGTCTGCGGTCAAGCGTCTGTTGAAGAGCTAACCAGCTTCGATCAGATCTGCGTGCTCGGGTAAGCCGCGCGCCTCCAGTTTTTCAGCGGGGGTCTGGCCCGCCTGGTTCCGTGCCTGGGGATCTGCGCCGTGCGCGAGCAGGAGCGAGACGACCTCCACTGCGGCGTCGAGCTCGTCGGGGAGCTCGTGCAGCGCCGTGTCCCCGTTCGGGCTGCGCTCCTGCACGCAGGCGGGATCGGCTGCCAGCAGCTCGCGGGCCAGCGCGACGTGGCCGCTGGCAGCTGCATCGAGCAGGCTGCGGCTGCGTTCGGCGTGGTAGCGAGCGCTGTCGAGATCGCGGGCGTGCAGCGCCCAACCCGTCACGCTGCCGCCGAAGCAGCGCGAGCGGGGGTCCGCTCCGTGCTGCAAGAGCAACTCGCTCATCGCGCGCTGCTCGCAGCTGACGTGCAGCGCGTGGTGGCCGTGCACTCCCCGGCCGTTCGGGTCCATGCCCAGGCGAAGCAGCAGTGCTGCGTAGTCGAGCTTGCCGCTCTGAGCGGCATCGATCAGCGGCTGGTGGACCTGCAAGTAGTCGGGGTGACCTTCGAGCAGGCGTCGCGCCTCGAGGTCGTCATTCCGTGCGCAGGCGGCGACGAACGCATCGCGACCCGTGAGCGGCTCGGCCCGTGCGCCGTGTTCGAGCAACAGCGCCGCGATGGCGGTCTCGCCACCGAGCAGGGCAGTTTGGTAGCAGCTCTTGCCCGTGTACGTGCTGCGCGCGTTGGGATCGGCGCCGTGTTCGAGCAACCAGCGCAGCCGCCGGACGTGCCCGCGCCCGGCGGCTTGCGGCAACAGGTAGTCGAAGCTCTTCGGTGGCTTGGCCTGGCGCGTGAGCCAGTTGACGCGCGCGCCGCGATCGAGCCCGAACCTGGACAGGATCTCGAGCCAGCGCGGATCGTCGCCTTCGAGGTGTGTGTTGTAGAGCGCCTGCGCGTCGTCCGGCTTCGCGCCGCGCGCGAGCAGCAGCTGCGCGAGCGCTTCGGCCTGCGGGTGTTCGGGCTGACCCAGCTCGCCCTGGCCGATGACGCCGGTCAGCGCGCTGAAGTGACAATCGTCCATGGCGAAGTGCGCGTTCGGATCGGCGCCTGTGTCCAGCAAGAGCCGCGCGACGTCGAGCGCCGCGGGGTTCTGCACCCGGCCGTAACACACGAACAAGAGCGGCGGCCAGTGCTGCGAGCCGCCGCGCGCCGAGGCCAGCGCAGGGTTCGTGCGCAGCAGCTCCCGGACGCGTTCGAGCTCGCCGCTGACGGCTGCAGTGTGGATGTCTGCGCGCGCGAGCTCCGGGCGGCGTTCGCGCAGGCGCTCGGCGCGCCGCCACTTGCTGGGCCAGTCGTCATTCGTGTACGACAGGCAGGCGCAGCGCAGGTATTCGCGGACGCTCTCTGCGGAGGTCAGCGCGGCGGTTTCGTGGTGTTCCTTGAGCGCGGCCCAGCTCTCGTGGCCGTGCTCGCGGGCGAGGGCTTGCTGCACCTCGCGCAGGCCGGGGGTAGGGGATGCTCCCGGCAATAGCTCGCGCAGCCTGGCGAGCGCGGTGGCGTCGCCACTCTTGATCGACTTGAGCCAACGCTTCGCGCTCTTGCGCAACGCTTCGAACGACATGCGGACCTTCTTTCCGTGGTGCCCGAGGTCCGCTTCACACAGGCCGAAAGAAGGCTGGTGACAGTTGCGAGAGACGCTGGGTGGGAAATCCCTTGCCGCGGACAGGAGGCGCCCCAGAGCGCGCTGTCCATAGACCAGCACCGAAAATGCTCGACGTCAACCATGTCCGGAAAACGCTAGCTGCGGGGGCGCCCGCCGCGGCATCTTGCGGGCATGCACGAGTTCACTCTGGATCGCCTCGAGACACCGCTGGGTCAAATGCTCGTCGTCTGCGACGCGCGCGGCAGCCTGCGTGCGGTCGACTGGTCCGACTTCGACGCGCGCATGCAGCGTTTGCTCGAACGGCACTACGGTCAGGGCGGCTTCCGCCTTCGCGACGGGCGCGCGCCGGAGGCGATGCGGCGGGCCATCGATCGTTACTTTGCTGGTGATCTGCAGGCGCTCGACGGCATCGAGACCGCCACCGCGGGCACGGCGTTTCAGCGCGAGGTTTGGGGCGCGCTGCGGCAGATCCCCGCGGGCGCGACCGAGAGCTACGGCCAGCTCGCCGCGCGGCTCGGGCGCCCGAAGGCAGTGCGCGCGGTCGGCCTGGCCAACGGCGCGAACCCGATCGGCGTGGTCGTCCCCTGTCACCGCGTGATCGGCGCCGACAAGAGCCTCACGGGCTATGGTGGCGGCCTGCCGCGCAAGCGCTGGTTGCTCACGCACGAAGGCGCGCTGCGCGGGTAGCTCAGAGGAACAGCCACTCGCTGCCGATTCGGACCATGAGCTTGCTGAACTCGACGCGCTGGCCATCGTCGCTCCGCAGCTGGCGCAGCCGCTGAAGTAGCCGGGGTTCACCACCGAGGCGAGCCCGAACGCCGAGACGACCATGAGTGAGCGCAGGGCCCTTCGCATGCGGTAGGACTAACAGCCGCAGCTGACAGCTGCCATTCCACGGACGGCAGGGCTAGCGCTCGACGCCGAGCGCGCGCTGCAGGCGCGCGAGCTCCTCGGCCAAATCCGGGGGTACCTCCGCGAGCTGCTCCGATAGCCTGGCGCCCGCCCGCCAGCGCCGCGCGGCCGCTCCCCCTTCGCCGCGCTGCAGGCGCAGCTCGCTCTCGCCGAGCAGCAGCCGCACTGCCATTGAGAGCTTCTCCTCTTCACCCAGCTGTCGTCGCAGCGTCGCCGCATCCAGCATCAAGAGCAGCTCCCGATCGATGCCGAGCGCCGCATAGCCCTCCTGGAGCGCTTGCTCGGCTTCCTCCGGCTTCTTCTGCAACAACAGCCGCAGTGCACGGGCCAAAGCTTCGGCAGCCTGCTGCACCGCCCGCATGATGTAGTCGCGCTGGAACATCCCCGCCAGTGTAGCCCCTCGCGCACGAGTTTCACCCCGCCGCGCTGCCTGGTGCTAGTGTGCCGCCCGCATGGAACTACCGCTCTTGTTGAAGGCCGCGATTCTCGGCGTCGTGGAAGGTCTGACCGAGTTCTTGCCCATCTCGAGCACGGGGCACCTGATCCTCGCCGGCAGCTTGCTCGGCTGGACCGACGAGAAGGCGAAGCTGTTCGACGTGGCGATCCAGACCGGGGCCATCCTGGCCGTCGTGTACTACTACCGCCAGAAATTGCTCTCGGTCGCGCTCGGCTTGGCGTCGTCGGCACAGGCGCGCCGCTTCGCGCTCAACGTGATCATCGCGTTTTTGCCGGCAGCCGTGCTCGGTGTGGTGCTGGGCAAGTGGATCAAGCACGCGTTGTTCAAGCCGGTGCCGGTGGCGCTGGCCTTCGTGCTCGGTGCCTTCGTGATCATCGTCGTCGAGCGCGCGCAGCGCCGCCGCGCGCAGGAGCCGCGGGTCACCGACGTCGACTCGCTCAGCGCGGGCGACGCGATCAAGCTCGGCCTGGCCCAGGCGGTGGCGCTGATCCCGGGCACCAGCCGTTCGGGCGCGACGATCATCGGCGGCATGCTGTTCGGGTTGTCACGCAAGGCGGCGACCGAATTTTCGTTCTTCCTCGCCATCCCGACGCTGATCGGCGCCGGAGCCTACGACACCTTCAAGTATCGCGCGCTGCTCAGCGCGGCCGACATCCCGCTGTTCGGGGTGGGACTACTGACCGCGTTCGTCAGCGCGCTGATCTGCGTGCACTGGCTGATCCGCTTCGTCGCCACGCACGACTTCATCCCGTTCGCGTGGTACCGCATCGCCTTTGGGGCGATCGTGCTGCTGACGGCGGCGATGGGGTGGATCGAGTGGGCCGCCTAGAGCTTCGACTCTTCGTTCAGGATCTGTTCGATCTTCGTCACGGCCTCGTCGAGCACTCTGCGCACCTTGGCCTGGGCCGTCGGTGACATGTGCCCGTGGTGCGCCGCGCGCCGGAAGCTCTTGAACAGCCGGGCCGCACGCCGCATCACTTCGCCGAAGTCTTCCATCTGTCTCTCCCAGGCGTCGCTCTGGAACTGATCGTAGAAGTCGGTGACCTCGTCCTTGTGCGCCTCGAGATCGCGCTGGCCGGCCTCGGTGATGCCGAAGACTTTGCGCGCTTCGCGCTCCACCATGTGCGCGTGCCCGAGCTCTTCGAGCAGTTGCAGGGTCGGGTAGATCACGCCCGGACTCGGCCGATAGCTGCCGCCGCTGCGCTCCTCGATGGCCTGGATGATCTCGTAGCCGTGCCGAGGCTGGCCGGAGATGGCGTCGAGCACCAGATACCGGACGTTGCCGCGTTCGGCGCGCGGCGGCGGACCGAAGAAGTCGCCGAACCAGCCCGGCGGCCCTCCGCGGCGCCCGCCGCCCCAGGGGCCTCCGCGGCCCGCGTGCCACTGCGCGTGGCGGTGATGGTGCATGGATTCGTGGTCCCACAGACGATGAAACATATTGTTTTTCCTCATGATTTTTGGTTTATCCGAGCTGTCGATAGCTCGTGAAGATATATCGTTAAGAACACTCTAGATATATCTAGATCGGACTCGACGTCAAGCTGCGGACGCGCGAAAGCCCGTGTCGGTCGTGTGACGGCCCGCTACGCTCGTCTCGCCTCCATGCGCGCGCGACTCTCGTTTGCACTGGTCCACGCGCTTTTGTTCATCGCCTGCGATGGCGACGTCGACACGCCGTCGGATGCAGGCCCGCCGGCCGCTCCCGCGCGTGCGCTGGTCGTGCTGCCCGACACGCAGTTCTACGCCTGTGCCTATGGCGAGATCTTCCAGCAGCAGACGCGCTGGGTGGCCGAGCAACGCGACGCGCGCGGCATCGGCGCCGTGTTGCACACGGGCGACATCGTCGACAGCGACATCGATCCGCAGTGGCAGCTTGCAGCCGACAGCTTCCAGGCGCTGGCGGGCTCGGTGCCGTTCATGGTCACGACCGGCAATCACGACTTGTCGCCCGGGCGGCACAGCCTGTTTCCGCGCTACTTCAAACCAAGTGAACTCGACGACTTCGAGCTCGGCGCCGAGTCGTACGAGCCCGGCCAATCCGACAACAGCTACGCCGTGGTGCGCCTGGCCGATCGCGAGTGGCTGGTGTTGGGGCTGGAGTTCGGGCCGCGCGATCGCGTGGTGGATTGGGCGGCACAGGTGCTGCGCGAGCACGCCGATCTGCCGGCGATCCTGTTCACGCACGCGTACCTCTACAGCGACGGTTCACGCTACGACCGGGCGCACGACCCCCATCAGCTTTACCACCCGGACGACTACGCGCAGACGCCGGAGCAAGGCATCAACGACGGCGAGGACATGTGGAACAAGCTGGTGGTGCCGCATGAAAACGTCCGGCTCGTGCTCTCGGGCCACGTGATCCCGGACGGCATCGCGCGCTCGAGCGTCCGGCGCGCGTCCGGCGGCCTGGTGCACCAGGTGCTGGCCAACTATCAGCACTGTGACGCATGTCCCTGCGCGGAAGTCGAAGGCGGCGGCGGCTACCTGCGCCTGCTGGAGTTCGCTGCGGACGCGATCAAGGTCAGCACGTACTCGCCGCACTACGATCGCTGGTTGCGCGACGACGACAACGAGTTCGCGCTCGAGCTCAGTCCAACATTTTGAGCAACACGTCGTAGTTCAACGTGCAGCGGACCGATTTACCGTCTTGCTGACCGGGGTAGCTGCGCGAGCCGACACCCTGGAATCGGTCCTTCTTGATCTTCATCTCGAAGCGCGAGCTGCCGTTGGTGTCGTCCTTGGCTCCGCCCATGTTGGCTGAACCGACGATGCTGTCTTGCTCGGTGATCGTGAGCTGCCAGGTCGGCCAGTACTTCGAGCTCAGCAGCTGCATGATCATGGTGCGCGAGCCCGGGACGCCGTCGAGGGTCGCGACTGCCGAGGTGACATACCCGGTGCGCGGTGCGTCGTTGCAGTTGCCGTCGCGCGTTCGCGTCTGGAACAGGTAGAGGCCGGGCATCAGCACGGTCTGCGGCGGACCATCGGTCGCTGCGGCTGGGGTCGCGGGTGCGGGGGCGGCCGGTGCAGGAGTCGCGGGCGCAGCCGGGACCGGAGCTGGAACGGGCGCGGCGCTCGCGGTCTTCGCAGGCTTGGCCGGCTTACTCTGCGCGCCGCCGTCAGCTGCTGCTAGCCAACCCGCGAGCGCGATCCACACGATCCTGCTGCCTGATCGACCCATTCATACCCCTCCTGATACTTACTATGGTCTGCGATCGCGGCCCGCACGGCAACTCGCCCCGGCGGTGGCAGCGCGTCACACATTCGCGGCCTCGCACGCACTCACGGGAAAGGGCGCTGATTCGATTCCGTGTTCGCGTTTCTGTTCCTAGTTGCTAGGTCTCTTCTGGCCCGGCAGGAGAGAACTAGCAGCTAGGAACATGAACAGGAACGCGACCTAGCAACGCCGCTAGGGCTGCAGCGAGCGATCGAGGTCTTCGATCAAATCGTCGGCGTGCTCGAGGCCGATCGACAATCGCAGCAGATTGTCAGGAGTCACACTGTGCGGGCCTTCGACAGAGGCGCGGTGCTCGACCAGGGACTCGACGCCGCCCAGGCTGGTCGCGCGCGTGAAGAGTTGCAGACGCGCCGCGCACGAGAACGCCTCGGCGCGACCGCCCCGAACGCACATGGAGACGACAGCACCGAAGCCGCCACGCATCTGACGGCAGGCGAGCTCGTGGCCCGGGTGATCGGGCAGCCCCGGGTAGAACACGCGCGAGACCAGCGGGTGCTGGCTCAGGAACGACGCAACGCGCTGCGCGTTCGCCGACTGCCCGCGCACGCGCCACGGGAACGTGGTCAGGCTGCGGCGGATCAACCAGCAATCGAAGGCCGAAGGTACGGCGCCCGAGGTGCCCTGGTAGTCGCGCAGCTGCGTGGCCAGCGCGCCGCCCTCCTTGACGATCAGCGCGCCACCCAGCACGTCGCTGTGACCGCCGAAGTACTTGGTAGTCGAGTGCATCACCAGATCGGCGCCGAGCTCGAAGGGCCGCTGCCAGAGTGGCGTCGCGAACGTGTTGTCGACGCAGACCAGTGCCCCGCGCGCGTGCGCCAGCTCGGCCAGCCGCTCGATGTCGCTCAGGTTGAGCAGCGGATTCGAGGGCGTCTCGATCCACACCATGCGCGTGCGCTCGGTCAGTGCGGCCTGCAGCGCTTCCACGCGTGTCAGATCCACGAACGAACAACTGACACCGTACGGCGAGATCAGCTCGCGCAGTTGCTTGGCGGTGCCGTGATAACTCTCGATCGGCGCGACCACGTGATCGCCCGGACGTAGCACGCTGAACGCGGCCAGCGAGGCCGCCGACCCCGAAGCGAAGGCGAACGCTTCGGCTCCACCTTCGAG
The DNA here is from genome assembly GCA_035274465.1 of Polyangiales bacterium. Classification (GTDB taxonomy): domain Bacteria; phylum Myxococcota_A; class Polyangia; order Polyangiales; family JAFGIB01; genus JADGRF01. The sequence goes on from DATEOF010000146.1 coordinate 47,314, forward strand.
CGCGGCCAGGCACTGCTCCAGCGCGCTTCGACCCGGATTTCCCAGGCGCGTGTACACATAGCCGCGCGAAAAGCTCCCGTCCGTATCGCGCTCGTAGGTACTGCTGAGCTGGATCGCCGGCGCGACCGCGCCCGTCTCCGAGCTCACTTCGCGACCGACATGAATCGACAGCGTCTCGATCTTCACCCGGTCACGCGTAGCACGAACCCATCAGCGGAGGAACACTCGCGAGAGCCGCCGCGCAGCGCCGGCGACCGATAGTCATCGGAAGTGTCGCGCCCGTTGGGCGCGACACTTCCGGCTTGCGAGTGTTCCTCCGGGCCAGACTTCACTTGGCCCCCGAGTTACCTCGAGTCTGCTTGGGCGCGATGCTCTGTGCCCAGCGCAACAACTTCTCGGCCGAACGATCGTCCGCGGCCGCGAGTTGCACCCAGAAGCCACGACCCGCCGAGACCACGCTCACCTGGACCTTCTGGACGTCGGTGGGTTGGCAAGCCTGTTCGCTCGGGCCTTGCGCCAGCGCTTGCTGCACGCTCGCCTCGAGCCACTCGGCGGTCAGTCCTTCGCGCGCGGGGACGTACAGCTGTGCACCGCGCAAGTGTGAATAAGTTCCCAGTCCGTAGTTTTCCTCGACGCGATACGGCGCTACCGAAGCAGGCGCATACTTCTCGAATACGCATTGTTCGGCGGTCTGACCAGCAGCGGCGTGTACGGTCGATGCTGCCAACAAGATCGGGGCAGCAGCCAATATTAGTTTCTTCGTAAACATCGTTTCCTCCGTGTGGGAGGTCTATGTTCCGCCTGCCTCCGGACCGGAAGTGCTCGACGCCTGACAATCTGATCTTGCAACCTGCAGAATCGCAGTCGTCCGCAGACTGCACAGTTGCCCGCTAGCCCGAGAGCATCTTCGCGACCGCGCTGAGCGTCGCCACGCCCTCGGGGTTCGGGCCGTTGGCCGGCGCGACCAACACGACCACGCCCAGGTGTTGCAGCTCGCCGTCGATCAACGCGCTGATGGGCAGGCTGCGGTGCTCCACGCTGCCGTGCGTCGTCCAGAGGATCGCCACGCCTCCGAAGCCGCTGGTCTCGGACACCACCTCGGTGGCGATCTCGTCTTCGTGCATCGCCTGGTCCATACAACGCCGCGCCAGCTCGAGCTGCGCGTCGCCCGCCGCGTGCGGGCCGATGCCGGCGACGTGCTCGAGGCGCTGCTTCTGCAACAGATAGAGCTGGCCGCCCTCAGCTGCATACGCCTGACAGATCAGCTCCAGCGCGCGCTTGTTGCGTTGCTCGTGATCGACCGCGCTTCGCAGCGCCGAGCTGACCAGCGTGAAGGTCGAGCTGGCCGAGCTGCGCACCTCCGTCAGCCCGATGACCTGGGTCTCGAAGTTGGACAGCGCCGGCAGCACCTGCACGCCAGCGCGCCGCGCTTCCGACATCAGGGTCTCGTAGCGCGCGCCGAGCGGCGAGCCGCGACCATGCCGGTACTGCTCGGCGGTCATTCGCCCATAGTTCTCGACCGCCTCGCGATCGCCGGCCAGGATCGCCGTGCGCGCCCGCGCTTCGTAGGTTGCGCCGAGGTGCAGGCCGACCACGCCCAGGCTCTGCTGGCGATCGATCAGCGCCTGCAGGCGCGTACACGCCGCGGGGTAGTCTCCGAGCCGCGATTCTGCCAGCGCCGTGGCGCGCTGCAGGTCGTCCATCGTCTGCACGCCGCGCCGCTCGGCCTCGGCCAGGGTGCGTTCGCCAAACGCGCGCGCGTCTTCCACGCGGCCCAGCTCGAGCAGCGCCTGCGCGTACGCGCCGGCCACGCCGGGCCAGCTCAACACAACGCGCTCGGGATCCTGCGGGTCGGGCGCGCACAGCGCCAGCGCTTGCTCCAGCACCTGACACGCCGCGCGCGCGTTGCCGCGCAGCAGCTCGAAGTAGCCTGTCGCCAACAGACTCTGCGGTCGCCAGCCGGGACAGCGCTCGCCCAGGGCGGCGATGCGCGCGCCGATCTGTCGCACGCCGGGCAGATCGCTCGCCATGGCGTGCGCGTTGAGCTCGATCACGTGCGAGCCCCCCAGGAGTTGAAACGAATCGGACTGCAGCGCGGCCAGCTCGGCCTCACGACGGAAGCGTTCTGCGCCTTCCCAGTCGCCCAGCTGCAGGCGCGCGACCTTGCGCAGGTACATGCCCGCGACCTTCTGGCGCGGCTCGTTCTCGAGCTCCTTCGCCCAGCTCTCCGCGGTCGGAAAGCCGCGCCCCGCCTCGAGGCAACCGAGCGCGAACATGATCGCGTAGCGGATATCGTTCACGTACGGGAGCGTGTCGCCGGCGATGGGCTTCAGCTGCTCCAGCACGCCCAACCAGCGCTGCCGCGCCTGGAAGAACTGTGCATCACACGACGTCTCGCGCGTGGCGATCGCGTTTTGCCACATGGCATTGACGACCGGCGACAGCGGCGCGAACGGCTCGAGCAGGTCCGGCAGCGCGCGCACCACGGAGCGGTGCACTCCGCGCGTGCCCACGGCGATCGACATCGCGACGTAGATCACCAGCTGCTTGATGGCCTCGTCGACCGGATAGCCGCGGTCGTGCTCCGGCGCCGCCGCGTAGCGCTGTGCCGCGGCGGTGAGCGCCTGCGTCAAGCGCTGTCCCGCGTCGCTGACGTTCGACAACTGTTGCCAGTCGTCGAGCCCCGACTCACGGCGCAGCTGTGCGAGCAACGAGGGCGCGTGGCGCAGGTAGAATTCGTCCTCGGCGAAGGTGCTGATCCGACACACCCAGCTCCGCAGCTCGCCGCGCAGACGCGCGGGTTTGCCGGCAGCCTCTGCCAGCTGCAATCCCCGCTCGAGCAGCTCACACGCCGTACGCGGAGTGACCTGCGTGCGCAGCGCGTGCTCGAGCTGGTCCGCTGGGCGGCTCATGAAACTCGCGATCACCTCGAGGCCACGCTGCTCGAGCCGGGCGCACAGCACGTGGTGCAACGCCGGCAGCTCGGGCTTGCCCGGCAGCTCGCCCAGCGCGCGGTGACGCTCGCGTTGCTGTGCCTCGGAGAGCCCGCGCAGGATGAGCGGAATCCAGGCGGGCCGCGCCAGCCGATATTGTTGGCCTTCGTGCAGCAGCAGCTCGTGCTCGACCAGATCGCGCAGCGCCTGGTCCGCCTGCTCCGCAGCGCTCTCACCTGCCAGCAGCCGGTGGTCTTCGCGGCTCAACTCTCGGTAGGTCGAGAGCGCGTGACACTCGGCCAGGCGGCGCGCCAGCGCGGACAGGCCGGACAGGCGCTGGATGAACGTGGCCTCCATGTTGCTCGGCAACGCCGCTTGCTCGAGCTCCGAGGGCAGGGTCCAGCTGCCCGCGTCGTAGACGATCACGCCCTGGTCGACCAGGTGCTGTGCCAGCTCCATCGAGCTCTTGGGGTTGCCGAGTGAGACCTGCTGGATGCGATCGCTGAGCAACGTCACGTGCGGCACGTCGCCGAACACCGAGTCGAACAGGCGCTCGGTCTCCGCAGCTGTCAGCGGCGAGAGCGTCAGGCTCTGGCTGCGCTCCGCCAGCACTTGCAGAGACAGTCCGTGCGGGTTGTCGCGCCCTCGCTGCTCGGCCGTGGTCAGGACCAACAATCGATGGCGGCGGGCTCCCTGCGCCAGCGTGGACAGGAACGCCAGGCTGGCGTCGTCGGCGCAATCCACGTCGTCGGCGGCGATGGCCAGCGTCGACGAGCGCGCAATGCGCATGAACCAGCGCGAGAGCGCGTCGTTCAGTCGCGCGCGTTCGCCGCTGCTGGCTGCGCGCGCGCCCAGTTCGATGCGCGGCGAGTCGCCACCGGCAGCCAGGAGCAGCGGGCCCACATTCTCGGCCTCCAGTGCAGCCAGGCTTTGCTCGGGCAAGCTCTCCAGCAGCTGTTGCGCGAGCTCGCCGGCCAGCGCGAAGTTGGCCTGCTCGCCGCGCTCG
>DATEOF010000147.1:0-23324 GCA_035274465.1 Polyangiales bacterium
TCGGCTACTGGATGGCGCTCCAGCTGCTCGGCGCGCTTGCCAACCCGACGGCTGGTGGCGGCGTAGCGTTCTGGGCGCACGTCGGCGGTTTTACGGCGGGCATCTTGCTCATCAAGGTCTTCGCGCGGCCGGAGTACATCGCGGAGCATCGAGCCGCGCACTGGCAACCGCGGCGGCTGGGCATGGACCGCGGCCGCTGGTAGCTGCACCGAAAAGCCGCGCGGCGGCGCTGAGCGCGGGCCCGGTCCCTGGTTGCCGTGTTTCGACTTGTGGCACAGTATCAGCGGCACGCACTGCCACGACATCGTACCCGCGCGACACGACCATGACCTGTTCGATCCTCCCACCGCCGACCGTTCCACTTGCAGCGATCCTACCCACCGAACCACTGCTCCTCATGGGTGCCGGGCCCGTGCCCATCCCGCAAGCCGTCGCGCAAGCCAACGGCATGATCATCAATCACCTCGGTCCCACGATGGACCGCGTGATCCGCAACGTGAAGAAGCTGGCGAGCTACGCCTTCCAGACGCGCAGCGACAAGATCATCGGTCTGGCCGGTCCCGCGTCGGCCGCGATGGAGATGGCCGTCTCGAACCTGTGCTGGCCCGGTCGCAAGGTCTTGTGCCTGAGCAACGGCACCTTCAGCGCCCGACTCGGCGAGATGGCCGAAGGTGTGAGCGCGCAAGTCACCCACATCGAGAATCCAGCAGGCCGTCCGGTCGATCTCGCGCAGGTCCGGAACGCGTTCTCGAAGTCCAACTTCGACGTTGTCACGCTCGCGCACGGCGAGACGTCGTGCGGTGTGACGACCATCGATCTCCCCGAGATCTGTCGCTTCGCGAAGAGCCGCGGTGCGCTGACGATCGTGGACACGGTCGTGACGCTCGGCGCGATGCCCGTCTACATGGACGAGTGGGGGATCGACGTCGGGCTGACGGGTGGTCAGAAGGCGCTCAGCTCCATCCCCGGCGTCTCTCTCTGCGCATTCTCCAGCGACGCGTGGGAGGCCGTGCTCCAGCACCCCGGCCCGCGGCCCCATTGGTGCTACGACGCAGTGCGCGCGCAGCGTTTCTGGGGAGCACAGCAATACCACTACACGGCGCCGGTACCCGGCGTCCTCGCGTTGCACGAGGCGCTGCGCTTGGTCGCCGAAGAGACGCTCGAACGCCGTTTTCGCCGTCACGAGATGAGCTCGCTCGCGCTGCAGTCGGGCCTGGAAGCCATGGGGCTCAGCCTGTACGCCCCGCGCGAGGTACGACTGAACAGTGTGATCGCGATCGATCTGCCGAGCGGCGTCGACGGCGTTCGCGTCCGCGAGCACATGAGCCGCGCGTTTCGCGTGGAGATCAGCGGTGCCTTCGGCCTCGACATCCTGCGCATCGGTCAGATGGGCGAGCAGTGTCGATCTCACAACCTGTTCAAGACCTTGTATGCGCTGGGCATGAGCTTCGCGCGCGAGGGTGTGAAGCTCGATGTAGCCGCAGGCATGGCTGCGCTGGAATCCGGCCTGGCTGGCGATCACGAGTACTTCGTGGACTGAACGTATAGGCCAGCCGGCGGGTCCGTCCTGACGGCTTACGAACCCTCTGTTTAGGTCATCGCTGTCCCCCTCCGAGGTGGATGTTGCGATGTGGCTTGAGTTCATGCGGCCTGCGGCGCAGGATCCAGCCGTCCGCAGCTTGCGGGCGGGGGCGGGGGTGCAGTGCAAGACGGTCGGCAGTTCAGCCTGCAGCCAGTGGCGGCGAGCCTCGAGCAGCCGAACGTGGCCGTGATCACGCATTCGCTCGATGGCACGATCACCGGCTGGAGCCCCGCCGCGGAGCGCATGTTCGGGTACGTGACGGCCGACATCGTCGGTCGCTCGATCAGCGTGCTGATGCCGAGCGATCGGATCGACGAAGAGCGCGCGATCGTACAGCTCTTGCGCCGCGCACAACCGGTCGAGCCCCACCAGTCGCTGCGCACGCGCAAGAACGGGCAGCTGTTTCCGGTCGCGATCACTTTCTCGCTGGTGCGCGACGCCGATGAAGTCACGGGCGTGACGCAGTCGGTTCGCGACCTGAGTTGGCGCCACGAGAGTGAGGCGGTCGCGGAGCGCGAGCAATTTGCCAACCTGCTGCTCGAGTCGCTGCCGGGCATCGTCTACCTCTACACGGAGGACGGGCGCTTCCTGCGCTGGAGCCGGAGCTTCGAGGTGGCCACCGGCTACTCGGCCGCCGAGATCTCGTCCCACCTCCGCCCGACCGACCTGTTCGAGCCCGACTACAAGCAGCTGGTGGCTTCGCGCATCGGCGAGGTGCTGCGCATCGGTGTGTCCCGCGTGGAGGCGCCGTTGTTGTCCAAGGACGGCAAGACCACGCACTATCACTTCACCGGCCGGCGGGTCGCCTTCCACGGTCTCACGTGCATCGTGGGCATGGGCATCGACATCAGCGAGCGCGTGCGCGCCTACGAGGCGTTGCGCAAGAGTGAGGAGCGCTACCGCACCACGCTCGAGAGCATCCTCGAGGGCTGTCAGCTGCTCGACTTCTGCTACCGCTACCTCTACATGAACGACATCGCCGCGGTTCACAACCGCAGGCCGAACTCGGAGCTGCTCGGCCGAACCATGCTCGAGTGTTGGCCCGGCATCGAGGGCTCGCAGGTGTTTCGGATGCTCAAGCGCTGTATGGAGCAGCGCGTCGGCGACAGCCAGGAGATCGAGTTCGTCTTTCCCGATGGCAGCTCGGGTTGGTTCGACGTGCGGGCGCAGCCCGTGCCGGAGGGCCTGTTCGTGCTCTCGATCGACATCAGCGATCGCAAGCGCGCCGAGACGGCGCTGCGTGACATGAATGAAAACCTCGAGCGCAAGGTGATCGAGCGCACGAGCGACCTGAAGGCGGCGCGCGAGCGGGCGGAGTCGGCGGACCGACTCAAGTCGGCATTCCTCGCGACCATGTCGCACGAGCTGCGCACGCCGTTGAACTCGATCCTCGGCTTCACGGGCATCTTGCTCGACGGCTTGCCGGGGCCGATGAATCCAGAGCAGCAGAAGCAGCTGGGCATGGTGCAAAACAGCGCTCGGCACCTGCTCGCGCTGATCAACGACGTGCTCGACGTCTCGAAGATCGAAGCCGGTCAGCTCGAGCTGCGCCGGAACAAGTACGACCTGCAGAGCTCGCTCGAGCGTGTGGCCGTGTCGATGAAGCCCCTCGCCGAGAGCAAGGGCCTGACCTTGCGCGTGGAGATCTCGCCCGAGACCCCTCTGCTGTTCAGCGACAAGCGGCGCGTGGAGCAGATCGTGTTGAACCTGCTGAACAATGCGATCAAGTTCACCGAGGATGGCTCGATCACGCTCTCGGCCGCACCCGGGCCCGATGGCTCGGACGTGCGACTGCGCGTGACGGACACCGGCCTCGGCATCAAGCCCGAGGACATGCAGACGCTCTTCCAACCTTTTCGACAGATCGATGCGGGCCTCGAACGCCAGCACGAAGGCACCGGATTGGGCCTGGCGATCTGCCGGCGCTTGACCGAGTTGCTCGGCGGAACGATCCGGGTCGAGAGCACATGGGGTGAGGGCAGCACGTTCGAAGTGCTGCTTCCCCTGCAGTCAGAAGGGGGATGAGCCCATGCAGCGAAAGATCCTGCTGATCGAGGACAACGAGCAGAATCGTTACCTGCTCTCGTACCTCCTCGAGCGTCACGGGTACGAGGTGGTCTGCGCCAACGATGGTCAGCGAGGCATCGCGTTGGCCGCGGAGCTCTCCCCGTCGCTCATCCTGCTCGATATCCAGCTACCAGTGCTGAGCGGCTACAGCGTGGCGCGCGCGCTGCGTGACCACCCCGAGCTACGCAACACGCCCATCATCGCAGTCACGTCGTATGCGATGGCCGGAGACAGGGAGAAGGCACTGGAGAGCGGCTGTACCGGTTACATCGAGAAACCGATCAACGCTGCGACGTTCGTGGCCGAGATGGAAGGCATCTTGCATCACAGCAGTGGTTCTCCATGACCCGCGTCCTCCTCGTCGATGACACTCAGGACAACCTGTACTACTTGAGTGCTTTGCTGCAATCACATGGCTTCGAGGTCGACTCGGCGCGAGATGGTGCCGAGGCGCTGAGCAAGGCGCGCAAGCTCCCGCCGGACGTCGTCGTGTCCGATCTGCTGATGCCGGTCATGGACGGCTACACGTTGTTGCGTCACTGGAAGCACGACCAGCGCCTGAAGACCGCTCCGTTCGTCGTCTACACGGCGACCTATACCGACCCCGAAGACGAACAGCTCGCGCTGGATCTGGGCGCCGATGCCTTCATCCTGAAGCCGACCGAGCCACGGGACTTTTTGACCAACATCCGGCGCGTGGTGACGCTGCGTGCTGCGCCGCCTCCCCCGTCGTCTCTGCCGCCCGCGCGCGACGAGCGGGTGCTGCTCGAAGAATACAGCGCGACGCTCGTGCGCAAGCTGGAGCGAAAGCTCCTGCAACTCGAGGCCACCAATCGAGCGCTGCGCGAGGACATCGTCGCACGTGAGCGCGCCGAAGCCGCCCGCGACGAGGCACAGCGCCAGGCGTCGGAGCGGGCAGCGCTGTTGGATGCGCTGTTCGCCAGCGCGCCGGACGCGGTGGTCCAGCTCGATCTGCACGGGACGATCCGCGAAGCCAATCGCAGCTGTGGGCTGCTGGGCACGGAGCACCCGATCGGCGCCTCCTGGCTGACGGTCGGTCCGCCCGAGCACCGCGCGATCATGTCCGAGAGCTTCCGCAGCGTGATCGCGAGCGGGCGACCCTCCTCGTCCGAGCTCAGCGTGACGACGGATGGCGGCAGTGCGACCTACTGGGTCACGATCGCGGCGGTGGTGCGCGACGGTCGTACGATGGGTGCAGTCGCGGTGGTGCGCGATGTCACGGAGCGCAAGAACATCGAGGCGCAGCTGATGGTGGCCGATCGCTTGGCGTCGGTCGGCAACCTGGCCGCCAGCATCGCGCACGAGATCAACAACCCACTGATGTGTGTCACCGCGAACCTGCCGATGATCGAGGACACGATGCTGCGGCTCGCCACCGAGCAGCCTGTCGCGCCGGAGGTCTTCGATGCGCTGCGCGATGCACGCGAGGGCGCAGAGCGCGTGTGTGTGATCGCCCGCGACCTGCGGCTGTTTGCACGAGGCGACGAGGAGCGGCGCGGGCCGGTCGACGTGGAGCAAGTGCTCGACTCCACGTTGCGCATGGCGCGCAACGAGCTGCGCCACCGGGCTCGGCTCGTCAAACGCTACGGTCACGTACCGCGCGTCGACTCCAACGAGTCACGGCTCGGGCAGGTCTTCCTGAACCTGATCGTCAATGCGGTGCACGCCATCCCGGAAGGCGACTACGAACATCAAGAGCTGCGCATCGAGACACAGTTCGATACGTTCACGCGTCGGGTGAACGTCTCGGTGAGCGATACCGGCACCGGGATCCCGCCCGAGATTCAGGCGCGCATCTTCAAACCTTTCGTCACGACCAAGCCCGTGGGCGTGGGCACCGGTCTGGGTTTGTCGATCTGCCATCGCATCCTGACCGCGCTCGGAGCGAGCATCGACTTCACGAGCGCGGTCGGCCGGGGCACGACGTTTCGGGTGTCGCTGCCCACGGCGTCGGAGCTCGGCGGAACGGTCGCGTACGGAGAGGAAGCGCCGAGCGACTCCGGCGTGCGCCTGTCCGGTCGCGTGCTGCTGGTGGACGACGACGAACCTCTGACACAAGTCGTCAGTCGCGGGTTGGCGCCGGACCATGACGTCCAGGTGGTTCACAGCGTGGGTGACGCGTTGCGACTGTTCCAGGCGGGTCAACGCTACGACGTGATCCTGTGCGATCTGATGTTGCCGAGGGCCACGGGCATGGACCTCTACCGTGACTTGTACAAGTTGGATCGCAGGCAGGCAGGAAAGGTCGTGTTCATGACCGGGGCCGCGGTCTTGCCCAAGGCGCGCGCGTTTCTCGATCGCGTCGAGAATCAGCGACTGGAGAAACCATTCGAGCTCACGAGGTTGCGAGCTCTGGTGCACGACAAGCTGGTGCGCGAACGTTAGCCGTGCTCCCTTGACTCTAGAGCCGTGCACGTAGTGTGGTCCCACCGGGTGTGACCAATCACGGAGTTACCGCATTCCGCCGCTCGGATTCCCCTCAAGCGCCAAGTGCGTCGGAGTCGTTTGCAGTGACCCGCGCCAGGCTGACGGAATTCGCAACGATCGGACTCGTGTCTGGCTCGATGCTGATGCATCAGATCCTGCTCACGCGGGTCTGTGCGCTCCGGTTGCAGTTCCATTTCGCCTTTCTCGTGATCAGCAACTGTCTGCTCGGCTTCGGGGCCGCGGGCACTGTGTTGTCCATTGCGCAGGACCGCTGGCGAGCGCAGCCATCGCGCTGGGTCGCGCGCTCCACCGTCGCATACCTGGTCTCTCTGATCGCGACGTACGCGTTCCTGATCGCGATACCACTGCCGGAGAACATCAAAGCCAGCCGATTCGACCACGTCCTCCTGCTCTCGCTCTTCAACCTCGTCGGCGCGGTACCGTTCTTCTTCAGTGGGTTGGTCGTCGGGCTCTTGCTTTCAGCACACACGGTCCAGGCGGATCGTCTGTATGCGGTCGACCTGCTGTGTGCCGGCCTGGGTTGTGTCCTGTGTCCAGCGCTCTTGCCGTCCGTGGGTGCCGGCGGTGCGTTTGCGGTGTCTGCCCTGCTGGCTCTGTCGGCTGCGGTGTTGGCGACGCGCGAACGTTACGGCCGGCCGGTGCTGATCGGGGGTGCCCTGGTTCTGGCTGTCGGGCTGGTGATCGTCCCGAAGCTCGATCGCTGGGCGCCCGTGCCCGCGAAGTCCACGCTCGGGCCGACGGCGCACACTCCGGTCGAGTCGCGGCACAGCGTCTGGACGGCCAACAGTCGCATCGACCTCACGCGGCGCGAGGGTTGTGTCGAGCCGATCTTCATGCTCGGGAAGCATCAGCGAGAGCCGCTGCCCCGTGAGTGCGCGGAGATTGCCCAGGATGCGACGGCAGCCACGACGATCATCAACTTCTCGCAAGAGCCCGCGGCGCTCGAGCTGCTGCGGAACTCGATGTACTCGGCGACCTATCGGCTCAAGCAAAAGCCGAAGGTCCTGATCATCGGCGTTGGCGGTGGAAACGATGCGTGGGCGGCGAAGATCAATGGCGCGAGCAAGATCAAGGGCATCGAGCTCAACTGGCCGATCCTCGACATCCACCGGCACGAGCTGCATCATTTCTCGCGCAACCTGATCGATGACCCGACGGTCGAATTCGTCGCGGACGAAGGTCGCAGCGCGTTGATGCGCGAGTCGCGAGACTACGACGTCGTGCAGATGACCGGCATCGACACGTGGACTGCGCTCGCGTCCGGCGCCTACGTGCTCGCGGAGAACTACCTGTATACGCGCGAGGCCATCGTGTCGATGTACGAGCGGTTGGCGCCGGAGGGCATCATCCAGCTTTCGCGTTTCGCGCTCACGATCGAGGCGCTACGGCTCGTGTCGAACGTGGATGCGGCGCTGACCTCGCTGGGCGTGGCTGATATCGATCGCTCGGTCGTGGTGCAAACGGCGCCCGACTACATGCTGTCGATCATGATCAAGAAGGGCAAGTTCAGCCAGGCCGAGCAGGCGAGTATCTCGGATTTCGCCGAGCGCAGCGGCTTCGAGCTCTACTACCTGCCGGATCGTCCGCTCAAGAACTGGGTGGATGTCTTCATGCGCTCGACGGACAAGCAACGGTTCATCGATGCGATCCCGGAGAACATCGCCCCCACGGAGGATGACCAGCCCTACTTCTTCAACTTCGTGAAGTGGCAACACCCGATCGACTCCCTGCATCACCTCAACGACATTCCGATGATCTCACAGGGCAACCCGTTCTTCGTGGGAGCGCAGCTGCTGCTCAGCGCGCTGTTGAGCGGCGTCCTGATCATCTGGCCGCTCGCGCGGAGGGCGGGGCTGCCCAAGGCGGGCGCGGGTCGCATCCTGGTGTACTTCTCCGCGCTGGGCCTCGGCTTCATCTCGATCGAGATCTCGGTGATCCAGAAGCTGACGCTGCTGCTCGGCCAGCCGGTCTACTCGCTGACGGTCACGCTGGCATCGTTGCTCGTGTTCACGGGGTTGGGCAGCCTCGGGCTCGCCAGGCGCGTGCAACGCGGCACGACTTCAGCCTGGATCGTCCCCGTCGCGCTCGTCGTGTACCTCGCGCTGGTCAACTTGCTGTCTCCGTGGGTGGTTGCCCAGCTGATCGCGGAGTCGCTGCCCGTCCGCATGGCTGCGACCGTGATCGTGCTGGCGCCTCTCGGCCTTCTCCTGGGCGTCCCGTTTGCGTACGGGCTGCGCGTCACGCAGAGCCATGCTCCGCAACTCACGCCCTGGGCGTGGGCGATCAACGGCTTCATGAGCGTCGTCGGCTCGATCCTGACGGTGGTCATCTCGATGAACTTCGGCTTCTCCACGGTGTTGTGGCTGGCGGCCGTGATCTACGTCATCGGGTTCTCCGCGTTGAACGGCCTCCCGTCCGGGGAACGAGTCGCAGGTTAGCCGCTGCCGTAGGGTCGCGTGATGATCTCGAGGTAGTGCCCGCTGGGATCTTCCCAGTACACGCCGCGCCCACCGTCGTGCGTGTTGAATTCGTTCGGGTGTTGCTTCCTCGGGTCGGCCCAGTACGGCAGGCCGCGCTCTTGGATGCGAGCGAAGATCGCATCGAAGTCCGCTTCGCTGACGAGGAAGGCGTAGTGCTGGCGGCTGATCGGGCCGTCGTGATCGTCGATGAAGTCGAGCGAGACGCCGTTCGCGACTTCGACGACCAGGAACGGACCGAAGGGTTTGGGCGTGGGCAAGCCGAAGAGCTCCGTGAGAAACGTCGCGGACTCGCGCTTGTCTCGCGCATGCACGATCGTATGATTCAGTGTGATGGCCATGGGCGAAAGGTAGCCCCGCGAGGGCTAGCTTGCGAGCCGCGCTGCCAGGCGCCGAAACGGGCTCGCGATCAGCCCCGCGCGATCGACATCCGGTCGAAGCGGTCGCGCCAGACGGCGATCTTGCCGGCGCGGATCTCGAACGTGCCGCACACCCAGAACGGCGCGGAAACCCAAAAAATCCGATCACGAACCAGATGTGAGGAGACCGCGCGAGCGGCTGCTCGAGCAGGCGGTGCAGTACGCGCTCGAACGCGGCCTCACGACGCTGTCGTTGCGCGCACTCGCAAAGCCGCTCGGCACCTCGGCGCGCATGCTGTCGTGCGCGACGGCTTGGTGCGTAAAGGTCATCGCAAGCGCGACGCCGAGGTCCACACCACGTTGATCGTCGGCGCGCTGAGCGGCTTGCAGATGCTCAAGCTGAGCGGCGCAGATTCGGCCGAGATCGACGCCGCGTTCCGCCTGCTCGTGAAATACTGTAGCGAGGTGCCGGCAGGCTGATCACTCGGCGCCGAGTGCGCGGAGCTCCGAGGCGATCCACATGCGTTCCCAGAGGTTGTTCCCTCCGGTCTGCTCGAGCAAGCCTGCGAGCGCCTCACATTTGGCCTCGCGCGCGAGCATCGAAGTCGGTTCGGCGGCGAGTGCGACGTCCAGCAAGTGCAGCGCTTCGAGCGGCTTGCCCTCCGCGACGAAGCCGCGCGCACGCTGGCTCAGCCGCTCGACGCCGCCGGCGAGCTCGGCGATTGCGCCTGCCACGCTGGACGGCGGCACGCCGTAGAGTTCGGTGGTCCCGCGGTCCGGATCGAACCAGCCCGTGTACTCGTGCCAGATCGCCCGGACGTTCCAAGAGACCTTGCCGTACTCCTCGGTGAGCGCGAGCTCGGGCGGAGGCTCGATCTCGCGCATCAACGTCCGCAGGGGTACGCCGCTGTTCATGCCTTCGACGGTGCGGTCGTGGATCCAGCGCACCGACTCGACGATACGCGTGACCTCGCGCCGGATGTGCTCGGCGCCGCGGATGGCCTCATGACCGGTGAGCACGAGCTCCGGTTCGAGCGCGCGCAATTTTTCGACCGACTCGATGAACTGCAGCGCTCCGCGCGGCTTGTCGCCGCGGAGGGTGTTGAGGTTCGGTTGGTTGCCGAACAGCGGCCCGAACAGGTTGCCGACGAGCGCGATCTTCTCGTCGGGCAACCAGACCATCACCGCGCTGCGCGTCTCTCCGCCGGGAATCCAGTGGATCTCGAAGCGGCGTCCGCCGAGCTCGAACGCGTGCAGCGCGTCGATCAGCAGGTCGGGCGCGACCTCGCGCGTTGGTACGATGTCCCGCACGGGGCCGGTGATCTGGGCGAACATGCGCCTCGAGCCGCGCCGGTAGTGCGCGCTGAGCGCCTCGCTGTAGCGCCGATCATCGGGGTAGTTGCGGTGCGCGATGACTTGATTGTCAGGCGTCTTGTACACCTCGAGCCCACCGTACTGGTTGGCATGGCTCTGCGTCAGGATGATGTAGCGGATCGGCCGTCTCGAGACCTTCTGGAACAGCTCGCGTCCACGGCGCGCGTCGCCGAGCGTCCCGGCGTTCACCAGCACATCGCCCGCAGGCGCGGTCAGTAGATAACTGTTGCCGACGCCGCGGCTCTCGTACACGCCGGGCGCCTGCTCGATCGCGGCGTCTTGCGCCTCACCGGACCGCACCAGCTCGGCCACCTTGAGGCCCTCGGGGGTCAGCTCGACTTCGGTGGTCATGGCGCATCGTATGCTAATAAACAACGATGTTGAATAGCTTCACTGCTCGAACACCAGTGACCTGTGCACGCTGGCGCCGGCCATCGCGCCGTCGCCGACCGCGCTCGAGACGGTCGTCATCGGGTTCGCGATGTCTCCGCAGGCGAGGACGCCGGGCACCGAGGTCTGCTTCATGAAATCGGTCTTGATGTACGACCCGGTCGGGCCTTGCTCGAGCTCGCAGCCGAGCTGCTCGGCGAAGGGACCCGGCAGGCGCGTGCGCGGCCCGAGGAACAGGCCGTCGAGCCGCTCGACGCGTCCGTCGCGCAGGCGCAGGTCGATCGATGGTGCGCTCCCCTCTGCCGCTATGAGCGGCGTGCGCTCGATACGAATGTTCCGCGCAGCCAACAGCGCTTGCTGCTGCGCATCGGGCTCGCTCGCGCCGTTCAGGTAGAGCGTGGTCTGCCCCGCGCCGCCCCACTCCGAGACGAGCAGTGCGTGCATCGCCGAGTGCGGGCTGGTTGCGAGCACGCCGAGCCGCCCGAGGTTGAGCTCGTAGCCGTGACAGTACGGACAGTGGAAGACGCTGCTGCCCCAGCGTTCGCCGATGCCTTCGATCGCGGGCAGCTCGTCGACCACTCCGGTTGCGAGGATGAGCTTGCGGCTTCGAAATTCGCGGTCGCCCGCGCGGACGCTGAAGCCCCCTGGAACGGCGCTCACCTCGGTCGCCGTCAGCTTCTCCAGCGACACGGTCGGGTAGGCGAGGACCTGGGCGCGGCCCTTGGCGGCGATCGAATCCGGCGGCTCGCCGTCGTGCCCGAGAAAGCCGTGCGCGTGGCTGGCGAAACGATTGCGTCGCTGACCCGCGTCCAGGATCAGCACCTGGCGGCGGGCGCGCCCCAACTGCAGCGCGGCGGACAGACCTGCGTAACTGCCTCCGATGATCACGACGTCATACATGGGCTTTCTTTCCTTTCTTCGAGCGCGGCGAGGGGTGTGGCCAACCGCGGCCACGCACGTCCGCCGAGAGCTCGGCGAGTGAGATGCTGCGCAACTCGCGCACGAGCAGCGCCTCCGCCCGAGCCAGGGCCTTGGCGAGCGAGCGATTGACCGCCTGCTCGACCAAACAGCCGGGACTCTCGACGCGCGGGCCGATCCCGAACGGCGTGGGTGCCCCGAGCGCCTCGTACACGTCAGCCAAGGTCACGTCCTCGAGCTTGCGCGCGAGTGACCAGCCGCCGCCATGCCCCTTCTCCGAGCGCACGATGCCGGCGTCGCGCAGGCCGGCCATGGTACGACGCAAGACCACCGGGTTGAGCCCCAGCATGGGCCCCAGCGTCTCCGAGCTGACGAGCGCCTCCAGCCCGTTCATGTGAACGAGCACGTGCAGGGCGACCGAAAGTCGGCTGTCGCGTCTCATGTAACTTCATATGTTACGTGAGAGCCAGGCGTCAAGTGCCGGGCGTCAAAACTATGGCCGTACGGCGAAAGCCTCGGGGATTGCGCGCTAATGAACAACGATGTTGAATAGCAGAGTGTCCATGAAGGCGGCGGTGCTCCACGGTCCCCGGGACCTACGGCTCGATGACGCGGAGCGCCCTGTCGCCGGTCCTGGCGACGTGGTGGTCAAGGTGCTCGCAGCGGGCATCTGCGGCACGGACTTGCACTTCCGCAACATGGGACCGCGCTTTGCGCGACCCATGCCGCTGGGTCACGAGTTTGCTGGCGAAGTCGTCGAGGTCGGCACGGATGTCACCAGCTTCGAAGCGGGCGAGCGAGTCGCTTACAACTCGTACAACAGTCCGGCAGATATCGGCCGCGGAGGAGAGTCGGGCGGGTTCAGCGCGTACGTGGTGTTGCGCGAGGTGGACGGGCACGTGCAGTCGTTGTGTCGGGTGCCTGCGACCGTCAGCCTGGAGCATGCCGCGCTGGTCGAGCCGATCTCGGTCGCCGAGCACGCCGTGAACCGGGCCGCTCCGAAGCCCGGGGAGAGCGTCGCGATCTTCGGCGTGGGGCCGATCGGCCTGGGTGTGATCATGGCGCTGCGCTGGCGCGGCATCGAAGACATCGCCGCGTTCGACTTGTCACCGCTGCGCCGCGAGCGCGCCACGGCGCTCGGTGCTCGTGCGGTGTTCGATCCGCGCGCGACGCCGCCGGAAGCTGCACTGGCCGAGTTGCGCGGCTCGGCGAGCCTGTTCGGCGCCACGTACCCGCGAACCGATGTCTACATCGAGGCCAGCGGCGCTCCTCGCCTGCTCTCGGAAATCGCCGGCTTCTGCAACAAGGGCAGTCGCATCGTCACGCTGGCCGTGCAGCGCGAGCCAGTGACCTTCGACGGCACGAAGCTGATGAGCAAGGAGATCAGCATCATCGGCTCCTCCGGCTACCCGTCGGAGTTCCCGGAGGTGATGCAGAAGCTGGCGAGTGGCGCCATCGATCCAGAGTCGATGATCTCGCACCGCTTCTCGTTCTCATCCTTCCTCGAGGCGTTCGAAACCGCCGACGACCCCAGCCGCGCCGCCAAGGTGCTGCTGCAGATGGACTGATCGATGACCAAGGGCGACATCTTGAACGCCGCGCGCCGCGCCACCGGCCTGCCGGATCCCGAGCGAGACTCCTGGCGCGAGGGACTCGAGATCCTGCTGCGAGACCACTCCAGGACCGGTGCGCTGAGCGAGCGCGGAAGACGCCTGCTCGAAGCTCGCTACACGAATGCGCTCGCCACGCGCATGCGCGTCGACGACTACATCCGCCGCAATCCGCACGTGATCGCGGCAGAGGTGAAGCGCCCGGTGTTCATCCTCGGCATGCCGCGGACGGGCACCACGCTGGTGAGCAACCTGCTCGACGCCGACCGCGCGAATCGCTCGCTCCTGAAGTGGGAGGCGTACGACGTCACGCCGCCGGCGGCACCGGGCACGCTTCGCACCGATCCGCGTTGCCTCGCAGAGAAGGCGAAGGACCAGGCGATCATCGATGCCAACCCGCAGGGCGCCGCGCAACACTTCGAGGCGGGCGACGGGCCGACCGAGTGCGTTCACCTGCTGGCGCAGGACTTCAAGTCACTGATGCTGGCGGTGATCACGACCACGCCGACCTACCACGACTGGATCCTCTGCTGCGACATGCTGTCGGCGTACGCACACCGCAAGCGCGTGCTGCAGATCCTGCAGTCGACCAACCCCGGGCGCTGGGTGCTGAAGATGCCATCGGACTCGCTGTTCATCCGCACGTTGTTCTCGGTGTTCCCCGATGCCAAGGTGATCTGGACCCATCGCGACCCGTACGCGAGCTTCGCCTCCTCGATGAGCATGCGCGCGAGCTCTCGCCCGATCTTCAACAAGGATGCCGGCGTGGACTACATGCGCGAGCGCTTTCCGTTGCAGCTCGCCTTTCACCTCACGCGCCCGCTCGAGATGAGCCGCGAGCGGCCTGGACAGTTCTACCACCTGTACTACGACGATCTGATCGCCGACCCGCTCGCTCAGCTGAAGAAGGTCTACCACTGGCTCGGCGATCCCTGGACGGCGGCAGCCGAGAGCGGCATGCGGGCCTGGCTCGAGCACAACCCGCAAGGGAGGTTTGGCCAGCACCGTTACGACCTCGCCCAGTGGGGATTCAGCAAGGGAGATCTGGAGCCATACTTCGCCGACTACCTGAGAGTCCACCAGCTTGATCGATGAAATGCTTGAACTTAGACTCGCGCTGGTGGGAGCCTTCTCCAAGACGCAACGCAGCCCCGGCCGCTACTTCGTGGCGCTCTGGAACAACATTGCGATCACCGTCTGGCTGGCTCGCCCGGACGGCGAGACGGCGAAGGCCAGCGTCAGCTGCGCAGAGGAGCTGAAGCGGACGTACTCCAAGTTCTCGGTCCTGCACATCGCGGAGGAGGGTGCGGGCCTACCGACGTCGGAAGGTCGCGAGGAGCTGATCGCCGGCGCGCGCAACAATGCGCGCTGCGTCGTGTGCGTGGGAGTGCTGCTGCCCGAGGGCAGCGTCTTCGCCAACATGCTGCGCGTCTTCATCCGAGGTGTGCGTACGCTCCTACGGGGCGAGCTGAATACCGTGCTCGAACAGGACGTCGTCGCGCTCGCGCGTCTGGTCGTCGAGATCCACGTGCGCGGCACGGGCGTGCGAATCGCGGCGAACGACCTCGTCGCGGCGATCGGGGAAGCTCGACGGCTCGCCGTTGCCGCCGCCGCCTAGTCAGCGCCCGAGATCGGCGATGATCTGCGGCAGCTCTGCCGTGGTGCGAATGCCCGGCGCAGCGGCACAGACGTAGGGGATGGCGTTGATCGGCCGGTGCGCGGTCAGGTTCGGAGACACGGCTGCCCAGCGTTCAGCCGACACCGGGAAGCGCACGGCCACGTCGAGGGGTGTGTCGCCATCGACTTCCACTCGCCAGCCCGTTTCGCGCAGATCCCAGTCCGCATCGACGTCCGTGCTGCAGTACCAGTTCGCGCTGAAGCTCATCAGCGCCTTGCCGCCGCGCATCCCCGAGATGGTCGTGCGTTGCGCTGCCACGGTCCCGCGCTCGATCACGCCCGCCGCGATACGCACGTCGCGCCGTGCGGTCGCAACGTCGCCCTCGGCTTCGATCGCGTCGAGCGGCACTCCAAGTACATCGCCCACCAGCTGGAGTGAGGGCCCGAACGCATGACCCAGGTACTGCGCGCGCGCCTGGTTGGCTTGCGGGAGCGAGGGCTGCCCGAAGCCCATCATTTGGAAGAGCAGCTCGGGCGAGTTGCGCGAGGACACGTCCGCATACTCGTGGATACGCAGCGCATCGAGCCGGCGCTGGAGCGACGTCAGCAGCAGGGGGACCGCTTCGGTGATGAAGCCGGGGCTGCTACCCGTGCTGTGGATCGAGCTGTTGCCGCGCCGACAGGCGTCCTCGACGCGCTCGCGCAGCGCCGGATCGAGGCTGCGCGGGTGGAGGAACTCGCCGCGCGTGGTGACCACGTTGGCTCCGGACGCGAGCAGCCGGCAGACGTCGTCGAAGTTGCAACCCTGTTGCATATACAGGATGCAATCGGCCTCGAGCGCGAGGATCTCGTCGATGCAGCGCGTCGCCTTCACGCCCACCGGTTCGAGTCCGCACAGCTCACCCGCATCTCGCCCCAGCTTGGCTTCGGAGTGCACGTAAAGTCCGACCAGGTTCAACTTCGGATGCTCCAGCACAGCGCGCAGCGAGCGCATGCCGATGTTGCCTGTGGCCCACTGGACGACGCGGTAGTCCATCTCAAGCCTTGCGCGTGATCCGCAGCAACAGCGTGCCTTCGCTGACCTGATCGCCCACGCGGTGGGCGAGCTCGGCAGCGAGCCCGTCGAAGGGCGCCGTGAGCGTGTGCTCCATCTTCATCGCCTCCATCGTCAGGAGGGCCTGGCCTCGGGCGACGGTCGCACCTTCCGCCACCTGGACCGCGATGATGCGGCCCGGCATGGGCGCGCGGATCGCACCATCGCCGGCAGCCCCCGCACTCGAAGTCAGCGATTGCGGCTCGCTGAACGCGAAGGCGTTGCCACACTCGAACACGACCGTCTCGCCCGCGACCTTGGCCGATCGCAGCAAGGCGTGGTTGTTCGCTTCCAGCGGGACGATGCGCCGCTCCGCACCGGTCTGCACCTCGACCTGCAACCGCGGCGCGGCATTCAGGCGAAAGCCACTCGTTGCTCCCCACGGACTCGCGGGCTCGGCGTACTCGGCGAGGCGCGCGCGCGCGGCGGCTTCGAACACCTCGGCCGGGACTTCCTGCGCCTGCAGCAGCTCGGCGTTGTGCTTCTCGATGAAACCCGTATCGATGCGCCCGGCCACGAACTCGGGCTGCGACGCGGCGCGCGCCAGGAACGCGGCGTTGGTCTTGACCGGCCACACTTCCACCTCGGCGCACGCCGTCGCGAGCTTCGCGGCCGCCTCGAGCCTCGACGGCGCGTGCACGATCAACTTGGCGATCATCGGATCGTAAAAGGGCGTGACTGCCGCGCCGCGCTCGACGCCCGTGTCGATGCGAATGCCTTCCGGCAGCCGGAAGTGTCTCAGCGGCCCGGTCGACGGCAGGAAGCCGCTGGCCGGATTCTCGGCATACAGCCGCGCTTCCATCGCGTGACCGTGGATCTGCAGCTCGCGCTGGGTCTTCGGCAGCTTCTCGCCGCTGGCCACGCGCAGCTGCCACTCCACGAGATCCACGCCGGTGATGGCCTCGGTCACCGGGTGTTCCACCTGCAGTCGGGTGTTCATCTCCATGAACCAGATGCGGTCGGCGCGCAGGCCCTCCGACGCGTCGGCGATGAACTCGATCGTGCCCGCCCCCTCGTAACCCACGGCGAGCGCGGCCTTGACCGCGGCTCCGCACACGGCTTCGCGAGTCGCCGCATCCATGCCCGGGGCCGGTGCTTCCTCGATCACCTTCTGGTGCCGGCGCTGCAGCGAACAGTCGCGCTCGAACAGGTGGACCGCGTTGCCGTGACTGTCTGCGAACACCTGCACCTCGATGTGGCGCGGGCGAGTCACGTATTTTTCGAGCAGCACGCGGTCGTCGCCGAAGCTGGCAGATGCTTCGCGGCGACACGACGCGAGCGCAGCAGCGAAGTCCGCGGCCTGATCGACCTTGCGCATGCCCTTGCCGCCGCCGCCAGCGACTGCCTTGATCAGCACCGGGAAGCCGATCGCGGCCGCCTCCGTCTGCAGGCGCCCCGCATCTTGATCGTCGCCCAGATAACCCGGAGTCACCGGAACCCCCGCGCCGGTCATCAGCTTCTTCGCAGCGTCCTTCAGCCCCATCGCGCGGATCGCAGAGGCCGGCGGGCCGACCCAGATCAACCCGGCCGCCTTCACCGCCTCTGCGAACTGTGGATTCTCCGACAAGAACCCGTAGCCCGGATGGACCGCGCGCGCGCCGCTCCGAGCGGCGGCATCCAGGATCTTCTCGGGCCGCAGGTAGCTCTCCGCGGCGGGCGCAGGCCCGATCAGCACGGCGTCATCGGCCGCGCGCACGTGCAGCGCGTCGCGATCGGCTTCCGAGTACACCGCGATGGTTCGCACGCCCAAGGCGCGGGCAGTGCGCGCGATGCGGCAGGCGATCTCACCTCGATTTGCGATCAGCAAGGATTCGATCATGGCTACATCCTGAACACGCCGAAGCGTGTCTCCGGGATCGGGGCGTTCAGGGTCGCGGACAGCGCGAGGCCGAGCACGTCACGCGACTGCACGGGATCGATGATGCCGTCGTCCCAGAGTCGCGCGGTCGCGTAGTAGGGGTTGCCTTCGCTCTCGTAGCGCTCGAGCACGGGCGCGCGAAACGCCGCCTCTTCCTCGGCGGACCAGCTCTCACCGCGTTGCTCCATGGCATCGCGCTTGACCGTCGCCAGCACGCTGGCTGCTTGCTCGCCGCCCATGACCGAGATGCGACTGTTGGGCCAGGTGAACAGGAAGCGCGGCGAGTACGCGCGGCCGCACATGCCGTAGTTGCCCGCGCCGAAGCTGCCGCCGATGATCAGCGTCAGCTTGGGGACTTCGGCACAGGCCACGGCGGTGACCAGCTTGGCGCCATCCTTCGCGATGCCGCCCGCCTCGTACTTGCCGCCGACCATGAAGCCCGAGATGTTCTGCAGGAAGATCAGCGGCCGCCGGCGCTTGCACGCGAGCTCGATGAAGTGTGCGCCCTTCAGCGAGCTCTCCGAGAACAGCACGCCGTTGTTCGCCAGGATCGACACGGGCTGGCCCCAGATGTACGCGTCGCCGCATACCAACGTCGTGCCGTACAGCGGCTTGAACTCGGCGAAGCGCGAGCCGTCCACGATGCGCGCGATGACCTCGCGCACGTCGTACGGCGCGCGCACGTCCTGAGGCACGATGCCGTAGAGCTCGGTCGGATCGTACGCCGGCGGCTCCGGCGCGATCAGCTCCAGCTCCGGATGCTTGGGTCGGTTCAAGCGGCTCACGATCGAGCGCACGATCTCGAGCGCGTGCGTGTCGTCGTCTGCGACGTGATCGACCACGCCGGAGCGCCTGCCGTGTGTGTCCGCACCGCCCAGCTCCTCGGCGGAGATCACCTCGCCCGTGGCAGCTTTGACCAGCGGCGGGCCTCCGAGGAAGATCGTTCCCTGGTTGCGCACGATCACCGTTTCATCGCACATCGCCGGCACGTAGGCGCCGCCGGCCGTGCAGCTGCCCATCACGCAAGCGATCTGCGGGATCTCGCGCGAGCTGAGCCGCGCCTGGTTGAAGAAGATGCGACCGAAGTGCTGTTCGTCGGGGAAGACCTCGGCCTGGTAGGGCAGGTTGGCTCCGCCGCTGTCGACCAGGTACACGCACGGCAAGCTGTTCTCGAGCGCGATCTGCTGCGCGCGCAGGTGCTTCTTGACGGTCAGCGGGTAGTACACGCCGCCCTTCACCGTGGGGTCGTTGGCCACGATCATGACCTCGCGCCCGCTGACCCTGCCGATGCCCGTGATCATGCCGGCGCCCGGCGCTTCGTCGTCGTACATGCCGTTGGCTGCGAGCTGGGCGATCTCCAGCAACGCCGAGCCCGGATCCAGCAGGCGCTCGACCCGGTCCCGGGGCAACAGCTTGCCGCGCGCGACGTGACGCTCGCGGGTGCGCGCTGGCCCGCCCTGCGCGGCAGCGGCCACGGAGGCTCGCAGCGCCTGGGCGAGCGCGAGGTTGGCTTGGCTGTTGCGCTGTGCTGCAGCGCCGCCGGCGTCGAAGCTCGAGACCAGTCGATTCATGGAACTCCCATGATAGGTCAATCATGGCCTGCTCGGCAGCTCCACGAGGGCGGTCCCGGTGGCGGACAGCTCGCCGCGATGCGTGTAGGCCTCCTGGCTGATCTCCACGAGGTGTTTGCCGCCCTCCACGAGCTTGCGCCTGACGATCCCATCGATGAACAGCACGTCGCCGTCCGGGTTGTGGCGGCGGATCTGGCACTTGCTCTTGCGCAGGAAGCCGTCGTCGCCCATCCAGTTGGTGATGTGGTGCGTCAGCCAGGAGCAGCGCTCGGGCCCGTAGTCGTAGGCGCCCGGCGCGCCGACCTCCAGCGCAAAGGTTTCGTCCCAGTGAACGCGCTCCGGGCAGTCGGGCACGTTGAAGCGATTCTTGATGCCGAGGCCCGCGTGCTTGGCTTGCAGCTGCCAGGCGAGCTTGTTCGCCCGGATGTACAGGCCCCCCCAGCCCTGTGCGTAGCCGATGAAGCCGGTGACCGTCATCGGGCCCTTCATCATGCGCGGCAGCGCCTGGCCTTCGGCCACGTCTTGCCAGTGGCGCGGGGTCGCGCCGCGGATCTCCTCGTTCTCGTACAGCCGGTTGTACTCTGCGAGCTGCTCGTCGCTGAATGGTTCGACCCGGCCGCGGGCGTCCGTGTACTTGGTGCCGCGTTCGCGCGCCTCGTCGCGATCGGTGCGGAAGACCCAGGAGTCGCACTCCGCCACCAGGTCGCCGCGCTGGTTGAAGAACGCGGTGTGATAGATTTGCTGAAAGGAGCGGCCGGCGAAGCGCGTCTGGTGCTCGATCAGGTCCTTGAGGTGTGCCTGGGTGGAGATGGCGTCGCCGCGCAAGACGTCCCTGTGCCACGTCCAGTCGGCGCCCGCCCACATGGCGTGAATGCCGGACAGGCCGCCGCAGTAGCCCGAAGCGATGCGGCTGGTCGAGAACAGGAAGCTCGGCAGCGCCACGATCGTTCCGAACCTGGTCTTCTCGGCGTAGGCCGGATCGGTCCACAACGGGTTGTCGTCGCCGATGCCGTGCGCGTAGTGGCGAATGCCGTCGCGGGTCGCCTCGTAGTTCCAGGGCTCTACCGTATCGGTGATCGGAACGCCGATGCGCTTGCGCAGCTGGTCGAGGCCCTCCTCGGTGATCTTGGGAAAGCGGTCGGGGCCTGAACTGTCAGCCATGGTTTAGTCTCCTGTCAGGTGTCGCTTCGCGATTGCGCAGCAGCTTGCGGTGGACCTTGCCCGCGGGTGTCCTGGGTAGCTCGGTCACGAAGGCGATCTGTCGCGGGAACTCGTGCTGGCTCAGGCGCTCGCGTGTGAACGTCTGGAGCTCGGAGGCGAAGTCGTCGCTCGGCGTGCGGTCGCTCACGATGAAGGCCTTCACGACCTGTCCGCGCGTCGCGTCCGGCACGCCGATGACCGCAGCGTCCTTGACGTCCGGGTGCTCGAGCAGCGTGTTCTCGATCTCGACCGCGCTCATCGTCCAGCCTGCGGAGATGATCACGTCGTCGGCGCGGCCGCAGTGGTAGAAGTAGCCGTCGTCGTCGATGCGCGCGAGGTCCTTGGTGGATAGCCAGGCGTCGCGCCGCCAGAGCATCAGCTCGCCGACCACGCCAGGCTGCGCGGGGGTTCCGTCCGGCAGCTGCACCTGCAATTTCAGCCCCGGCACCGGCTTGCCGAGTGAGCCCGGTTTGACCTGGTAGTCGCTCGCGCCGGGATAGTTCACCAGCACGACGCCGATCTCCGTCGTGCCGTACAGGCTGCAGGCCGGCACGTGGAACGTGTCTCGAATGAAGTCGAGCGTGCCGGGATCGATCGGCTCGCCGGTATACGACAGCTTCTCGATCGCAAAGCCGAACTGCTGCGCCCGCTGCGAGTTCTTCAGCATGCGGTAGTGCGTGGCGGCCGCGGACAGGTTCGTGATGCGGTAGTCCTGCAAGGCCTTCAGCAGCCGCACCGGATCGAAGCGACCGGCGAACGTTCCTGTCGTCACGCCCAGCGCGAGCGGGGCCAGCGTGCCGTGCCACAGGCCGTGGCCCCAGGCGGGCGAGGAGGGACAGAAGAACTCATCGCCGGGACGGATGCCCGTGCCGTACAGGGCAGCGAGCATGAGCGTCACCAGCGCGCGGTGCGTGTGCTTCACCGCTTCGGGCAGCTCCCGCGTGGTGCCGGACGTGTACTGAAACACGGCCAGATCGTCGGCGCGGGTGGTCGGCCGGTAGCTGCTCGGAAAGCGCTCCAGCTCGGCGAGCAGCGCCGCGTCTGCTACGACCACGCGAAGGCCGTCGATGCGCCGCGCGAGCTCGGCCTTCTCGGCGCTCGTGATCAGCAGCGTGGGCTTGCAATCGTCGATCCTCAGCCGCATGCCATCGAGACCGAACAGCGTGAAGAGCGGCACGCTGATCGCGCCCATCGACATCGCGCCGAACAGGCTCACGTAGAAGGGCAGGGAGGGCTCGAGCATGAAGGCGATGCGATCGCCGGGCCGAATGCCCTGGTGCGTGAGCCAGTGTGCGAAGCGCGCGGAGCCCGCGGCGAGCTGATCGAAGCTCAGGACCTCGTCTGCGCCCGTCGCGTGGGCGATGCGCACCGCGCTGCGGCCCGAGCCATCCGCGTGGCGGATCACGCATTCATGCGCGATGTTGAGCCGTGCGCGATCGCCGTCGAAGAGCTCCCACAGGGCCTGCGAGTCGGCGCGCAGCACGGCGTCTGCGTGGCGCTTGAACGCGGTGAGCTTGGGCATCTGACAGGCTATTCCATGGCGAAATCGCGTTGTAAATGTCGAATGCCGTTCTATATATTGAACAACGATGATGACTAGAAGTGACACAGGTCGAAGACGCACCGCCCGCGAGCTCGCGAAGGCCGTGGAGACCAGCAAGGCGCCCGCCATCTCGCGCGCAGCGGCAGTGCTGAGGCTGCTCGGCAAGAGCGAGGGGCCGCTCGGCCTGCAGCCGATCGCGCGGGAGCTGGGGTTGGTGCCGAGTACTTGCCTGTACGTGCTGCGGGCGTTGGTGGCGGAGGAGCTCGTCAGCTTCGATCCCGAGACCAAGCGCTACGGTCTGCAGGCGGGCGTGCTCACGCTCGCGCGTAACTGGCTGCGCGGCGACCGTTTCAACGAGCTCGCTCAGCCTGTGCTGGATAGGATCAGTCAGTCCTTCGATGTGACCACGCTTGGAGTGCACATCGTGGGACTCGATCACATTATCGTGGTGGCGATCTCACGCTCGGGGCCGAGCTTCCAGGTGCGCGCGCAGATCGGCAGTCGCTTCCCGGCGACCATCAGCGCTACCGGCCGCTGCATCGCAGCGTTCGGCGATCACTCGGAGGCCGAGCTCGAGGCGAGGTTCAAGGTGTTGCGCTGGGATGACCCGCCGAGCTTCGAGCAGTGGAAGGCTGAGGTGAATCAGACGCGGGTGCAGGGTTTCGCGATCGACGACGGCAACTACATCGCCGGCGTGACTGTGATCGCAGCACCCGTGTGGAAGACGCGCGCGCGGTTGAGTCATGCACTGGTGGCGCTCAGCATCGGCAAGCGCAGCAAGCTGTCTGCGCTGCAGGAAGCGTTGTCGTCGGCAGCATGGATGCTGTCCACGCAGCTGTGTGGCTGAGTTGTTGCACTCTGCAGCGTCGACAGCGTCGCGCGTATGTGTATGGCTTCGGATACCGATGAGCCGTGAGGCTTCGCTCACGGAACCGTCCTTACCCGGCCATTAGGTAGTACGTGGCAATTTTGAGGAGCGTTGCAGCCATGCTCAAGTCGTTTCCGTTTCTCGTGCGCATCTGTGGATGCTTGGCAGTCCTGATGTCGATCGCGTGCAGCGGTGACAATTCGTCGAACATGGGGGTGGGTAGCGCAGGTAACAGCGCAGGAAGCAGCGCAGCTGGAAGCGGCGCGACCGCGGGCACGTCCGCGGCCGGATCCGCGGGGCGATCGAGCGGTGGGGCAGGGGGTATCTC
>DATEOF010000148.1:0-22071 GCA_035274465.1 Polyangiales bacterium
GGCCACGAGCTCCACGTGCAGCTGCGCCAGCGCGGCATCCAGGCTACGCGCCCGGCGCGCGGCTTCCTCCGCGGGTTCGAGTCCTGCGGCATCACTGACCCGCGCCGCGCACACCAGCGCGTCGAGCTCGAGCTCCGCGTCGCGCCGCACGGCCTGGGCTTGCGCGAGCTCCGCGCAGCGCGCCTGCCGCTGCTGTTCGAGCGTGGCGCGCTTCTCGGCGCCGCTGACCGCCGCGGCGTGACGTTCCAGGAGCGCCTCGGCGAGTGCTTCGGTCCGCAGCCCGGCGAGCTCGGGCAAGAGTCGGGCCGCAACCTCGCAGAGCTCGGCCTCGAATTGCCGGCACTCGCGCTCCAGCGCCTCGATCTCGCGCGCGTCGCGCCGCGAAGCGTCGGCGCGCGCGAACGCGTCGTGCAGGCCGGCGAGCACGGCTTCCACCTCGACCACGCTCGAGGCGCGCACGTTGCCGAGCATGGCCGCGAGCTCGGTCCAGGCCGCCTGCCAGCTCGCGTACTCGGCCCACTCGGCCTCGAGCTCGCGCAACAGCGCACCGGCTTCGCGATCCAGCTGCTCGAGCCGCGCGGCCTCTGCGCGATACTCGGCGAGGAAGCCGCGCATGGCGGCAGGCGGCCGCGGCGATACACCCGCGGCGGCGCACAAGGCAAGCCAGCGCCCGGACAGCTCGCGCTCGCGCGCCTCGAGCTCCGCGGCCCGCTCGCGCAGGCGCTCCAGCTGGCGTTCACACGCAGCCCGAGTCGCCTGGAGGCGCGAGTACTCGGCGACGCGTGCGGCCTCGCGGCGCAAGCGATCGCCGAGCGAATCGACCTGCTCGGTCTGCTCGTCCAGTCGATCCAGCAGCGCCTTGGCCTTGCCGATGCGCTCCTTGGACAGGTGTTCTCGCAGGTCGGCGCTCAGGTCATGGCGCGCCTCGCGCGCAGCTGCCAGCTGCGACTCGCTCGGCGGCTCGCCCGCCTGGGCCAGCGCCTCGAGATCGCAAGTCGCACGCGCCAGCGCCTGCTCCTCGTCTTCTTGCTTGCCCGCGTTCCGCAGACGCTCCTGCGAGAGCTCGCCGAACGCGCGCTCGAACTCGTCGGTCCGCTCCAAACGCAGCGGCGGTGGCGGCTCGGAGAGGGGCAACGCGATCTGAGCCTTGGGGTCATCGGCAGGCTCGTCAACTTCCAGATCCGGCAGCGCCGCTCCGCGCAGCTGAGCCAGCATGCGGCTCTGGCGCATCACCAGATCGCGCTTGGCCACGAGCTGGCGATGCAGCTCCCCGCAGCGCCGCCGCAACGCCTCGCCGAGCCGCGCCTGTTCGCGGATCTTGGCCTCGAGCGGCCGGCTGATCCGCAGGCCCTCGAGCGTGTCTGCCTCGGGTGCATGCAGGCCCAGACGCTCGAGCATCGCCTGCACCTCGACCCCCGCGCTCTCCAGCGCGTCGCGGCGCGCCGGTAGCTCGCGCTGGGCGCGGCGATACTGCGACAAGCGATCGCGTAGCTCTGCCAGCCGAGTGGCGTTGGCCGGGCTGAGCCAGACCTCGTCGAGCGGCAGCGCGTCGATCGTCTGCTCGAGCTTGGCGAGCTCGAGCTGCACGTGCTCGATGCGCAGGTTGGCATCGCGCGCCGCGCGAACGACGCGCCGCCGATCCTCGCCCGCGCTCTCCGGCAAGAGCACCACGTCACCCAGGGCTGCGCGCTCGCGCTGGTATTCGGCGCGCCGAGCGAACAAGGGCACGACGCGGCGCGCGCGCTCGAGCCGAACGCGCTCCGCCGTCAGCTGCTGGCGCTCGCGCTGCCAGCGACCCACTTCCGCCTCCGCCTCGGTGATCGCGCGCTGTTGCTCGGTATACGCCTCGGCGCGGATCGACTGCTCCCGCACGTTGCGCTTGGCCTCCTCGAACGCGAGCAAGACCTCGTTCAGGCGCTGCGTACGCCCGCGCGGGCGATAGATCGCGTCTGCCTCCTTCCGCAGCTCGTCCAGCACGCTGTGCGCGCCGACCCCGCCCGTGCCCGCCGTGAACAGGCTCTCGCCCAGCTCACCGGCGGCACCGAGCAACTCGTCCGCGCCCTCCTCGAGCGTGTCGTAGCCGAGCGCGAACAACGAGCGAAACTGCGCCTCCGAAACACCGGCGCTGATCCACGACACGTCCGGGCCGTGCAGCGCCGACCCGTCGCGCGCGACCAGCGTGTGCTTGCGGCCCTTGCGCCGCACGACGTACTGCTCGCGCCCGCGCGCATCGCAGAGCAGCGCCCCCACGCGCAGCTCGCCGGCCTTGAAGCGGTGAGCGTCGGGCGTGTTCTCGGGGATGCCGTAGAACAGGCCCTGGAGCGCGCGCAGGGCGGTGCTCTTGCCGGCCTCGTTCGCGCCGTAGACCAGGTGCAGGCACGGCTCGGCACACGCCAAATCCAGGCTGATGCCGTGCAGTGAGCCGAAGGCCAGCAGATCGAGCCGCACCAGCTTCATGCGGGCGTCTCCTCGCCGAACAGCCGCCCGAGCAGCAGCTGTTCCACGGCGTCCAGCTCGCCGCGGAGCAGCTCGGGATCGTCCAGGCGCAGCCCGTCCACGCCCTCGCGCAGCTCTGCCGGCAAACGCACGCGTAACTCGCTGAGCTCTTCCTGGGCGAGCTCCAGGAGCGCCGCGTCGTCGTTGCGCAGCGCCTGGAGGTACGCGAGCAACTCGCCCAGTGCACCCGCCTCCGGGCGCGCGCCGAGCGGCGACACCAGCGGGCGCGCCTCGAGCAACAACTTCTCGATCCAGAGCTGGCCCGAGCCGGCGTCCGTCGCGAGCGCGCGGACGTTCTCGAGCAGAGCGGCATCGCGCGCGTGCAGCTCGCCGTGAGCGCGGCTCGAACCGGCCAGCGTCAGGCGCACTGCCGTGGTGCGGTCGGCTGCCGCCGCCAGCTGCAGGAGCCCCGTGCGCGCGGCCTCGAGCACGGCGTCGAACGATGCCGCCTGCCGCACGTCCACGCGCAGGCTGGCGTAGCGCACCACGTCCAGCGCTCGATGTTCGACGCGCTGAATGCCGTGCGCGTCGTAGCTGACGAGGGTGGCACCCTTCTCGCCGGTCTCGCGCGCGTGCCGGCCCTGCAGGTTACCCGGGAACACGACCCAAGGCGCCTGGTGCAGCACCTCGCGCGCGTGCACGTGGCCGAGCGCCCAGTAGTCGTAGCCCTTGTGCTTGAGCGTATCGAGCGCGCAGGGCGCGTAGTTCTCGTGACCCTGCCGGCCGTTGACCGAGGTGTGCAAGAGGCCGATGTTCAGCAGCTGCGGGATGCGCTCGGGATAGGCTTGCGCCAGGTTGTCGGTGACCGCACGCGTGGCGAAACCCTGGCCGTGCACGGCGATGCCGAGATCCTCGAAGCAGACGCTCTCCGCGGTGTGCACGTCGAGCTCGCGCACATTGTCGGGCAAGCGCAGGTGGCGCGTGATCTGACTGGCGGCGTCGTGGTTGCCGCGCACGAACACCACGCGCACGCCGGCTTCACGCAGCCGCGAAAGCTGTTGGCTGAAGAACAGGCCGGTCGAGTAGTCGCGCCAATCGCCGTCGTACAGATCGCCGGCCAGCAGCAGCAGCTCGGCGTCTTCGTCGATGCAGAGCTCGACCAGGTTCTCGCAGGCGCGCCGGCTGGCCAGGCGCATCTCGTCCACGGGCGCGCCGGCATAGCGAGCCAGTCCGCGCAGCGGACTATCCAGGTGCAGATCCGCGGCATGCACGAATTTCACGGCTGCGCTGTTGTACCAAACTTTGGCCGCAGTTTCTCGCGCCTGCCGTCAACGCTCCGAGATCGAATCCCAGAAGGCGGCGACCAGATCAGACTTGAGACCCGAGCGCTTGATGCACACGCCCACGTGAAATGGCGGCAAACGCGGGCGCGCGTCGATCACGCGCAGCTCGCCGCGCAAGGGACTCTTCTCCAGCACCAACTCGGGGACCACCCCCACGCCACAGCCGAGTGTGACCAAGGACAAGATCGCCTCGTGCCCCGAAACCTCGCTGTAGACCTTGGGGGTGATGCGCTTGGCCCGAAACCAGCGAGTCACGCGCTCGCGTGCGATCCCGTGCTCGGGCAGGATCATCGGCACCTCGGCCCAGTCGATCGCGCCACCGAGCGCGAAGTCGCTGGCCGCGATGAAGCTGAGCGGCGTGTGCGCGATCACGCGCGTCAGCAGCTGCGACGGGATGCGGTCGGGCAGACCCGCGACGCTCACGTCCACTTCGTTGCGCTGCAGGCGTTGCAGCGCATCGGCCGCGTAGCCGGTCTCGAGTCGGATGATCACGTCCGGGTGCTGCTTGCGAAACGCGCCGAGCACGCTGGGTAGCAAGCTGTGCGCCGCGGTGACGGTGCAGAACAGCGAGAGCGTG
This sequence comes from Polyangiales bacterium, assembly GCA_035274465.1. Lineage (GTDB taxonomy): Bacteria > Myxococcota_A > Polyangia > Polyangiales > JAFGIB01 > JADGRF01. The sequence goes on from DATEOF010000148.1 coordinate 4,357, forward strand.
CCGCGCAACAGCGAGCCGTCGCCGCGCATGGCGGCGAGCGCGTGGTCCCAGCGGGTCAGGGTCTCGCCTGCGAATGCCAGCATGCGCTCGCCGGCGATGGTCAGCTCGACGTGGCGGCTGTCGCGCCGGAAGAGCGGCGCTCCTGCCTCCTGCTCGAGGCGCTGGATGCTGCGGCTGAGCGCCGAGGGACTCACGTGGCACTCGCGGCTGGTCCGACCGAAGTGCAGCGAGCGCGCCAGGTGCAGGAATAGACGCAGGTTTTCACTGTCCATGCAGGCTCGATTTCATTGCACTTTACGCAACGCAGTATCCCAAACAATGCATTTCCCGCAAGGCTCGAAATGCGCTACACCGTGCCTCGGAAATAACCCAGGGAGAGCCATGCCAACCGACCTCACGTTTCAGTCGAAGGTGTTCCAGAAGAAAGTCATCGAGCTCAACGGCCGCAAGGAAGAGGTCGTGGTCGGCGGGCGCAACCTGTTCTCGCTGTTGCCCAAGGCCTTCGAGGGCGTGAAGCAAATCGGCGTGATCGGCTGGGGTTCGCAGGCTCCGGCGCAGGCCCAGAACCTGCGCGAGTCACTCGAGGGCACGGGCATCAAGGTCAAGATCGGCCTGCGACCGGACTCGAGCTCGGCCGCTGCGGCCCGCGAAGCAGGCTTCACCGAACAGAGCGGCACGCTGGGCGAGATGTTCGCGGTGGTCGCGGAGTCCGACATGGTGCTGTTCCTGATCGCCGACTCGGCGCAGGCCGAGCTGTACAGCCAGGTGTTCGAGCGCCTGAAGCCGGGTGCGACGCTCGGCCTGTCGCACGGCTTTTTGCTCGGGCACCTGCGTAGCGTGGGCGCGGACTTCCCGAAGAACATCGACGTGATCGCGGTCTGCCCCAAGGGCATGGGCCCGTCGGTGCGCCGCCTGTACGTGCAAGGCAAAGAGGTCAACGGCGCGGGCATCAACTCGAGCTTCGGCGTGCACCAGGACGCCACGGGCAAGGCGGTCGATCGCGCGCTCGGCTGGTCGGTGGCGATCGGCGCGCCCTACACCTTCATGACCACACTCGAGTCCGAGTACAAGTCGGACATCTTCGGCGAGCGCGGCATCCTGCTCGGCGCGGTGCACGGCATCGTCGAGAGCCTGTACGAGCGCCTGGTCAGTCAGGGCGTGAGCAAGCCCGAGGCGTTCCTGCGCTCGTGCGAGTCGATCACCGGCCCGATCTCCAAGACCATCTCGAAGCGCGGCATCCTCGCGGTCTACGAGGGGCTGGATGCCGCCGGCAAGGCGACGTTCGAGAAGGCCTACGCAGCGGCGTACACGCCGGCGTTCGAGGTGCTGCAGGAGATCTACGAAGAGGTCGCGTCCGGCAACGAGCTGCGCGGCGTGGTGCTGGCCGGCCGCCGCTTCAAGCGCTTCCCAATGGGCAAGATCGACGGCACGGAGATGTGGAAGGTCGGCGAGCAAGTGCGCAAGCAGCGCGTCGAGGACAAGATCCCGGTCGACCCGTTCAGCGCGGGCGTGTACTGCGCGACGATGATGGCGCAGATCGATCTGTTGATCGAACAGGGCCACCCGCTGTCCGAGGTGGTCAACGAGTCGGTGATCGAGTCGGTCGACTCGCTCAACCCGTACATGCACGCGCGCGGCGTGGCCTACATGGTCGACAACTGCTCGACCACGGCTCGGCTCGGCTCGCGCAAGTGGGCCCCGCGCTTCGACTACATCCTGAAGCAGCAGGCGTACACCGCGATCGACGAGAACCGCGCGCTCGATACCAAGCTGGTGGATGCGTTCAAGCGTCACCCGGTGCACGCGGTGCTGCGCACGGTCGGCGAGATGCGACCGGCGGTCGACATCTCGGTCCACTGACACCTGCACCTGGGTGCATGAGCGCGGGCGTGCGCGCTGTGCATACCTAAAATCCGTGCAGAACCGTGGCGGCGCTGCGAGTGCATCGCCGCCACAGCTATACTCGGTGATGGGGGCTCCTGATCCGAGTGTCAGCGATCGCGGCCAATCTACGCAGCCTGCGGGGACAGAGCGAGCTCTGGCTGGACCATTGCGCCAGCGCAAATAGACCGCGCGGCCAGCGCCGCCGTCAGCTGCTGTGGGTAAACACTGCCGCCGACAGCTGCAAGATACCTAACTGTCGGAGGCTGCTGGACCCCGTGACGCCGCACGGCGTACCCTGTATCTCAACGGAGTCCGTGCGCGGTGAGTAGCGAACACACAAGACGCTCGCGGCCGGGTGTCCGAGTGTCGAGCGCACCTGGGCCCGGCGCAGGCGATCGTCCTCACGCCAAGCGTCCAGCGGCGACGGATCAGTCGCGACGCGCGCAAGATCCGGGCCGTGTCAGCATCGTCGAGGAACCCGCGCGCAAGGGCACCGATCCGCGCCGCGAACCCACCGGGCCCGTTCACGAACGCGACGCGAAGGCAGCGCGCGCTCCGAAGCAGAAGGTCGCACACGCGGAGCCGCAGCGCGGGCGGGAAGCACTCGACCCGCAGCGCTTCACGTCGCGCGGCGCAGGCGTGCCAGGTCGAGCATCGCCGGAAGACCGGGGGCGATCCGCGGCAGCAGCCCCTGGCGGCACACCGGAGACCGCGCTGCCCGGGCGCACCGTGCAGGGAGTGGGCAACCCCTTGGCGACGCAAGACGGCTCGCGCAACTCGGACGACCCGCGCGCGCGCGCACAGCAACGTGCACAGAGCATGGCGCCGCGCGCACGCGCAGCCGAGGAGCTGAGCTACCGGGCGCCGGCACCGGAGGTCTCGCGCAGCTCTCGCAACGCGGATGATCCGCGCAAGAGCTCGGTGACACCGGGGCGCGACCGGCGCAACTCGGACGACCCACGTGCGTTGGCGCCCGAGCTCCGCGGCACGGGCGACACCGACGAGCGCGGCTACGAATTCGCGGCGCCGGAGGCCGAGTTCGACGAGCCCGACTACGAGTTCGCCGCCCCGCGCGCCGCGGCCGAGCTCAGGCCCTCACAGCGCGAGATCGTGCCGCCTGCGGCTCGCCCGCGCCACCCGAGCCAAACCGGCGCTGCCGCTCCGAGCGGCGGGTTCGCGCTGCACTGCGAGATCGACGGCATCACCGTGGCGATCGAGCCCACCGACCTGAGCGCGGCCGGCCTGTTCGTACCCACGCCGATTCCTCCGCCGCTCGACAGCGAGCTGCGCGTGTTCCTGCGAATCGGGGACGCAGAGTTCGAGGCCTCGGGCCATGTCGTGCAGAGCGTGACCTGCGAAGCTGCGAGGAAGGAACGCAAGCGGCCGGGCTTTGGCCTGCTCTTCACGCACATCGAAGACGACGTGCGCGCACGCTTGCGTGACGCGATCGACGCGCTGCTCAGCGAACGCACCGAGCGGCTGCGCGGCGTGGGCACGAGCAGCGACCGACCCGTGTCCGCACCCGCGCCCGCCATCGATCCCAGGGAGCACGAGGTGCTGGAGCGGCTGCGCAGTGAACTCGCGGGGTTGCAGTCGCAGCCCCCGTGGAGCGTGCTCGGCATCTCGCAGGGTGCGGAGCAGAACTGCGCGCGCGAGGCGTTCTTCGCGGCTTCGAAGCGCTACCACCCGCACGTCTACGCGCGCTACACGCTGCCCGAGATCAAGGACGTCGTCACGCAGCTGTTCATCGCCTACAAGCGCGCCTTCACCAGCATGACGAAGACCGGTCGCTCGCCACGCGGTGCGGCCGGCGGCCGCGCACCCGGCAGTGGCAACCCACCCGGCCGGTCTTCCGATCCCGGAAACAAGTGACATGGCAAAGACGATCGGTGTCGACCTGGGTACCACCAATTCGTGCGTCGCGGTGATCGAGAACGGCAACGCCACGATCATCCCCACGCGTCTGGGCCAGCGCACGTTGCCATCGGTCGTCGCGTTCACCGACGACGGCCAGCAGATCATCGGCACCACGGCGATGCGCCAGGCGGTCACCAACCCGCACCGCACGATCCAGGGCATCAAGCGCTTGATCGGCCGTAAGGCCAACGACCCGCAGGTACAGCGCTGGAAGCAAGCCGTGCCCTACGAGATCATGGCCGCGCCCAACGGCGACGCCTGGGTCAGCACGCGCGACGGCGACCACAGCCCGCAGGAGATCTCCGCGATGGTGTTGCGCGAGATCAAGTCGATTGCAGAGGAGTATCTCGGCGAGCCGGTGACGGAGGCGGTCGTGACCGTGCCGGCTTACTTCGACGACAACCAGCGCCAGGCGACCAAAGACGCGGGCACCATCGCCGGCCTGACCGTCAAGAACATATTGAACGAGCCGACCGCAGCGGCGCTCGGCTACGGCGTCGACAAGAACAAGGATCACTGCCTCGCGATCTTCGATCTCGGCGGCGGGACGTTCGACATCACGATCATGCGCACGAGCCGCGGCGTGTTCGAGGTGCTGGCGACCAGCGGTGACACTTTCCTGGGCGGTAACGACTTCGATCAGTGCCTGATGGAGCACCTCATCGCTGAGTTCAAGCGCGAGAACGAGGTCGACCTGAGCCGCGATCCGGTGGCTCTGCAGCGCATGAAGGAAGCCTCGGAGACGGCGAAGAAAGAGCTGTCCTCGACCACCACCACCTCGATCAATCTACCGTTCATCTGCAACGGCAAGACCGGACCGCTGCACGTGCGCATCGACGGCTTCGAGCGCAAGGTGCTCGAGGGCTTGACCTCGGAGCTGATCGATCGCTTGCAGGCACCGTGCGAACAGGCGCTGGCGGACGCCGGGCTGACGCGCGAAGACCTCGATCAGGTGCTGCTCGTCGGCGGCATGACGCGCATGCCGGCGGTGCGCCGCAAGGTCGAGGAGATCTTCGGCAAGATCACCGCCAAGGACGTGAACCCGGACGAGATCGTCGCGGTCGGCGCCGCGACGCAGTGCGCCATCCTGTCGGGCGAGCTGAGCGACGTGGTGTTGCTCGACGTCACGCCGCACTCGCTCGGCGTGCGCGTCAAGGACGAGCGCATGTCGGTGGTGATCGAGAAGAACACCACCATCCCGACCTCCGAGAAGAAACTCTTCGCCACCACGCGAGACAACCAGGACCACGTGGACATCCTCGTCTACCAGGGCGAGCACGAGTACGTCTGGAGCAACACCAGCCTCGGGCAATTCAGCCTGGGCGACCTGCCGCTCAAGCCATCAGGGAAGGTCAACGTGGAGGTCACGTTCCTGCTCGATGCCGACGGAGTGCTGAACGTCACCGCTCGCGAGCTCACGACCGACAAGGCGGCGTCGGTCAAGATCGCGCCGTCGAGCGGCCTGAGCAAGAACGAAGTCGACCGGCTCAAGAAGCGCGTGGCCGGTTAGAAGACAATTTCGGAGAGCAGCTCTTCCAGCATCTGGATCAGCTTGGGCAGGCCGTCCTGCTTGCGAAAGTAGGCGTCGGCGCCGGCGCGTTCCGCGCGCTGCTTGAGCTCGGCCTCGGGCAAGCCGGAGATCAGCACGATCGGGATCAAGCGTTCGGTCATGCGCGCCTTCAGCTGGCGACAGATCTCGTCGCCGGTGGCGCCCGACAGCACGACGTCGGCGATGACCACGTCCGGTTGCAGGTTCTCGTACAGCCGCTCGAACGTCGTCAGATCGCTGGCGCCCTCGACGACGTAGCCCTGGTTGCGCAGCTCGAGCACGAGTCGATCGCGAGCGCCCTGGTGATCGTCCAGCACCAGGATACGGTTCATGGCATTGAACGCCGTGTCCGCGGGCGAGCGCGAAGGCACCGGCATCGGGTTGCGACGCACGGTGAAACGTACGACCGAGAGGATACGGCGGAAGCCCCACTCCGTGCACACGTAGCCGTCGGCGCCGACCGTCTCGGCACGAATCTTCAGCTGATCGCTGGTATCGCTCGAAAACAGATAGAACGGCGCGGTGGTGCCGAGCTGCAGCTTGAGATCGACGACCGCGCCGGGTCGAGCCAGCTCGCCTGAAATCGCATCCATCAGGACCAGATCCGGCTGCGGACGCATGGCGGAGCCCACGCTCGGGCTCACCTCGACGTCGTATCCCTCTTGGCGCAGCACCAACCCCAGCGCGTGCATGACAACGTCGCCGTCGTGGATGAGCAAAACACGCTTCACATTCACGATTGTAAACGGGGAAGCCCGACAAAGGCATGGCCGGCGCGATGTAGTCCAGAGTGGTTCGGAAAGGCTTTCGCCAGCGTGCCTTTCAGCTTGCCGGTGCGGACGACTCGAGCGAGGCTACGCCCCATGACCACACTTCACGACTTCGACGTCAAGACCATCGATGGGCAAACCAAGAAGCTGGGCGACTTCAAAGGGCAGACCGTGCTGGTCGTCAATGTCGCCTCACGCTGTGGTCTTACGCCGCACTACGCAGGCCTCGAGGAGCTCCATCGTCGCTTCGCGCCGCGCGGCTTCGCCGTGCTCGGCTTCCCGTGCAACGACTTCGGCGCGCAGGAACCGGGTACCGAGAGCGAGATCAAGGCGTTCTGCCAGAGCAAGTACGACGTGACGTTCCCGATGTTCTCGAAGCTTCACGTCAAAGGTCCCGAGCAGGCGCCGCTGTACAAGTACCTGACCGAGCAGACCAGCGGTCCCGATGCTGCAGGCGACGTCGTGTGGAACTTCGCGAAGTTTCTGGTTGGCCCAAACGGCCAGGTGCTCGCGCGCTTCTCCCCCAAGGTCGAACCGCTCGCTGACGAGCTCGTGAGCAAGCTCGAGGCCTCGTTGCCGAAGTGATGGATCACGGGGCCAGCGGCGGCGCCGCGGTCGCGAGCAACACCAGGCGTGGTGGCCTGATCAACGGGACACCGTGCGCCGCCGCGTAGGCGGCCTGCGCGTCGTACGGCGCGTACCCGCCACCTGCCGCTGAAGGCGGCTGGTTGCGTGCGTCGGGTAGCTGGTCTCGGAGTAGCGCCCAGACGTCGCAACCGACGCCGCATGCGACAGGCTCTGCCCAGCACACCGGTGCCGCGGCGGCGCGGCCCTGGAGCGCGGCCGGTGTGACCACGAAGGTCGGCCGCTCGAACGCGTACGCGCGCAAGCCCGGCGCATCCAGCCCCTGGCCGACGGAAAGATACGTACCGGTGATCGGATCGTAGTAACGAGAGCAGCGGGCGTCGAAGAACAACCCGGTCTCGGCGTCTTCGTACATGCCCCAGGCGCGCAGCGGGCACGCTTGCCGCTCGCCGAGCTGCAGGCTCAGCGCGCCATAGATGTCGACGCGTGCAGCCCAGAGCGGCGTGCCGGCCGCGTCCAACAGCTGCAGCGGAGCTCCGGCGTGGTCGCCGAGGATCGCCCGTGCACCTGCCGCTGTCAGCTGCGCGAGCGGGAAATCGCTGCCCGGCTCGCGCAGCCAGGTGAGCGGCTGCGGCCCGCCGGTGTCTGCCTCGACCCACTCGTGCAGCGTCGCCGCACCATCCCACAACCAGCGGGTCGTCTGCCCGCCGGACTTCTTCCAGATGCGACGCCCGAGCGGATCGTACGCGAAGCTGACCTCGTTGCCGTCGGGGCAGATCACCCTGCGCAGCGTGCCCGACACGTTCCAGGCGTAGCGAAAGCTGCGGCCGGCCGCGTCGCGCCGCCCGCGCGTATTGCCGCGTGCGTCGTAGCTCCAGGTGGCTTCGCCTTCGGGACCGCTGCGGGTCAGCAGTTGACCGGCCGGACCGTACTCGCGATCGCGCCGGTCGTCGCGGCTGAACAGGTTGCCGACCGCATCCGGCATGCGCAGCCTGAAGCTACCGTCGTCCGACTGCGACCAGGCCAGGTTGACGAACCCATCGTAGTGGAAGTCGGTCGCGCCGCGCTGGCTGTCGATCACCCGACTCAACCTTCCGCCCGGGTGCCAGGCGTACTCCACCAGGCTCCGCAGCTCGCCGTCGGCAGCCTCGAGCCGCTGCGAGCTCGGCTGACCAAATGCGTCGCGCACCCAGACGCTGCGCAGGCCGCCCGGCAAGAGGCGCTCGAGCTCCAGGCCGAGCGGATCGCGCTCGAAGCGCAGCTCGAAGCCCGAGGCGCGCTCGCTGATGCGCTGCAGCGCGCCGAGCCCGGAGTATTCGAGCAGCTGGCGCATGCCGAGCGAGGACTGCACGCCGGTACGGCGACTCGCAGCGTCGTATTGGCTCTCGATCGCGTGCTGCCCCTGGCGCTCCACGATCACCCTACCCAGCGCGTCGCGTTCGAACTCCAGCGCGATGTGCTGGTTCCAGGCGCTCTCGAGCGCACCATCGGCGCGGTACCGGTAGCCTTCGAAGCCACCGTCCGAGTGCAGCACCTCGATCAGGCGGTCCGCGCTGTCGTACTCGTACTCGCTGTATTCACCGCCGCATTCGCTGCGCGTGATGCGGCCGGCGGCGTCACGCGTATAGCTGCGGATACAACCGTCCAGCCCGCAGATCTCGCGGATCGCTCCGCTGCAGGAGCGCGCGATGCGATACACGCGCCCGTGCTCGTTCACGATCGCGACCAGCTGCTCTTCCGAGTCGTACTCGAGGCACAAGGTCGCACCCTCGTCCTGGCGCGAGCTGATGCGACCGCTGCCTTGATAGGTGAAGCGGAGCGTACGCTCGCCGTCACGCCAGCTGATCAGGTTGCCTTCGGCGTCGTACGCCAGCTCGCAGCGCGTGCCATCCGGCCCGCGCATGCGGATCAGCCGCCCGAGTGCGTCGTACTGCCGCTCGTGGCGCTGGCCTTCCTCGTCGATGATCGCGACCCGCTGACCCCAGGCGTCGTGCACGTAGCGAGTCGCGCAGCCGGTCGGACCGATGCACATGGCCAAGTTGCCCGCGGCGTCGTAGGCCAGCCGAGTCTGCCGACCGTCCGGCTGGTACACCGCCACGAGCCAGCGACCGCGATAGGCGTAGCGCCAGGCGCGGCCCAGCGGGTCGACGTGCGACAGCAGGCGGCCCGTCGAGTCGCAATACTCGAATCGCCACACGCCCGACAGCGCATCCACCGCTCGCAACAAGCGATCGCGCTGGTCGTACTCGAAGCGCCAGGTCGCCCCGTCCGGCATGCACAATTGGCTCAAGTTTCCGCGCGCGTCGTAGCTCCGGTGCTGGCAACGACCGAGCTCATCCTGCTCGCACTCCACGCGGCGTCCGGCACCGCGCGTGAACTCGCGCGTGTGACCGGTCGGGTCGACGATGCGTTGAACGAGCGCGCCGTCGTGATGGTAGGCGGTCTCGTAGCCCAGCGAATCGACCACCAAGGTCACGCCGTCCAGGTACGTCAGCTTGCGATCGCGCACGCCGCCATCGATCCAGCAGTGCACGCAGCGCTCACGTGCGTCCCAGTTGAAGTGCGTGCTGCCGCCATTGCGGTTGGCGCGCGCGATCAACGACCCGCGCTCGTGGATGTAGCGCTGCGGTTGGCCCAGAGCGTTGGCCGCCTTGCGCAGGTGCCCGTCCTCGTCGTAGGCGTATGCGACGAGTACCAGGCGCTTGTTCGCGTGCAGGACGTCGGGCGCGTCGATGCGGAGCAAGCGATCGTGCGTATCGTACTCGAGCTCGAGCGAGCAGTCGGCCGCGGCGGTGATCCGCGCCAAACGAGCCCGGTGATCGTAGCCGAAGCGCAGCTCCTGACCCTCACGGGCCGACACGGAGGAGAGCACACATGCAGCCTGGGCGCGGTGAGCGACGAAGCGGCGCTTGCAGCCGTCAGCGGCACGCAACACGTAGCCGTACTCGTCCTGGCTGAGCGTCAATCGCTCGACCGAGTCGTGGCACCCCTGCCCCCGCGACGGCTCGGGGAACCAGACCACGCGCCCATCTGCCAGGCGCACCGCCACACAATCCGAGCCTCGAACCAGCGCCAGGTCGAACGCGTGGTGCCAGCCGATGCCGAGCGGGCCGCGATAGCGCGAACAACTCAGCCACACCCGCTCCATCACCACCGGGCAGGCACCGCCCAGGGCGAAGTCGCGACAGCTCAGGATCAGGTTGCCCGTGGCCACATCGACCCAATTGCCGGCGCGGGTGACCTCGAGGTACGGCACCTGATTGCGCCGCAGATCGTTCGGCTCGAGGGACAACTCGCGAAGCAACTCCGGATAGTCGGCGCGACTCTGCGGATCGCGAAGCCAGCGCGGCTGCCCGGCCGCCGCCGTCGGCTGCAGCACCGGCCGCCCGCGCCGCAACTTGAACGCGGCAGCGCGTTGCGACCGAGCCTCGAAGGAATCCGCCGACGGCCTGGCAAATTGTGCCCGCTTCAACGGCGGCGGCATGCCCAGCGGATCCTCGGGCATGGGCCGCGGTACCTGCTGGTGAGGTTCGCGTGCCGGCGGACTGGCGACGCGCGGTGCAAGCGCCACCACCGACCCATTCACCTTCGTGATCGAGCGCACGAAGACGGATGTCGGACCGTCGAGCGAGACGGTCGGTGCGTCGTCCATCCGTCGCGGCTCGAATACTGCCGTCGGCCCCTCGAGCGAGACGGTCGGTGTGTCGTCGCTGCGCCCGACGTGGAGTGCGACTCTCGGATGCGCGCGGCGCTCGATGCCTCGGGGTGCCGCCGACTCAGAAGCTGGCAGGGTCTTCATGCCAGTTCGTCGGCCGCACGATCTGCCAGTTGCCGACTCTGCGGATCAAAATCTGCGACGCGAGCGCAGGAGCAGCAGCCAGGCGATGGCCAACATCGACGGACCCGCGCCGCGGCTCCGTCGGCCGATCGCGCACGAGCCACTCAACTGCATCTCGGGCGCGGCTTGCGATGCCGATCCGATGGTTCGAAACAATCGGACGCCGCGATCGCCCTCGGCGTTCTTTTGTTGATCGGGCTCGACCAGCCCGCCCGAGAATACGACCGGACCGATATCCGTTGCGGGCGCGGTCCAACTCCAGTGCAGCTGGTTGCCGCCGCAGTCCTGCATGCCCACCAGCTGCCGCTCGTCAGCCAGCCCCAGGCCGGTGCCCGCAAGCAGAACTGCCGCGGGCACACCTTGCTCGATCGGCTGGCAAGTCTCCGCGGGATTGATCGCCATCTCGGGGACGACGGAAGTGCCCGCGCCGCGACCGAGCTGATCCGTCAACTCGACCATCGCGGTGACGTGGAGCGAAGTCGCGGGCCAACTGACGTACATCTCGTAAGTCGCGCCGGGCTGGTAGATCTCCGGCACGCCTTGCACGACCACCTGCGCGCTGCGCGGGCCGTCGTGACACACGTCGCAGCTGTAGCCCTCGGCCGGCGAGCCGGTGAACCAGCGACCTCCACCGCCGCCCTGCGCGGCAGCGTCGTTGAAGCGAAACAGATCCGCGAACGCATGCGCGCGGCCCTGGAACACCAGAGCCAGCGCGCAAGCGAGCAGCGCGGAGCGAATCAACGGGAGACTGCCCATCCAACTCCGCGGTCCACTACTTCGCCGTGATCGAATCGTTGACGACCTCGATGTAGATGCGACCGATGCCATTCGCCACGTTGTGCTCGAACGTGCCCGAGACCACGCCGTACGGAGCGTTGCGGCCGATCACACAGTCGAAGCCGCTGCCGATCGCCTTGAGTCCGTGCGGGCAAGGTTGGCCGTTCGTGTGCAACCAGTGACCGCCGCTGCGCGTCGACTTGTCGTCGTCGACCAGGCGCAGCGTCATGCCGCGCTGCACGCGGATCGGCTTGTCCTTCGCGTTCCAGTCCTTGCCGCCGGTGCCGTCCGGGATGTGGTAGCTGATGGTCTTGCCGTCGGCCTCGAGCGTGCCCGCGCCGGCGTTGAAGCCCGAGGGACTCGCGCCGCCGTTGGCTGCAGGTGCGCCTGCCCCGGGCGTCGCGGGCGTGGCGGTGGTAGCAGGCGTGCTGGCAGGAGGCGTGGCCGGCGTGGCACTGGCGGGTGGCGGCACGCTGGCAGGTGGTGGGGTCGACGCCGGCGTGCTCCGTGCCGGGGCCGGTGTGCTCGCCGCCGTTGGCTGCGAAGGCGCAGCCGCACCTGCAGCAGTGAGCGAATCCGGCGAGGCGTGCTGCTCCGTTCCGGTCAGAGCCGGCACGGGCGGCGTGGTCGGCGGCACGTACATCACGCCACCGGGGCGATCGCCGGCGGCATCACCGCAGGCTACGGCCAGGTTCATGGCGACGAAGCCGGCCAACAGCAAATCGGATCGAGAAGGCTTTGCGTTCATGACTTTCCTCGGCTGGAAAGCATGATTGGTTGCTCGCTTATCCAAGATCAAGCGAGCGCGCATTTGATGATCTGATTGAACGCATTGCAGTGCTCGATAGCTCGCTGACACGAGTGCACGGCGCGCGTCCCAGAGGCAGGGGCACTGGATCGAGACTGACGCCATCAGCTGCGGACCGCGTGGCGCAAAATCGCGCCAAAGCTGAGACAAACATCCGAAAAAATGCCCCGCCGCAGCTCTTGGCTGCAAGTGATCACCGTCTCCGTGCAGGGTCATACACGAAACCAATAGACTGGACTCGCCGGGGCAGGTATGCGACAGGGCAAGGCAAAGTGTTGCTCCGTAGGATCGATTTAAATCTGTTCGTCACGCTCGATGCGCTGATCCGGGAGCGCAACTTGACCCGTGCAGGGAGGCGCGTCGGTTCGAGTCAGCCGGCCATGAGCGCGGCGCTGGCCCGCCTGCGCGGCATCTTCGACGATCCGCTGCTGGTGCGGGTCGGTCGCGAGTATCGCCTGACCCCGCTGGCGCGCGAGCTTGCACAACCGCTGCACGTGGCGCTATCGTCGCTGGAGCGCACGCTGCGCCGCGACGCCGCGTTCGATCCGGCGTCGGCCGAGCGCGAGTTCCGCATCGCGGCATCGGATGCGACGCTCATCCTCCTGCTGCGGCCGCTGGTCGAGCGCTTGAGCAACATCGCGCCGGGCATTCGCCTGCACCTGCGACTCGCCGACTCCCACGTGCCGCGCCGGCTAGCCAGTGGTGAGATCGACCTGTCGATTCAACCTGCGGGCGTGCTGACCAAGCTGCCGTCGCAGGATCTGTTCTCCGACCGCTGGGTCTGCGCGGTCTGGCGCGGCAACACGAGCGTCGGCGACCAGATCACGCGGCAACAGTGGGCCAGCCTGCCTCACGCGAGCTACGGCGTGGGCCGCAGCGGCATGTTTCTGGGGGACTTCCAGTTCGGCAAACTGGCCAGCGAACGCTCGCGCACGTTGATCTGCGAGAGCTTTCTGGCGTTGCCGCTGATGCTGCGCGGCACGCAACTCGTGGCGACCCTGCCGTCGCGGCTGGCCGCGCTCCTGCAGCCCGCCGCGGACCTGCGCGTGGTCGGGCTGCCCTTCGAGAGCCCGGTCTTCGTGGAGACGATGGCCTGGAGCCCCCTGGTCAGCCAGGACGCCGGCCACCAGTGGCTGCGCGCTCAGCTCCTCGAGCTGGCCCACGAGCTCTGATCGGGGCTCGTCCGCCGACGGTGTCTTAGTCCGCCCGCAGCTGAACTCTGGAGGCGACCTCCGGCGACTATTCGTATTGTCCAGCGACACTTGAGGCACGACATGACTGTCGCCCTTGGCAGGCACGCCCCCGTACGTATGCTCCTCGGAATGAGAGCTTACGTGTCACGCGCGCTGCGGCCTCGACAGGTGGAGAGCTGCCGGCGTCCTAAACTTCGGGCACTCGCGGCTCCGGCTGGCGTAGGCCGGATCGGTGCAAAGTGTCTCGACGCGTCCGCTGCATGAGCTTCGTGGCCCCGAGCGGCAAGGCCGCGGGCTGTTTGGCCGCCTTGATATTGGTGGCCTGCGTGGCCGTACCCGCGTCCGCGCAGAAGGCGAGCGCGAAGCTGCCGGCGGCGGCGCTGTTTGCGACCTCCGGGTCCAAGAGCAACACGGGGCCACTCGACTCCGTGCTCCACGCGACACTCGAGAAGCTCGACGTGGTCGACGTGCGCGCGCGGCCGGGCATGGACCTCAACGCGGTGCAGCTGGCGATCGATTGCGTCAGCGAGTCGACCCAGTGCCTGCGCGCAGTCGCCACGGAATCAGGCGCCCAGATCTTGATTGCGCCGTCGCTCGAGAGCACGGGCAGCGAGCTGGTGTTGAGCGTGCTGCGCTTCGATATGCGTGACGGCACGATGAAGCGGGTGGCGCGGCGCCAGTCCGGTACGAGCGTGCAGGCCGAGCTGCTGGACGCGGTGCCTGGCTTGCTGCGCGAGCTGTTCGGACTACCCGAGCCGGAGCCCACGCCGCAGCCATCCGCGGCGCCGGAGGAAGGTGTCGGCACCCAGCTTCCGCTGATCGAGCCGCCTCAGGAGCCCGAGAGCGTCTCGCGCCCGATGCCGATCGGTCCGTGGATCGTGGCCGGCGCAGGAGTGCTGATCATCGGCGGCGGCGTGGTGTTCGGCGTGATGGAGAACAGCACGCAGGAAGACTACGAGGCGCTGCAGATTCGCGACAAAGGCGACGTCAACGAGGCGATCGACTTGCGCGACCGCGCGCAGACCCAGGCGACCGTCGCCAATGTGTTGTTCGCGATCGGCGGCGCCGCGGTGCTGGCCGGAGGCATCTGGTTGGCGGTCGAGCTGAGTCGGCCGGCGCCCAACACGGACGATTGGCAGACGTCGCTCGAGCCTCGGGTCGGACCGGGTCAGTTTGGCCTGGCGCTCGTGGGCCGCGGGGGCGGCCTGTGATGCGCGCGAGGCTCTGGGTACTCACGGCCGCGCTCTCTCTGGTCGCATGCAGCTTCGACGACACGCGCACGCACTGCACCAAGGACTCGCAGTGTCATAGCGACCAGGAGTGCTACCGTGGCTTTTGCCTGGCCAAGCCAGGCAGCAACACATCGGCCACGGGCCAGGCGGGCAAGGAAAAGCCTGCAGCCAACGGCGGCAACGGCGGCGCGGCGGGAGCGAACCGAGCGAGCAGCGGCACGAGCGGCAACATGACGCCCCCCAGCGGCGGCCGGCCTGCGGCCAACGGCGGCAGCCCGGCACCCACCAACCCGACGCCACCGGATCCGACACCGCCGAATCCCAACCCGCCGAACCCGATGCAGCCGTGCGCCGCAGGCGACGTGCGCAGCTGTACGCTGCCGGATTCCAGCCCCGCGACCTGCCGCGGCGGGATGCAGCGCTGCGAGGGCGGCAAGTTCGGCAGCTGCATCGCCAGCCCCAGCGGCGCCGCCGAGGTCTGCAACGGCGTCGACGACGACTGCGATGGCACCGTCGACGAGGCGGCAGCAACCGACAAGGTCTGTTACCCGAACGGTGTCGCCGGCTGCACGCTAGCGGACGGCCAGGCGGCGCACTGCAACGGCATCTGCACGCTGGGCAAGCAGGTGTGTAAGGACGGCAAGCTCGAAGCCTGCAGCGGGGCGATCACGCCCCAGCAAGAACGCTGCACCGAGGGCGGGGCCGCCGCCGCGGACGAGAACTGCGACGGGATGACCGACGAGATCTGCGCCTGCACGGCCGGCGAGACGCGCACCTGTTACACGGCCGCGAGCGGCACGATCAACATCGGCACGTGTCGGGCCGGCAGCCAGACTTGCGTCAACGGCAGGTTCGGCGCCTGCACCGGCGCGGTGGTGCCGCAGACCGAGACCTGCCTGAACGAGAACGCCGACGACGACTGCAACGGCATGACCGACGACATCGCTAACCGCGGCATGGCGTGCAGCGTCGCCAGCAACATGGGGCTGTGTCGCACGGGTGTGTTGCAGTGTCAGGCAAGCCGCGCAGAGCTCGCCTGCGTGACGCCGCAGCCTGCAGCTGAGAGCTGCAACGGCCTGGACGACAACTGCGACGGCAAGATCGATGAGGGCTTCGATCTGATGACCGACAAGCTCCACTGCGGCAGCTGTGGAGTCAGCTGCGGTGCCACCGAGACGTGCTGCGCCGGCCACTGCACGAATCTGGACACGGACAATGCAAACTGTGGAGCCTGCGGCGCGGAGCACGCGTGCACCGGCGGCACCACGTGCTGCAGCGGCAAGTGTCAGAACACCATGTCGGACAACAACCACTGTGGCTCGTGCACGGTGAGCTGCATGGCGGCCGAGAGCTGCTGCGCGGGATCGTGCGTGAACACCAAGACAGATCCGAAGCACTGTGGCAGCTGCGACGCGTGCACGACAGGTGCACAGCCCGGGTGCTGCAATGGCACGTGCGTGGACTTTCTGAGCGACCAAAATTGCGGTCGTTGCGACAATCGCTGCGGCGTGCTGCCCGACGCGGGTGTAACCTGCACCTGCGGCACGACGCCGAACGGAACGATGTGCATCGCCCCTGTTCTCGGGGTTTGTCTCTAACATGAGTGAAGCCGATCCAGCCGAGCATGACAGCCTGCTCGGCGCCCGTATCGACGGGCGTTACAGCGTGCTCGGAGAGCTCGGGCGCGGTGGGATGGGCGTCGTGTATGAGGGTGTACACGCCGAGCTCGGGCGCCCCGTGGCGATCAAGGTGCTCAACCTGGCTTGGGCCACCGATCCCACGGCGGTCGCGCGCTTCCTGCGCGAGGCGCGTGTAGCCAGCTCGTTCTCGCATCCCAACATCGTGGACGTTTCGGACCTCGGACGATTACCGGACGGCCGGCCGTACTTGGTCATGCCCAAGATCGTCGGCACGGACCTGACCGCGCTCCTGGCCTCGTCGGGTGTGCAACCGGCCAAACGCGTTGCCCAGCTCCTGTCAGGTGTCGCAGCGGCGCTGGACTTGATCCACGCCCGCGGCTTCGTGCACCGAGACATCAAGCCCGAAAACCTGATGTACGTGGTGCGCGACGACGGCGTGGAGACCGTCATGCTGCTCGACTTCGGCATCGCGGCGGCGGTCATGTCGAACGAGCCGCGCCTGACCGGCCAGGGAGCGATCTTCGGCACACCGCAGTTCATGCCACCCGAGGTGTGCAACGGAGGCATGCCCGACGCGCGCGGCGACGTCTACGCGCTCACCACCGTGGCGTTCGAGTTGATCACCGGCGACCTGCCGTTCGGCGGCGACAACATGATGCACGTGCTGACCAGCAAGCTGACGCAGAACGCACCCAGCCTGGCCGAGGTCGGCGGCGTCGCGTTCCCGCCCGAGCTCGAAGTGGTGATCGCGCGTGGCTTGGCGCGTGATCCGATGGGCCGCTACGCGCGTGCGAGCGAGTTCGTGAGCGCGCTCAAGGCCGCGACCGAGCACGCGCCCGTGTCGTGGAAGTCGGGCGTCCTCCGCGCGACCACCGAGTCGGCGGCGTATCCGGTAGGCCAGAGGACACGGACCGGCCGCTCGCGCTCGCAGCCGATCACCGGGCAGCCCTCGGTGGCGGAAGAGTGGGCGTCGCGGCGCACCAGCGTGGCACCCCCGCCGCCATCAGCTGCTCGCTCGCAGTCCGCGCCCGCCAGCGAATACCCACACAGCGGAGGTTCGAGATCGGATCGCGCCCCCATTGCAGCGCGCGACTACGACCCCGAGCCGCCGCCCCGCCAGCGCTCGGATCGCACGCAAGCGCCCAACTACGCGGCTGACAGCGGCCACCCAGCTCGCCCCTCGCGCATCGCGCCGCGACTGACCGAAGACGACGACTACGGACGCGGCCACATCGGCGGCTCGCGTGGCTCCGACCGACAACGTCAACCGACCGTCGCCCAACCGAGCGGCGGCGGCAGAGTGGTGCTGCTGCTGGGCGCCCTGGCGCTGTTGCTCGGCGTGTACTGGCTGCGAGGCGATCCCAAGGCCGGCAAAGAAGCGCTCGAAGAAATCGGCCTGTCGCACACCGCGCCGAAGCAGCCGCCGGCCAATCCGGCCCCCCCGATCGCCCGCGCCCAACCCGCGCAGCCCCCAGCGGCAACGCCGACGGCGCAACCCCAGGTGGCCCAGCCGACGCAGCCG
>DATEOF010000149.1:0-61283 GCA_035274465.1 Polyangiales bacterium
CGCTTGTTCGGCAAACAACCCGTGCAACGTCTGCGGCGTCAACGCTGTCGACGTCGCGTTCACCGCTGCGATCCGCGCGCACTCTCGCTCCGGCCTCAACTCGGGCCAGGCGTCGCTCCACGCTGCCGGGTCGCGCGCGAGGGCTTCCAGGCGACCCTGGTAAGCTGCGAGCATGTCTTCGATCATTCCGGCGGGGAACAGACCGTCGACGACGTCCCAGACGCACTGCAGCTCGCCCTCGACCTCCGTGACGAGACAGTCCAGCCAGACTTGCGGCGTTTGGCTGAGCGCAAACACCTGCTCGCCCAGCCACAGATCCCTTCCAAAGCTGAGCGCCGGCCCGGGCAGCCCCAGCAAGCTCGTAAATACGACAGGAACGTTGACGTCGGTGCCCGCCTGGCGCCAGGCGCGCAAGATCTCCACGCCATCCACCGAGCCATGTTCCAGGTGCGCGTGCAGTTGCTCCTGCAACACTGCACTCGAGCTCGCAAACGAGCTCCCGGGCTCGTACCCGCACTCCAGGAACAGCAGGTTCGTGAAGTCACCTGCGAGCTTGTAGATGTTCGCGTCGAGCGGGGGCCGGGTGAAGTTCGTCAGGTTCAAGAGGAACGGGGCACCCGCCGACCAGCGCCGGAGCACCTCGGCGAACGCGGTGCATAGCGTCATGGTCGGCGTGATGCCGTGCGCGCGCGCCTGTGCGCAGAGCTGCTGCCACGCCGCTGCATTCAGACCTGCGCGATACCGCACGTTTCGACACGTCTCGAGCGCACCCGGGCTGCGCGCCAGCGGTAGCTGCGGGAGCACCTCGAAGCTCGGGCGGCGGCGGATCCAGTAGTCGAGATCGCGTCGATATCGCTCACTCGATCGCGCCGAAATGCCAGCTCGCACGACCGCCTCGAAACCCCGCGGCAGGAGCGCGGGAAGAAGGATCTCGGGGTCCTCGTACACGAGACGCCAGTCGTCCGTGACGATGCTCAGGCTTGCGCCGTCCAGGCACAGCAGGTCGAAGTCCAGGCACAGCCGCACCTGGTCGTCGGGCAGCAGCAGCGCACGAAACTCGAACAGCGGCCAGACGTCGACCGCTCGACGTGCCGCGGACAGCTGCGCTCGAACTTGCTCGAGTCGCTGACTACGCGCGTGTTCGTCGAGCCCGCGCAGATCCTCCACTGGCAGCACATACTGGGGCACTTCAGCGAGCAACCGCTGCGTCCCGTCGCTCGTAAACACGATCCGCAGCGCGTCATGGCGCTCGATCACCTTGCGCCAGGCCGCCTCGAGGCGCGGCAGATCCATGCCGCGAAGCTCCACTTCTCGGTAGTAGTGGAAGCCCACCTGCGGACCCAGTTGGCGACCGACCCAGTACGCCTCCTGCATCGGTGTGAGCGGAAAGGGTGCGTGGGGATCTTCGGGTAACGTGGGCTGGATTGGTTCTCCGATCGCCACCGTGACGTGTTCGATGGCGTCAGCGAGCTGCGCGCTCAGGCTCGCGATGTTGGCGCCGAACACCTCGGCAACTGTCAGTTCCGCGCCCAGCAAGCGCAGGAGTCGCCGGCGTAGCTCCATCGCCCCGAGCGAGTCGAGCCCCAACTTCTTGAAGGGCAGCTCGGAAGGCAGCGTCGCCGCATCCTGATGCCCCAGAATCTGCGCAAGCTCGCCTCGCACCAGCTCGAACGCCAGCGGCTCGCGCTCCGAACGCGACAGGCTCGACCAACGCACGCGAACGTCGCTTGGGTCCGGTGCACGCGTGGACGCCTGGCGGGGCTTGTCCCCGAGCCAGTAGCGCTCGCGCTGAAACGCGTACGTGGGCAGATCGGCCGTTCTTGTCTCGGACCCTGCAAACACCCGCGGCCAGGCCACCGCGTAGCCGTGCGCGTGGAGCTCGCCGAGCCGCGCATGAATCTGAGACAGTCCTCCGCGCTCGCGCTGCAACGTGGCGACGACGACCCCGCCCTGTGGCTCACACACGTCGGCCAACGTCGCGGACAGGACAGGATGAGGGCTCACCTCGATGAACACGCCGTAGCCGTCGCGCTGCAGCGCTTCCAGCGCGCGATCGAGGCGCACCGCATCCCGCAAGTTGCGGCACCAGTACTCTGCGTCGAGCGGCTCTTCCGGCCGCAGCAACCTACCCTTCGCGGTCGAATAGAAAGGGAGCTCGGCCGGGCGCGGCATCAGCCCCGAGAGATCTGCCTGTAGCCCCGGCAGTAGCGCATCCATTTGCGAGCTGTGCGACGCGACGTCGGCGTTGATCCGCCGGGAGTACACGCCCCGCGCGTCGAGCTCCGCGATCAGAGCCTCCGCTGCCTCCAGCTCCCCGGACACGACGATCGAGCTCGGACCATTGACGACCGCGATCGAAAGCCTGGCCCCATAGCCGTCCAGGACCCGAGCCATCTCGTGCTCAGGCAGCTCGACAGCGACCATCGCTCCTTGCCCGCTGCGTGCGCTGAGCGCCCGGCTACGAATCGCGACCACCTGCGCTCCGGCTTCCAGCGTCAGCGCGCCTGCCAATACCGCGGCCACCACCTCGCCCTGGCTGTGTCCGACCACGGCGTCGGGTGTCACCCCAAACGTGCGCCACACCTCGGCGAGACCCAAGCTGACCGCAAACAATGCGGGCTGCACCACGGCGATGCGCTCGAAGCGCGCTTCTGCGTCCGCGTCTCCACGCAACAATTCGAGCACCGACCAGCCGGTCCAGGGCTGCAACGCAGCATCACAAGCCGTGATGGTGTCGGCAAAAGCCTCGCTTTCGCGGAGCAGTGCGCGCCCCATCCTCAGCCACTGCCCGCCCTGGCCCGGAAAAACGAAGACGACTTTCTTTCGCGGCTGTGCCCGCCCGAGCACCACGCGCGCAGGAGTCACTCCCCGGGACACGTCTTGCAGCGCGTCGATGGCGCCCGAAACGCTCTCCACCGGGATCGAAGCACGCGCTTCGAACTGGGTCCGATGCAACGCCAGCGTGTAGGCGACGTCGAGCAGCGATTCCTCGGGATGTGCCGAGAGCCAGGTCGCGAGCCGCGCGGCTTGTGCTCGGAGCGCGCGTTCGTCCCGGCCCGACACGAGCAGCACGGCGTCCTGTGTCGCTCCAGCACGCGCGACGCTCGGTTCGGGGGACGCTGGCTGGCTGGTCGCCGCGATCGCGTCCCACTGGATGGGTGCCCCCTCTCGCCAACAGGCAGCGGCGAGCTCCAACAGACCATCGCCCGCCGGCTCCGCTCTCCAACAACTGGCGAAGTAGCGCGTATCGCGCGCTGCTCGAGCCTCCAGCGTGGCCACCACGGCCGACTTCAGGACAGGATGCGGCCCAACTTCGATGAAGGTGGCAAACCCGACTTGCTGCAGGCTCTCGACGGCCTGCTGCAACCGAACGGGTGCTCGCAGGTTGTCACACCAGTATGCAGCGCCGAGCAAACGCCCTGCGCCCACCCAGTCGCTGTCGACCGTGGACCACATCGGGATGGTCGGCACGCGGGACCGAAGACCGTCCAGCGCCAGGCCGAGCTCCGGCAGGATGGGATCCATCTCGCTGGAGTGGCTCGCGCAGTCGATCAGGATGCGATGGGTGCGCAGCCCGCGCTCCTCGAGTTGCCGCGCCAGCACGTCCAGAGCGTCGCTGCGCCCCGAGAAAACCAGCTGTCTGGGCGCGAGGTGGACTGCGATTGCGACGCAAGGATGCGAAGCGAGCAACGACTGCGCCTCGTCCGAGCTGAGCTCGGCCATCAGCATCGCGCCGCCCCTCTTGGCCCGCTCAGCGACCAGGCGGCTTTGTGCGACGACCACTCTCGCACCGTCCGCAAGCGAAAGCGCTCCGCACACCACGGCGGCCGCGACTTCGCCCACGCTCTGACCCATGACGGCGTCCGGCATGAGGCCCCAGTGCATCAGCGTCCGCGCCAGTGATACCTGCACCGCGAAGAGCAGAGGCTGAACGTCGCGTGCAGCCGTGAGCGGCGTGCCGGATTCGAGAGTCGCGAGCGCGCGGCGCACCGACCAACCCGTCAGCGGTGCCAAGGCCTCGTCGCACGAGCGGATCGCCGACTGAAAGTAGGTGTTGGCCGTCAGCAGGTCCCGGGCCATGCCGGCCCATTGCCCACCTTGCCCACCGAACACGAACAGCCGTTTCCGCGCGCCCTTCGAGACTTTTTCGATCTCCGCCCGCCCTCGCGCGAGCTTGCGCAGACCTTCCGCGAGCTCCGCGGCGTCTTTGCCGAGGAGGGTCGCGCGAACAGCGCCCGATCCATGTTGTCTCGTCGCGAGAGCAGCGAGCCGTGCATCCGTCTCCACGGCCATGAGCTCGTCGGCGAGCGTCTTTGCCTCGCTTCGCAGGCCCGCCTTGGTCTCGGACGCGAGCGCGATCGCGCGCAGCGTGCGTCCTGGCGCTTCAGACAAAGCGAGATGCGCGTTCGTGCCTCCAAAACCGAAGCTACTCACGCCGGCGTAGCGGACCGGAGCTCGCCCAAAGCCCTCGAGGTGGCTGGCCACGCGCAGCTTCAGCGCTTCGAAGTCGATGTGAGGATTGGGCGCCTCGAAGTGCAGATTGGGAGGAATGGCGCCGCGATGGAGCGCGAGCGCAACCTTGAGCAGGCCCGCCATGCCCGCCGCCGCCTCGAGGTGACCGAGGTTGGTCTTGACCGATCCGATACGCAGCGCTTCCAGACGTTCCGGGGCGAAGACGTCGCCCAACGCCTGCGCCTCGATCGGATCTCCCAGGATCGTTCCGGGACCGTGGGTCTCGACGTAGGCAACCGACGACGGAGCGACTTCCGCGCCGGACCACGCGCTTCGCAACACTGCGCGCTGCGCAGCAGGGTTGGGCGCCGTCAGACCATTCGAGAACCCATCGTTGTTGACGGCCGAGCCGCGGATGACCGCGTAGATGCGGTCCCCGTCGGCGACGGCCTCCGACAATCGCTTGAGCACGACGACACCGCAGCCCTCACCTCGCACGTAGCCTTCGGCCTGGGCATCGAACGCACGGCATTGCCCCCGTGGGTTCATCGTACCGACCTTGGACATCTGGACCGTTGCGTGCGGAGTCAGCATCAAGTTGACGCCGCCCGCCAAGGCCAGCTCGCACTCGGCCATTCGCAGGCTCGCGCACGCCAAATGGACGGCCACGAGTGACGACGAGCTCGCGGTGTTCACCGTGAGCGAGGGCCCCTGCAAACCGAGCGCGTAAGAAAGGCGGCCGGAGATGATCGAGCTGTCCCAGCCGACCGCCGAGTGCTGGTCGATGTGCTCGGCCCCGTCTCCAACCACGAGCTGATACTGGCCCCACATGGCGCCCACGAAGACACCGGTGGACGTCCCCTGCAGATCCACGGGAACGAGGCGCGCGTTCTCGAGACTGTCCCATGCCGTCTCGAGGAACAGTCTCTGCTGCGGGTCCATCTGAATCGCCTCCCTCGGGCTGATTCCAAAGAACCCTGCGTCGAACTGATCCACCGCGTCGAGAAAGCCACCCCAGCGCGTCGACATCTTTCCCGGCGCGCTGACGTCTTCGTCGAACCATCGCTCGGCGTCCCATCGCTCAGGCGGCACCTCGCGGATGCAATCGCGACCTGATGCCAGCGCCTGCCACAACGCGTCGGGCGACTCGATACCACCTGGAAGGCGACACCCGAGACCGATGATGGCAATCGACTCGCTTCCCGACGCTCGGTCGTTGCGCGAGGACGCCCACTGCTTGCCGCCCGCTGGCTTCTCGCCACGCTCCTCCGCCGACAAGAACTGCGCGAGTCGAGCGATCGTGGGGTACTGCCACAAGAGCGTCGGGACCAGAGTACGACCGAGCTTGGAGGAGAGCTCCGCGACGATTCGCACGCCCATGGCAGAGTCGATCCCCAGCTCGCGGAAGCGCACGTGCTCGGAGAGAGTCGACGGCTCACGCCCGAGTTGCTGTCCCACGAGCTGAGTGATGAGCGTGGCCAAGGGATCGAACGTCACAGATTCCTCCGCGCAATAGGTCAGACAGCCCCGTGGCGGGTTAATGACTACACTTCGATTACGAACGCAAGCAAAAGAAACACAAAACGCTTACGTATCGAACCCTGGCGGGGCCACGACCCGGTGACGCTCGAGCTCGCCGCCGCGTAATACAAAACGACTACAAACGGCACGCAGCGGCCGCTGGCGACCGCCACGAACGGCAGCTACATCCTCGCTAGCACGTCAGGGTCGTCGAACTCGGCTGGCACTTCGCCTGCCGCGTGCCGGCGCTTGCGCTCGGAGCGACATCGCTGCTTCTGCTGCGGGCGGCGGCGCTCGCCGGCTTCCAACTGCGCGAGGCGCTGGACTACGAATGAGAGAGTCTGCAACCACCTCGCGACCTGATGGAGCGACCGAACACTGTTCGAGCACTTGCTGAACGTCGTCGCTCAGGTCGCTCATCCCGAGTCGGTCTGCCCCCTCCTTCGCTTCCAGCAAGAGAGAGCGCGCGCGGCGCGCGTCCAGCTCCGCGAGCAGCTTGCCGTACCGATACAGCGTGCGCAGGCGCCAGGGGCCTTGACTCTCCTCGACTTCCAGTGCGTCGCGCAGGTGCGCCTCGGCATCCTCGTGTCGGCCGAGTGCAGCAGCGACGGTGCCGAGGTAGTACGAGACCGGCCCGAGCGAGACCCCCGCCTGTAGCGGCAGGTACAACCCGCGCTCGGGCAGCAGGTCCTCGTAGATCCTCTCCAGGTACGCGCGTTCGCCCAGCGCAGCGCAGACCTCGCCCGCTGCAGCCAACAGCGGCCGGCGCAACGGGCCAGGCACCAGGTGCTCCCAGTCGTGGCGCAACAAGCGCGTCATCGCCTGACTCGCGCGCCCGTGTTCGCCCCGGCGGACCCATAGCAACGCCCAGAACGCGTGGTACTCCTCTGGCACGAAGTCGGGCGGATCGCTCGAAGCGGACAGCTGCCTCACGCCGCGATCGAGCTGCAGGAACAAATCTCGCACGGCGTGATAGGCAGCCGCCAGCTCGTCGTGGATTCGCAGGCCCTGACGCAGCGCCCGGATCGACTGCCGCTCCGAGCCATTGAAGTCACCGAACTGCGAGGCTGCGCTCGCGAGGATGATCATCTCCACGTAGGCATGCCACGGGCTGCGCCGTCGCTCCACTTCGCAGGAAAAGCGCTCCATGTCCTGCCAGAGCACCGAAACATTCATCAGCTCGACGTGGCTGAACAGGCGCAACAGCAGCGCGTCGAGCAGGTACTCCTTCGATGGCAGGCGATTCGCGACCTCGAGCAGCTCGTTGGCGATCTCGAGGGTGAGACTCGGATGGGCGATGCCCCAGAGCGCGATGTAGCGCATTTGCAGCGTGCCGACGAGCGTCTGCTCGTTGCCGAGACGGCGCGCCATCGCGACCGCTTCCTTCGTCGTCGCGTCGCGCTGCGCGAGGCGACCAGCTCCGCGGATGCCGAATGCGCTCATGGCGAGCGCGCTCGCGCGGACGTCGCTGTCCGTTTCCGGCAGCAGCGCGAGCGCTTCCTGCAGCTCGCTCTGGCGCGCGAGATTGTGGAAGAACCCGGAGCGCATCGCGTTCGCAGCGCGCACGACCGCGTACGCGAAGTGCTCGACGCGGTCTTCGGCGCGTGCGGCGGTCGCGGCGCGTTCGTAGCGCTCCATCGCCTGCGTGAGCCGACCCGCGTGCACCCACGCATCCCCGGCATCGCACAACAGCTCGTGGACGAGCGCCGGGCCGTCACCTTGCATGTCGGCCAGACCGAGCGCGCGGTCGTACAAGCTCGCCCCGACCTCGAAGGCAGTCACGTCGCATGCCTGCCGCGCTGCTCGCCGCGCATAGTCGAGCGCCTGCTGTCGGTAACCCAACGGCGCGCACTGCTGGTAGTGGTGCGCGATCTCGAACAGCGGAACGCGGCTCGGCAAGGTAGTCTGGTGCCGATGCTCCAGCAGCTGCGCGATGCGCATGTGCAGCTCCAGGCGGCTGTTCGTGGGCATGTCGGCGTAGACCGCGCGCTGCACGAGGGCATGCGAAAATACGCGCAGATCGCTCCCCGTGCGCTGACGCACGAGGCCGCGGCTGATCGCCGGCGCCAGGCGATCCAGCACCTCCACCTCCGAGATGCCACACAGCTCGGCCAGCAGCGGGATCGAGAACTCGCGCGAGAGCACCGAGGCCGCCCCGAGCACCGCGGCGGTCTCGGGGGGCAAGTCGCGCAGCGGCTTGCGGATCGAGTTGGCGATGCGCTCGGGCGGGGTCATCGACGCGAGTGCGGAGGGATCGATGAACGAAGTCAGGCCATCGCGACCGACGTGCCGGCACATCTCCCCGAGCAGCAACGGATTGCCACCGGACAGATCGTGCAACGTCGTCACGACCTCGTCACTGACCGGCTGGCCGACGCGTTGCGCGAGCAATGCCGCGACGTCGTCACGAGTCAGCCCGTCGAGTCGGATGCGCTGCGTTTCATCCAGAGCCTCGGCCAGCTGCGCCAGGGCGGGATTCGCGCTCAGCTCCAGCACGCGCAGCGTCGCGACCATCAACAGGCGCATGCCGTGCAGCTCGGTGGACAGGAAGCGCACCAGCTCGATCGTGGCATCATCGGCGGCGTGCAGATCCTCCAGAATAATCAACTGCGTTCGCCGGCCGGCGCCGCCATCAGCTGCCGACGACCCGCACAGATTGCGCAGGAAGCACGCCATCGCGTCGAACGTACGGAAGCGGACGTGCTGCAGGTTGCCGTCCAGTGACGCCTCGGCCGGCCCGCTCGACCACTCCGGAATCATCCCGACGATGTCGGCCGCACCCTGCTCCATGCAGCTGCGGATCGCGGACTGGCCCTCGCTCTGGGCGATACCGCGCAGCACCTGGATGAACGGCCAGTACGGCGGGGCACCTCCGCCTTCCCAGGCGCGTCCCCAACGCACCGCGCACACGCGCGAAGCGGACTCGGCCGCGAAATCGGTAGCGAGCGTGGTCTTTCCGATGCCTGGCTCGCCCTCGATCAACACCAGGCGGCCCTGTCCTGCCTCGGCCGCAGCGAGCGCGTGTTGGAGGATCTGCAGCTCCGTGGTGCGACCGATCAGACCACTCTGCCGCGTCGACGCAGGCGCGTGCGGGAGACTTACGGTAGAAGCCTGCGGAGTGGCCTTGTTCTCGGGCGGCGCGACGGCCTTGACGTCGGCGATGAAACGAAATCCGCGCCCGCGAACCGTCTTGATGATGCGCTGACTACTGCCCTCGTCGCGCAATGCCTTGCGCGCCAGCATCACTGTCTGGCTGATCGCCGTGTCGCTCGCGACCGTCGCCTGCCAGAGCTCGCGCACCAGCTCGTCTTTGCTCACCAGTCGATCGCGATGGTGCAACAGGTACGCGATCATCCCGAACACGCGTGTCGGCGTCGCGATCGGCTTCCCATGGTGGCGCAGCTCGAACACCTGCTCGTCCAGCTCGAAGCCGAGGAACGAATGGATCATACCCAGCACCTTCTGCCACACGCGATCTGTCGCAGCAACCAGCCCTAGCCAGGTGGGGACTGTGTCAGGTCAGGGACAGGCCGTGGCCGAGCGACGGCTGAATCGCGTCCCTGACCAAACGGCGTAGCTCCTGGCCGTGGTTGCGCAGGAAGAAATGCGTTCCAGGACACCAATCTGCGCGAAACGATCCCTTGGTGTGGATCCGCCAGCCTTCGAGTTCCTTGGGGAGGATGCCGACATCGTCTTTACCTCCTATCGCCAGAATCGGACAGCGGAACGGCTCCTCCTCGAGGTAGCGGTAGTTCTCGAGCATGCCCAAATCCGCGCGCATGATGTCCACCACCATGGCGAGGGTCTCGGGATCTTCTTTGACCAACGGATCGAACGAGCCGTACCGCTGCTCGATCTCGCGCACGAACGAGAGGGTCGGCTCTCGGCTGATCGCTCTCGAGCGATAGGGCATGTGGGGCGCCTTCTGCGCCGCGGCGAACAGGTGTACCGGCTCGAGCTTGCGCTGGCGCCGAATCTCGCGCGCGACCTCGAACGCCATCAACGCGCCGAGACTGTATCCGAAGATTGCAAAAGGAAGATCCAGGTACGGGTCGAGCGCAGGTTGTAGCGAGCGCGCGAACTCGAAGACGTCGCCGATCGAGCGCTCCTTGCGGCGCGGGAATCGGCCGGGTGGCTCGATCGCACACACGTCGATGCTTTCGGGGAAGTCCGCGGACCAGTCGCGGTAGATGACCGTGCCGGCGCCGGCGTGCGGCAGCAAGAACAGCCGGAGCGCCGCGCGATCGCGCGGGTTGCGGCGAACTATCCAGGGAGTGGCTCTAGCGATCATGGTTCGACTTTCCGTAATGCATTTGTATGCTACAGAAGCTACCATTCACTTACAATGATCACAGACGCGAAACTCCCGCAGAAGTCCCTGGTCGAGGCGCTGTTCGGCCCGGACTGCGTCGTCGAGGCGGCGGCCCCCGCGCTGGTCGACCACGAGTTATTCGCGGAAGAGCACGCCCACATCGCGCGGTCAGTGCCGAAACGGCGCGCCGAATTCGGTACTGCCCGAGTGTGCGCGCGCCGAGCACTGACGAGGCTCGGGGTCGCGCCGGTGTCGCTCGTGCCCACCGATGATCGCGCGCCGCGCTGGCCGAACGGCGTCGTCGGTAGCATCAGCCACACCAGCAACTACTGCGCGGTCGTGGTCGCGAGCGCGCGCGCGTACCTGAGCCTTGGCCTGGACATCGAGCAAGACAAGTCCCTCGAGCCGGAGATGGCCGCCATGATCTGCACCGCGCACGAGCTGAGCACGCTCGCGACTCGCAGCCCGCACGATGCGATCGTATACTTCTCGGCCAAGGAAGCGTTCTACAAGTGTCAGTACCCGCTGACGCAACGCTTGCTCGATTTTCGCGACGTGGAGCTGGAGCTCGACTTCGCCCGCGGGACGTTCCAAGCGCGCGTGCTGCTCGAGCGGCGGGCGCGGCCCGCATGGCTCGATCGACTGCGCGGGCGCTTCACCCGCGGCGCAGGCCTGGTGCACTGCGGCATCACGCTGGCCGCGCCCTGATCAATTGATCGCGAACGAGCGCACGTAGCTCGGCGCCGCGATTGCGGAGGAAGAAGTGACCACCCGGCAGCGACTCGGAGCGGAACTCTGCGGTCGTGTGCTCGCGCCATCCTTCGATCTCCTCCTGTTGCAGGCTCACGTCCTCGGTGCCTCCGATCGCGAGGATCGGGCAGTCGAATGGCGCCTCGAGCGAGAACCGATAGTTCTCCACCATGCCGAGATCGTTGCGCATGATGTCGAGCACTGCATCGAGCATTTCAGGGTCTGCTTTGATGATCGGTTCGAGCGGCCCGTACCTGCGCTCCAGCTCTCGCACGAGCGCCGGCTTCGGCTCGCGGCTGATCGGCGCCAGCCTTCGGGGCAGGTGCGGCGCCTTGTGTGCAGCCACGATCAGGTGCGAAGGATGGAGCTTCCGGCGACTGCGCAAGAGTCGCGCGCACTCGAACGCTTTCAGGGCGCCGAGGCTGTAGCCGAAGAACGCAAACGGCAGGTCGAGAAGCGGCTCGAGCGCTTGATCGAACGCCCTGGCGAACTCGACGACGTCGCCGAAGGGACGCTCACTGCGACGCGCCAGGCGACCCGGCGGTTCGACGGCACACACGTCGATGCTCGCGGGGAAATCCGCGTGCCAATCGCGGAAGATCACGCTGCCGGCCCCGGCATGGGGGAACAGGAACAAACGTAAGGTTGCACGATCACGCGGCATGGGCCGCATGAACCACGGGCTGTGCTTGCTGTTCATCGGTCGTCCCTACCCCAGGCTTACGTCCCTATCTGCTGAGGGCCGCCGTTGTCAATCGCTTTCGAGATCCGGAGGAATCTCTTTGTAATCGAATCGTATGTTGTGCGCATCGGCGGCGCCGCTAGTGCACGGCGTTCGTTCGAAGCGTCGCGAACAACCGGTCGTTGCGATCGAAGCCGTAGAACAAGCCGAACCGATCGCTCGGTTGATACGTGACGTAACCGATGGCGACCGAAAGCCCGTCAGACAAGGCGTAGCTCAGCTCGGCGCGACCCACCCACGCGTTGAACGTGGTGACTCCGATCAGGAGGCTCAGCAGCGAAAACGTCAAGCGTTCGGAGAAGAACTGCTGACTGAAGCGGACTGCGATCTGCGTCGCCTCGATCGGGAACAGCAACGAGAGGTCCTGGAAGACGTAGCTTTGCGAGACCTCGAGTGCGGCGCTCGTGGTGAACGAAGGTTGCCACGTGATCCCGAGAAGCCCCGTCGCGACGTGGCTGCGCGCCTCCCTTATCATGAGCAGGGTCGTATCCGGAGCGCGGGTCGCCAGCGGTCGTTCGATCGCGAACGCTGCCTCCCAGCGCAAGACGAACGCGCCGACGGTCCATGCACCCGCGGTCCCGAGCAGGGTGAAGCGCGGGTGGAGCACCGGAAACTCGAGCGAGGTGTTGTCCCAGGCGCTCGGTTCGGGAAATCCGGGCACGCCCAGCGGGTCCAGGAACGAGGAGGCCAAGAGCGAGAGATCGACGTTGGGCAAGCTCCACGAGAGGAACGCGTGCACCTGCGTCGCTTCGAGCTCGCGAAGATCGCGCGGCGGCAGATGCATCAGCCGCATCTCGTGACCGGCGAGCGCCGGGCCGAGCGCGGCATCGTCGAGCAGCAAGCGGCGAAACGGGCTGAATTCCCCGAGTGGCGGGGCCGAGAGGCCGAAGTATGGCTCGTGTACCACCACCAGCTCGAAGCGGAACCGATCCAGGTTGAGCTTCGCGCGCGTCATCAGCACCGGCAGCCGCATGTCGCCGGGGTCGGCGACGAACAGGTTGCGCACGTCGCGGGGGTTGACGACGTCGAGAACGCCGAGCATCTCGCCCGGACCGAAGTTGACGATCTGTGTACCGACGCTGAGCTCGAACACCGGCCACTGCAACGCCAGGTAGCTCTCGCCCACCCACAGCTGCCATCCGTACAGCTCGAGCGTCGGCGCATCGTAGTTGGCACGGTTGATCAGATAGGCAAAGTCGGATTCCAGGTGACCGGCGAGCTGGGCGCGCAGCACCATCTCACCCAACCGCTGGCGGTACTCGAGCGCCAGATCGAGCGCTTGCCCCGCGCTGCCGATGCGGTAGGGACCATCGCGCTCGAGCCGGATCGCACCGAACAGGGTCAGCCCGGTGCGGAAGGTCCACGGCGACGACTCGTCGGCTGGCGCTGCGGCCATCTCTGCCTGGACGGCCTCGCCGCCGTCAGCTGCCGACCCCGAGGCGGCTGGCGGCGGGACGTTTTCGCCGCTTGCCGGCTCATCCCCACCGAACCCGATCGCATCGGCCTCGCTCTGAGCAGCCGCCCGCGACCCGGCCGCTGCCAGCGTGAGGAGCACGATCGCCAGCAGACCTCTGCAGCTCACTCGCAACCGATCCCGCGCAAGTCCATGTGTACCTCCCCAAGTGTCGGCGCACCTCCGCGCGATCTCAGTCGCAGCCGACCCCCTCGAGGTCCAGGAGCGAACACGCCACGCAGCGACCGGCAACTCCGCACTCGACGAGCGCTCCGGTCAGCGTCGTGCTGAGGCCGGCGAGGAAACACTGCTCGAAGCACACGCCACGCGCGCCAAGGCCCGTCCTGCAACTCTGCAGCGGCTGCACCGGCGCCTCGAACAATTGCCGCGGTATGCAGCGCGAGTCGTAGGTCCTACACGAGTCGCGCGGAAGCTGGCGTTGCTCGCTCGTCAAGTACTCGACGGGAAGGCACAGACCAAGCGCGTTGACTCCCGTCCCGCAACACGCGTCGAACTTCGGCGGCGGCTCGGCCGGCATATCGCGACCGATCGAGCACACCCCGGTCGGCTCGAGAGTCTGCGGCTCGTAGCAGGGAACGCACAGCTCGGATGCGCTGCACTCGGCACGCACCAGGCGCGCCGCCTGTGCTGCCACGATCGGCATACAGTCCGACAGACAGCGGCCTTCGAAATTGCCCGGCACGTGACACGACTTGGGCGGAGCCGTTTGCTCGAGCAACACGCTCGGGACGCACTTCGCGCTGGCGTCGCTACAGGTGTTGCGGCCGAGCGCGTCGGGTGGAAGCGAGCCGAGCCGCCCTTCGAGCAGCGAGCCCGGCACGCAGCGTCCGGTGCTTCTGCAGCACGTCGGGTATTCGCCCGGTGGCGCCTCTGCCGGTTCGTCGCTACCGGTCCGACAGATGCCGGTGTCCTTGCCATCCCGAGGATCGTAACAAGGCACGCAGCGCTGGCGCGTCGCGCAGCTGTCGCGCGGAAGGCTCATCGATTGTTCTGCCACGGCGGTCAGGCATTCGGACATACAGCGGCCTTCGAGATCGCCGGCAGAACGGCAGGTCTTGGGCATGGTCTCCTCGAGCAACTCCGACGGCACGCACCGAGCATCGGCAGCTTCGCAGCTATCTCGGCCGAGTGCGCTCAGCTGAGTGCTGTCGAGCGCGCCCTCGAGTAGCGCGCCCGGCATGCAGCGCCCGGATCCGCTGCAGCAGGTCGGGAACTTGGCCGGCGGCTCGTCGGGCTGATCGCGCCCGATGCTACACGCCCCGGTTGCCACGCCGGTTTGTGGGCTGTAGCAGGGCACACAGCGCTCACTGACGCGGCAACTCTCGCGACGCAACGTGTCTCGCTCGCTCACCTGCGGCAGGCAGGTGGGCATACAGCGCCCCTCCAGAATGCCGAACGTGCGGCACGGCGTGAGCTCGATCTCTGTCGCGTTCACCCAATCCTTCGGCACGCACGCCGACTCTGGATCAGCGCAGTTGTCGCGTCCGAGCAGCGCAACCTGATCGTCCGCTGCGTTTGCGCTCAATAGCTTCTTCGGCACGCACTGACCTTCCGCGGCATTTCCCTTGCCGCAGCACGGGTCGAACTTCGCGGGCGGTCCGTCGGGCTTGTCCGTCCCGATGCGGCACGCCCCCGTATCCTTGCCCGTGCGTGGATCGAAGCACGGGACACACGCCTCGGTCGGATCACACGTGGAGACATCCAGGCTCTCGGCTTGGTCTCCGACCATCGGCAGACAGCGCGACATACAACGCCCCTCGAGCGCGCCGGCCGCCTGGCACTTCACCGGCGGCGCGTCGGGATCGACCCAGGCTTCCGGCACGCACGACTCGTTCGCTGCGCACGTATCGCGGCCCAGCTGTTGCGCGTCCGACACGCTCACTTGCGCGTCAGTCAGCTCGCGCGGCAGACAACGGCCGCGCGGCTTGCCTCCCAGGTTGCAACACTGCGGGAAGGTCTTGGCAGGTCGCGCCGGGCGATCATCACCCTGCGTGCACACCCCCGTGTTCTCGGCGGTGAGCGGGTTGAAACAAGGCACACAGAACTCGCCGGAGCTGCAACTGGCGCGCGACAGCTGGCCGGCTTGTTTCATCACATCGGGGATGCAATCGAGCAGGCATCGCCCCTCGAGCCCTCCCGGCGCCTCGCAGCTCACGGACTTGGGCTTGGCGTCCATCCACGCCGTGGGGACGCATGTGTCGCTTGCGTCGGCGCAGCTGCCACTGCCGAGTCGCTGCCGGTCGGCTCCGGAGGCGAGGCGTGATGCGTAGGACGCGGGCACGCATTTCGCGCGCCCCCCGCAGCAGCTGGCAAACAGACGCGCGGGTTCGATCGGACCCGGGTCGGCTCCGAGGTGGCACGCGGGGGTGGCCTCGCCGGTTCGCGGGTCGTAACAGGGCGCGCACAACTCGTCCGCCGCGCACGTACCGCGCTCGAATGCGCTCGCTTGTCCACCGAACGCGGGCAGACAGGCGGGCAGGCAGCGGCCCTCGACGTTGCCGGTGGCGCGGCACGTGGCGGGGACGTAGTTGGGATTTCCGGCCAGCGCCGACGGCACGCACAGGAGCGAGCTGCCGCACCTATCGGCGCCGAGCTGGGACCGCACGTCCTTCGGGATCAAGCCCTGGGGGACGCAGGTTCCCGCGGTGCCGCAACACGGTCCGAAGGACTCGGCCGCTGTGGGCATATCGTAAACCCGGCAGGCGCACAGCGCGCATAGCACGAGAGCTATCAAACTCGGACGGCGCATGCCTACTCAACATAGGAAGCAGCCAACCGCGGTGCTTGACTCCTGCATCTCCGCTTCGTGATGTTTACGTTCATCAAAACACGAAGAGCAGTTCCGCCATACTCGACAGGGCGAAGACCGGCGCGGTGAACGGCTCGTCGCTCGAACCTTCCACCCACATGCTCGGACGAACGATGTTGGCGTAGCCTTCGACACTGAGCTCCAGCTTGAGCGCGCCGTCGAAGACTCGCAGGCCCGTGTGCGCGAACGCGGCCACCCAGGGCAGGTTCGCGTCTCGGTCCTGATCGTAGTCATCGCCGTGCGTGATGTAGCCGCCGATCGAGACTCCGGGGCACACGCACAGGGCTACCCACTCCGTCTGCACGCGGTAGCACAGCGCACCGCGACCGGCCACGAGCTGCGCCGTGAGCTGGCCCGTGGCGAGATCGTCCCGGGTCTGCCCGCTCAACAGCGCGGAGACGCTGATGTAGAGCGAGCCGTCGAAGATCCCGATGTCTCCGCCCGCCAAGGCAGCGACGACCGGCGATGGCAGGAGCCCGAACAGGACGCCCGCACCGGCACGCACGCTGTAGCGATCGGCCGGCCTCTTACCTGGCCTGGACGCAGGCGTGGGCGGTGGCGTGTCGCGCCGCATATCAGCAGGAGGTGCCTTGGCGCCGGCTTCGTCCGTGCGGACCGGCGGCGCGTCGTCCGGCGACGTGGTGTCGCGCGCGTCCGCGGGCAACTCACGGGCGCTGGCGTCAGCCGGCAGCGCCGACGCGATCACGCCGTTTGCAGGCGCCTGCTGCACAGGCGGAGGCGCGCCTTCGACCGGGGTGCCTGCGAGCGAGTCCGCCTGTTCCATGGCGATGGCGATGGCGATCGCGATCGCGTCCACGCGCTCCGCGCAGGCCTCGGGAAGTGTCGGAAAGCCGCGCACCGCGACTGAACTGCCACCTCGTTCGAGCTCGAACTCGGTGTACCCGTCGGCCCGTGCTCGTACGTGAACGTCGAAGCCGAAATTTTGTGGGTTGTCATTCGTGAAGTAAGCAATTCGTCGCTTGAGCGCGCGCTCGCTCAGACAGCCTCGACCGTCTCCCTGAAAGACCACGTTCAGGCTCGCGGGGCCCGGCTCTGCGGCCGCTCGCGACCCCGCGAATGTAGGGGTCAGCGTGAGGAGAATCGCGAGAAGGCGAACGCCGCGATGTCGAATTCGGCGGCGTGCCGGTGAAGGATTGCGCCAGCGAGGCCATGCAAACCCAGCGACTCGCAGTTGCTTACCTCGACAGCAACCTTCGTGAATTGAAATCTGAACCGGTGACACTCCATGAAACCAAGAACGAGCTTCCCCGAAGCCTGGCTGGCGCGCGATCGTCAAAAGCCCGCCGACCTCGATGCGCATCGCCGAGAGATCTCCATCCAGAGAGGTGACGTACGCCGCGCGGCACGTGCAGCCGATGGCGTGTTCCGCGTCGCGCACGGGCCGAACGGTCTGGAGAGCGGCGTCGTGCTCATGAGTGCCATCCTGCTGATCGAACGGCTCGCCGCGGCGCATGGCTGTCGTCCGCTTGCGGTGATTCGCTTGATCGAACACTGCTTCGAGCAGAAAGCCGCGCTGACACGCGCGTCCGGTCCCTGCAGCTGATCTTCCGCATCATTCGCCCCGGCGTCGTCGGCTCCATGCCTGACGCACCGAGTTGTAGCCAACCTGCTGGCGTCGCGTCCTGAGTTTTTCATCACGCGAATGCATTTTTGGATTCTCATCGTCGCCAGAGACAGACCTCATGCAAGCGCTGAGCGGGCTCCCTAACCTCGCGGTATGTTTACCCGTCTCATGTTCGGCATGGGGAGCTCGATCGCGTGGAGCGTGATCGCACTCATGACCCCACTCACGCGCTTGCTCTCGGGCACGCGCCTCGGATCGTTGCTGCAGACCGTCAGCCTGTCGCGTGTGCGGCTCCATCCGCTACGGACGAGCGCTTCCGCCATCGGCATCACGCTCGGCGTGGCCGTGCTGGCAGCGGTGAGCGTCGTCAACCACTCGATCATGTCGAGCGTGAACGCCACGGTCGAAGAGTTGGCGGGCAAGGCTGATCTTCAGATCACTGCCGGCTCGAGCGGCTTCGCCGAAAGCACGCTCACGGCAGTCCGTGAGCTCCCGGAGGTCGCCAGCGCGACACCCATGATGGAGCAGGTCGCGAGCGCGTTTGGACCGAACGGCCAGCGCGAACGAGTGATGATGTTGGGCATCGATCTGCTCGGCAGCGAGGAATCCAACTTCCGCAGCTACAACTCCGCCGATCTCGACGAGGTGCGCCGCGATCAGCTCGGCTTCGTGAACGCGACGCACAACGTCATCCTCGGCCGCGAGCTCGCGCGTCGCCTCGGGCTCGAGGTGCACGACAAGATTCGCATCGCCGTGGGCGACGGCGTGCAAGACTTCGAGATCTGGGCGCTCGTGGACCTCGACGGCGGAAGTCGCGCGTTCGGCGGATCGTTCGCGCTGATGTACTACCCTGCGATGCAGGCGGCCTTCGCGCGCGGCACCAACATCGACCGCATCGACGTCGCGCTCGCGCCCGGCGCGAAGCTCGAACAGGTCAGGGCAGCGCTGCAACGGCGGCTCGGTGATGGGCTCACCATTCAGCCACCGGGCCAACGGGCCGACCGCCTCAAGAAGATGCTGCAGTCGATTCACGTCGGCTTGATCATGACGAGCCTCATCGCGCTGATCGCCGGCGCGTGCCTGGTGTTCAACACCAGCGCGATCGGCGTGATCCAGCGCCGCCACGAGCTGGGCGTCATGCGCGCGCTCGGCGCCACGCGCGGTCAACTGGTCCAGCTGCTGACCACCGAGGCAGTCCTCGTGGGCACGATCGGCTCCGCCCTGGGAATCCTGCTCGGTCTCGGGATGTCGAGCGGGATGCTCAAGCAGATGAGCAGCACGGTGAGCAAGCTGTACCTCGAGCAGGGCGTGACCGAGGTGCACATCGATCCGATCGCGTTGTCGTTCTGCTTCGCGCTCGGCGTGATCATCACCGCGGTCGCGGCACGCCTCGCGACCCAGCGCGTGGGCGAGGTTCAACCCGTCGAGGCGCTCTCGTCCGCGAGCGAGCTGCGTTTGCGCGCGCCGGAAAAGGCACTCTCCAGGGTCGAGCTGCTGGGTCTGGGGCTTCTGCTCTCGACCTGGCCGCTGCTCCAGCTGCCGGTGTTCGAGCGCATACCCTACGGACCGCTCGCCGCGATGTTGACCTCGATCGCCAGTGTCCAGGCCTTCGTCCCACGTTTGCTGGCGCTCACGCGCCGCATCTGGCCCGCACCTGGGCGCGGCGCGTGGAGCGCCAGCACGACCCTCGCCGTCGACAGCGTCTTCCGCGATGTCGGACGCAGCGGAGCGATGGCGGCCAGCGTGATCGCGGCCCTGGCGCTCGTGGTCTCCATCAGCACGTTCGACACCAGCTTCATGGGCAGCCTGAACGACTGGATCGAGCAGAGCCTGGCAGGAGATCTGCTCGTGACCAGCGGAAGCAGCATGGGCGGCATGAGCTCACGCAACACGCCGCTGGCGGAGGGCCTCGGCGCCGAGTTGCTGTCGATCCCGAACGTCGCGCACGCGCGTCCTTACCGCACGGCAAACCAGGAGTTTCGTGGCCGGACCGTCAAGCTGATATCGACCGACATCGCGCTGTGGGCAGAGCACGCGCGGATCGACGTGCTCGAGGGGGAGACCGCCAGTGTGGTCGAGCAGGTGAAGCAGGGGGCGATCGCCGTGAGCGAGAACTTCTCGCGTGCGTTCGACGTGCACCGAGGCGACAAGCTGACGCTCACTACGGCCGAGGGGGCCAGGTCCTTCGTCGTCGCCGGGGTGATGGTCGACTACTCCAGCGATCTCGGCGTGATCATCGTCGATCGCGCGACCTACGTCGCTCACTGGGCCGACTCGCGCGTGGATACCTACGAGCTCTACCTGACGCCTGGCGCGAGCCCCGAAGCGGTGCGTGCACAGATCGATCAGCGGCTGAGCGATCGCTTCGACCTCTTCGTGCTGACCAACCGCGATTTCCGGGCGGAGGTGGTCCAGTCGGTGGGCCAGGTGTCCCAGCTGATGCGCGTGCTCGAGATCGTGACCCTGCTCGTGGCGGCGCTGGGCCTGATGACCACGGTGCTCGCG
Source organism: Polyangiales bacterium (assembly GCA_035274465.1). Classification (GTDB taxonomy): domain Bacteria; phylum Myxococcota_A; class Polyangia; order Polyangiales; family JAFGIB01; genus JADGRF01. The sequence goes on from DATEOF010000149.1 coordinate 20,151, forward strand.
AGCGTGATGAACCGCATCCGCGAGGTCGGCGTGTTCCGCGCGATCGGGATGTTGCGACGGCAGGTCGCGCGGATGGTGATGCTCGAGTCGATCTTCATCGGCTACATCGGCGGCGTCTTCGGGATTCTGCTGGGTGGATTCGCCGGCTACATCCTCCTCGAGCACGTCATGGTCGTCGAGCTCGGCTGGCACTTCGCCGTCCGCGTGCCGGTGCTTGCGCTCGGGGCGATATTGCTGCTTCTGCCGCTCCTGGCAGCGCTCGCCGGGTACCTACCCGCGCGCAAGGCGGCGGGGCTACAACTGCGCGACGCGCTGGACTACGAATGAAGGTCAGCAGTCAGAATGTCTTGGCTACGTTCAGGTTGATGGTCGCGAACCAAGTCTCGTACTTCCCCCCGCCGTCGACGCCGCGCGAAGTGATGCGGATCGCTGGGTTCGCGAGGTCGCTCTTGCCGGTGTTGTCACGAGGCAAGAACTGCGTGTGATTGTATGACAGCGCGACGAACCAGGTTTCGAACAGGCGCGCGCGTCCGCCCAGTGCAAACGTGAAGTTGTTCGCGTCGGCGGTCAACGGATCGAGCGTCGCATCGGAGACGGCGCCTTGCTCGTAGCCCAGGCCGGCAAACGCCTCGAAACCCGGGGTGATCAGGTAGCTCAGGCCACCGTGTACACCGAGAGTGTCGTTCCAGTTGCGCCTCAAGACCTTGATGGCTCCGCTGCCGGGTGCAGGACCTCCGTCCTGGGTCACGGTGCACGGCATATCGCGTAGACCAATACAACTCGTTTGATTCACACTCCAGCGCGTGAAGCTTCCAGTCAGGCGAAGCTCGACTGGCCGGCTCACCTTGAAGCGCACGCCGGCCTTGATGATGTCAGGCATGGCCATGAATATCGTGACGTTATCGGTGCGCGTCGCGTCCATGACGTTGATGGTCGCGTCGAGCGTGTAGGTCCCGTCCATCGAGATCTCGCCGAGCCCTGGTTGCGCCTGGTAGCTCGCGCCGAGCCACAGCTTGTCCGGCACCACCTCCCACAGCGCGCCAACCGCGAAGCTCGCGAGCATCTCGCTGCCCTCGAAGTAGACGCGCTGCTCGCGCGTGAGGTCCGTCGTCCCCGCGCTCGTCAACGCGCCATTGCGTGAGAGCGAGGACGAGATCAGGTTGAAGGTGGCACCGATGCTGAGCGGGCCGAAGCGCACGGCGGCGCCGAGGGTCCCGTACAGGAAGCGCATCGAGGCCTCGTAACCATGCCAGCGGGCGACCCCGTCGGCCGCGCCGGGGTACATCGAGTTCTCGAAGCGTTCGACGCGATCGTAGCTGAGCGACGACCCACCGAAGGGAATGTACACGCCGCCACCCAGGACCAGCCGTTCTCCGAGTTGGACGCTCGCTCCGAACTGAGGCCCACCCGCGGCGAGGAATGAGTGTGCGGTGCCATAGTTTGCACCCTCGAATCCGGGAGGCTCCGGTACGTCTCCCTGACTCTGGGGATGGGTCCAGTAGCTGGAGCGCAGCGCCATCACCGCGTCCATCATCAGCTGGGTTCCACTGAAGCCGAGCGCACCGGGGTTGTGGTAGATCGCGGTCGGATTCGCGCCCACGACCGAGCCGAGCTCGCCGCCGAAGGAGCTCACGCCAAAACCGGAGGCAGCGGCATCGGAGCTCGCGAGCTGCAACCAGAACGCGAGGCCCGCAGCCGCGAGCGTGGAGGTTCTGCGGTTCTTCACGGGCCCGGCACGTTCAGCAGTTGGACCACCTGCGAGCAGGTCGCGTCGTTTGGAATGACTACCGCGTGCGCCACCGCGTCGGCAGCGTAGACGAACTTCGGCCGATTCTCCTCGACGAACTGGCTCTCGTCCGCACTACAGTCGTTCCCGCCCTTCACGTGGCAGCCGACTACCAGCGTGTCCAACTTCACGAGCTCCGCCGGCCCTTCCAGCATGTCGGCGCAGGCGGTGTCTTTCAACATCACGCGGTAGCGCACCCGGCTCGCGTTGTACATCGCGTCGACGCGGTTGTTCGCAAGCACGCTCGTCGGAGCACCGACGAACCCTCCGTCGTTGCGCACCGCGGACGTCAGCCCAGGTTTGCCATCGCCGTCCACGTCGACCGGCATCACATTCGCAGCCGCGGCGGAGGCCGGCCAAGATCCGGCTGGATCTGTCAGAGACACGCCCACGAGCAGGCTGCCAGGGTCCAGCGTCAGCACGGAATCGACCCGGGTGGCCGAGCCGCCCGACTGCTTCGGCATGCTGGGCTGGTCGTACGAAGCCTGCGGCACTCGCTGAAACGACATCGAGCTTCCGGCCAGCGCAGTCGTGTGAACGACCGGCATCAGGTTGCCGCACGAACGAAATTCGCTGACCGTATTCGAGCTCGGGTCGATCGTCTGCTTCGACCAGAGATAGCCCTTCTCGTTTCCTGCCATCAAGGCGATCGACTCCTCCCATTTCACGTCGATCGTCACCCTCACTGCGAGGCTGTACTTCGACGCCCTGCAATCATTGCTGCCGGGCGGACTCCCCGCAGAACCAGCTGCCGCACCCGACTCGCCGGCCTGCGACCCTCCGCCGCCGCCCGCGGTGCTGGACGTACCAGCCATCGCAGTGGGCATGGCGGACGACGTGCCCGCCGTCGCGGGGCTTCCGCTCGAACTGCCCGCAATCGCGCGGCCCTCGCTGGAGGTACCCGCGGCCGCGGTACCGGCTCGGGGCGTGATGTTGCTGCCGCCGACTCCCGCGCTGCCCGCGCTCGCTACCGGAGCCACGACCTCCGAGTTGCCCGTGCCAGCACCGCTGCTGATGCCGGTCGCAGAGGCTGACTGGCCGGCGACCGGAGTCCCCGTGATCACGGCATTACTGGTCTGGCAGCCGCTCAGGGTGAGGAGCAGCAGACAGAGCCGCGCTGGCCTCCCCCACGAGATGTCGCACGCAGTGCTTGTGGTGTGTTCCATGTTGCGCCTCGTTCGATCAGTCGCACTCGCCTCCGAGCAGACCTGCCTTTAGATCCGAGTCCACCGGCTCGTTCCCGAGCCACGTAGTGAACAGCCCTTCCGCGAGCCCGGGGTCGTCCCAGCCACCCAACACTTTGCCGTTCTGTCGCAGCTCGAGGCGGCCCTGACCGTAGACGAACATCAAGCGGCCACCCTTGCGTGGACCGGGCAGCCGCCGCTCCAGATCGAGCATGTTCGCCTGAACCATCTTCCTGACCCGCGCCGGTTGACTGTTCATGCTGTTGCGGATGTTCTCGATCATTTGCTCGCGGTCGGCGTCCTTGAGGCTCGTCATCACCAAGATCTTGCTCCGCTCGCGCGACAGTATCTCGGCTGGGTTCTTGGTGCGCCGCTCCACATACAGTCCACCGACCCAGATCCGGATGCTCAAGAAGCTCACGGTGCGGAGCCCCATGCCGTTGAGCACGAGGTCGACGCCAAACGCCTGCTGTTTCATCGGCAGGCTGACGCCGGCGCAGCTCATCCCCTCGGCAGCTCGGAGCTGCGGAGGACGAGCGAACAATACGGCGGCGGCGAGGCAGGCCACCGCTGCGATCCAGGCTGTCAAGTGGTTCGATCGTCGGGACATCGCTTACACGCCTTGCTCGAGACGTTGCTGGGTAAAGTCGCTGCTACCCACTTCCGACGAGTTGTTGCTGACGCTCAGGTACTCGATCAGGGTCTCCGAGAGCATCGTGCTGCCCTCGAGCGTGCGCATGGTCAGGCGCTGCGCCGTCCAGACTCCGTCGACCGAGCGCAGATCGCTCGCCTTGAAGTATTTGATGCGCTTGCCATCCAGGAGCCAGCCCTTGAACTGCAACACTGCGAGCTTCTTCTTGCTGACGAACGTCTGCGTCTTCGCGTAGCCGTATTCGCGCTTGGTGGCTTCCTTGCGTGGCACCGCCTCGATGACCCAGCAGGCCTCGTCACCTACCTTGGCGGCGGCGTCGATGATCTTCAGCTCGAGGTCGTTCGGATCTTGGTTCGCGAGCGAGAGGTCGGACAGGCTGAAGTCGGATCCCATGACCGGGTCGGCCTTGCCGCTGTTCGCAATGCGCGTGACTCGGTGCAGCTTCGGTAGGTACACCCACTGCTCGTCGGCGCGACTCGTATCCTTGTAGCTGATGGTCAGAAAGCCCGTGTTGCGCACGTCCGCTGGCGCTTCCGTGAGCATCAGCGTCTTGAGCGAGTCGGGGAAGCGCTTGGTGCGGAGGTTGAGCACGCGCTCGCGAGTGCCAGTGCGATCCTTGATCGACATCTTCAGGCGAGCGAGCGAGCTCGAGGGCGTCTGACTGTCGCTGACTGCGTTCAAGATCGCTGCCGGGTCGGTCGTACTCGGGTCGACCGCGTGCGCGCTCGCGACGAGCGTGCTCAGCGCCAGCGCCATCCCCCCGATGCGCTCGGCAACGCGCTGGACTCCACCTCGTGATTTGCTCGTGTGCATGATGTCCGTCCTCACTGCGCCGCCGCGGGCGCGAACAACTCGTCGCGTTGGATGAGACCATCCTTGAGCCACAGGATGCGGTGACCGACCTGGGCCGCCGCTGCGTCGTGCGTGACCATCACGATCGTGGTCCCGGTGCTCTCGCACGTGCGTTTGAGCAAGTTCAAAATCGCCGCTCCGGTCGAGCTGTCGAGGTTGCCGGTGGGCTCGTCCGCCAGCAGCAGTGAAGGCTTCAAGATCAGCGCGCGCGCGATCGCGACGCGTTGCTTCTCGCCACCGGACAGCTGGTGCATGTGGTGATGGACGCGCTGACCCAGTCCGACGTCGTGGAGGAGTTGTGCGGCCCGCTCGCGGTCGGCGGCGAGCGGTGTGCGCTCGAGCATGACCGGCAACAGCGTGTTGTCGAGCGCGTTCAAGGTCGGCAGCAGGTTGAAGAACTGGAAGACGAGGCCGATCTGTCGCCGCCGGAACACCGTGAGCGCGTCATCGTCGAGCGCGGCGATGTCCTGCCCGTTGATCTCGACCTTGCCGCTCGTCGCGGTGTCGACGGCACTGATCAGGTTGAGCAAGGTCGACTTTCCACAGCCGCTCGGACCCATGATGCTGACGAACTGGCCCGACTCCACTGCGATGTCGATCCCGCGCAGGGCGTGGACCTTCGCCGCTCCCGTGCCGTAGGTCTTATTTATCGAACGCAGTACGATCATGACGCTTACTTCCGCACACGGGCGCGGCCCGTGCTTGAGGTCTGCGTATCGCTTTCCTGAGCTTTGCCATTTAGAGCTCGGCGTCGGGACACTCCGTGAGCAGATCCACTTTGTCGACGTCGCGCAGAGTGGAACAGCTGCCAGCGCACACGACGACCGTCGCTTCGGACTCGGCCCGCTGGTAGAAACCGCCGCCAGCGGCGTCACAGTCGGCGGGACCGGCGACTCTTGCGATCGTCTGCAGGCTGCCGTCGCGAAGCGTGAAGCGCAGGCGCGAGCGCCCCAGGTCGATGGGATCGCCGTCGGGCAGGGCGATGCGGCAGGACGGCGCATCGATCGGCCGGAGCGCGTCGCGCATCTCGATCAGACGTTGCCCCGGTGCGTCGTACTGCGGGCTCTGGGCGAGCAGCGCCTTGCCGCTGCCACCGGCCTCCGCGAGCGAGTCGAGGTTGCTCTCGAGGCCGAGCACCCAGGTCGGAACTGAAACCGGATCGTTGAACCGCGCCTGCGCAACCTGCAGCGCGTCAGGCAGGCCGACCCCGCAATCGTCGCCGAGAAAGGGGGTCATGGTGACGAACAGGACCACGACTTCCTGTTCAGGATGCTCGATGCTCCACTTGCGCGCGTAGTCGTGCGCCCCGATCAACCTCGGCACTGTCGCGCTGAGCAGGCCGAGTGGTGCGGCCGGAAAGCCCGCCTGCAGCTGCTCGCGATGGCCCGGCAACGCCGCGATTGCAACCGCTGGCCGAGTGTACGTCTCGATTGTGCACGCGCCGCTGAAGGCTGCGAGTCCGACGTTCACGCCGTCGGAGTCGGGATCCATGATGAAGCGAGTGAAGCCGTTCTGGAGCGGCATCCACCAGTAGGACAGTACGACCGAAAAATCGATCGCCATGAATACAGCGAGCTCGCGCCGCGCGAGCGTGAGCGGCCGTTTGGCGCGGCAGGCGCCCTGCCCTTTCGATGTCGCGACCATCGCGTCGTCGCAGGCCGAGATCGCCGCTGCGCCTGGGTCCAGGCACACGAGCCCGACGGAGCCCTCGTAGGTGCATGCGTTGAGGATGCACAACAGGACGCCACTGGCGCAGGCGGAGCGGATCACGGCGTCACGCACGGCTGCTGCATGCGCGCCCGAAACGAGCTGCGCGGATAGCGTGACAGGAACTCTTCGGCGCCGGCGCGTGCGGCACCGACTTCGCCCAGCTGGCAGAGCGCGAGTACGATCAGCACCTCTCGCTCTTCGCGCAACAGACCCTGCGGAAACTCGCGAGTGGAGTCGCGCGCCAGGCGCAACGCAGTCGCAGGATTCGCGGGCAACGCGCGCTTGATCTGATTCAGCTGGGCGATTTCCCGTCGCGCTCGTGAGCTCTCGGCCGGCTGCACGAGCCGCGCGCCTGGCGACTTGGCCGCGTCTGGCTCGAGCGTCGTCGCGCTGGCCATCGGCGCCGGCGCCGTGCTGTCTTGCACCGGCGAAGTCAGAACGACGTCTGGCCTCGTCGCTTCGACGGGCGCGGCCCTCACCGACTGGACGCTGGGCACGTGCGGCGACTGATCCGCGCGTTGCATGCTCCAGACGCCCCAGACCGCGAGGCTTGCCGCCGTGATCAGCGCGATCTTGATCGTCGAACCCACGATGAGCGAGGAGCCGACCGGGGTGTTGCCGACCAGCGCATGGTCGGGTGTGGCGGAGTGCTCGAAGGAGCTCGGGTCGAGCTCATGCAACGCGTGTTGCAACTCGAGCAGGCCACGTTGCGCATCGTAAGGGAAGCGCTCGCGGGCGATGCTCGCCACGTGCAGCGTCAGAAGTGCCGGCAGCGTCGTGTCACTGAGCAGTGGGACTGGGGGTTTCATGCTCCTCCGCTGAGGGCTGGAGATTTGCGTCGTGGGGGAAATCGCTGGCGGCGAGCTCTCTTCTCGTTTGGCGTACGCTTCCACCACGCGGCGGCGAGCCACGTGCAACCGCGAGTACACCGTCCCCAGCGGCACTCCCCACTGGGCGGCGATGCTCTCGCAGGATTCACCCTCGAATTCGTAGAGCACGAACGCAGCGCGATGTTCGGCGGGCAGGCCTTCGAGCGCACGCTGCAGACACTCCAACGCGTGGCGCGACTCGAGTTGCTGGTGCGGGTCGATCGTGCTGCCGGCCTGCCGGAGCGCAGACTCCGGCGCGGTCGGGATGTTGCGCTCGCGCCGCGTGCGGTCGCGGCGCGACGACCTCGCAACATTCGTGGCGATCGAGGCGATCCAGGTCCGCGGCAGCGCCGGACCGCGTACATACCCACCCTTGCGGTGCGCGATGATGAACACCTCTTGCACCATGTCGTCGATGTCGGCGGGCGGCGCCCCCATTCGATACAGGAAGGACGCCACGAACTGAGCATAGTCGCGGAATAGTGAGGCTGCGTTAATCCGCTCCTCCGCTAACTGGACCGCATCGCCGACCATTTCAGCGATTGCATGACCGGCGACCCCCTCCTCCTTCACCGGAGAGTGGCTGGCTTCCGAACTGGGTCGCGTACTCTGCCGCGGTGCCATACTGTCACTCCCCTGGCCGAGCCCGTCACCAATCGGTGTTGACTATCGCGACCGAGGCCGGGCGAGCTTGAGATCTGGCTCTCGTCTGCCTGAGATTTCGCGGCCGGCCCGACGCAGCCAATCCGCGCCTTCCGCAGCGCGCAGCCGCGGGGCGGCATTCCGTCGTTCGAACGCGCCTTTCCTCGTGAACCTTCGAATGCGTTTGTAATCGTTATGTATGCTATGTAGAAGTTGAAGTGACTACCACGAGCTGATAAGTCGCGCTACATCGAAGGTAAGGTCCAATCACGTGAGCGAGACAGCCGAAGCATGGTTTCTCACGCCGGAGACAAGCCCTGGTTCCAGAGCTGTCTTACGCCGCGAGCAGTTCGAGTTCGCCGGCATCGCGCAGGACGAGGTCCTGGCCATGCCGCTCTACGGCTGCTGGGAAGGAAACATGGGCCATGCGCTGCAGCGCTTGCCGATCGACCTCTGCCACGCGCGCAACGAGGCGCGCGTGATCCTGGGCAACGCCGGTGTGCTGCGCGTGCTGGAGGCCGGCAAGGATGTTCACCACCTCGAGCCCGGGCAGGACGCCGTACTGTTCTCGACCGCGGATGCAGATCGCTTTGGCTATCCGCAGAAGATGTTCGGATACGACGCGCCGGGGACGATGGGTTGCCTGGCCACGAAGATCAAGCTCAAGGGCCGCGAGCTGATTCCGATCCCCGCGGGCAGCCGTCATAGCCTCGCGCAGTGGGCCGCCTTCTCGGTCCGATACATTACCGCCTGGTCCAATTGGCGGGTGGCCTTCGGGACCTTCCGCCTGCTGGTCGGCGAGCAGGAGCTTCCTGCGCCGAACGTGTGGGGCTGGGGAGGCGGAACGACGCTCGCCGAGCTCGATCTGGCGCGACGCCATGGTTGTAGGACCGTGATGCTCTCGAGCAGTCCGAAGCGCCTTTCGACGGTCGCCCAGTGCGGTGTGACTGCCCTGGATCGCAGTCCGTTTGCAGCACTCGCGTTCGATGACAAGCGCTACGCGACCGATGCCTCCTTTCGCCGGAGCTACAACCAGGCAGAGGCGGCGTTTCTCGCGGAGGTCAAGCGACAGACCTCGGACGAGATGGTGCAAGTGTTCGTCGACTACATCGGTTCCGCCGTGCACCGCGCCACGCTCAAGGCGCTGTCGCGTCAAGGGGTGATCACCACGGCCGGCTGGAAGACTGGAATGACCGTGAGCTTCCTGCGCGCGATCGAGTGCATCGAGCGGCACCAGCACATTCATACCCACTATGCGCGCTACGCCGAAGGGGTCGACGCAGTCGCGTATGGCGAGCGCGAGGGCTGGATGCCTCCGATCGACGAGCGTGTCTACGGCTTCGACGAGATTCCAGAGATGGCGGAGCGGTTCCTGGCCAACGAGCTGGGGATGTTCCCGGTCTATTCGATCAATCCAGACTGATCGGCGGAGTACAGCATCATGGCAGGCGAACGGACGACTGATCTTGCAGCTCAGGTTGCGCCCACGCCGGTCGCCATCGTCGGCATCGGGTGTCGACTTCCCGGTGGTGTTCGCGACGCAGAGGGATTCTGGCGCTTCCTGGAGCAGGGCACGGATGCGATCGGCGCGCCCACCGGCGAGCGCAGGGAGCTCGGGCTCGCCACGCCGAGCTTCGGCGGCTTCGTCGATGGGATCGAGCAGTTCGATCACGAGTTCTTCGGGTTGTCCCTGCGCGAGGCGTCCGCAATGGACCCACAACAACGCCTGCTGCTGGAGACGGCCTGGGAAGCGCTCGAGGACGCGGGGCTCCCCACGCGCGAGCTCGCGGGCAGCGACACCGGTGTGTTCCTCGGCATGCACACCAACGAGTACGCAGAGGTGCAGAAGCGGCATCAGGTCGCGGTCGATGCGCATCTCGCCACCGGCTCTTCGCGCAGCGGGGCGGCGGGGCGGATCTCGTTCCTGTTGGGGCTCCAGGGACCGAGCCTGGTCGTGGACTCGGACCGATCGTCTTCGCTGGTGGCCACGCATCTCGCGTGCAGGAGCTTGAGGTCTGGCGAGTGCTCGAGTGCACTGGTCGGCGGTTCGAACCTGCTGCTCACGCCGGATCTGCACCAGGTGTTCGAACGAGCTGGGATGCTCGCTGCGGACGGCCGCTGCAAGTTCTGCGACGCTGGAGCGGACGGGTTCGTACGCAGCGAGGCGGTCGCAGTCGTGGTCCTCAAGCCGCTCGCCAGAGCCCAGCAGGACGGCGACCGCATCTACGCAGTCATCCGCGGCAGCGCCGTGATGAGCGCGGGCAGCACGGGAGGCGACTTCATGACGCCGAGCGTGGACAGCCAGGAGCGGCTCTTGCGCGCCGCCTACCAGGATGCGGGCGTCCAGCCGGGCGAAGTCGGCTACGTGGAGGCGCACGGCACGGGCACCAGCAAGGGCGATCCGATCGAGGTCGCCGCGCTCGCAGCCGTGTTGGCGGAAGGTCGATCGAGCGCCCGTCCCTGCGCGATCGGTTCGGTCAAGACGAACCTGGGACACACCGAAGCGGCCGCTGGCGTCGTGGGGCTGATCAAGACAGCGCTGGTCCTCCATCACGGAGCCGTGCCCGCCAGCCTCCACTGTCGCGCGCGCAACCCGAGCATCCCCTTCGCGCAGCTGCCGCTGGAGCTCGTGACGTCGCTGACGCGCTGGTCGGGCGATGGACGAGCTGCGTATGCAGGCGTGAGCTCGTTCGGTCTGACGGGAACCAATGCGCACCTCGTGCTGGAGCGGGCGCCGGCTGCGCTGGCTGATGAACCAGCTCTGCCCGGCTCACCGCACCTGCTCGTGTTGTCCGCGAAGACGGAGCAGGCGCTCGAGGAGTCAGCGCGTGCGACGCTGGCCGTGTTGCGCGAGCCCGACGCTGCGCTCGATGCGCTGTGCTTCAGCGCAGGGGCGCGGCGCAGCCACCACGCCCAACGCCTGGCGCTCGTCGCCGGCTCGGCGCATGAAGCGGCGCAGGAGCTGGAGCGCCTGCTTGCCCGCGATCCCGAGGCGACAGGCGTGCGCGGCCCGAGGTCTGCACGTCGTACGCCGGCGAAGATCGTGTTCGTGTTCTCGGGAACGGGCTCGCAGAGCGCGGCCATGGGCCAACAGCTGTTGGCGAGCGAACCCGTGTTTCGCCGCAAGCTCGAGGAGTGCGACGCGATCGTCCGCGACGTGGCCGGCTGGTCGCTGCTCGAGTGTCTTTCGAGCCCGGCAGCCGATTCACACCTGCGCGACATCGGCTTCGTGCAACCCACACTGACGGCCGTGAACATCGGGCTGAGCGCGCTCTGGGAGCACTGGGGCGTACGGCCGGACGCCGTGGTCGGAGCGAGCGTCGGCGAGTTTGCTGCCGCGCACGCCGCGGGCTTCTTGACGCTGGAAGACACGCTGCGCGCGGTCTGCCATCGCAGCGAGCTCATGCGGCGCGTCGGGGGGCGCGGCCAGATGGCGCTGGTCGATCTGTCCGTGGCGGACGCCGGCGCAGCCATCGAAGGGTACGAGGAGCATGTCTCGATCGGGGCGGCGAACGGACCGCTCTCCACAGTCCTCTCGGGCGAGCCCGCAGCGTTGAAGAAAGTCGTGGAACGGTTGGCAGCGCGCGGGGTGCCCGCGCATCCGGTGCGCGTCGACCTGGCCGCACACAGTCCGCTGATGGAGCCGATCCTGGACGACTATCGGCGCAAGCTCGACTGGCTGCGTCCGGGCGTCGGGCCCACGCCGATGGTCTCCACGCTCTCCGGGGAGCTGCTGGCAGGGACCGCGTTCGACGCGGACTACTGGGTGCGGCAGATGCGTGCACCGGTCTTGTTCTACCCGGCCATGTGCAAGCTGTTGGCTGCGGACTACTCGGTGTTTCTCGAGGTGAGCCCGCATCCGATCTTGTGGGCTTCGATGGTGGATGCGATTCGCGAGCAGCGTGTCGCGGCCGCCGCGCTGCGCTCCCTCGTGCGCGATCAGGACGAACGTCGCGCGCTGTTGCGGAGCGCCGGCGCGCTGTACGGCGAAGGGGTCGAGCTCGACTGGAAGGGCTTGCAGGGTATGGCGGGCCCGCGTGCAGCGCTGCCGACGTACCCCTGGCAGCGGCGCCGCTGTTGGTTTCACGCGCCGCACGCTGCGCGCGAGCCCGAGGCGGCGTTGCCCGCGCTGAACAACGAACCACCCACCGGGAGCCAGATGAATCCCCCAGCAGCACGAGACCACGCCGGCGTTTTACGCGAGCTGCAACGTCAGCTGGCGCGGGTGCTCAAAGATCCAGCGGCGGAGAGTATCGACGTCAACCGACCGTTTCGCGAGCTGGGTCTGACCTCGTTGATGACAGCCGAGCTACGGCACAGCCTGGAACAACGCTTTGGCGTCCACGTCCCGGCGACCACGCTGTTCAACTACCCGACGCTCGAGCAACTCGCTCGGTTTCTCGCGGAGCGTTCGCCCACGCTCGAAGCCAGTACGCCAGCAGTGCGGCCGGCGCTGCGCTCCGTGCCGCGAGCCCGCAGCAGCGAAGCCCAGGGACCCGCGCCGGCCGAGGCCGACCAGGAGCCCATCGCGATCGTCGGCATGGCGTGCCGCTTTCCCGGCTGCCAGGATCCAGCGGGTTTTTGGCAACTGCTGCGCGACGGCGTCGACGCCATCCAGGAAGTTCCGGCCGAGCGCTGGGACGCGGACGCCTACTTCGACACGAACCCGGACGCACCAGGCAAGATGTCCACGCGCTGGGGCGGCTTCCTGCAGGACGCTAGCCGCTTCGACGCGGGGTTCTTCGGCATCTCGCCGCGTGAAGCCGAGTGCATGGATCCGCAGCAGCGTCTGCTGCTCGAACTGACGTGGGAGGCGCTCGAGAACGCCAACATCGATCCCGCAGCGCTGCACGGCACGCGCGGCTGCGTCTTTGCAGGCCTGCAGAGCTTCGCGGAGTACACGCGCATCAAGGCTGTGGACCCGACGAAGATCGGTCCACACGATCCGGCCGGCGACTCGATCAGCATCGCCAGCGGTCGCATCGCCTACACGCTCGGGCTGCAGGGCCCGGCCGTTTCGATCGATACCGCGTGCTCTTCGTCGCTGGTCGCGCTGCACTACGCCTGTCTGAGCCTGCGCCGCCGCGAGTCCGATCTAGCCCTGACGGGCGGCGTCAACGTGATCGCCTCGCCGGACGTGATGCTGGGCATGTCCAAGGCGAAGATGCTCTCGCCGCGCGGCCGCTGCCGAACGTTCGACGCGAGTGCGGACGGCTACGTGCGCGGCGAAGGCTGCGGCATGCTGGTGCTCAAGCGGCGTTCGGACGCGATCGCCGACGGCGACAGGATCTGGGCGCTGATCCGCGCCACCGCACTCAACCAGGACGGCCGCAGCAGCGGCCTGACGGCGCCCAATGGTCTGGCGCAGCAAGCGCTGATGCGCGATGCGCTGCGCGCGGGCGGCCTGCACGCGAGCGACATTACCTACCTCGAGATGCACGGGACCGGCACGCCGCTCGGCGATCCCATCGAATACGGCTCAGTCGCGGCCGTGCTGGGCGAAGGGCGCGATCCGCGTCGTCCGCTGTGGGTGGGGTCCGTCAAGACCAACATCGGCCACCTCGAATCCGCGGCCGGCGTGGCGGGTCTGATGAAGGTCGTGCTCGCGCTTCAGCACGCGGAGATCCCTTCTCACTTGCACCTGAACGAGCTCAATCCACACATCGAGGCCAGCCCGCAGGTGCGCGTGACCACGGAGCGCGCCATGTGGCCGGCCGATGCGCCGCGGATCGCAGCCGTCAACTCGTTCGGCTTCAGCGGCACGAACGCGCACGCCATCCTCGAGTGGCGCGAGGAGTGCGCACCCACGCCGCGCGCAAGCATCGATCGTCGTCCGCTTCATCTGCTGACCTTGTCGGCCAAGAGCGGCGAGGCGCTGCGTGCGGCAGCGGGCCGCTACGCCGACTACCTGGAGGCGGAGTCCGCGCCGGCGTTCGCGGACGTGGCGTTCACGACGCAAACGGGACGCGCTCAGCTCAGCCACCGGCTCGCACTCGCGGCCGCGGATGCGCCGCAGGCGGCGCGCAAGCTGCGGAACTATCTCGCGAACAAGAAGGTAGCGAACCTGGATATCGGCCAGGTGCCGTCGGCGTCGGCACCTGCCCTGGCGTTCCTGTTCACCGGACAAGGCTCGCACTACCCGGGCATGGGCAAGCAGCTCTACGACACCGAGCGGGTGTTTCGCCACGCCATCCAGCACTGCGGCGAGATCCTGTTCGATCACATCGATCGACCGCTGCAGACCATTCTGTTCGAGAGCGACGAAGAGCTCCTGCGCGATCTGCAGTACTCGCAGCTTGCGCTGTTCTCGCTCGAATATGCCCTCTATCAGATGTGGTGCGCGTGGGGCGTGACGCCCGCGTTCGTCATGGGCCACAGTCTGGGCGAATATGCGGCCGCGTGCGCGGCCGGCGTGATGTCGGTCGAGGACGCGCTGGCGATCGTTGCGCTGCGCGGACCGCTGGCCGCGGCGCTGCCTGACAAAGGCCGGGCCGCAGCGGTGTGGGCGCGGCCCGAGCAGGTCGCGCCGATCGTCGCCAAGTTCGCGCGCGAGCTGGCCATCGCCGCTTACAACGCGCCCGAGCGGCTGCTCGTCTCGGGTTCGGAGCGCGCGCTGAACGCGGCGCTGCGAGAGCTCGAGCAGCAGTCGATCCACTGCAAGCTGCTGAACGGCATGGTGGCGGTGCACTCGCCGCTCATGGATCCCATGTTGGATCCGTTCGAGGCGCACATGCGCACGGTCAAGCTGGCGCGCCCGCGCATCCCGATCGTCTCGAGCGTGACAGGTCAGCTGGTCGTCGGCGACGAGATGTGCGACCCCGGGTACTGGCGGCGACACGTGCGCGAACCGGTACGTTTCAGCCAGGCAATGACGACGTTGCACGAGTTGGGTGCCACGGCCTTCTTGGAGGTCGGACCGCATCACACGCTGGTACGGTTGGGACAAGAGTGCCTGCCTGCGGATGCGGCAACGTGGCAAACGTCATTGAACAAGGAGCGCGCTCCCTGGGAGCAGGTCTGCGACGCGCTCGGCAAGCTACACGTCCAGGGCGTTCGCGCGCACTTCCGCAACTTCCACGAGGGCGCGCCGCGCCAGCTGGTCACGCTTCCGAACTACGCCTGGCAGGGTGGACGCTACTGGGCCAAGCCAGTCACGACGCAGCGCGCGCGCGGCGTGGCCTCTGACAAGCGAAGTCATCCGCTGATCGGCCAGCGTCTGGCATCGCCGCTACGCGAGCTCCAGTTCGAGACGCAGATAGACGTCGCCTCGCTACCATGGTTGAAGGATCACAAGCTGTGGCACACGGTGGTCGTTCCAGGTGCGCTCCACGTCGAGCGCGTGCTCGCGACTCTGAAAGAGCTGAGGCAGTGCGAACAGGTCGTGCTCACGGACATCGTGTTCGGCGAGGCGATCGCGTTCGACGACGAGGACGAGAGCCGCTTGAGTCAGCTCCTGCTGCTCCCGAATGCAGCAGACGAGTACCTCGCCCGCGTCCTGAGCACCGACGCGACCTCGAAGGCCGGCACCTGGAGCGAGCACCTCACGGCCCAGGTCTCCATTCCGCGGGCGGGCGTGTCGCCTCCGCCACTCGATCACGTCGACGTGGGCGGCGACCCTGACTGTTCGGGGGAGCAGCTCTATCAGCGCATGCACGGCTGGAATTACGGGCTCGGCCCGGCGTTTCAATGGCTGGAGGGCATGTTCACGCGCCAGGGCGAGACATGGTTTCGGCTGCGCATGCCGCGCGCGGCGAGCGCGAGCGACGCGCTGGCGCTGCATCCCGCGCTGATCGACGCACTGTTTCAGGTGCTGCTCCACGCGCCCAGCGCTGACGGCGTCGCGCCGTCCGGCAACGCGCTCTACGTCCCCGCGCGCATCGGGCGCTTTGCTTGGCTTCGCAGCCCGCGGCCCGGTGCCGAGCTGCTCTGCCGTGTGCGGCAGAGGCCGAGCGCGGCGAATGAGCGCTGCGCCGACCTCAGTCTGTTCGAGGGCGTGGAACGATGCTGCGAGCTCTCGCAGGTCGAGCTCGAGTTGGCGACGCGCGAAGCGCTGCTGCGCGCGCGCTCGAAGCATCTCGAACAGAGCCTGTACGAGGTGGGCTGGGAGCTCGCGCCGCTCTCGTTCGAGGACGACGCCCAGGCGCGGATGGGTGCGGGCGGGACGTGGCTGATCCTTTCGGAAGACGGCCTCGCGGACGAGCTGGCGGCTGCGCTGCGCGAGGCCGGCGATAGCTGCTTCGTGATCCACACCGGCTCGGAGCTCGTGCTCGATCGCAAGCGGCTGCAGATACGCCCGCGGAGCAGCGACGATCTGACTCGAGTCTTCGACCACGTGCGCAAGGAAGGCGCGCCGCCCGTGCGTGGCGTCCTGGATGGCCGCTGCCTGGTCGAGCTGGACGCTGCCGGCCTTCACGCGTCGCAAGCGATGGACCAGGCCATGGCCCACGCCACCGGCGCGCTCGAGCTCGCCCAGTTCTTGGGCAAGCTACCCAGCGCGCAGGCCCCGCGACTCTGGCTGCTCACGCGTGGCGCTCAGAGCGTGCAACCCGGTGATGCGATCACGCTCGCGGCAGCCTTGCAGCGGCCGCTGTGGGGCTTGGGCCGGACGGTCGCCACCGAGTCGCCTGGCATCTGGGGCGGACTGATCGACCTCGATCCCGGAGCACCGGCGGAGCAGGCGTTCGAGCTGTTCGAGCACCTGTGGCGGCGCGACGATCGCATCGAAGTCGCGTTCCGGGGCAGCCGGCGCTTTTGCGCGCGCTTGCGCAAGGCGATCCATGGCGAGCCGCTTCGGTTGCGAGCCGACGCGACCTACCTGATCAGCGGTGGGCTCGGCGGCTTGGGCCCGGAGATCGCTCGCGCGCTGATCGGTCACGGCGCGCGCCACGTCGCGTTGCTCTCGCGCAGCGGCGCGAAGGGCAGAGCTGCCGAGGTCGTGGAGGAGCTGCGCTGCACGGGCGCGCGTGTGAGCGTGCTTCAGGCCGACGTCACGCACTTCGACGAGCTGGCGAGCGCGCTCGCGCAAGTGGAGCGCGAGTCGCCGCCGGTGGCCGGCGTGATCCACGCGGCCGGCGCGCTCGCCGACGCCCTCATCCCCGAGCAAAGCTCGGATCGATTTGCGAGCGCGTTCGCGCCCAAGCTGCTCGGCGCTCTCCACCTCCATCGGCTGCTGGGCGATCGTGCGCTCGACTTCTTCGTCCACTTCTCCTCGGTTGCGGCGCTGATCGGCAATCACGGGCAGGCGAACTATGCGGCGGCCAATGCCTTCCTCGACGCGTTCGCGGCCGTCCAGCGCGCCCAGGGTTTGGCCGCCGTCAGCGTCAACTGGGGACCGTGGGCCGACGTCGGCATGGCTGCAACGCTGGCGGATGAGTTCTACGAGCGCTGGGGCTTGCACGCGATCGCGCCGAGCCGAGGCGCGCTGCTCGCGCTCGGGCTGCTGAACCACGCGTCCGCGAGCGTCGGCGTCATGCCCTGCGACTGGCCGAAGTTCGCGCGCAACTGGTCCGGAAGCCGCGTGCCTTCGACGTTCGCCGAGGTCGTGAGCGTCGGAGCAAGCGACGAGAGTGGGTCTGGCGAACAGCGCGCCGACTTCCGGGGCAGGCTCAACGCCGCCGCGGACGCGCAGCGACGCGACGTGCTCCTGGCGATCGTGCGCGAGGTCATCGCAGATATCCTCGGCCTGGAGACGGACAGCGAGCTCGACGCCGCCGAGCGGCTCGAGGACTCCGGCGTCGACTCACTGCTCTCCATGGCGCTGGTGAGGGCGCTCGAGGCTGGTCTGCAGCTCACCCTGCCCGCTAACACGATCAACCAACATCCCACGCTCGATCGCCTGGTGGACGCGCTGCTCCAGGAGCTCGAGGCGTAACGATCTCATCGAATCCACACATAGAACTCAAGCTCGCTCGCCGCGAGGCTGAGAGTGTCGCTTCGTTGGAGGTGACGCGATGAACGATCCCATTCGCAACGTATCCGGGACGGCGTTTTGGGCCGCGGAGTACCGCGTAATGCAGACGGCCCAACCGTTTCCGTTGTTCCGTGACCCGTGGGCGGCAGCGTTGGCGGGCACTCGAGGGCGCGAGGTCATGCGGGCGTTGCGCGGCTCGAAGCGGAGTGAGTGGGCGGTGTCCATGCGCACGCTGGCGCTCGATCAACTGCTGGTCGAGGGCCTGGCCGAGCACGGATACGACACCGTGATCAACCTCGGCGCGGGACTCGATGCGCGTGCATTTCGGCTCCCGCTGCCCCAGCGTTTGCGCTGGTTCGACGTGGACATGCCCGAGATCATCGCGCACAGGCAAGACGTGCTGCGCGATGCCGCCGCGCGCTGCGACTATCGGGCATTGAAGGCCGACCTGAGCGTCGACGCGGTTCGGAAGCAGACGATCGCGCAGATTACCCGCGACTCGTCCAAAACACTGGTGATCACGGAAGGCTTGCTCGAGTACCTGACTCCAGAAGCGGTCCACGGGCTCGCGCGGGAGCTGCGCTCACACGCCGCGGTTCACAGCTGGCTCTGCAACCTCATGTCTCCGTCCGGGCTCCGCCAAGTAGCCCACTTCATGCGGAAATTGGACCAAGTCAACGCGCGGATTCTGTTCACGCCTGAGGGCCCGGAAGTATTTCGCGGCGATGGTTGGTGCGAGATGGAATGGGTGTCGCTACTGACGCACGGCATGGTCTACCGACGGGTGCCGATGTGGATGCGACTGGTTCTCCCGTTGCTCCGCTTCGCGCCGCCGGCGCAGCGGGAACGAGTGTTCCGCAGCGTGGGCGTTGCGCGACTGCAGCGTGACGACCTCGTCTTGTCCCGACAAGCGCAGCCGCCGAGCGCACGAAGCACGAACGGTCAAAGTTTCGCCGAGGTCTGAAGGATCGAATGCCGTGGGCCATTCAGGGGCATGAAAAACACCGCCAGACTCGTAGTTTTCTGTTGTGCCCTGGCGACGGCCTGCTCCGCCGAGCATTCCCGACCGATGACGTCGGACGCTCTGCCTGGCCCCGCTAGATCCAAAGCCGAGCCGGCACGCCCCGCCTCCGCACGGCCCGGCTCCGCGTCGCCCGGCGTCGCGATGCCGTGGAGCAGCGTACCCGACCCCGCTGATACAGCCATGGCCGGCGCCGCAGCGCCCGCCCCCGCGGCCCCACCAGCGGCCCGCCCCGCACCAGACCCCGCCAATACACCCATGGCTGGCGCCGCAGCACCCACCACTGCGCCGTCCCCTGAAAGTACCAATGCCGAGTACTGCGCCGGCCACGGGCCACCCGCGGGTATCCGTCTACCCAGCGCGCAGGCCCCGAGCGCGAGCCCGAGCGCCAGTTGCAATGGCATCGCCAGTCAGATCTTCCAGCACGGCTTCTGCGCCTGCCACAACGCGATCTTCTCGGGAGGCTTGATCACCGACGCGATGGACTCCGGCTCCTCGGAACACCCAGTCAGCGCCAGCGTCGGTGTGAACGAGCAGTTCGGTATGAGCGGCAGCGCCGACATTGGAGGCTCACTGATCGTTGCGGGTCGAGACGGCTGGTCGACCAGTAGTGGCCACTTCCACGTGGACGGCAACCTCGAAACAAACTCCAACGTGTCGCTCAGCGGCATCGACATCGTGTTCGGCCGCGATGCCTGGGTGAAAGGCGGGATCTCGGCGAGTGGCTTGGTGGACGTCAACGGAGACTTGTACCAACCGCCGGGCACCCGTATGCCCAAGGTGACCATCGGTGGACAACGCTTCGAGCGCGATTTCGACATTCCCGCGCCGTGCGCCTGCGATGAGAACGAAGTGCTCGACATCAAAGCCATCGTCGAAGCCGGCGTCGCCCAAACCGGAGCCAAGCCGGGCGCGGCGCTGCAGCCCCTGGCGCGCGGCACGGTGGATCTCGACTGCGGACGCATCGCCGCCGGTCCATCGTCGATGGCCGGGACGACCACGCTGAAGGTACCCGGGCGCACGGCGTTGTTCATCGACGGAGACCTTTCAATCGCGGGCAGCTTCGACGTCGACGTCGGCACCACCGGCGAGCTCGACGTGTTCATTAGCGGCAACATCTCCTTCGCAGGTGTGGGCACCATCGGCTCGCGCGAGCGTCCAGCGGCCGTACGTTTCTACGTCGGAGGCGACAAGGCCTTCACGATCGCCGGCTCGCAGGTCTTCGCGGGCAACCTCTACGCTCCATTCGCCACGGTCACGGTGGCCGGCTCGCAGGAACTCTGGGGCTCACTCTTCGTGGGCTCGTACGTCGCGAGCGGCCTCCAGGCCATGCACTACGACTCGGCCATTCTACGTGTTGGCAACGAGGGCAAGGCCTGCGACACGCCGCCCCCGCCGCCCGGACGCGACACCCCACCCCCGCCGCCTCCGCCTCCCGGATGCATGGTCGATCTGGATTGTCCCAGCCCGCAGGTGTGCGTCGCCGGCAACTGCGAGTTTCTCGGGCCGGAGTGACGCGGTTTGATGGGTTGCTAGCAGGCTGCTGAGAACGCCGGGGGAGGCGTTCCTCAGCAGCCTGCTGGCGTGTCCGTGCCCAGAAACGGCCTGTTCGACTGTCGATCAGATGAATACAAACGAGTTACATATAGATTCTGAACGACACTCACGGAGACTACACGACATGTCGAAACCAGCACTCTGCGCCTGGATCCTGGCCCTGGCGTTGCTCACACCGCTCGCGGCGCGAGCTGACGCCAAGCCCATCAACCTATCGCTGTTCACGCCGATCCAGATCTTCCCGGCGAGCGCTTCGATCCACGGCTTTCGCTTTACCCTGTTCTACGCCGTCAACCACGAGATGCACGGCTTCGATTTCGGGCTCGTCAACCGAGCGACCGGCAGTGTGATGGGCTTTCAATGGGGCCTGGTCAACGTGGGCGAGTCGCTCATGGAAGGCGTTCAGTTCGGCTTCGTGAACTATCTCGGTGGCGACGATTCCGGAGGCACTGGTTTGCAGTGGGGCTTCGTGAACTACTCACCGCGCTTCAGTGGGGTGCAACTCGGGTTCGTCAACATCACCGACGAGTTGCACGGCATGCAACTCGGTGTCATCAACATCGCCAAGAACGGCTTTCTCCCCGTCTTCGTGCTCTTCAACTCCAACTTCGATTGAGTCACAGACGCCGCGGCGTGGCAAACAAGCTTGCGAGGTCGTACCGCTGCTTCGCAGCGCGCCCTTCATCGCCCAGATGATCGACGCACGAATGTCGAAGTAGCGCCGGGCAAGGCCCGCAACGTCGGCCCAGTGCGCGTCCTCGAGCATCTCGTCTCTCAGTACTCGCCCTTGATCACGAAGAACGAGCCGCGGATCGTGCCTGCGAGCTTCGACTTCTGCCTCGCGAACTTGAAACGCGACGCGAGCTCGGTTGGGACCTCCATCCCGTCGGAGAGCTTGAAGCCGACGGCTCGCTTCTTCTTGTCCTTGAGCGTGTACAGCACGTTGATCGACAACCCGCTCTCGTAGAACACGTACGCCCAGCGGATGTTCTCGACCTGAAACTCCGTGGCCTCGAGCGGGCGAGACTGGATGACGAGGTCGCGCTCCTCCTTCAAGATGCGGTGCACCCAGGCGATGGTCTTCTTCGCCTTGCTGGCCGGCTCGACGACGAACACGTGGTCGTACTTGTTCTTGAAGTAGCGGGCTTCGTTGGCGCGCAACCCCGCGAGCGCGTCCGCCACCGGCGAGGACTCGAACCCGACGGTCGATACGGTTTTGAAGTCCACCTCGTAGGTCATGCCGCAATCTACCTCGGACATCGCGTCGAGCCTAGTCCGCTCGGGCCAACTCACGACGTTCGTGGCCCCAACTGAACCAGTTCGACGCTGCGGCTGTCAGCTGCAAGCGTCTCGGCGTTGGGCTCTGAATGTAGCGATCATGTAGTCGCCACGCACGCTCGAGCTGCGCCACGCTGTGCGCCGAACGAGCGTTAGGGGATAGAGATGGCGATTCGGAGTGTGCAGCGAGCTGTTGTAGTCCAAATCCTCGCCGCAGCGGCGACCACGCTCGCGCTGAGCGCGTGCTCCGGCGACTCGCCCTCCACCTTCAGTTCGGCGGCGACTCCCAGTCCATCTGGATCGGCCGCGACTCCCGGCGCGTCTGGAGCCGCTGCACCCTCCAAGGGCGGAAGCGATGCGGCGCCCGCGAGCGCCCCGGCTGCTGGTGCTCCGAGCACGCCGGTCGGCGGCGCAGGACGCGCGGCCGCCGCAGGCATGTCCGGGTCGCCGGGAGGTGCAGGTGCCCCGAGTGCCGTACCGGTCGCTGGCAAGGCCGCGTCGGACGATGCGGGCACCACGCCGCCCAACACGAACGACGCTGGGGCCGCTGCGCCGAGTGGGCTGCCGGCAGTCACTGACTTCGAGAAAGCGGGTCCGTTCACGCCGATGCGCGGTATGGGCCCGAGCGGCTATGTCACCTTCTATCCGCAAGAGCTCGGGAAGGACGGCGTCAAGCACCCGATCATCTCGTGGGGACCCGGCGCTGCCGAGAACGCGGGCATCTTCTCCATGTTGCTCAACCACCTCGCTTCGCACGGGTTCGCCGTCATCTCGTACGACGCCACGCCGCAGGGCAAAGAGCTGATCACCGCGATCGATTGGATGCTGAAGGAGAACGAGCGCTCGGGCAGCATGTTCTATCAAAAGCTCGACCCGACCAGGATCACCGCTGGTGGGCACTCAGCAGGCTCGCTCGCGACCTTCGTCGTGGCTGCGGACAAGCGCTTGACCACGACGATGCACATCTCCGGAGGCACGTTCGATCCGCACACGGACATAAAGAGCCTGCATGCCCCCGCGCTATTCGTATGCGGAGAGCCGGGCGGGGATGGACTCCTGGTGGGCGATGTCGCGAACCCCAACTGCGACATCGACTTCATGAACGCCACGGTGCCGGTGTTTTACGGCATCACCAAGGGCGCAGCGCACATGACGCCCACGGACATCGGCGACGCCACGATCCGCACGCATCAGTTCGGCGCGATCGTCGGCTGGCTACGCTGGCAACTCGCGGGCGATGCAAACGCCAAGAACATGTTCGTCGGCGCGACGTGCACGCTGTGCAAAGACGCCGCATGGAGCTCGATCAAGCAGAAGGATCTGAATTAGCCTCCTGCACTTCAAGATCGTATGCGGTGAGCTAGCGACAGGCGTAGGCTCTGGCGTTTCAGCCGTTGGAAAGGCAGGCATCGATGACGGTCAAGCGAATGGACAACGTTGGCATCGTGGTGGAATCCCTCGACGCCGCCATCTCTTTCTTCACCGAGCTGGGCCTCAGTCTCGAAGGGCGGGGCACGGTCGAAGGAGAGTGGGCGGGGCGCGTCACCGGACTGCGCGACCAGCGGGTCGAGATAGCGATGATGCGCACGCCGGACGGCCACAGCCGGCTCGAGCTCTCACGATTTCTCACGCCGCCTCCCGTCGCAGATCATCGAAACTCCCCGGTGAACGCGCTCGGCTACTTGCGCGTCATGTTCAGCGTGGAGGACATCCACGATACGCTCAAACGGCTCCGTAAGTGCGGTGCGCAGCTGGTTGACGAAGTGGTCCAGTACGAAGACGCGTATCTGCTCTGCTATGTCCGGGGGCCCGAAGGACTGCTCATCGGGCTCGCCCAGGAACTCGGCTGACGCAATAAAATCCATGGTTTACGCCGTCCGGCGTTGCAAACGCGGCCCTCTTCCGATTCTGAGTCGGCCCACTGCGCGATGGGGTAGTCTGCTGCGACCTTGTGCAGAGGAGCCCATGAGCCAGTTCGAGTACCAAGACCTTCTACCGCTCGGCAGCGATTCCACGCCTTACCGCAAGTTGACCAGCGACCACGTGTCCACCTTGCAAATCGCCGGGCGCACTTTTCTCCAGGTCGAGCCGGCTGCGCTGACACTCGTTGCGCGCGAGGCCATGCGCGACATCTCGCATCTGCTCCGGCCGGGACACCTCGCCCAGCTGCGCGCGATCCTCGACGATCCGGAAGCTTCGCCGAACGACAAGTTCGTGGCGCTCGACTTACTCAAGAACGCGAACATCGCAGCGGGCTTCGTGCTGCCATCCTGCCAGGACACCGGCACGGCGATCGTCGTGGGTAAGCGCGGCCAACAAGTGCTGACGCAGGGTGACGACGAATCCGCTATCGCTCGGGGCATCTACGAAACCTATCGCGACAGCAACTTGCGCTATTCGCAGATGGCACCGCTCGACATGTACAAGGAAGTGAACACCGGCAGCAACCTGCCGGCGCAGATCGAGCTGTATGCGACCGATGGCGAAGCCTACAAGTTCTTGTTCATGGCGAAGGGCGGCGGCTCGGCCAACAAGAGTTATCTGTATCAAGAGACCAAAGCGCTGCTGAACCCGAAGAGCCTGCTCGAGTTCGTCGACAACAAGATCAAGTCGCTCGGCACCGCGGCCTGCCCACCGTACCACCTGGCAGTCGTGATCGGGGGCACCTCGGCGGAGTACACGCTCAAGGTCGCCAAGCTCGCGTCCGCGCGCTACCTCGATACCCTGCCCACGTCCGGCAACGCGGGCGGTCGTGGCTTCCGTGATCTCGAGCTCGAGAAACAGATCCTGAAGCTGGCGCAGGCGAGCAGCATCGGCGCGCAGTTCGGTGGCAAGTACTTTTGTCACGACGTGCGCGTGATCCGCCTACCTCGCCACGGTGCTTCGTGCCCAGTGGGGATCGCCGTCTCGTGCTCGGCCGATCGCCAGGCACTCGGCAAGATCACGAAGGATGGCGTGTTCCTCGAGCAGCTCGAGCACGACCCCGCCAAGTATCTACCGGAGACGACCGACGCGCACCTGGGTGGCGACGTGGTACGCATCGACCTCAACCGGCCGATGTCCGAGATCCGTCGCGAGCTCACCAAGTATCCGATCAAGACGCGGCTCGCGCTCACGGGCCCGATGATCGTCGCGCGCGACATCGCGCACGCCAAGCTCAAGGAGCGCCTCGACCGCGGTGACGGCGTGCCCGAGTACTTGAAGGAGCACTGCGTGTACTACGCCGGCCCGGCGAAGACTCCCGAAGGCTACGCGTCGGGCTCGTTCGGTCCGACCACCGCTGGGCGGATGGACTCGTACGTCGATCAATTCCAGGCCGCGGGCGGGAGCCTGGTCATGCTCGCCAAAGGCAATCGCTCTCAAGCGGTCACCGACGCGTGCAAGAAATACGGCGGCTTCTATCTGGGCTCGATCGGAGGGCCCGCAGCGCGCCTGGCGAAGGACTGCATCAAGCACGTCGAGGTCCTCGAGTATGCCGAGCTCGGCATGGAAGCCGTATGGAAGATCGACGTCGTCGACTTCCCGGCCTTCATCGTGGTGGACGACAAGGGCAACGATTTCTTCGCCGAGATCTTCCGCGCAGGCGGCGAGCGCGGGTTGAAGCTGATCAAGTGAACTGACACCATGGGTCAGTGAAACTTGAAGCTCGCCTTGTGTTCGCTCCCATCACTGAGTTTGACGATCAGCGTTCGACACGTGCCGGACCAGGCCTTTGCGGTCTTCCACACGTATGTGTAGCGATCCGTGCGAGCGTCGTAGGAAAGGCCCTTCGAGCTGGCGCAGGCGGCTTTCTCGCTCGCCGTGGCGGCGACCGCCCCGCACCGCACCGGCGAAGAGGTTGGCGAGCCGCTTGCGAGGACGTCCAGGCCATGGTCGCCGTGCAGGCTGAACTTGATTGGAACGGCGCTACCGGCCTTCGCCTTGTTCACCGCGGGCGGGTTGTCGACCGGCGAAAAGAAGCCTGCGAAGTCGAAGGCTTCTCCACCCGCAGACGGCCCGTAGACTTCGGCGTTGGCTAGAGCGGCGCCGTTCCACCCGCCGACTACCAGCACTTCACCGGTCGTGAGCAGTGTGGCGGCGTGTTGCTCGCGGCGCTCGGACATCGAGTCGATTGGAGTCCAGTCGCCGCTGCCCGGCGCATAGATCTCGGCTGTCTCCGCGTAGTCGCCGGTGCCGATGCCTCCAGCGACGAGGACCTCACCGCTCTCGAGCGACGTCGCTGTATGTTCCATTCGCGGTTGAGTCAGAGCTGAGCCCGCAGTCCACGTATCCAGGGCTGGATCGTACAGCTCCGTGCTGGCCTCGATGCCGATCCGAACATGACCGCCTGCCAACAACACGAGGCCGGTCGGCAGCAGTGTCGCCGTAGCGGCGCCGCGTTGCTCGAACGGTGGTGCTGCCGCGAGAGACCACGTGTTCGCCTGTGGATCGTACAACTCAGCGGTCTGCGCCGGCCCCGAAAAGTTCCCGCCGTTCACCACGAACACCCTACCGTCGAGAAGAACCGTCGCATTGTGCCCTCCACGCTGCTCCAGCATGGCGCCCGACAGACTCCAGGTGTTCGCGATGGGATCGTAGACTTCCGACGATTCGGTCGAGGAGAACGGATCGAGCGAGCCTCCTGCAACGAGAACCTTCCCGTTCGCGAAGACGAGTGATCGCTTCATCGAAGTCCCCTGTAAGATCGTTAGGCAACGGGGGCACATGCTGGCTGAGTAGCCGTACGACTGTCAATGATCGGGAGATCCCTCAAGGGACATGACACTCGGGCGGTGGTTCCCTCCCCGCCAAACGCCACGCCGAGATCCTGATGTTCACGTTCACCAGGCAATCCTGAATGATGGTGTATTGCCTGCCCGGATCGAGGGTCTCGCAACGCGCAGCGTTGAAGTTGTTGCATAGGGTGGACGTATTCCCGTTCGCCGCATTGACGGCGTTGCAGCAGTCTCTGGCGACGTTGCAGAAGCTGCAGTCCAGATCGCTCACCCTGACGACGGACTCCTGCGCCACGTCCACGGAAGGTTCATCGAGCTCCGACTCGTCGACATCGGCACAGCCAGAACTGACTGCGAGCGCTAGACCCAGGGTTAGACCGAGCTTGTTCGTCGAGATCATTGTGTCCTCCTTCGACTGCCGGAGCCTCGTCGATGCATGCGACGAGCCAAAGGCGCGACCCAATGTTCACCGCAACTTCGAGCGCGTGATACCCCCGCATCGTTGCCTCGCCGGGGCAACTCGGTGTGGGCTAGTTTCCTCGGGGAACGGACTGCGGTCTAACACTGCGACCGCAGGACGTCATGCCCTGCAGAATCAGTTGCAGCTGACATCAATGGCGAGTGCTGTATGCGCGTGCGCTTCCAACGACGGCGCGCACGGCAGGATGAGCGACTTTTCGCTCGGCCGTTACGGCATAGAACCGCGCATGCACGCCCTCCAGCTCAGCGACGAGAGCCAAGCCGTAGTGTAGACGGATTTGTTCCGTGATCGCCGTCGGTGCGGCGAGCACGCCCCGACCTTCGCGGCCGAACACCATCGCGAGCGCCATGTCCTGAAACTCGCCGCGGATGCGCGGCTGAACTCCGTGTGAATCGAACCACCGAGTCAGCGCCACGCGAAGGCCGGTGTGCTCCAACGGCAACAGCAACGGGACATCCGCGAGGGATTCGGGGAAACGTTTGCGTAGGTTCGTCGCCGAGCTCGGCTCGGCAAACAGGCCTACGCCCGAATCGGACAAGAGCCGAGTGTAGCCGCGGAAGTTGGAGCTCGCGTGAACCGCGGCATCGGTGAGCACCAGATCGAGCTCGTAGAGCGTCAGGTCAGACAACAGCTTGTCGTGACGGTCCTCCTGGCAGATCAGGTGCAACTGCGGATCCAGCGCGAACGCCGGTGCCAGCAGCTTCGCCACGATCAGCTTCGGCACCACGTCTGCGACTCCGATCACCAACCGCGAGCGGCGCGCGCCCAAACGGCGAGTGAGCGAGTCGGTGAGCTCGCGGCCGAGCGAAAAGATCTCGTCCGCGTACCGCATGACGTGACTGCCCTCCTCGGTCAGCACCAAGCGGCCCCTTCGGCGCTGGAACAGCTCGACCTCGAGCGCTTGCTCCAGCTGTCTCAGTTGCTCACTCACGGTCGGCTGCGCGAGCGCGAGCTTTCGGCTGGCCGCAGAGACGCTGCCTTCGCGTACGACCGACCAAAAGTAAAATAGGTGGTGATAATTCAGCCGGTCCCGCATTCGCTGGTTCTAGCGACCGCTCGGCCGAAGAGCCAGACTCAAGCGGCAGGAAGCGTCGGGCCATTCCTGAGACTACGCGGGCGCGTGAGTGTGCGCTGCACGGGGCGCACGATGCCAGCGATGGTCTGGGCCGCAGCTTGATAGTAGTCCTCCGCGCGGCTCGAGAAGCGTACGCGACCGCCGTTCAGCAGCTCGACCGTGGCGCGGCAAGCTTGAGCAGGGCCGTTTCTCGGCCCATTCAGGTCCACGAACACGATCTGCACGCGTGCGATGCGCGAGCTGAACGGTCGCAGCGCCCGATCGAGGCGGTCCAGGCAATGCGCCGCCAGGTTGCCTGAAACAGCTACGTTTTGACCACGAATATCGATTTGCACGGATCCACCTCCTGCAAGACAACGTATCAGTCAGGGTCCGCGTGACCACCAAGGGAATAGGACGTCGCCTATAGGCAAGACCGATGGGCCGCGACCCGCGGCGCCCGTGAGCGATCGATACGAACCAACACCGACAAGGGCCGCGAGCGGGTTCGCGTGGTACGTTTGGGCAGTTGCAGACGAACGACTCAAGCGAGGAGGTGACACGTGGATCGCACTGACTCCGATCAACAGATCGAGCTCGACCGCCCAGCGAACGACGGCGAGGCTCGCGAAGCAGCTCGTAGGCGCAGACAACACATCGAGGATCTGCTCGACTCAGCGCTCGAAGAGACGTTCCCGGCGAGCGACCCTCCGTCGATTGCATTGCCGCGGGAATAGAGACTCTGTCGCGAGGGCGGCTTGCTGCCTCCGCTGCCGGGGGCTACGGTTCCTGCATGAGCAACGAGCTCCGCACTCCGGTCTCCGCCCAGCGCTTCGGCGCGCGGAGACCTGTGCGCGCTCGTGCACTCTGCGCCTGACGTCCGCGCGCTTTAGCGGCGCGGGCGGATGGAAGCCGTCCACCCTCACAGCGAGGCTCGATCATGTTTGTCACTCCCGAGATTACTGTCACATCCCAGGACCTTCAGCGCTTGCAGTCGCTCATTCGGCGCTTCGCGACGTCGGCGGGCGAAAGGCTCGACGATGAGCTTGCGCGCGCGCACGTCGTGACACCGCGCGAAGTCGCGAGTGACGTGGTCACGATGAACAGCGAAGTCACCTTCGAGGACGTTGCGACAGGGTTCCAGCGAACCGTGCGGCTCGTCTATCCGGAGCACACGGATATCTTGAAAGGATACATCTCGGTCCTGTCGCCCCTCGGGTTGGCGCTACTCGGATTGCGCGTGGGGCAGGAGTTCGAGTGGATCATGCAGCAAGGGCGACGGCGCGTGCGCATCGTGGATGTGCCCTACCAGCCGGAAGCGAATGGTGATTTCGCGTCATGACCTTCGCACCTCAGCCCGTGTTGGCTGCGGCCAGGCTGCACGCAGGCCGCGGCCACGCGACCCAGGCGAATGCGAGCGCGCCGCGCGCATCTTGCGGACGACGGGCGCGCGCAGACAGCGAACAGCAGCACGAAGGTGAGCGCCGACAATAGATCGAGCAGCAGTTGGCGGAGGCCCTGTCGCATGGCGCGCGGGGGGTACTCGCGTCTCTCGGCGTCTCGTGGTTCCGACCTGCTCGTCGCACGCAACATACTCACGACCCCCGCGACCAACGTCAGAACGGCCGCAACCCCGAGTCCAACCCGTGGAGCGAGCTCGAGCGGTAGCGCCGTGAGCAGCGCGGTCACCACCACCGCTCCGAGGGTCTGACCCAAAAGCCGCGCCGTCCCCTGCATCCCGCCTGCAGCACCGCTGCGGGCGCGTGGTGCTGCCAGGAACATGGTCCGGTTGTTCGAGACGTTGAACAGACCGAAACCCAACCCGCACAGCGCGACACACGGAATCAGCGCGAGAGGCATGACATGTAGCGGCAAGAGCGCGGCGCATGCGAGCCCGAGCGCGAGCAGGGCACCACCCGCGAAACACATCGAGGCGCCCGACACGCGGTTGACGAGTCGCCCCGCGATCGGCGCCACGAGCGCGACGGTCAAGGGCCACGGCGTCATGAGCAACCCGGTTCGGAACACGTCCTGCCCGAGGTCATGCTGCAAGTAGAACGGTAGCGATATCATCGCAGCGCTTTGACCGATGAAGCCACAGACGGATGCGATGACCGAAACTCGAAAGGACGGCTCACGCAACAGATCGAGCGGGATGATGGGAGCCGGTTTGCCCATCTCGCGCCGCACGAGCGCGAACAATCCGAAGATCGCCGCAGCGAGCACGAGCGTCGCCGCTGCGACGTATCCCGGAATCAGCTCCGTGCCGGCGACCAACGCCGCAAACCCAGCCGCGTTGAGTGCCAAGCTGACACGGTCGAGCTTGCGCGCGGTGCCGACGACGTCCGGCAGGACGCGGGTACTCAGCAGCACGAGGGCGCCGAGTGGCAGGTTGATCGCGAAGAGCCAGCGCCAGCTTGCGCTGGACAGTACGAGCGCTCCCAACGCGGGACCCGCCGCAGACGCGAGCGCCACTGCGAGCGTGTTCCAGCCGATCGCTGCGCCGAGCTCCCCCTCTGAAACGATGTAACGGAGCAGCGCGACGCCGAGCGCCATGATGGCGGCGCCGCCGAGGCCCTGAATGAAACGCGCTGCCACGAGGAACGAGAGCGACGGGGCCAGCGCGCACAGCGCGGATCCGAACACGAAGAGAGCAACGCCGGCCGTGTACACGGGCCGGTAGCCCCAGCTTTCGCCGATCGCGGCGCACGGCAGGAGCGTCATGACGAGCGCCATTTGGTAGGCGGTGACCACGCGCACCGACTCGGCCGGAGAGACCTGCAACGCGCGCGCGATCGCGGGCAGCGCGACGTTCGCGATGACCGCATCGAGTACGACGAGTACGAGCGCCGCGAGGACGCAACCGATCGCGAGCGTTCCGCGGTTGAGTGCCTGACGCATGAGCCCGGTCATGTCGCGCCACCGGTCGTCCAGATGCCGTTCCGCGACACGTAGCGCGTGAGTCTCCCCTCCTGATCTTCTTTCTTCAAATCACGGTCGGTGAAACGAAACAGCAAGGAGGGGCCGTTCACGCAACGTGTGTCGTGGATGTCGCCGGGCAAGTAGATCCGCGCCTCACCCGCGCGCAGCGGCGATGCATCGCGCTCGACCAGACGAATGCGACCGTCCGCGTCTTCCACTCGCGCGTAGGTACCGATCTCCATCTCGCCGCGTTGCAAGGCATAGATCACCCATCCGCGGCCGTGATCGTGCGGGGGACGATACAGGTCGGTGGCCTCACTGTGCGCGAGCAAGACGAACCCGTGCGTCGGGTCGCGGTGGAGCTCCTTCGACCCGGGCGCCTCCTGATGAAGGGCGTGCAGCCACCGTTCGCTGCTCGGGGCCGCTGTGAGCTGCTCGAGCTGCGCGCGCACGGATGACACCAGCTCGGTCGTCAACGGCCTAAAAGCTGCGCGCGTGTACTGGATGAAGTTGCTGAGTGCGTCGTCGGCCATGAGTTCTCCTCGCCTGGGCCCGTTGTTCGAGCCCGTGAGAGAAGCTACGGCCGTGTCAGAAGTTGCGGAAGACGCACTGATTGCACTTCATACGTGCGCTGGACGCCATGTATCAGACCCGGGAGGTCCGCGAGGTCAACGGGCCTTGGCTCGGCGCGACGGCGAGCTCGGCGCTGGCAGCTCGCGCTTGCGTCGGGTCGTGTCGTCTGAGCCCCCCGTATGCGCGGCGCAAACGTCCCGTACGCAGGTGCGGAGCCAACGATGCGCGAGGTCTGCGTCGAGGCGCGGGTGCCAGAGCAGGGAGACCGTAAACTCCGGCATCGTGAAGGGAAGCGCGAAGCTGTGCATCCCGGTCCGCAACGTCGCGGTGTGATGTTCTGGAACCGCGACGATCAGCTGGGAAGCGCGGGCGAGCGCGAGCGACGCCGCAAAGCCTCCTTCCAAGAACGCCACGACGTCGCGCTCGAGCCCGAGCTGCGCCAGGGCTTCGTCGATCGGATCCGTGCCGGGCGTGCCTCGCGAGACGCTGATGTGTTTACCGCTCGCGTAGCGCGTGACCGTAACCGGACCCTTGCTGAGCGGATGGCCCGCCCGCACCACGGCGACCAATCGATCTCGGAACAACGTGGCCGTCCGCACCTCCGGTCCGGTGGTCTTGTCGACGACGCCGGTCTCCAGGTCGACGCTGCCCTCGCGAAGCGGGGCGCTGTCCTTCTGCGGCTTCTGCACGAAGCGCAGGCGCACCCGCGGCGCTTGCGCGCTGACGCGATCCAGGATGTCCGGCCCGAACGTCTCCACGAACCCTTCGCTCGTCCGGAGCGTAAAGGTGCGGGTGAGTTGCTCGAAATTGATCGCTTCGGCAGGACGCAGCACCGCGTTGGCGTCCTGCACGAGTCGAGCGACGCGCTCGCGAAGCTCTATCGCACGCGGCGAGGGAACAAGTCCCCTTCCGGCGCGGACCAGCAATGGGTCGCCCGTCGTCTCGCGCAGTCGCGCGAGCGTACGGCTCATGGCTGACGCGCTCAGCTGCAGGCGCTTGGCTGCTCGGGCGACGCTGCCTTCCGCGAGCAGCACATCGAGGGTGGCGAGCAGATTCAGGTCCGGTCCCGACATGCCTCCTGCGTAGCACGCAACGAGCCGAGACATGGCGTCTGACGCATGAATGAAGAGCAACCATTGCGTCTCCCGGCACATCCCATCAGCTGCCGGGTGGCTGTGGTTGGTGGGCGGGCAGGTTGGCAGCCGCACCCGCAGCGCCGGTCGGACTGCCTATCCCCGCGGCGCCAATGAGAGTGCCCATGCCCGCCATGCCCTCGAAGCGCCTGTGCCCGGGCTGCCAGTCGGAGCCCGTCGTCCTGCCGGGCGTCGTGCCCTCATCGGGACGGCAGCCGACGGCTGCGAGTAAGCAATGCGGCCGTTGATTTTTGCCACGTCCCTGTGCCCGCAGACGCCAAAAAAAGAAAACGGCGGGCGCCCAGACGTCGCTGGCTTGCGCATGCAGCACACTGTGGTCGAGTGCGCCAAAGCAAACATCGCGCGCCTGTGATAGACGGGCTTGTATTGTGACCTGAGGAGCTTCATGCCGAGAGTTGCGAACAGAATCGTCCTCATTCAGAGCTACTGCACAAGTTTGGCGTGTCTGCTTGCGCTAGGTTGCGGCGGCCACGGCGGCACGACGATGCCGGCTGCGACTGGCACCTCAGGTACGATCGGAGCGCCGGGCGCGTCCGGAACGCCAGCAGCGCCGACGGGTGTGGCAGGCAACACGACGCCCGTTTCGACTGCGGGTCTCGGTGCAGGCGCTGGCGGCGTCGGTGCAGCTGCTGGCGGCACGGCCGCGACGGCTCCAGTGGGCGGACAGCCCGCGGCCGGCACGGGCACGGCGGTCGCTGGAGCGGGTGCAGCTGGCACGCCCGCGCCGACGGGTGAGGTCGGCGCAGCATCCGTCCTGCAGTTCCACAAACACGCGACGCGAGACGGCGTCTATGTCGACCCAGCGTTCACGCGCACGGCGGCTGCGATGTTGAAGAAGGACGCATCGTTCAACGCCGTGACGAACGGAGACGTTTGGGCGCAGCCGCTTTACTGGGATGCGGGTGCGGGCGGCAAAGATCTCGTGATCGTTGCAACAGAGACGAACCAAGTCTCGGCGTTCGATGCAGCGACCGGCGCGGTAGTATGGCAAAAGACGCTCGCACCCGCGGTAATGGGCGGCTTGCCGGGCGGCACCATCATGCCTCTCGGTGTCACCGGCACCCCGGTGATCGATGCAGCCACGAGGACGCTTTACGTCGCGGCAATGACGCAGGGACCGAAGCACGAGGTCTTTGCGTTGTCGTTGGATGACGGCTCGGTCAAGCCAGGCTGGCCGGCGAACGTGGATGGCTTGGTCTCGACCAGCGGGACGAAGTTCGTCTCCGCGAACCAGAACCAGCGCGGTGCGCTGCTGCTGCTCGGCGATATGCTGTACGTGCCGTACGGTGGGCACAGTCTCGACGCCGGCGAATATCACGGCTGGGTTGTCGGCGTTCCGCTGGCAAATCCCGCGAAGCCTATCGCTTTCTCGACCGCGGCGTACGCGGCTGGAGTCTGGGCGTCAGGTGGGCTCGCGTCTGACGGAACATCGATCTTCGCAGCCACAGGCAACGGCATGGCAAATCCGTCGGGGAACGAGTTCCCGACTTTTTCGACGCCCGCGATGTGGAGTCAGAACAATGCGATCCTGCGCCTCACCAAGGATCTGAAACAAATCGCGCAGAGCGACACCAAGAACTTCTACGCGGCAGAAAACTGGACACAGCTCGACATGAAGGATTTCGACCTTGGTAGCTCAGGTGCCGTGCTGGTCACGGTGCCTGGTGCAACGCCGTCGGAGCTCGTGATTGCGTTCGGCAAGAGCGGCGAAGCCTTCCTCCTTGATCGCGCAAACCTTGGAGGCATGGGCGGTCATCTCGCAAAGGTGATGGTCTCTGGCGAGGGTATTCTCGGCGGCATCATCGTCGCGCCAGCTGCCTACACCACGCCGACGGGAACGTACGTCGTTTTCCGAGGCGTAATGCCATCCGTGGGCTGCGCGACGGGCATGGGCAATATCGGCGCGGTCAAGATCGACGCCGCGTCACCGCCAAAGATCCACGTGGCGTGGTGCGCCGGCCCGAACGGCAATGGCTCGCCGATGGTCACCACGACCGACGGGAGTGCCGACAGCATCGTGTGGTACCTGGGCGCCGGCAAGATCTACGGCTTGAACGGCGAGAATGGCATGCCGGTCACTTCGCTGGACGTGGGGACAACCATGAAGTGGCACACACCGATCGCTGCCAAGGGCCGCATCTTCGTGGGCATGAAGAATGGCCTCGTCGCGCTCACGACGAAGTGAAGCCCACACCGCGTAGGCTACGAGCGCTGTCTCGATGAACGGTGCCGGCGGGCTTCGGGATGAACGCCCGTCTGCAACCCGAGCTACAGTGCGCCCATGGCTTTGGTCGCCTTGGTCCTCTTGCCCTTCTGCGCCAGCGTAGTCACCGCACTATTGCCGACGCGTGCTCGAACAGTGCTCTCCGGCGGTGCGGGCTTGGTGGCGGCCGTTGAGGCAGCCTGGATCATCAGCCTGTTCCCACGCGTGCGCGACGGGGGCGTCCTTCGCGAGACGGTCGCCTGGGTTCCTTCACTCGGACTCGAGCTCGTGTTTCGCATCGATGGCTTCGCGTGGATGTTCGCTGTGCTCGTGACGGTGATCGGCGCCCTCGTCGCGCTCTACGCACGCTACTACATGTCTCCGGAGGATCCGGTAGCTCGGTTCTACGCGTTCTTCCTCGCGTTCATGGGGGCGATGCTGGGCCTGGTCGTATCGGGCAACGTCGTTCAGCTCGTCGTATTTTGGGAGCTTACGAGCCTCGTCTCGTTCCTGCTCATCGGTTACTGGCATCACCGGGTTGACGCGCAGCGCGGCGCGCGTATGGCTTTGGCAGTGACCGGCGCGGGGGGGCTCGCGCTGCTCGGAGGCGTCGTCGTGCTCGGCCAGATCGCCGGCAGCTACGACCTCGACGCCGTCCTGGCCTCGGGCGCGCGCATTCGATCACATGCGCTCTACCCCCTGGCGCTCGTCCTCATCCTGCTGGGCGCGTTCACGAAGAGCGCACAATTTCCCTTTCACTTCTGGTTGCCTCGGGCGATGGCGGCGCCCACGCCGGTGTCCGCGTACCTGCACTCGGCCACCATGGTGAAGGCAGGTGTGTTTCTGCTCGCGCGGCTCTGGCCGGTGCTCTCGGGAACTGACTTGTGGTTCTGGTTGGTGAGCGGCGCGGGTATCACCACGCTCCTGCTCGGCGCGTACATCGCGATGTTCCAGAATGACCTGAAGCGTGTCCTCGCCTACTCGACTGTCAGTCACCTGGGCCTGATCACGCTGCTCTTCGGCCTGAACAGCTCGCTCGCGGCCGTCGCCGGGGTGTTCCACATCATGAACCACGCCACGTTCAAGGCCTCGCTCTTCATGGCTGCAGGCGTCGTCGATCATGAGACCGGGACGCGCGACATCCGCCGCTTGAACGGTCTGGTGCGTAGCATGCCGCATACTGCGACCCTCGCACTCGTAGCCAGCGGAGCGATGGCCGGCGTGCCCCTGCTGAATGGTTTCCTTTCGAAGGAGATGTTCTTCGCCGAGACGGTGTTCCTGTCGGCCCATCGCTGGGTGGAAATCGGGCTTCCAGTGCTCGCGACGATCGCATCGCTTTTTGCGGTCGTGTACTCGCTACGCTTCAGCTACGACATCTTCTTCGGCCCCCCGTCGACCGATTTACCCCGCAAGCCGGAGGAAGCTCCGCGTTGGATGCGCATCCCAATCGAGGTGCTGGTGCTCAGCTGCCTGATCGTCGGCATCGCACCCGCGATCTCGATCGGGCCATCGCTCGCGGCGGCAGCTCGGCCCGTGGTCGGAGGCGATCTCCCGGCCTACAGCCTCGCGGTATGGCACGGCTTCAACCTGCCGCTCCTGATGAGCTTCGTGGCCATCTCGGGCGGGACCCTGGGATACCTCTGGTTGCGCAAACACCAGGAGCAAGGCCAGCTCCAGGACTCACCGCTGCTCGCGCCGCTCAACGGCAGGCGTCTCTTCGAGGCTACGCTGCTCGGCCTCACACGCTTCTCGCGGGCAGCTCTGCGCGTGGTCGGAACGCGACGTCTGCAAACGCAGATGTTCGCGACGATCACGGTTACGCTCTGCTTGGCGCTGTTCGCGGCGCGCGGCGTCCCGCTCGCATGGGGCGAGCGGGAGCGGCTGCCTGCGTCCCCTGCGTTCGCGATCTTGTGGAGCATCGGCGCAGCTTGCGCGATCGGCGCGGCGGTGATGGCCAAGTTTCACCGCCTCGTCGCGATCACGCTGATGGGGGGCGCCGGTCTCGTCACGTGTCTCACGTTCGCGTGGTTCTCGGCACCCGATCTCGCGCTCACACAGATCGTCGTCGAGGTGGTCACGACGACCCTGTTCCTGCTCGGGCTACGTTGGTTGCCAATGCGTGTCGCGGACAGGCGGGATCGAGCCACGACCCGCGATCGAGCGCGGCGCGCGCGCGATCTGCTGCTTGCGATCGCCGCCGGCAGCAGCCTCGCCGCGCTTTCCTTCGCCATGCTGACCCGCCCGGCGCCGCACAGCATTTCTCCGTTTTTCCTCAGCCGCGCGCTGACGGAAGGCGGCGGCGCCAATGTCGTCAACGTCATGCTGGTCGACTTTCGCGCCATCGACACGCTCGGCGAGATCACGGTGCTCGGCGCGGTCGCGCTCACGGTGTACGCGCTCTTGCGTCGCTTCCGCCCACCCGCCGAGAGCATCGAGCCCCCGCAGCAGCAGAGAGTGTCGTCGGCCAACGTCGCCAGCGACCTCGTCAAACCGCGCGCATCCGACGCTGAAGTGCGCGGCTTCATGCTGGTGCCGGCGACCATCGCTCACCTGCTCTTGCCGGTGGCCCTGGTCGTCGCGGCGCATTTCTTCCTGCGAGGACACAACGAGCCCGGTGGCGGCTTCGTAGCAGGCCTCGTCGTCGCGATCGCGTTGCTCGCGCAGTACATCGGCTCGGGCACGCAGTGGGTGGAGGGCCGCACGCGCCTGCGTCCGGCGCGCTGGATCGCTGCCGGCCTCTTGCTCGCTGCGGTCACCGGCCTCGGTGCGATCGCTCTCGGCTATCCGTTCCTCACCACGCACACCGCGCAGCTGGGCCTGCCGCTGGTCGGCGAAGTACACCTGCCGAGTGCGACATTCTTCGACCTCGGCGTGTTTGCGGTGGTCGTCGGTGCGACGCTCCTCATCCTCACCGCCCTCGAGCACCAGGTCATCCGCAGCCACCGAAGTTCGAGTCGAACTTCGGCGCCGTCGCAGAGTACGGAGGCGAGCTGAATGGAAGCCGTCCTGGCACTCGTCGTCGGCGTACTCGGTGGAGCCGGCGTCTGGCTCGTGCTCCGCCCGCGAAC
This sequence comes from Polyangiales bacterium, assembly GCA_035274465.1. Lineage (GTDB taxonomy): Bacteria > Myxococcota_A > Polyangia > Polyangiales > JAFGIB01 > JADGRF01. The sequence goes on from DATEOF010000149.1 coordinate 57,782, forward strand.
CTTTCAGGTGATCATGGGGCTCACGTTGCTCTCGTACGCCGTGAACCTCTTCATCTTCAGCATGGGGAGCATCTTCATCGACAAGCCACCGCTCGTGAAAGCAGGCCTCCCCGCCGACCTCGACCACTACACCGATCCGATGCCTCAATCACTCGTGCTCACGGCGATTGTCATCGGCTTCGCGACCACGGCGCTCTTCCTCGTCGTGCTGCTCGCCGCGCGCGGCCTGAGCGGCACGGACCATGTCGATGGCACGAGGGAAGAACCGTGAACCTGTCCCTGCCGCATCTGATCGTGGTGCCCATCATCCTGCCGCTCATAGCGGCCGCGGTGCTCGTCTGGCTCGGTGATCGGCACAAGCTTTTCAAGTCCATCCTCAACGTTTCCGCCACGCTGGCCGGCCTCGTCGTTGCGGTGGTGATCCTGTGGCGCATCGACGGCCCGGGAGTACCTGGCGCGATTCGCGTGTACCTCGCGTCGAACTGGCAGGCTCCCTTCGGCGTCGCCCTCGTCGCGGATCGACTCTCGGCGCTCATGCTCGTATTGACGGGCGTCGTGAGCGTGTGCGCGGCGCTGTACGCCGAGGCGGGCTGGGCACGCGCGAGCGTGTATTTTCATCCGCTGTTTCAGCTTCAGCTGATGGGGCTGAACGGCGCCTTCCTCACCGGCGACCTGTTCAACCTCTTCGTGTACTTCGAGGTGATGCTCGCGGCGTCGTACGGCTTGCAACTCCACGGGTCGGGTTGGCCGCGAGTGCGCGCTGGACTCCACTACATTGCGATGAATTTGCTCGCGTCGTCGCTCTTCCTCGTCGGCCTGGCGGTGCTGTACGGCGTGCTCGGCACGCTCTCCATGGCCGATATCGCGGAGAAGCTCGCGCACGTCCCGGCGCGAGATCACGGACTCTTGCACGCAGGTGCGGCTATCCTCGCAGTGGCGTTTCTCATCAAGGCAGCGAGCTGGCCGCTCAACGCCTGGCTCGTTCCAGCCTACTCGGCCACGAGCGCGCCCGTGGCCGCACTGTTTGCGATCATGACGAAGGTGGGCATCTACGCGCTGCTGCGCTTGTGGACGCTGCTCTTCTCCACCGACAGCGGTCCCTCGGCACACTTTGGACGGCCGGCATTGCTCTACTTGGGACTCGCCACCATCGCCTTCGGCACGCTCGGAGTCATGGCCTCGCTGCGCATCAGCCGTATCGCTGGCTTCTCGATCATCGTGTCGTCCGGGACGCTGCTCGCCGCGCTAGGGATGGACGCGGCCGCCGTCACGTCTGCGGCGCTGTTCTACATGCTGAGCGCCACGCCGGCGGTCAGCGCGCTGTTTCTTCTGGTCGAGTTGATCGAACGTACGGCTACGGATGGACTACCGCGCTTGCGGGACATCGAACTCCCACCCGGCGAGGACACGAACCTCGACGACGCAGAGATGCCGCTCGTCGGGCGCTTGTTTCCCATATCGATCGCGCTGCTCGCCCTGATGTTCATGACCTGCGCCGTCCTGATCGCGGGGCTGCCGCCGCTGTCTGGCTTCGTCGCGAAATTCGCGATCCTCGCCGCAGTCCTCGACGATGACGGCGCGGGCATGTCGCCTGCGGGCTGGACGTTTCTCGGGCTCTTGCTGCTCTCGGGTCTTATCGCAACCGTTTCGTTCTCGAGGGCAGGCATTCGGACTCTCTGGAAGACGGGTCAGCGGTCTGCGCCGCACCTGAAGCGGGTCGAGGCCATCGCCGTGCTGTCGCTGATCTTCTCCTGCGTCCTGCTCACGGTGTGGGCGGAGCCGGTCATGCGCTACACGAACGCGACCGCTGCGGCCCTTCACGCACCGAGAGCGTACATCGAGACTGTGTTGTCGACGCAAGCCCTGCCAAAACCGACGCACTCCAACCACGATCAAGAGGGGGCTCCGTGATGACGAACCTCGGGAAGCTCATTCCAGCGCCGCTCACCTCCGTCGCGTTGCTCGCGCTCTGGCTCGCGCTGGCGCGCACCGCGAGCGCCGGCCAGCTCCTGCTCGGCATCGCGCTCGCACTCGTCGTACCGCTCTCGACGCAGGGCTTGCGACCGACGGCGGTCCGGCTGCGGCGCCCGTGGGTGGTCGTGCGCTACATCTTGACGGTGAGCCTGGACGTATTGCGATCGAACGCGGATGTTGCATGGGGAGTCGTGACCTGGCGCTGGCGGCGAGCCCGATCGCAGTTCGTGATCGTGCCGCTCGAGCTGCGCAACCCCGTCGCGCTCGCAGCGCTGTGCATGGTGACGACCGTGGTTCCGGGCACCGTGTGGTCCGAGCTTGCGCTCGATCGCAGCGCGCTCTTGCTGCACGTCTGGGACATGGGCGACGCAGACACGTTCGTCGCTCGCTTCAAAGCCCGCTATGAGAAGCCGCTCCGGGAGATCTTCGAATGACGCTACTCACACTCGCGAGCGCGTTCGCGCTCGGTTGTTACGCGATCGCATCGGTTCTGGTGCTGGTAAGGTTGATCTGGGGACCGCGAGCGCAGGATCGCGTGTTCGCGCTCGATCTCCTGTACATCCACGCGATGCTCGTCATGCTGGTCCTCGGCATCGTGCACCAAAGTGACGTGTACTTCGAGGCTGCGCTGCTCATCGCGCTGTGCAGCTTCGTGAGCTCAGCTGCCATGGCGAAGTTCATCCTGCGCGGACAGGTGATCGAATGAACCATGCGCCGTTTTGGGTCGAGGCCGTGGTGGCCGCGTTGCTGATCGCGAGCGGCGTGTTCGTCGTGATCTCGGCGATCGGTTTCCTGGCGCTTCCTGGCTTCTTCGTGCGCATGCATCCGCCGTCACTCGCGTACACGGGCGGCACGTGGAGCGTGACGCTGGCCGGCATCCTCTACTTCTCGATGCTCGAGTCCCGCGCCGTGCTGCACCCATGGCTCATCCCCATCCTGCTCTGCATTACGGTCCCAGTCACCACCGTGCTCCTCGCGCGCGTGACGCTGTTCCGCCGCCGTGCCGCAGGCGAAGCGGACGTCCCAGCGCCGCTCACGCCGCCGCGCGGCTCCTGATTGCGGTCGGCTCACGCTCGGGCAGGGGTCGGCGGCACGACGAGTACGTCGCATTTGGCATCACGGAGCAGCTCGCCCGAAATACTGCCCAGGAACACATACGCTGCGCCGGAGAAGCCCTGCGTGCCGAGTACGAGCAGGTCTGTGTCGGACCTGTCGACGATCTTACGAACGACGCCGTACGGCGAGCCATGGCGGACGTACGTGTTCCAGAGCGGCGCGTGCTCGGGGCGTATATTGGCGTTCGCGAGCGCCGTAGCGAGCAGCTTTCTCAGCTTCACGGTTGCGTGCGTCCGAAGCTCGCTCTGCCTCTCCAGCGCATCTATTCCGGAGAGGCTCGGGTAGACCAGGGAGTTGTACGGCAGATCGAACGCGTGGATGACGTCCAATCGAGGACGCAGCGGCGGAAGCAGCAGGAGCAAGACACGAATGATCTCGTGAGCGGCTTGATTCAGGTCGAGCGCAAGCGCAG
>DATEOF010000150.1:0-45279 GCA_035274465.1 Polyangiales bacterium
GCCGGGCTGCCGGGTTCGCGCGCGGCTGCCGGCGTGACGACCGGCGTGCCTCCCGGCGCGAGGCTCGAGCCGAACGGCTTGGGCGCGGGCGGCACTGCCGCTGCCACGGCCACGGCGATCTCGGCCTCGGGACGGTGCGCCCAGCTCTCGATCGTACCGCTGAGCCCGTAGGCCGCGGTCGCCGCCTCCGCCATTCCGCGCGCGGTCTCGTAGCGGCGCTTCTTGTCCTTGCGGATCGCCTTCTCGATCACGTCGTCCAGGGCGATCGGCGACTCGGCGTTCAGGCTGCTCGCGGGCGGCGGAGTCTCGTTCAAGATCTTGCGCAGGATGATGGCCACGCTGCTGGCCTCGAACGCGACCTTGCCCGTCACCATCTCCCACAGAATCGCTCCGAGCGCGAACACGTCGGAGCGCTGGTCGACGTCGGACTGACCCATCGCCTGCTCCGGCGACATGTAATACGGCGAGCCGAGCGTGGTTCCGAGCGCGGTCAATTTCGCGCCACCGGTCTCCATCTGCATCTTCACCGAGCCGAAGTCCAGGATCCGCACCTCGACTCCGCTCGGCGTGTCGCACAGGAAGATGTTGTCGGGCTTGAGGTCGCGGTGGATGAAGCCGAAGGAGTGCGCGTGCTCGAGCGCGAGCGCGATCTGACACACGACGTGCACGATGCTCGCGCGCGGCAGGGGCTGCTTGTTTACCAGCGCCTTGGAGAGCTCGCGCCCCTCGAGGTACTCCATCGTCATGAACTGCGACTTGTCCGCGGTCTCGCCGAACTCGAGCACCTTGACGATGTTCGGGTGGTTCATCTCGTGCGCAGCTTCGTACTCGCGCTTGAAGCGCTCGACGGCCACGCGATCGCGCGCGACGTAGTCGTGCAACACCTTGATCGCCACCCGCGCCTTGGTCTCCGGGTGTCGGCCCTCGTAAACGCGACCCATGGCGCCGTCGGCCACACGCGCCACGACCAAGTAGCCGCCGAGCTGCTGCCCGATGCGCGGGTCCGGCTTACCCTCCGTCTGCTCCTCGAGCGTGATCGCGCCGTCGTTCCCGCAGAAAAAAACGGCGTCAGGATAAGAAGTTCGACACGTTGGACACGCGCGGCTCACAGTCCATCGATGCTAGCGAACGCGCGCCGGGAGAGCAACGCTGTGGTGGCTGCGACGGTCGTATCCCACTCATTCTCGCGCGACCCAGCCGGCACCGTCCGGATCGTGCACGAGCGTCAGCTCCCGTCCCTCGGCCGTCCGCACCCGGAAGCAGACCAGGTCCTCGCCGTCCGCCCCACCCGGCTCGGTCCAGCGACCGATTACATCTGTAATCATCACCCGAACGCCGCCGTCCGAAAAACCCTGCGGCGCGTAGTTCCAACCGGTCGCGGGTCGCACGCGCACCGACAGGCGGCGAAAGCCGGCCTCCCACGTCGGCGCTGGAAGCCCCACTTCCTGGCGAAATTCCGCGCACGCGAGGGAGATCGCGTCGTCACGCTGCATGGGTTCGGTACCCGCAGTCAGCACGACCACGAGCACGTAGTCGTCGGCCACGCGCCGCACGCAGGCCTCGCGCGCCGACCCATCGATCTCGAGGCCGAACGCCGCGCCCTTCCCCAACTTCGCCCAGGAATGCGCCAGCGAGCCGAGCAACATGTGCAGGTGCGCCGCGCTGACCTTGGCCTCGAACGGATCGATGCGCGAGACGTAGTCGATGCACTCGCCCTCGACGTCGACGAACGCGGCTGCGAGCAGCGAGGGCAGCTGTTCCCAGAGCCTGCGAAGGATCGCCGTGAATGCGCTCTCGGCCTGGTCGCGGGGGGCTTCTTGGCGCCGCGGCTCCATGGCGATCACTCGAATTCCAGCGCGCTCAACGCCTCGCGTGTGCGTGCTTCGTAGCTGATGCGCGCCTTGGCCTGCAGCTCGCGGGTCAGCCCTTCCAGCCGGTTCTTGCGCCCCGCCAGCAGCAACTCGCTTCGCAGCTGGGCGCGCGCCTCGGCCTCCGGCACGCGACTCGCCGGCTGAATCTCGCGCAACACGATCGCGTGCCAGCCAAACTGTGTGCGCACGGGCTCGGGCACCACCCCGGGCTCGCCCTGCGCGAACATCGCGGCGCTGAACTCCTCCACGAGCTTGCCTTTGCGCGGCACCGCGGGCAGATCCTCGACCGAGACCTTGAACGGTTGCGACTGTTTGCCTCGATAGGCGTCGAGCGCCGCCACGGGATCGGCGGCCGCGCGCAATTTGGACACGACGTCGGTCGCGTACGCCGCCACAGCCTGATCCAGCTCGGGCGGAGCCTTGCGCGACAGCGACACCAGCACGTGCGAGGCCACGCGCAGCTCGGGGGTGACGAAGCGCGCACCGCTCTCGGCGTAGGCGCGGTCGATCTCGGCCTCGCTCGGCTGGCTGCTCTCGACATTGCCCTCCAGCAGCGCTTGAACGGCCGCCTGCCGGCTCACGTGCTGGACCGCGTCTGCATCCCCATAGCCTCTGCGCTCCGCCTCTGCGGCCAGCAGAGCCTCCGCCTCCAGCCGGGAGAGCGCCTGCTGCGGACTGAGCGATCCGCGCTCGGCCAGGCGCTCGACGTCGCTCACCGCAATGGCCACGCCGTCGACGCTCGCCACCGCGCCTTGCCTCAACTCGCCGGACTGCGTCTTCCCGCGCGGACCCACTCGGCCGCACCCGGCCACGCACCCCAGCACGCACAGCCACACGAGACGCGAGCTCATTCGCCCACCGAAGGACGAAGTAGCTCGGACCCGGCCCGCATCAACGACAGACCGGTGAAGGTCAGGATCATGCAGGCGAGATAGTCGTGCGCGCGCAGCTGGGTGACAGAGGCGAACAGCGTCACCAGGGCGATCAGCACCAGGACGACGCCGGTAACCTCGCGCAAGGCGTTTGCCATGGCGCAAGGTTACCGCAACCGCAGTCCTCCGCCCGGGTGATTTTGGTCGATTATCGCGCCGGGCCGGGCGCGCAGGGCAAGGCGCGACGACGAGGAATAGTGAGCGCTATTTTGAGGAGGAGCAACGCAGCCATGCGCGTCCGGAACAAGCGAGAATCGGCCAAATCGCCCGGGCGGAGGACTAGGCGAGTCAGCCAGAGGTTCGGAGCTGCAGGCGGGACCGCGTCGGCAGGGCTTCGCGCTTGAAGTTGTTCCAGATCGAGCGGCCGCCCTCGACGGTCTCGAGCTCGTCGATCTTGTCGACGGCTTCCTTGCTGCCCTTCACGGCGATGGCGTCGACCGCGCCCAGGGCCTCGTTCCGCACCTCGAGGTCGCGGTGCGAGAACAGCTGGACCAGCGCATGGATGGCCTTGTCGTCGCCGCGGCCGTAGCGCGCGAGCATGCTCGCAGCCTTGCGCAGCACCAGCTTGTCGTTGTCCTTGAGCTTGCCGGTCCAGCACTCGGCGCTGCTGTCGCAGGCCGCAGCCACGGCGAAGAGCGCCGCATGATCCGCGAGCTGGGCCTTGAGCAGATCGTCCTTGTCGTAGATCGCCTTGGCCTGCGCCATCTCGGCCTTGTTCGCGAGCAGCGCGTAGCCCTGGAACGCATACAGGCGCGCGGCGTCCGAGCCGAAATCCTTGAGCTTGGTCTTGGCCGTGTTCAGGAAGAACGGCATCAGCTCGGGTGCGTACAGGTGGCGCATGGCCACCAGCAGCTGTGGCTTCTGCGCCATCTCCAGCGCGGCGTAGGTCTTGGTCATCGCCTCGACGATCAGCGGCGTGTCTTCGGGCTGCCTCACGATGCTCACGAGCGCGAGCGCCGCGCCCATCGAGCGCGTGGAGTCGGCCTCCTTGCTCTCCACGATCAGTGGCTGAAGCGCCTCGCGGAAGCCGAGCTTGCCGAGCGTGAACGTGGCCTCGGTCGAGATGATCGCCCGCGGGTTCAGCTTGCGCGCGGCCTCGGCGTCCTTCTGCTTGATCGCTTCGATGTACAGCTTGACGATGCCGTTGGCTTCTTCGTCCTCGCCGCGCAGCAGCTTGAGTACCGGCTCGAGCGCCGGCTTGCCGATCGCCACCAGGCCGCTGGTCGCGACGTCGTTCATGCGCATCGCGGGGTTGTTGACGTCGAACCAGTAGAGCGCCTTGATGAACGTCGGTATCGACGACGGGTCGGCGATCGCCACCAGCTGCTGCGCCGCCAGGATGTTGAACAAGAAATTCTGTGACGCGTCGCGCTTGAGTGCGACCTTGGTCAGCGTGTCGCTCGCGCGCTTGTCCTTCAGCTTGCCGAGGACCTCGATGAACGACTTGCGCATGCGGTTATCCGCGCCGCGCGCCCCGTCCACGCGCAGCAGCGCCTTGCCGACGGCGTCGACGACGTCGCCGCGCTTGTCCGTCGGGATGTCGATCTCGGTCATCGTCAGCGCCGCGGTCACCGCGTGGTCTTCGCTGACCTCCGCGGTCCAATCCATGGCTTTGATCAACGCCGGCAACACGCGCGGGTCGCGCATTTCGTTCATCAAGCTGAGGATGCGCAGACCGTTCTGCGTGTCCTCGGGATGTTCGAGGTAGGCCTTGGTCAACGATTCGGCCGTCTGATCGGCGAACTCCTTGACCGGCGCCTGCGTGCGGTCGCCTTTCGCCGCCGACAGCCGCGTGCTGTAGATACTCTGCAGTCGGCCGAGCGCGTATTCGCGCCGTACGGGATCATTCAGGTCGCCTGCTTGACCCTTGGGATCGTTGTCGTTCGGATGACAGGCGACAAGGACCACGCCGAGCGCACACGCACTCAGCATCACCGCATTCAGGAAACGCCTTCGCATCGGAGACCTCCCAATCGTTCGTCGACGTGGTCGGCCACGTCGCTCACTCGCCCAATTCCCAAGTCGGGACGGTCACTTAGCTGAAACGAGCCCGGACTATAGTCAAGCGCCGCGCAGACTGTCAACGAAAGCGGGCCCGCACGCGAGGACGCGATGCAGGGCTCGACTGCTGCAGACGAATCGATCGCTGTGAAGACTGGCGGTTGCCCGACCGTGCTACAGAGATCCGTCCAGGGTGCGGATGGCCACGAACTCAGAACAAGACACGCTTCTCCAAGGTCTCGACGATCTTCTCATTCCCTTTCACGAGGCCTGTAAGCCTCGCAGCCAGTTCCGGATCGGTACCGAGGCGGAAAAGTTCGGTGTGCTCATGCCGACCGGCGCGCCGCTGCCCTTCGAGGGCGAACGCGGCGTCAAGCGCGTCCTCACCGAGCTCCAGCAGCGCTTCGGCTGGCAGCCGGAGAGCGAGTACGAGCATGGCGACGTGATCGCCCTGCGGCGCGACAACGCGTCGATCACGCTCGAGCCCGGCGGTCAGCTCGAGCTCTCGGGAGCGCCGGTCGAGACCACCCACCACACCTGTCGTGAGTTTCGCCGCCACATGGCGGAGCTACGCGAGATCTGTGATCCGCTCGGCATCGTCTGGCTGAGCCTGGGCTTTCATCCCTTCGCACGCATCGACGAGCTGCCGCGCGTGCCCAAGCTGCGCTACGGGCTCATGGAGCGTTATCTGCCGACCCGCGCGCCGCGCGCGCTCGACATGATGTTCCGCACCTGTACCGTGCAGGCCAACCTGGACTACTCGGATGAAGCAGACGCCATGCGCAAGCTGCGCGTCAGTCTGGCGCTGCAGCCGATCGTCACCGCCATGTTCGCCAACAGCCCTTGTTACGAAGGTCGTTTGAGCGAGCGCGAAGACGAGCGCGCGGACGTGTGGCTCCACATGGATCCCGATCGCACGGGCCTTTTGCCATTCGCGTGGGAACGCGAGATGAGTTTCCGCCGCTACGTCGAGTGGGCGCTCGACGCGCCGATGTTCTTGATCAAACGCGGCGCGCGCATCGTTCCGAACACACACCAGACCTTCCGTACTTTCCTGCGCGAAGGCAGCGGTGGCGAGCGGGCGACCCTGTCCGATTGGAAGACGCACATCAACAGCCTGTTCCCTGAAGTGAGACTGAAGAACACGCTCGAAATGCGCGGTGCCGATGCCCAACCTACGGACCTCACCTGTGCACTTCCCAGTTTGTGGAAGGGCATCCTGTACGACGACCGGGCGATGGCCCAAGCCGAGCGCTTGATCGAGCCGCTCAACCCGCAGAACTTACAAGCGGCGCGAGCCGAGATCGCGCGCTCCGCGCTGGCCGCCAAGTTGCTCGGGCGCACGGTGCACAGCTGGGCGAGCGAAGTGCTCGAGATCGCTCGCTCTGGTCTGGATCGCCAAGCGCAGAAGAACGAGCGCGGCGAGAGCGAGTCCGTGCACCTGTCCCGCTTGAATGGTCTAGTCGCGGAGGGCAGATCGCCAGCGAACGTGCTGCGATCACGCGTGCATGCAGCGGCGAACTTCCATTCCGGCGTGATCGAAGCGAGCCGGATTTAGGGGCTCACGCAGCGTCGTCGTTGTCGCCGGCGTGGCTCTCGCCTTCGACATCGTCTTCGTCGTCATCATCATCGTCGTCGGCAGCGAGCGGCGGTCGGTCTTCGCCGGTGGGACCACCATTGACGAGCGTTTTCAGCTCTTTGCCCACCTTGAAGAAGGGCAAACGTTTGGATGGCACAGCGACCTGATTGCCCGTGCGTGGATTGCGCCCGTCGTACGGCTTGTAGTTGCGCACGGTGAATGAGCCATAGCCTCGGATCTCAATCCCCTCACCACGTTCGAGTGCAGCCGTCATGGCATCGAATACACAGTTCACCACGAGCTCGGCGCGGCTCTTGGTGATCTTTGTGCGTTCTGCAACAGCTTCGATGAGCTCAGATTTGGTCATCGTGATCCTCTCGTTGCGCCAGCGCGGTTTTCCAAAGGCTTTGCCCGTCCCAACTCGGGTCAACAACGATTCCGCATACTTGCGACTATGATACGACGAAGCGTCGAGCATGTGAACAGCCTGGTGTTTCAAGGTTTGGCTGTTGGCCGGCGCGGCTGAGGTCCGGGAGGGGGGTCGGACCCTGGAACCCCCCTCGAAAACCGAGGGTCTGGAAAGGTCCTCCTGGGAAAACGCTCCCCTGCGCCGTTGTGCGTTGCTCGTACACCAGCTCCACGAGTATCGTCGGCGGCAACCCTTCGGAGGTTCGTTTCATGCCACCGCGCGACAAATTCTCGCCCTTCGACCCGACGCATGAGCCGTCGTTACGTGCGTCCGCCTACCCCGAGGACCTAGATCGCCTCGCCGCGGGCATGAGTGATGACGAGGCCCTGCGCAAGATCGGCAGCCGTACTACGACCACCGGCAAGATCATGGCCGTGCTCATGGTCGCGGGCGCCGTACTCCTCGGCTACCTCTATATCCAGCGCAACCAGGCGTTCGAGGCCCGCAACGACGGGCTGACCGAGGCGGGCAAGCTCGAGGGCGACGCCATGCTGGCCAAGCTACGCGACGTCCTGGCCACCTCGACCTACGACGACGTCAAGGTACGTGCGATCAAGAACCTCGGGCACTTCAAGGACAAGCAGGCGGTCCCCGTGCTGACCGCCCAGCTCGAGAAGCCGGGCGTGGTGCGCGCCCAGGCCGCCAGTGCGCTGGCGGCGATCGGCTCGCCGGACGCAGATTCGGCCAAGCCTGCCCTGCTGGCAGCGCTGCCGACGGTCGATGAGAAAGATCGCTCGCAGGTGGTTTGGGCCCTCGCCGTGCTCAAAGAGCAGAGCGCGTCGGACGCGATCCTCTCGGAGTTCGTGAAGGGCATCTGGCAGAAGTACGATGACTTCGACCCGAAGATCATCACCGAGGCCATCGGCATCCAGAAGCTCAGCTCGCCCGAGCTGACCGGCCACGCGGACAAGCCGGTGCGCGCCCTGGTCGCGATGGCGCTGTCCGAGGCCGCATCGCCGGCCGTCGTGCCCGCGCTCGTTCGCATGCTCAAGAAGCCGGACGAGGATCCCGAAGTGATCCGTGCTGCAGTGGCCGGCATCGGCCGCGCAGGCGATCCGGCGGCGGCGCCCGATCTGTTCGCGCTGATGACGCAGCGCGCCGACATGCGCCAGAGCACGCTGGACGCGCTCGCGCGGTCGACCGCCGCGCCGCAACTCGCAATGCTGCTCGGCCAGGCCAAGGACGCGACCACCAAGCGCGACCTGGTGCGCCTGCTGCGCAAGACGTTCGATCCGCGCGGCGCGAACGCCTTCGCGGCGCTGGTCGGCGATGCGGATGAAGACGTGCGCAGCGAGTCCGCGCTGGGCCTCGCCGAGCTCGGCGACCCGCGCGCGGTCGAGCCGCTCATCGCGCAGGCAAGCGGTCCCGAGGACGATGCCGCGAACGATGCGCTCGACGCACTGCGCCAGCTGGGCGCGCCCGAAGCGGGACCGGGCTTGTTGCCGCTGCTCGAGAAGTTCCCGGCGCGCAAGGCCTCGATCATGCGCGCACTCGGCATCAGCCACGTGGCCGAGGCCGGCCCGGCGCTGGTCAAGGAGCTCAAGGGTGACGACGTCGGTGCGGCCGCCAAGGCCATCGCCCAGATCCCCTACGACAAGGCGTATCCCACGCTGGTCGGCATGCTGAAGCGCGACAAGAAGATCGACTTCTCGCGCCCGAGCGTCGTGAGCGAGATGGCCTATCGCAACCGCCTCGAGGCGATCACCTCGCTCTCGTACTTCGGTCGCATGGATCCGAAGGCCGTCAAGGAGCTGATGACGATCGTCGAGGACCCGGACGACGACTACCGCCTGGCTGCGGCCGCCGGTGCGGCGCTGGGCCAGATGGCGGATCCCGCGTTGCAAGACGCGCTGCTCGCCAAGGTGCTCGACCCGAAGGCCGACGAGCGCGTGCGCACGTCGTACGTGAACGGCCTGTGGCGCAAGCCGAACGAGGCGCTGGCTGGCAAGCTGGCCGCGCTACTCGGCAGCCAGAACCCGGGCACGGTGAAGCTGGCAGCTGCACTGGCCGTGGGCTACGCCGGCAGCCCGACGACGGACGAGACGCTGATCAAGCTGCTCGACGACCAGAACGCGCGGCGCTTCGCGGCGATCGCCGGCACGCTGGGCGGCGGCGAAGCGGTGGCGCGCAAGCTGCTCGTGGTGTTGCCCGAGGATCGCGACGCGGAAGAGATCCTGCGCGGCGCGGTGAACAGCAACGAGGACGACAACTTCAACCTGTTGCTCGAGTCGATGTTCACGTCGGGACAGATCTACCGGCGCATGAAGGTCGCTTCGATCCTCAAAGAGGGCAACCCGGTCAACAACACCTCGTACAGCTACCCGATGCAGCAGCTGGCGGCGCGCTTGGTCGCGGGCTGGGACGGGCCTTCGGGCGTCACTCCGCGCTGGATCCGAGCCGAGCTCTACAAGGCACTCACCGGTCCGGACGCCGCGAAGCGCAAGCTGGTTGCCGAGGTGATGGTCTCGATGAACATGCGCGGCCTGCTGCTGGCAGCGCGCGATGCGGGCGTGAAGGAAGCGCGCGAAGCGCTCCTGCAAATGGATCGCCCGCGCAGCGCGACCTGACGGGCGGAGGTTCTGCCGGGGATCACCTCCCCGGCAGGGCCGAACTCAATCTCAATCCGGAAGGCTCGCGCCTCAGGGCGCGACCCTTCCGATGATTATCGGTCGCCGGCGCTGCGCGGCGGCTCCCCAATGCCGGCGCCGGCCAAGGCCTGTTGCAGATCCTGCAGCAGGTCGTTGGCGCTCTCGATGCCGACTGCGTAGCGGATCAGCGTGTCCTTCATGCCCAGGGCGTTGCGAGCCTCGCTCGACAGCTCGAAGTAGCTCATCAGCGCGGGCTGCTCGACCAGGCTCTCGACGCCGCCCAGGCTCGGCGCGATGCGCGGGATCTTCAGCGCGTCGACGAAGCGGCCGGTCGACGCCAGGTCGCCCTTGAGCTCGAAGGTCACCACTCCGCCGAAGCCGCGCATGAAGCCGTGCGCCACGGCGTGTGAGGGATGCGACGGCAGGCCGGGGTAGTAGACGCGCGCCACCTTCGGGTGCCGCTCGAGCGCCTCCGCGATGGCCTGCGTCGAGGCGTTCTGCTGCGCGACCCGCAGGCCCAGCGTCTTGATTCCGCGGTGCACCAGGTAGGCGGCGTGCGGATCGCACACCGCGCCCAGCATGTGCCGCACGTCGCGCACGAGCGAACAGAGCCCGGCCTTGCCCGAGATCACGCCGGCCAGCACGTCGTTGTGCCCGCTCAGGTACTTGGTGGCGCTCTGCACCACCAGGTCGATGCCGAGCTCCGCCGGCCGCAGGTTCACGGGCGTGGCGAACGTCGAGTCGATCAGCGTCTTCACCCGGCGTTCGCGGCACATCTCCGCGAGCTTCGGAATATCCACGATCGACAGGAATGGGTTGGTTGGCGCCTCACTGATCACCAACTTCGTATCCTTCTCGAACGCGGCCTCCAGCGCCCCCAGGTCGGCCGAGGGCAGCAGCGTGTGCCGCACCCCGTAGCGCGCCAGGAAGCTGGTCACGAACTGGCGTGTGCGCCGGTAACAGTCGTTGAACAGGATCACGTGCGCGCCCTGCCCGGCCAGGGCGAAGATCGCGCTGGTCACGGCCGCCATGCCGCTGGAGAACGCCACGGCGTCCTCCGCCCGCTCCAGGTTCGCCACCCGCTCCTCGAGCACGCGCACGGTCGGGTTGCCGTAGCGCCCGTACTCCTCGCGCTGCTTGCCGGCGCCTTGCATGTACGTCACCAACTCGGCCGTGTTGGCGAACGTATAGGTCGCCGTCTGGACGATGGGCAGCGTCAGCGAGTCGTGGGCGAAGTGCCCGGGTTGGCCGCCGTGCACCGAGGGCGTGAGCGAGTCCCGCTCGACTGATTCGGCGCCGCTGACGGCGGCCGGCGTATCCCGACCTTCACGGGTGTCCTTGGACGACATGGGCGCTGAGGTTAGCAGAGCGCTTCCGCGCTGCAATCCTGCTGGAATCCCCGGCGAAGGAGTGTGGAGGGCGTAGATTCGTCCCGGATCGCGCCGCGGATCTTCGCTGCCCGCAAGGCGCGAGGACGAGGAATAGCAGAGACTATTTCGAGGACGAGCAACGCCGCGGGCGGCGAAGAGACGAAGCGAGGCGGGGCGAATCTACGCCCTCCACACTCCTAGTGCTTGTCCCGGTCGATTCCGGGGTGCGTGGGGTCGCCGGGCTCGTGGCGCGGATTGCGCGTCTCGAAGGTGCCGTCCGCGCCCGGGATCGCCATCAGCATCTCTTTGTTGAAGATGAAGTGCTCGCGCTGGGTCGAGGGCGGCATGTGGAAGCCGGTGTCCATACGGATCGCGTCGCACGGGCAAGCTTCGACGCAGAAGCCACAGAAGATACAGCGCAGCTCGTCGATCACGAACACCTTGGGGTAGCGCTCGTAGCCGGCGCGCGCATCGCCGGGCTCGTACTCGGCCGCCTCGATGTGGATGCACTGCGCGGGGCACGCCGTGCTGCAGCACAGGCAGGCCACGCAGCGCGGCGAGCCGTCGGCGCGGTGAGTCAGGCGGTGGACGCCGCGGAAGCGCTCCGGATAGACGCGCTTCTCCTCGGGGTAGCTGACCGTGTCGATCTCGTTGCCTTCGGAGCCGCGCGCACTGAAGGTGTTCTTGAAGAACCTGCCGATGGTCACGCGCAGGCCCTTGGCGATCTCGGGCACGTAGATCGCTTCAGCGGCATTCATGTTGGGTTTGGAAATCAGCTTGGCCATGACTCACTTGTCCGCGAAGAGGAGGATGAACATGCCAGTGATGAAGATGTTGAAGAGCGACAGCGGCAGCATGTAGCGCCAGCACATCTTCATGACCTGGTCGTAGCGGAAGCGCGGCAGCGACCAGCGGATCATCATCGTCAGCCAGAGCATCACCACCAGCTTGCCGATGAACGACAGGATGTAGATCAGGCTGACCGCCCAGTGCGGCATCGCGATGTACGTGTTGAAGAAGTGGATGCCGTCGCGCTCCAGGAAGGGCAGGTGCCAACCGCCGAAGAACAGCGCGACGATCAGCGCGCAGCTGACCACCGTGGCGATGTACTCGCCCATCATGAACATGCCGAACTTCATGCCCGAGTACTCGGTGAAGTAGCCGGCGGCCAGTTCACTCTCGCCCTCCGGGATGTCGAACGGAATGCGCTTGGTCTCGGCGATCGAGCCGACGTAGAACAGGATGAACGCGATCGGCTGGCGGAAGATGCCCCAGCCGCCGAAGCCGTGCTCACCCTGCCAGGCCACCGCATCCTCGAGCAGCAGCGAGTTGTAGAGCATGAAGCAGCCGACCAGCGACAGGCCGAGCGTGACCTCGTAGCTGACCATCTGGCCCGCCGCGCGCAGGCCGCCGAGCAGCGCGTACTTGTTGTCGCTGCAGTAGCCCGCGATGGCCGCACCGACCACGCCGGTGCCGGCCACGGCGAACACGTACAAGATGCCCACGTTGAGCGAGGCGACCTGGAACGGAAACGCGCGCCCATCGGGGTTCGCCGGCAGCACCTCGAACAGGTGGTCGAGGTAGATGACGTCGCCGAACGGGATCACGGCGAAGGCGGCGATGGTGGGGATGACCGAGATGATCGGCGCCAGGGCGAACAGCAGCTTGTCCGCGCGCGGAGGGATGAAGTCCTCCTTCCACATGAACTTGAGCGCGTCGGCCAGCGGGTGCAGCAGACCGAACAGCGTGATGTTCTTGCCGCCGATCGGGATGCCCGCGCGATTGGGACCGAGCCGATCCTGGATCATCGCGCTCTGCCGCCGGTCGACCCAGACCAGCACCGGCGAGAAGGTCAGGATGATCACGAGCACGAACAGCAGCTTGACGGTCAGCGCTGCGACCCAAATCCCATCGATCATGACTGAGCCTCCGGCGCCGCGTCAGGCAGCAACGTGTTGCGGACGTCGCCGATCTGATTGACCGCCAGTGGTTTGTTGAGCGCGCGAGCGATCTGCACCAGCGCCTCCCAGGCCGGGCGGATGCCCGCCGGCGGGTGGATCACGCGCGAGAACCTTTGCGCCATGCCCTTGGCGTTGACGAACGTGCCGTCCATCTCGGCGAACGACGCCACCGGCACCAGGACACTCGCCAGCTCGGTGAGCGGCCCGGTATTGCTGGACAGCGTGACGACCGTCTTGAGCGAGCGCAGCGGCGCGAGCTTGGCCGCGTCCTCCGCGGTCGCCCAGCCCAGCGCGAGCACGCCCTGCACGTCGCCCGAGGCGATGTCCTTCAACAGGTCGGCGATGCTGCCGGCCTTGCCGTCGACGGCGGCAAGCGCACCCGCACGGTTCGGGTTGTTGTCCGCGTCGCGCAGGATGTCGTCGGCGTCCCAGCCGCCCAGCGCGGCGAGGTAGAAGCGGCTGCTGCCGAGCTCGCGACCGAAGCGCGCGAGCACGTCGTTGTCTTCGCTCGAGTGCTGCGCGCTCAATACCAACGCGAGCTTGGCCGCCGGCACGTTCGAGAGCGCCGCCCCTGCCAGCCGCAGCGCTTCTTCCGGGGCCACCGCCGTTTGCTGGCCGTTGCGCACGCTGCCGTGCAACACACGGTTCTCGTGCACGCGCCGGTAGCTGAGCATGCCGTCGTCGCACATCCAGAACTTGTTGACGGCCTCGTTGTCGCGCGGCCGGATGCGGTAGACCTTGTTCTGCCGCGGGTCGTAGTCCATGTAGTCGTTGCAGCCGGTCGCGCAGCCGCTGCAGATGCTCTTCTGCGCGCGCAGGAACCAGACGCGCGCCTTGAAGCGGAAGTCCTTGCTGGTCAGCGCGCCGACCGGGCACACGTGCTCGGTCATCAGCGTGTACTTGCCGTCGAGCTGGCGGCCCGGGCTGACGGTGATCTCGTTCTTGTTGCCGCGCTCGCGCATGTCGAGCACGTGGTCGTGCGCGACCTCGTCGCAGAAGCGGATGCAGCGCGTGCACATCACGCAGCGCTCGGCGTCGTAGACGATCGTCTCGCCGAAGCGCACGGCCTTGGGCTTGTGCACCGGCTCGGTGCGCTTGCGCTTGGCCGTGCCCTGGTTCTCCAGCCAGTAGTCCTGCAGCTTGCACTCGCCGGCCTGATCGCAGATCGGGCAGTCGACCGGGTGGTTGAGCAGCAGGAACTCCTGCACGTGCCCCTGCGCCGTGCTGGCCTCGGGGCTCTTGGCGAACACTTCCTGGCCTTCGACCGCGGGCGTCTGACACGCGGGCGCGAGCTTCGGCTTGTTGGCCGGCACGAACTCGTTCAGCTTCTCGTCCCACTTGAGCGTGGGCATCAGCATCGGACGCTCGGCCTTGACCTCGACCAGGCACATGCGGCAGTTGGCCGCGATCGACAGACCCGGATGCCAGCAGTAGTGCGGGATCTCGACCCCGTGGCGCCAAGCCGCGCGAATGATCGTATCGCCGGGCTCGAACGGGATGTCGCGGCCATCGAGCTTGAACGTGGGCATCGGTTCTCCTACCTATCGCACTCGCCGCCGATCATGTTGACCGATCCGAAGACCGGCACGATGTCGGCGATCATGTTGCCCCGGATCATCGGCTCCGCGGCCCGCAGGTTGATGAAGCAAGGCGGCCGGCAGCGCACCCGATACGGCGTACCGCTGCCGTCCGAGACGATGTAGAAGCCGAGCTCGCCGTTGCCGCCCTCGGTGTAGCTGTACACCGCGCCGGCCGGGGGCTTCACGCCCTCCATCACCAGCTTGAAGTGGGCGATCGTGCCCTCGATCGTCGAGTACACCTCGGACTTGGGCGGCAGGATGATGCGCGGATCGTCGACGTTGATCGGACCCTCGTCGGGCAAGCGCTCGATGGCCTGCTCGAGGATGCGGCACGACTGCCGGACCTCTTCCATGCGCACCATGAAGCGATCGTAGGTGTCGCCGTCGTGGCCGATCGGGATCTCGAAGTCGTACGTCTCGTAGCCGCTGTACGGGTTGTCCTTGCGAACGTCGCACTCGATGCCGGTCGCGCGAAGCATCGGGCCGGTCACACCGAGCGAGAGCGCCAGCTCCTTGGACAGGATGCCCACGCCCTGCAGGCGGTCGATGAAGATGCGGTTGCGGATCAGCGTGGCCTCGGCCTCACCGAGCACCTTGTCGACTTGCGGCAGGATGTCGCGCACCGTCTGCTTCAGCTTGTCGGTCGGGGGCTGCGCCATGCCGCCGATGCGGCCGAACGAGTGCGTCATGCGCGCGCCGGTCTCTTGCTCCAGGATGTCCCAGATCCAGTCGCGCACCTTGATGCACCACAGGAACGGCGTCATCGCGCCCAGCTCCATCGCCATGGCGCCGTTGCACGTCAGGTGATCGGTGATGCGCGAGAGCTCGCCCAGGATCACGCGGTAGATCTTGCAGCGCTCGGGCACCTCGATGCCGAGCAGCTTCTCCACGGCCAGCGAGAAGCCGACGTTGTTCAGCATCGGCGAGACGTAGTTGAGCCGATCCGCGTACGGATAGACTTGCGCCCAGGTGCCGCGCTCGCAGCTCTTCTCGAAGCCGCGGTGCAAGTAGCCCGGCTGCACGTCCAGGTTCTTGATCGTCTCGCCGTCGAGATCGAGGATCATGCGGATCGTGCCGTGCATCGCGGGATGCGCGGGGCCCATGTTCAAGCGCATGGGCTCGGCCGGCAGCTCGAGCGCGGTCTCTTCCTCGTACTCTTGAATCGGCTCCATGGCCCTTACCTAACCCTTGTCCGGGGTCGAGAGATCTTCGTTGTCCGCGCTCAGGGCCGTGCGCTGGCCCTGCTGCAAGCCGATCGCCGGGGAGACCTGCAGGTTGCGGCCGGCCATGCGCGCCAACCAGTCGATGCGTCCGTACGGGTTGCCCTCGTCGGCGCCGAACGGCGCGAGCTTCGCGGGCGGCACGTCGCGGTACGGGATCAGCGGCTGCGTCTTGGTGATCGGGTAGTCCTTGCGCAGCGGATACCCCACGAACTCGGGGTACATCAGGATGCGGCGCAGGTCGGGGTGACCCCGGAACGGCACGCCGAACATGTCGTAGACCTCGCGCTCGGTCCAGTTGGCGCCTTCCCAGACGGGCGTCAGCGAGTCGAGCTCTTCGCCGTCGCGCACGCGCGCCTTCACGCGTACGCGGTGCTTTTTGGCCAGCGAGCGCACGAACAACAGCACGTCGAAGCGCGGCAGGCCCGGCTCGCGCTCGGGATAGTCGGCCGCAGTGATGTCGATGAAGTGATTCATCGCGCACTCGCCGTCGTCGCGCAGATAGCGCGCGACCGCGAGCCAGCTCTCGGGAGCGACCGTCACTTCTTCATCGCCGCGAAAGCTGTCCTGTTCGAGGATCGCTGCGCCGAAGCGCGCCACCAGGCGCGCGACCACCTTCTGACTCATCGCTGGGCTCCTGTCCCCCAAGGGGACTTCCTTCGGGGCGTCATGCGTTCTGCTTCTGACGCAGCTGCACGAGCGGCGGCAACTCTTTGGCCGGCAACACGGCCGGTTCGCGGTCGCCGTTTTGAATCTTTTCCATCAGCAACATCAGCCCGTCGAGCACGGCTTCGGGCCGCGGCGGACAGCCGGGGATGAACACGTCGACGGGCACGATCTTGTCGATGCCGGGCACGGTCGTGTAGTTGTCGTAGAACCCGCCGCACGAGGCACAGGTGCCGAACGCGATCACGTACTTGGGATCGGCCATCTGCTCGTAGATGCGGCGCAGCGGGGGCGCTTGCTTCTGCGTGATCGTGCCGACCACCCACATCAGATCGCTCTGGCGCGGGCTGAAGCGCGGCGCACCGGCACCGAAGCGCTCGATGTCGTAGCGAGCGCCGGCGGTGGCCATGTGCTCCATGCCGCAGCAGGCCGTCACGAACGGAAACTGGAAGAGCGAGTACTTGCGTGCCCAGCCCAGCAGCGCGTCGAATTTGGTCGTGGCGAAAGGCTGCCCTTCCCCCAAGATCGCCGTCGTCTGGCGCGTCATTTCTCCCATTCGAGCGCTCCTTTCTTCCACGCGTACACCAGCGTGATCGCGAGCACCGTGATGAACGCGAACATCTCCAGCAGACCGAACCAACCCAGCTGGCGGAAGATAGCCGCCCAGGGGTAGAGAAACACGGCCTCGATGTCGAAGACCACGAACAAGATCGCGGTCAGGTAGAACTTCACGCTCAGGCGCACGTGGTTGGCGCCGTCCGAATCCGATCCGCTTTCGTAGGGGATCGCCTTCTCGGGCGTCATCTTCTTGGTGCCGAGCACCGACGTCAGCGTGAAGATCGCGATCGCGAAGACCGACGCGATCAGGAACATGATGAGAGCGGGCAGGTAGGTGCTGAGCATGGTGCGGGGTGCTCGAACGAGGGATCAATTCGACCCACGACCCTGGCGCACCCGCACTCGCGCGCGCAACGCGCGCGCTGCGGAACCATCACAACACTGTGTCCGACGCCCAGGAGGGCGTTCATCTGCGGACTGCGCCCGAAATTGCTCGCGAATCTCGCTCGAAAGCCCCGCTATCTGTAGTCAAATGCATCGAGCCTGTCAACGTTGCGCAGAGCGTCATTCAGCGGCTTCTCGGGCGGGCGCGCGGCTGGCCAGGACCTGCTCGATGTCAGTCACACTTTTCGGGATGCCGTCCGTCAGTACCCGCCGGCCTATCTCGGTCACGAGCACGTCGTCCTCGATCCGAATGCCGATGCCGTGCCACTTCGGATCGCAGGCGCTGCCGGCCGCGATGTACAGCCCCGGCTCGACCGTGAGCACGAAGCCGGGCTCGAGCGGGCGGGGCCGCTTCTGTACGTGGTAGTCGCCGACGTCGTGCACGTCCATGCCGAGCCAGTGGCTGGTCCGGTGCATGTAGTACGGCTTGTAGGTCTCGGCCTCGATCGCGTCGGCGGCCGGGCCTTCGATCAGGCCCAGATCGACCAGGCCCTGCGCCAGCACCTCGAGCGCCGCGCCGTGCACGTAGGGCACGGTCACCCCCGGACGGACGGCGTCGATGGCTGCCTGCTGCGCGTCGAGCACGACCTGGTAGAGCGCGCGCTGCTCGTCGCTGAAGCGCCCCGAGACCGGAAAGGTGCGCGTGACATCGCAGGCGTAGTAGCCGTACTCGGCGCCGGCATCGATCAGCAGCAGGTCGCCCTCCTGCATGCGGCGGTCGTTGCGCCGGTGGTGCAGGATGGTCGCGTTGGGACCCGACCCCACGATGCTGCCGTAGGCGGCACGCTCGGCCCCCCGCGCGCGAAACACCCGCAAGAGCTCCGCCTCGACCTCGTACTCGTAGCGGCCCGGCCGCGCCAGCGCCATGGCCGCAGCGTGCGCCTCGGCCGTGATGCTGGCGGCCTTGCACATGACCTCGATCTCGGCCGCGCTCTTGCGCATGCGCATCTCGTGCACGATCACGCTGGGGTCGACGATCTCGCGCGGCGGAGACACGCCCACGCGTGCCTTCTTGCGAACGTCGGCGATGGCGTCGAGCACCAGCTGATCGAACGCGCGATCGAAGCCGATCCGGTAGTGCAAGCGGTGGACGTCCGTCAGGTACTCGGGCAGGCGCTTCTTGAGCTCGGCGATCGGGAACGCCGCGTCGGCGCCGAATGCGGCCTGCGCCCCCTCGATGCCCGCGCGCGGACCGTCCCAGGTCTCGCGCTCCTTGTCGCGCGGGCGCACGAACAGCACGCTGCGGTGCTCGGCGTGCTCGGTGGTCAGGATCAGCACGCTCTCCGGTTCGTCGAAGCCCGTCAGGTAGTACAGGTCGCTGTCCTGCCGGTAGTCGTGCTCCACGTCGTTGTTGCGTACGGCCACCGGCGCGGAGGCGAAGATTGCAACGCCGCTCCCGGCGGCCGCCATGAAACGCGTGCGCCGCTCGGCGAACTCGGACTTCGTCAGCATTCCGAGATTTTGAGCCTACCGCGCAACAGGTCAAGCATGGTGGGCGCGTGCTGGACGAGCGCGGGGGATCTCTGGTATCCGCCCACCATGCCGGTGACCGTGTACCAGTACCCGAAGTGCAGCACCTGCCGGAAGGCCCTGCGCTGGCTCGAAGGGGCGAGCGTCCGCTACGAGGCGGTCGATCTCGTGGCGACGCCCATCCCCCAGAAGAAGCTCGCAGAACTGCACGAACGCTCGGGTCTGCCGATCAGCCGGTTCTTCAACACCTCGGGTGTGAGCTACCGCGAAGGTGACTGGAAGAGCCGCCTGCCCGGGCTCTCGCTCGACGCGGCGCTGCGAGCCCTCGCGGCCGACGGCAAACTGGTCAAGCGGCCGATCCTCGATACGGGCAAGCAGGTGTTGGTGGGCTTCGATGAGACGGCCTACAGCGCGGTGTTCGAGTAGCAGCCACCAGCTGCGCCAACCGAGTTGACGAGAAAGCGCCGCTGACGCGAGTGGCTGCACGCATCGGCTGTTTCTCGGCGATCGCGCCCGAAAGCCCGCACGCGGCCACGCGACACAGAGACGAGTGCGTGCTGCATGCAGGGGCGTGCAGCTGACGGCGGCAGGGGCACAGCCGCGTTGCGCTCACAGGGAGGATCACATGTCGAAGGGGATTTGGTTCGGCGGCGCGCTGCTCGTCTGCGCGCTCGCGGGCGGCTGTCTGGAACGCGAGTTGATCCCGCTCAACCCCTGCCTCGTATCAGGGGTAGCCCGTAGCATCGAGGTCTCCAGCATCGACAAGCTCGACTTGCTGTTCGTGGTCGACAACTCCCAGTCGATGGCAGAGGAACAAGCTGCGCTGAACCTGCAGTTTCCCAGGCTGATCAAGACCTTGACCTCGGGGATGCGCGCGGACGGCCGGCCGTTCCCTGCGGTCAGAGACATGCACCTCGGCGTGGTCTCGAGCGACATGGGTCTGGCCGGCATACCGAACGCGTTCGGCTGTGACATCAACGGTGGAGATGACGGCGTACTGCAGCACAAGGGCGGCGCGGGCCCGAATTGTGCCGCGACCTATCCCAGCTTCTTGAGCTTCGAGCGCGGCGTCTCGGATCCCGACAGGGTCGCGAACGACTTTGGCTGCATCGCCTCGCTGGGCACGAAGGGCTGCGGCTTCGAACAGCAGCTCGAAGCGGGGCTCAAGGCGCTGTGGCCCAAGGCGTACACCGACAAGGACGGCAACGTGCTGCTCGGCAAACAAAACCCGGTCTCGTTTCTGTCCACGACGGCCGATGGCCAGTGGGGCCACGGTGACGGATCGAGCACGCAGGGCGGAAACGCAGGCTTCCTGCGCAACGACGCGCGCGAGGGCATCTCGATCATCGCGGTGGTGGTCGTGACCGACGAAGAGGATTGCTCGTCGATCGACACCACGCACTTCACCTCCGATCGCGATGACCCGCGCTCGCAACAACCGGTGAACCTGCGCTGCTTCCTGAACAAGCAGAACCTGTTCAAGGTGGATCGCTACGTCCAGGGCTTCAAGGCCCTGCGGCCGAACGCAGAGAACCTGGTGATCTTCGGCGCGATCGCCGGCGTGCCGCCGGACCTGGTCAGCGCCGATGCGCGCGCCAGGTACGACCTCAAGAAGGACGACGAGCGCACGGCATATTACGACGCGATCCTGAACGACCCGCGCATGCAGGAGCGTCGCAACGCCGTGACCGATCCGCTGCGTGCCAACCTCGAGCCCTCTTGCTTCGGTGAAAATGCCGACGGCGAGCTCGCGGCCGCCTACCCGCCCGTGCGCATCGTGGAGGTCGCAAAGGCGTTCGGAAAGAACGGCGTGGTGCAGTCGATCTGTCAGAAGGACTTCGGGCCGGCGATGGACGTGATCATCGACGCGATCATCGACGCCATCCCGTCGGTGTGCTTGCCGCGGCCGCTGGTGCGCGGCTCGGACGACACCGTGCGCTGCAACGTGATCTGGGAGCTGCCAGCCGCCGACGAGGCGACGACCGGCGTGCCGACCGAGTGCGCGGGTATCGGCAGCTGGCTGAGCCCCGCCGACCCGGCGTCGGCCAATCAGAGCTCCGCCAAGGGTAAGCGCTGCGTGGTCCAGCAACTTCCGGTGCACGGGCTGACTGCGCCGCAGGGCCAGGGCTGGTACTACGACGACTTCTCGGACGAGGTGCAGGCCCGCTGCCAGGGTCGAACGAAGCAGCGCGTCTCGTTCACCGAGAGCGCGAGGCCCGGCAACGGCGTGAAGGTCAAGCTCGAGTGCTTGAACGAGACGCAGCGCCTGCGCAGCACCGACCCGGGGCGTCTGGCCGAGCAACCGGAGATCGGCTCGCCGTGCGCGGACCTGGTCGATGGCAAGGGCCAGCCGATCCCGCTCACCGAAGCCTGCGCGGTGAACATGCAGGACGGCTCGCAGGATCGCTCGATGTTCTGCCATGGAGAGCTGAACGTGTGCGTTCGCGCGTGCCAGGGCGACTCGCAGTGCCCGCCGGCCTGGGTGTGCGATGCGCGTCCCGACAGCACGGCGCAGTCCGGTGGCCAGGCGTACTGCGTGAATCCGACCTGCGGCTCGAAGTGATCAGCGGCGGATGCGGAACAGGCCCCACTTCTCGTTGCCCGCGAGCTTCTCGAAGCGGTCAGCCTGTTCCTCCATCCAACCCTGCTCGATCGAGCGCGGTGGGAAGGTCAGCACTTCCTGGAAGCCACCTTGGTCGAGGCGCTTCAGCCAGCTGTCGCGGTCGGCGCGCGTCTCGAGATCGTTGTCGTTGACGTAGTACGCGACCTTGCCGTCCCGCGTCGGCACCACGTAGCGCAGCTCGTTCTCGAAGCGCTTGCCCAGGTAGAAGTACTGAAACCACTTGTCGGAGGCGTGATCCGGCCCGCCCGTGATGGCGATGCGATGCGGGCGGCCGGGTTCGTCGACGTGGGCGACGCCCTCCACCCAGAAGCGCGACAGGCCGTGGAGCGCGAAGCTGTGCGAGTACGCCGCAGGCCGGGTCTCGTCGCGGCGTAGCTGCAGGCCTGCGCAGAACCAACAGAACCCCAGCGTGGCAAACGACAGTGCTCGCAGCGGATGGCTGCGGGCCAGCCAGCGTGTTCCGGCGACCAGGAAGCCCAACCACAGGCCGACGATCACGATCTCGCGCGTCTCCCAGTCGACCCACCCCCGCCGCATGCACAGCACCGCGTAGATCAGCGCATACGCCACCAGCAGCCCGCGGTACGCCGCCGACAACGGAGCCGCCGCGTAGCGCCGGCGACTGATGGCCGGCCCAGCTCGCCGGCACCAGATCAAGCTGATCGGGACGATCAGCGCGAACGCCGGGATCAGAAAGCGAGTGCTGGATGGCGCGCGCACCATGCGCACGGGCGCGAAGCCCGCGCTGTAATATGCCAGCACCGGAGCGATCACCGCCAGCGTCACCGCGAGCGCTGTCCAGGGCCGGCGGCGCGCCAGCACGCAGAGGCCGATCGGGAACACCAGCACGAAGATCAGCGCCAGCGACCCGAGCGTCTCGTTCATCTTCGCCAGCGCCGAGAACACGATCCCGAGCACGCCCTTCTCTGCCTCCCACTCGAGCGCCCGGATCTCGGGCCGGTCCCCGTACCAACGCATGGTGTGGCTGGCGACCCCGAGGGTGACGCCGAAGAGCTTGGCGGGCATCGGGCTGAGCGGGTAGCCGGTGTCGCGATACGCGCGGAACATCCACGGTGCAGCCGGCAGCAGCGCGAGCAGCGCGCTCGCGCCCAGGCCGATGGCCTTGCCGCGCAGATCGAGCCCGCGCGCGGGCAACAAGCGCAGCCAGAGCACGGCGAGGACGATCGCGGCCGGAGGGGCGCCCGGCAGCTTGATCCCTGTCGCGACGCCGAGCGAAAGCGCGGCCGTGAGGCACAGGCCGAGGCTCGGCCGACGCATGCAGCTGAGGGCTGCAGCGATGCCGTGCAGCAGCGCCGCGTTCAGCACCACCTCGACGTAGCCCGAGTTGACCTCGAGCTGCAGCGTCGGCACGAACATCAGCACGCAGGCGCTGGTGCTGCCGAACGGCTCGCGCAAGCCGAGCGCGCGCGCCAGTGCCCAGCCGCTCAAGCCGAGGCCGATCCACTGCACGAACGACGCCAGGTTGGCGAACAGATCGGAGTGGAAGGGCAGCATGGCCCACGCGCTCAGCACCTCGCCGCCCGCGAAGAAGTGCCGATAGAAGTCGAAGCCGCCCACGCCCGGATCGAACGTGAACTTGCCCGAGGCCACGAACTGCGCGGCGCGCGGCCCGTGGTAGGTCAGCGTGTCCCAGCCGAGCGGCGGGATCACGAAACCACGCAGTCCGAGCAACAACGCGAAGAAGCCGAAAACAGCCCACAGCGCGAGCTGCCTGCTGTGCCTCAGCAGGCGCGCGAATGCGCGGAAGGCTCGCAACTCTCGGCGCACGCAGTACGCGAGCGGCGAACGCTCGGGCCAGGCGCGCAGCGCGAGTGCCAGCAGCGCGGCGCAGGCCAGGAGGGCCCAGCCCAGCGTGAAGCCGCGCAGCTCGCGCAGTGCGTGAAAACCCGCGGTCGAGAGCCACATTCCGGCGCTGAACGTGGTGCTCCAGCGCAACGGCAGGCCCGCTTGCGGTACGAGCCAGCGGCTCACGCGCAGCGAGACGAGCGCGACCGAGCCGACGAGGAACGCCGCGGCGATGCCGCGAAGCGCCAGATCCCAGGCGAAATACCCGTGGGCGTTGCGCAGCGCGTCGAACAACGCGCCCAGCCCCCAGACCTCGTCCAACAACTGCCAGAGCGCCCGCAACAAAGACATGGAAGAGCCGCGCACTCTCGCCCAGCCTGCTGGCGCGCGCAATCTGCCCCAGTCACCGGAAGCGCCGCGTACCCTTCCGGCCCGGTCCCCCCCTCGGGAGTCGCTTCTGAACGGCGATGCGCGTAGGCTCCGCTGGCGCACGCTGCGCCGATGAGGAGTCGGGGCCCGTATGAGAGTCTCAGCCGTAACCACTCGCTTGCTGCTCGCCGCTGCCTTCGCCCTCGCGGGCTGCGCGAGCGACGACGACACGCCGAAACCAAGCAGTAAGCGCCACCGCGAGCGCACCGACCCGATGTCGGAGCCTCAGCCAGCTGCGCAGCCCGAGGTGCCGGTGTTCGCGTCGATGAGCGCGATCTGGGGCAGCGGCCCGAACGACGTCTGGGCAGTGGGTCTGCACGGCACGATCTTGCACTACGACGGCAAGACGCTGACCCACGTCGAGAGCGGCACGGTCGCCAGCCTGTTGGCGGTGCACGGCAGCGGCCCGAACGACGTCTGGATCGTCGGCGAATATGCGACGACGCTGCACTGGGACGGCGAGACGCTCAAGATCGTCGAGCAAGTGCCGGACGAAACGCTGCTCGGCGTCTGGTCCAACGCGCCCGACGACGTCTGGGCGGCCGGCTTCATCCCACTGGAGCGCAGCGGTGTGGTGCGCCACTTCGACGGCAAGCGCTGGGACGAGCTCCCGATCCGGGTCTCCGCGAGCCTGTGGGAGCTCTGGAGCGACGGGCCCGACAACGTCTGGTTCGTCGGCACCAACCTCTCGGCGGCGGGCCTCGTCCTGCACGCGGTCGGCAACGAGATCAGTCAGATGACCTTCGACGGCAGTCCGCTGCGCGGAGTCTGGGGTAGCGGCGGAGACGACGTTTGGGTCCTACCGTACCAATCGCCAGCACAACACTGGGACGGCGCGGAGTTCACCATGGGCGACAGCTCGACGGATCAGTCGATGCTCGGCATGTGGGGCAGCGCGCCGGACGACATCTGGGCCGTCGGACTCATGGGAACGATCTTGCACTACGACGGCGAGAGTTGGAGCCGCTCGGAAGCCGACACCACGGCCACTCTGTGGAGTGTCTGGGGCAGCGGCCCGAAGGACGTCTGGATCGCGGGCGGCGAAGGCAACCTGTTGCGCTGGAACGGTGAGCACTGGACCAAGCTCGAGCTCGCGGCCGACGTGGTCATTCCAGAGGACATGCAGCTGTAATCGTCGCAGCGGCTGACTAGCTCAATCGCCCGAAGCCAGCCTTCCTGCGGCCAATTCGGGTCGCGTCGGGAGAGAAATCTTCCGCGAGCGCCAGAGTTGTCAGTTGAGCCGAGGGGCACGCTCCGTTAGTAGTTGAATCGAAATCGTATCGCCTACAGATCGATTCTAACTGTAATCCCAATCATTCCGGGGGCTCACCATGACGCTAGAGACAGGAATTCGCCGCTGGGCGTGCCGCATCGGGTGCGTGCTGGTTTCGGGTTGCATGGCAGCAGAGACGGCGGACACGGCGCCGGACGTCGGTGCGCGAGTCGAACCGCTCGAGTTCACCTGCTTGTCCGTCGCCGCTGACGGCAGCGCAGATCTCAGAGGCGCGAACGGCACCGAGGTGCTTTCGACCACGCCCTATGTTCCGAGCAGCGCGCAGTCATACGGATCGCTGTTTTGCTCGGGCTTCGTCATCGACATTCACAACCCCAACGGACGTAGCGCGACACTCGCTGCCATCGCAGCCGGCGGGTGGGTGCGAACTCCAGAAGCCCAGGCGGTGTTCGGGACACCTGAATCCTGCGCAGCGATGACGCTCGAAGCGGACATCTGGGGATATCGAAACGGCGCGTGGGACCCGCTCGGCTCCAACCTGATCAGCGGCGAGTTCGAGAACGACGTCCCGACGAACGATGGACAGGACTTCCTGGACGGCTGCGGGATGCAACTCTCGGTGGGGCGGCCAGGCAACTACGAGACCTATCGCCTCATCGGGCGCGTGTCGAACCAGACCCGCACGTATCCGCTGCGCGGCTTCGTACTCTAGCCGCACAACCCATTGGTAAGGCAGTGGAGACCGACGGGGCAGTTCACGTCGTCTCCCTCCGAGCCGCACACGTACGTGCAGCGACTGGAGTCGACGCAATGCCCATCGCTGACTCCGGGCAAGCCGCAATCGGCGTCGACCTTGCACGTCGCACCGCTCGCGCCGAGTGAGACATCGAGCACTCCTTTGCAGGTGGTCGTGGACGGTGGAACGCAATAATCAGCCGCGCTGGCGCCATCGATAGAACGCGCGTTCAACGCGCGCGCGTAGGGTTGCGCATTGTTGCAGCTGCGCGAAGGACGCGTGTTGCGAGTCCATACGCAGTTGCTGCCGACACTCTGATTGCCAAACGTCAGGCCTACGCACTGCATCGAGGTCTTACACATGCTGTCCGCCTCACACGGCTGGCAGACATCCAGCGATTGACGCGGCACGTCCGAGCACGTGTGCTTCGAGCGAATGCAGGAGTTGGCACCGCAGGTGCTGTCGTCCTTGCATTCCACGCACGTACCTTCGAAGCAAACCGGTGTGTCGTCGAAGCGCTCGCATTGCGAGTCGTCGGTGCAGGCTGCGCAGGCGTGCGTATTGAGATCGCAACGCGCCTTGTCGCTGCTGTCGCAGTTGGCGTCGGCCTCGCACTCCACACACTTCTGCGCGTAGCAGTGCTGGCTGGCGCAGTGAGAATCCTCCACGCACTGCACGCACTTGAAAGTATCCATGGCGCAGCGCGTGTTGGTTCCGGTCTTGCAGCCCGTGTCATCCACGCAGTCCACGCAGCGGTGGTTCGGTTTGTCGCAACTGCCGAGGACCGGGTCTACGCAGTCGTCGTTCACCATGCATTGCACGCAGGCGCGCGTCATGGGATCGCAGGCGGGCATGGCCTTCTCGCAATCGGCGTTGGTCAGGCAGTCGACGCAGGTAAACGTGTTGGTAGCGCACGTTCCGCGCACCGGATCGGGGCAGCCCTTGTTGTCGACACAATCGACACAGCTGAACGTCTGCTTGTCGCAGCTACCCTTCTCGCGCTTCGGGTCGCCCGCCTGACAATCCACGTCCTGCTTGCAGTCGACGCAGACGTGCGCGGACTCGTCGCACGCGTTCGAGCTGCAATCGGAGTTGACGATGCAGTTCTGACAGCGCCCCACGTCCTGGTTGCACACGCCACCCGGGCACTGGGAGTTGTCCGTGCACTCCACGCAGCGCTGCCGGACCGTGTCGCAGTGCGGGTGCTGCGGGTCGTTCAAGCTGCACCAGAGCTCGCCGCACTGGTTGGTTGGAGTGGAAGAATTTCCGCCTTGCCCCCCGACAGGCGTCATGCCGCCGCTGCCGGATTCCCCGGCC
This sequence comes from Polyangiales bacterium, assembly GCA_035274465.1. GTDB lineage: Bacteria > Myxococcota_A > Polyangia > Polyangiales > JAFGIB01 > JADGRF01. The sequence continues at coordinate 26,855 of DATEOF010000150.1, forward strand.
TGGCCGTCGCCGCCGTCCGTGCCCGACGCGCCCGCACCGCCCTCCCCCGCGCCGCCTTCGCCGCCCTCGCTGCCGGACTCGCCCTTGCCGGCCTTCGGCGCGTCCCCGCCGCTGCCCGAGGCGATGACGGAGCCCATGCCGGGGTCAGGTTCACACACCGCGGCATCTGCCTCGCCGTTCTGACACTCCGAGCACTTGAAGGAGAATTTCGGCTTCAGACACTGCGGGCAGCGCATCGAGATGGGCGCCGGCCCATCGCACAGGTTCTTGGTGCGCACGGGATCGAATTGCTCGCAGCCCGACGTGGCGAAAAATACGGCATACAACGCACACGCACACCACAACTTGTGTTGGATGAAACGAAGCGAGCGCATGTCAGAAGCTCCCTGAGATCCCGATGTGATCTAGACCGATCGACGCGCTCACGCTCGGCGTTTCTTCGTCATCCGATCCCAAAACAATCCACACGATCGAGCCAGCGATCAGCCCGGCGCTCAGCGTGTACGCGATCACCGCCGGTGCAGTGTTCACCGTACGCTCCTGCGTGCAGTAGCCTGCCTTGTCTGGATTGACGCAGCTGTCGAGCTCGGTGGCCAGCCGGACCGTGGTCACGCCGGCCAACACCACACCGAACCCGCCGAGGACGAGTGGCCCGACCAGCCAGGTCGAGCTGCGCTTGCTGTGCCCGGTGTCTTCCGAGACTGCGCGCAGATCGGCACCGCTGTTCGACATGGTGATGGGAGCCGGTTCGAGTGCGACCACGATCTGAGCCACGTGTGCGTCATCGGTGGCCGGCACATCGAGCTGCTGCTCGAATGCGGTGTAACCCGCCTCGCGAACTCGCAGCTTGTGGCCGCCGGGAATGACCGTGGCGCGATACGGCACACGACCCACGATCCGATCGTCCAACAAAACTTCGGCGCCTTCGGGCGTACCCTCGACGCGCAGCCATGGTCCAGGTCCGAGCAATTGAAATGAGCGAGCCTCCAGCAAAGCACGCGTCGTGGCAGCGCGCACGTCGCCGTCTTCGACTTCGGCTTCCCCGTCGTAGCGGCGCTTGTCGGTATCGAGCAGCGCCACCCGCACGCGTTCGGCCGCGCCGCCCGCGTTGCGCGTCACCACTACACCGGCGGCCAGCTCCGCAGCCGCGGACTTCATGACGCGCGGCGTGCAGGACGCGACATCCGCGCAGTGTTCGCCGGGGGGCAGCTTGGCCGTCGCTTCATCCCAACTCACGACCCGCAGGCCCTGCATGCCGAGCGCATCGCGCACGGCCGTGTCGGCCAATTTGGCTACTGCCTCGCCGCCTTGGCCCGCAGTAGCCGGCAGAACGATCACCTTCTGGGCGCTCGCCAGCCCCTGGCCACCCACCCAAAGGCACGAAATCGTGGCAAGCCAACCTACAAACCGGAACCAGCGCATGCCCCGGGCCCGGCTGTGGCGCCTGCAGGCCCGTCTCGAGTCAGATCTTCGCTCAGCGTTCATGGATCTTCGTAGCCGCTCGTGGGACCGAGTCACACATGCGGCGGAGGGCGGATGATAAACAGGACGCGCGCCGCTTGTCGCGCCTCGTTTTTGCCCCTCCGCAGCTTGGGCGCCGCACGGTCTCGAGTACCCGCGGCCGAGAACCGCAGTTACCATGGACTACATCGTGAGCTCGACCCCCGTACCGGATCTGCCGGACCGCGAATCGGCGCTTCTGTTCCAGGCCATCGCCGAGGCCGCGGAGCACGCCGATCTCGGTGTGCTCATCACCCGCTCCGATCCCGAAGCGACCAAGCTCGAGCTCGTCTACTTCAACGCGACGCTGGAGCGCATGACCGGTCGTACGCGCGGCGAGATCCTCGAGGTCGGCGGCCTCTTGCCATTCGTGCCGCTCGATCAGCGCACGCTGCTCACCGATCTCAACGCTGCGCGGATCCGCGGCGAGCGCTTGCCCGCGCGCTTCTCGAGCGCGTTCACTCACAAGAACGGACACGTGGTACCGGTCGAAGCCACCCTCGTGCCGATCATGATCGGGGGCCAGGCGCTCAACGTCTCGTTCTTGGTCGACGTCACACAGCGCCGCGACGCCGAAGCTGCGCTGCGCCGCTCGCAGGAGTTGTTCCAGCAGGTGGTGGCGAGCGCACCCGACGGCATCTACATCATGCGCTGGCCGAACATCGTGTTCGCCAACCCGGCCGGAGCGAGGATCCTCGACTTCGACTCGCCCGATGAAGTCGTGGGCCTGAACGTACTCGAGCGCCTCAGTCCCGAGGCCACCAGCCTGATCGAGCAACGCACGCGCCGCAGCCAGGGCGTGCGACCGCCCGAGCCGCACCGCTACCGCGGCCGCAATCCCAGCGGGCGCGAGTTCGCGGTCGAGGTCAGCTCGCTGCAGACCTACTTCAATAGTGAACCAGCCGTGCTGGCCTTCGCGCGCGACGTGACCGAGCGTGACGCCATGCTCAGCTTGCTGCTCGAGGTGCACAAGCAGTCGGCGGTGAGCGCGTTGGCGGCCGGCGTCGCGCACGAGATCAACAACCCGTTGGCCTACGTGCTCCTGAACCTCGAGTTTCTGGCGCGCGAGCTGCGCGAGCTCGGCGGCGATCCACTGCGCATCAAGGCCATGCAGCAACGCCTCGAAGACACGCGCCAGGGCGCCGAGCGCGTGAAGACGATCGTGCGCGACCTGCAGGCGCTGACGCGCAAGGACGAGGATATCCGCGGGCGCGTCGACCTGGACCAGGTGCTCGAACACGCCCTGCACATGGCCAAGCGCGAGCTGCGCCAGCGTGGCCGCGTGGAGACGCGCTACCACCCCGTGCCGTGCGTCCTCGGCAACCCCACGCGCCTGGAGCAGCTGTTCTTCAACTTGATCGTGAACGCCGCGCACGCCTTGAGCGAGACCGACACGCACGACCGGGTGATCCGCGTCAGCCTGCGTCAGGGAAGCGACGGGCGCGTGATCGCCGAGATCTCGGACAACGGCTGCGGCATGCGCGACGAGGTGCTGGCGCGCGCGTTCGAGCCCTTCTACACGACCAAGCCCCTGGGCGTCGGCGCGGGCCTGGGCCTACCGATCTGCAAACGGATCGTGGACGACCTGGGTGGCACGATCACCATCCAGAGCAAGCCCGGCGAAGGCACCACGGTGACCGTCTACTTCAACCCCGCGATCGGTCACACCACCAGCGCCCCGCCGCCACCAGCAGCGATGCCGAACGGCCGGCGCAGCCGAATCCTGGTGGTCGACGACGAGCGCGCGGTGGCCGAGTCGCTGTGTGCGGGCCTGCGCGACGTGCATGACGTGGACACTGCGACCAGCGTCGCCGAGGCTCGAGCGCTGCTCGTGGCCAACGGCGAATACGACGTGGTGCTGTGCGACGTCGCGATGCCGATGGAGTCCGGCGCGGTGCTCCACGCGTACGCGCGCCAGCACCACCCCGCCCTGGCTCAGCGCTTCATCTTCATGACGGGCGGCGCCTACACCGACGACATGCTGAACTTCATCAGCAGCACGCAGTGCCCTCACGTCGAGAAGCCGTTCGGCTTCGACGAGATCCGCAGCCTGGTAGACGCCACCATCGCCCAGCGAAGCGCCGCCGTCACGCCTACCCCTTCTTGAGCGGTCCGACCATCTCCTCGGGCCGGACGGCCTTGTCGAAGTCTTCCCCGCTCAGCAGGCCCAGCTCGATCGCAGCCGCGCGCAGCGTCCCGCCCGACTTGTGCGCGTACTTGGCCACCTTGGCCGCGTTGTCGTAGCCGATCTTCGGGTTGAGCGCGGTCACCAGCATCAGCGAGTTGCGCAGGTGACGCTCGATCACCTCGCGGTTCGGCTCGATGCCCTGCGCGCAGTGCTCGTCGAAGCTCTCGCAGGCGTCCGACAGCAGCCGGATGGCCTGCAACAGGTTGTAGGCGATCACGGGCTTGAACACGTTCAGCTCGAAGTTGCCCTGGCTGGCCGCAAAGCCGATGGTCGCGTCGTTGCCGAACACCTGACAACACACCATCGTCATCGCCTCGCACTGGGTCGGGTTGACCTTGCCCGGCATGATCGAGGAGCCCGGCTCGTTCTCGGGGATGGCGATCTCGCCGATGCCGCTGCGCGGACCGGACGCGAGCCAGCGCACGTCGTTGGCGATCTTCATCGCCGCCGCCGCCAGCTGCTTGAGCGCGCCGCTGGTAGCGACGAACGCATCGTGGCTGGCCAGCGCGGCGAACTTGTTGGGCGCCGAGACGAAGTCGTGCCCGGAGAAGAACGAGATCTTCTGTGCCACGAGCTCCGCGTAGCCCTGCGGCGCGTTCAGTCCCGTGCCGACCGCCGTGCCGCCCAGCGCGATCTCCCGCAGCTGCGGCAGCGTCGCGCCGATGGTCTTGATCGCGTTGTCCAGCTGGGCGACCCAGCCGCTGATCTCCTGGCCGAGCGTGATCGGCGTGGCATCCTGCAGGTGGGTGCGGCCGATCTTGACGATCTCCATGAACTGCTCGGACTTCTTGGCCAGCGTGTCGCGCAGGCGCTTGACCCGCGGCAGGAGCACGGCCTCGACCTGCATCACCGCCGCGATGTGCATCGCGGTGGGATAGGTGTCGTTGCTGGATTGCGACTTGTTGACGTGATCGTTCGGGTGCACGGGCTTTTTGGAGCCCATGGTCCCGCCCACCAGCTCGATGGCGCGGTTGCTGATCACCTCGTTGACGTTCATGTTCGACTGGGTGCCCGAGCCGGTCTGCCAGACCACGAGCGGGAAGTGATCGTCCAGCTTACCGGCGATCACCTCGTCGGCCGCGCGCACGATGGCCTCGGTGAGCTCCGGTTCCAGGACGCCCAGCTCCTTGTTGGCGACGGCTGCCGCCTTCTTCAGGATGCCGAAGGCCTTGACGATTTCGGTCGGCATGCGCTCCCAGCCGATCTGGAAATGAATCATCGAGCGGGCCGTCTGAGCGCCGTAGTAGCGGTCGCCAGGAACCTCGATCGCGCCCATGGAGTCGGTCTCGGTGCGGGTAGCCATGTCTGAACCCTCTCGTGAACTCGGGGCCAGGAAGTCTGCCACAGAAAGCGCGCTTATCGCACCTAAGACGGCTTCTGGAAGGCTGGCGATCTCTTTGTTCGTCGCGCTCGGGCGTACGATGATCCCGGCTCCCTCCATGGTCGGAAATCCCCTCCACGTGCTCCGCGGCATGGCGCTCGCGCTCTGCCTCTTACCCGCGCTCGCGCGGGCGCAGACTGCTGCTCCACCAGACGGTCTGCGCGCCGAGGTCGAACGCGCGCAGGCTGCCGCTCCCAGCGGCTTACCGGGCTCGGTCTGGACCAGCATCGCCTATCAGCTGGACGTGGCCGACCGCATCCAGAAGGACTATGCGACTCAGGCCACGGCCTGGCGCGCGCGCGCACGCAACTGGCTCACCCAAGCCACGCGCGGCCAGGATCCTCTGCAAGCGGCGCGCGGGCAAATCGTGATGCGCGGCTACGACTCGCAGATCTCCAAGACCCGCCAGGGCTACGCCATCTACCTGCCGAAGAACTACGACCCCGCGCGCAGCTATCCGCTGATGATCGCGCTGCACGGCGGCTCGGCCAACGGCAACTTGTTCCTGGGCGTCGTGCTCGGCAACAACATGAACTGGAAGGAGTACGACAAGCACCTGTGGGACGAGTTCACGCCCAAGTGGACCCCCGACTGGATCGTGGTCGCGCCGGATGGCTTCGGTCAGGTGATGTGGCGCTTCATGGGCGAGCAGGACGTGCTCGACGTGATCGCCGACGTCCAGACGCACTACAAGGTCGACGCCGATCGCGTCGTGCTGTGCGGGCTTTCGAACGGCGGCGTCGGGGCCTACAGCCTCGGCACGCGCTACGCGTGGCGCTTCTCCGCCGTACTGGCGATCGCGGGCGCGCCGAGCTGGCTGCAGTACGCCAACGCGGCGGGCGATCCGCTGCAGGCCGAGGCGCTGCATCCGATCTCCGGCATGTCGCTGGCCGAGAACGTCATCAACACCGACTTCCGCTACTACCATGGCAACGTCGATCCCGGGCCGATGCGGCCGGCGTACGTGCAGGAGTTCAGCAAGCGCATCGCGACGCTCGGCGTGCCGTACCGCGAGAAGTGGTTCGAGGCCGGCCACGATCTGCTGTACCTCGTGCACCGCCACGGGCTGATCTTCGGCGAGCTCGAAGGGGTCAAGCGGAACCCGCATCCAAAAGAGGTGCGAGTCGTCACGGGCGACTACCGCGCCAATCGCCAGCACTGGTTGAGCGTGACGCGCCTCACGCGCATGCCCGAGCTGGCGCGCGTGCGGGCCGTGGCAGAAGGCGACGCAATCACGCTGGAGACGAAGAACGCCGACGCCGTCGCGCTCGAGGTCGCCGACGTGCCGCTCGCTGCCGGCGACGGCCTGCGCGTGATCGTCGACGGCCAGGCGGCGTACACCGGGAGCCGCGGCAAGCGCCTCGAGCTGTACCGCGAGGGCGGCAAGTGGAAGCAGGGTCCGCCGCCGTCAGCGGCAGGCCCGAGCAAGCGACCGGGCGTCTCCGGACCGATCACCGACGCTTACTTCGGAGCGATCGCGCACGTCTACGGCACCGGCGACGCCGAGCTCGCACCCAAGCTCAAGCGCAGCGCCGAGCGCGGAGCCAAGGGCTGGCCGCTGTGGCTGTGGCGCGTCGATCAAGCGGTGGTCGCCGACAGCGAGGTGACGCCCGAGCTGATGCGCACGCATCACCTGGTGCTGTACGGCACGCCGGGCACCAACAGCGTGCTCTCGCAGATCCAGGATCGCCTGCCGATCCGCGTCGACACCGAGGGTGTGCGCGTCGGCGATCGGCTGTTCAGTGGCGAGGGCGTGGGTGTGAAGTTCGTCTACCCCAACCCGCTCGCGAGCGAGCGCTACGTGATCGTGCAAGCCGGCCCGACCGTCGACGGCGTCAACGGTGGGCACAACCTGCCCGACTTCTTGCCCGACTACGTGGTCTACGACGCCAAGACCACCCGCAGCCGTCCGCGGCTGTTGTTCGGCGGTGCCCAGCGCCCGCTGGCCCTCGGCTACTTCGACTCACGCTGGCAGATCGATCCCAGCCACGGGCGCAGCGTGACCGCAGCGACTCCGAAGGGCGCCACCGCCAAGCTCGGCCGCGTCAACGAAGGCAACGGACCGGAGAGCGCGGAGAACGATGTGCCGCGCTCCAAGCTGCCGGTACCGTCCTGCCCGCCCGCACCTCCGGCACCGACGAAGTTCTGTGCGGCCGAGGACACGCAGGCCGGCAAGATCGCGCGCGAGATCGCCGCGCGCGTGCAAACCTTCCAGAACTTTCGCGGCAAGATCCCCGGCGCGACCTGGACGGTCGACGACGCCAGCGTCTGGTCGATCCGCGACGAGGCCACGTGCCTCGAGACGCTGCCGGGGCTCGGCGTGAACGTCAGCGCCTGGACCGGCAAGCTGCCGACGCCCGTGGCCGTGCCGGTCAAGCTGACGCATGCAGCCGTCGGCGGCGTGGAGTTTCGCTTCATGCACGCAGGTGCCGGCGTGGTGGTGTCGTGCGAGCTGGCCGCGCGCCTCGCGGACGTCGCGAGCATCGTCAAGCGCCACGGCGTGCACACGGTCTACGTGCTCAGCGCCTACCGCGATCACCCGTACACCAGCTTCCACACGCTGGGTCTGGCGCTCGACATCTCGCGCTTCGACACGGCCGACGGACCGCTCACGGTCAAGACCGACTTCACGATCGATCGCAACCGCGAGACCTGCGACAAGCAGTCCGGCCCGGCGCTCGGCAAGAAGGCCCAGAAGCTGCTCGACATCGCCTGCGATCTGGCCACTTCGCACCGTTTCTCGTCGGTGCTCACGCCAAACTACAACGCCGGCCACCGCGATCACTTCCACGTCGACATCCGCCCGGACGATCCGCGGTTGTTCCTGCGTTGATCACAGGAGCGCCGTGAGGCGCAGACCGGCCGAGAACCACCCCCCGGAGAACTCGACCAGCACGAAGTCGCGCACGGCGGCCTTCACCGGCAGCGTGACGAAGCCGCCCTCGAGCTCGAGGCCGAGGTCGAACCAACTGGCCAGGCGATAGCCGACGCGGCCCAAGGCCAGCACGCCGACCTCGGGTGCGAACCGGCTGAACGCCTCCAGCTCGGCCAGGCGCGACTCGCCCACCATGCGTACCAAGCCGAAGCGCACGCCGGGCCCTGCGGAGAGGCTCAGCCCGCCGAGCTCGCCGCCAAACACCAGCGCAGCGACGCCGCTGATGTGGAGCGTATCGATTGCGCCCACGGGCACTTGCTCGCGCTCGAGCGGCACGTCCATGAAGCCCATATCGCCGCCGAGCACGAACGTCACCGGCCGCAGCGCCGCCATACCCAGGCGCAGCGAGAACATCGGCAGCACGCCGGATTGGCTGGTGTACATCTGCATGCCTGCGCCCAGCGTGATCTGCCAGATATCGGGCGGCAGCTGCGCCTCGGGCATCCGCTGCTCCAGGCTGCGGGTCGCTGCAGCCGTTGCAGCTGGCGGCGGCGGCGCGCCCGCCGCGGGTACGCTCGGGCGCGGCGTCACGCGCAGCTCGACCCAGCTGGCCACCACGAACTCCGCCACGGCCAGCGCCAATAGCCGCGTGCGGTCGGCGGACTCGATCGGCTGCGGATCGAGCACGCGCATCATCGACTTGCGCGTCACGCCATCCTCGAGCCTCAGCTCGATGCCCGCCGGCGAGCACGACACGTGCACCCAGGTGCGACCCGGCTCGCGAGGCGCCTCCGGCTGGTACTCGATCGAGGTGCCGAGCTCGACCGACAACAGGCGTCGGAAGCGCGGCAGCTCGATCGGCACGCACGGATCCAGGGTGGTGACCACGGCGTTCTCGACCTCCTGCGCGCGCGCAAGCGAGTCGAGCGCGACGGACTGGACGAGAAACGCGCCCGCGAGCATCAACGGCGCGAGCGCGCAGAGCACTGACCTGGTCGAACGACCCAGTGTGCAAACCCAGTTGGCCGAGCGCACGTCCCAGTCAGCCTACACCGGCTGCGGGCGAAGGCCCCAGGTTTTTAGGTCCTAGTCCAGACCGCCGTACAGCCGTACTGCGCGCAGGCGTCGCCCGGACGGGTACTGCTGCACGTACAGCTGTGCGCGTTGATACGCCTCGTGCGTGTTGCCCGCCTTGGACCAGGCCTCGACTTCGCGGGCCAGCGCGTCCTGCGCGAGCGATCCGTGCGGCGCGATGTTGCGCGCCAGCGCGAAGGCTTCCGCAGCCTCGGAGGGCTGTCCCAGCCGCTCGAGCAACACACGACCGAGCGTGAAGCCGGCCAGCGGCGCCACCGGGCTCGACCGATGATCGCGCAGCACGCGCCGCAGGTAGCCGACCGAGACTTCGGGATGACCGCTGAGGCGCGAGGCATCCGCCGCGTCCATCAGCGCCGAGGCGTCGTCGTCGACCGCGATGCCGCTCTCGAGCAACCGGTAGGCCGCGTCGTAGTCGCCGCTCTGGCACAGGCTCCGCCACGACGCCTTGGGTGCAGCAGCAGCCGGCTTGTCTTCCTTGACCGCGAGACGCTTGCCCTTGGCCGTGTGCTCGCGGCCGCCCGTGCTGCGCGTGCCCACGTCGCCCAGGCCATCCGCAGCCGCCGGCTGCAGGACCTCGGGCTCCGCGGCTGTCGGCTGCGGGGTGTAGTTGGTCTCGCTGTCGAACCAGTAGCTCTCGCCCGCAGCCACGAACTGCATGCCGTTCGGCGTCTGCACGCGGACCTTGCCTTCGCTCACAGCCACGCGCACCCGGCCCGCGCTCTGCTCGACGTCGAACACGGTACCCACGACCAACACCGACACACCGGCGGCGTGGACCACGAACTTGCGCTGCGCGGCCGGCATCGGCACGACCTCGAAGTGCGCCACGCCACTCTCGACTTGCAGCTCGAGCCGCGCCGACTCGTTGCGCAACACGTTGAGCTCGCCGCTGGCCGATGCGACCAGTGCCGACGAGCCGTCGGCCAGACGCACGCGCTGGCGTGCCTTCACCTTGGTGAGCACCGCGGGGGCCGGCGCAGCCGCTGGCTGCTGCACGGTCTCGGTGTCGACGCTCGGTACGCTGCGGCCGGCCAACATCCCGGCGTTCTCGCCGCTCGGCAGCCATTGCACGCCGGCCACGGCCAGCATCAGCGCGGTCGCACCCAAAGCCGCCGCACCGATGGCGCGGTTGCGACGCCGGCGCTGGCGCAGGCGACCCACGCCCGCGTACAGACGCTCGCTCCTCTGCTCGCTCCATTGGGGAGCCAGCTCGTCGCGAATCGCGGCAATCTCTCGTGAGAGATCATCCATCGTCCATCTCCGCTTGTAACAGAGCTTGGGCGGCCGCGATCCGGCGCTTTGCGGTCGCAAGCGAACAACCGCAGCGTTCGGCCACCTGCTCTAGTTTTTCCCCTTCGACGTAACGCAGCGTCCAGGCGAGTCGCTGGTCCACTGCCATCCCGTCGAGAACCTCGTACACGCGCGCCAAAAGCGCACGCTTTTCGGGCGACAAGCCCGGATCGCTGAATTCCAGGCCGGGCGAGCCTTGCTCGAGCCCGACGAACTGGCGCAGCCGCCTGCGGCGCAACTGGCGACGCGCGGTGCGCACCGCGATGGTCGCGAGCCAGTTCTTCGCCGCGCCGGGGTCGCGCAGCTGTTCCCGCTGCTTGAACGCCGCCAGGAAGACTTCCTGGATCAGATCATCCACGTCCGACTCACGGCCGAGCAGCCGGAGCCCAATGCGCGCGACGTACGGCGCAAAACGCTTGAAGAGCTGCGCCTCGTGCCCTGGCGCAAAGGTCGGACCGGCAGCCTCAGGCGGTGTGGCGTCCGGGTTTACCAAGCGCAGTGGAGGATATCCGGCCATCTTGAAGAACTCACGAGCGGTAGTGGAGACCACTGCCTAGAATGGCTCACGGGTGCTTCAGCCCAACCCGAGTGTTCACTCGTTGCACACTGGGGTAGATAATTGACCTCGAAGCCAATGTATCTGCGCACATTTACGCTCGGTTGCTTTGCGCTCTTGCTGGCCGCTTGCAAAGGGGCGAGCACGCCTGTCTTCGATTGGAACGAACCAAAAGCGGTGGCAGGAGCCGTGGCAGCGCCCATGGCAGGCGGCGGCGCAGCCGGCAGCAGCATTGCTGGTCAGCTGGCGAGCGGCGCCGGGGCCGGGGGCGGAATGCCTGTAGAGTCCGGAGTCGGCGGCGTGGTCGCCCGCGACGTGCACTTCGACTGGATGGAGACCGTGCCGAACCGCGGCATGTGCAGCGGCGCGGTGTTCGTCGGCAGCTTCGCCTGTACCGTCCAGAACACGTTGCCGACGCGCATCGAGGGCACGATCGTGCTCGAGCTGGCCGGGCCCTCGGAGATGCAGCAGCTCGACGTCGCGAGCGGCACCGTGACCCTGCTGGTCGATCCCTCGGGCATGACCGCGATCAATACGCGGATCGCCGGCAGGGTCGCCTGCATGGATCGCATCTTCATCGGTCAGATCCCCGAGACCATGTTCACGCCGACGCAGAGCGGTGTGCTGTTCCAGCTGTTCTCGGGCCTGCTCTGCGCCTCGGGCAACACGGCCAAGGGCATCCTGACCGGCAAGCTGGACGCCGACGCCCTGAGCCTGGCGGGCGACGTGAGGCTCACCGTCGGGAGCTGTATCTGCGACGGGACCTTCGACCTGCGAGCGCAGCGATGAAGCGCACCTGGCTCGGCCTTTGGCTGCTGACCGCGGCGCATTGCGCGCAGGCCTCGAACCTCCCCGTGCCCGACGCCGCCAGCTCGCAGGGCACCGGCGGCTCGAGCGAAGCGGGACAGCCGGCCTCGGGGCGTGCAGCCAACGGCGGCGACGGTGGTGCAGCTACAGGCGGCGCAGCCGGGGTACGCGCCGGCGCGCCGGCGTTGCCGGCACTCGACGCCGAGGCGCTGCTCAGCAGCAGCTGCCGCACCCTGGCCACGCCGGCCGAGCTATTGCCGGCCAACATCCTGTTCGTGATCGATCGCAGCCGCTCGATGATCTGCAATCCGCCGCCGATCACGGACTCGGCGTCGTGCGAGAACGACTCGAAGCGCGCCACACAGGATCCGACGAAGTGGGATATCACCCGCAAGGCGCTCGTGGAGAGCTTGAAGATCGCGCCCGAGGCCTCGCGCGTCGGCGTCAGCTACTTCAGCAACGACGAGGCCTGCGGCGTGCAAGCCAATCCGAACGTCCCGCTGCGCAGGAACACCGCGAGCCAGAAGGACTTGATCGACGTCAGCCTGACCGCGGTGAAGCCGAGCGGCGCGACGCCCCTGGTCGGAGCCACCATCCTCGCGTATCAATATCTACACGATCTGGCGAGCGACGGCCTGATCAGCGGCAACACCTTCGTCGTCCTGCTCACCGACGGCAAGCAGAGCGACAGCTGCGGCGACCCGGCCCGCTGCACCTCGGCCGACGAGTGCACCAAGCTGCTGGTCGAGACCGAGGTGCCGAAGGCGGCCGGCCCGGGCGTCTCGATCCGCACCTTCGTGATCGGCGTACCCGGCAGTGAAGCCGACCAGCGCACCTTGTCGCGCATCGCAGTCGCCGGCGGCACCCGGCGCTCGCCCAACTGCGACCAGGATCGCGACTGCCACTTCGATGTCGGCAGCGGCGGAGACTTCAGCGGGGCGCTGCACTTGGCGCTGCAGAACGTCCTGGGTCAGACCCGCAGCTGCGACCTGCCGGCGCCTCGGCCGGAGGGCGGCGCCCTCGACCTGGTCAACGTACTGTACAAGGCTCAGAACCACGCCCGCGTGGTCATCCCCCAGGACGTGAAGCACGAGTGCGATTCCGGCGCCAACGGCTGGCGGTATGCCGAGAACAATACGCGCATCCGGCTGTGCGGTGACTTTTGTAAGCAGGTGAGCGCCGACCCCGCCGGTGAGCTCACGGTCGTGCTCGGCTGCCCCGTCCAAGGTCCGATCTGACAGCTGGCTGTCGATTTCTGGACCGGAGTTGCACGCAGATGCACACGATGCTTGCAGCTTGCGTTAAAAGAGATCTTAGAGTTTCGGAGCCGCGATGCTGCGTGAGTGGACCGGTCGGATGCTGCGTGGCGCTGGCAGGAGGCCAGCGTTGCCGTTGGCGCTCGCCTTGATGTGCGGGTGGCTGAGCGGACCCGTCCGCGCCGGCAGCCCCGCTCGCCGCGTGACCGAGCAACCCGTCCCCGCAGCTGAGAGCGGCGAAGCGCTCGGCCCGCTGTCCGACCCCGGCAGCGCCGGCCAGCTGCCGTGGGAAGACGCAGAGCGCGTCTCTGCCGACCCCCTGCTGCGCGACTACCCGTTGTACGGCGTCGCCTCGCACTTCGCCGCCCAGGTCTACGCGGCTCCGGACGAACGCGGCCTGGTGGCGGGCTACGTGCGCCGCGGCACGCTGGTACGGGCCCAGCGCGGCTTGCCCGGCCGCGGCTGCGACAGCCAGTGGCATGCGCTGTTTGGTGGCGGCTACGTCTGCGCCGGTCGCGGCTTCGCACTCGGCGAAGAGCCCATGAGCTTCCCGGCCGCGCCGCCGGTCGCCATCTGGGACGCGCTCCCCTACACCTACATCAAGGCCAAGGAGCGAGACGTCGCGCTGTACTCGCGCGCGCCGCTGCCCGATGAAGAGCTCGAGGCCAAGGCCCGCATCGCCGAGTCGCACGGCTCCGGCAAGCCGCCGATGCTCTCCAGCCAGCTGCGGCCGCTGATCCTCGCGCGCGCCACCGCGCTGGCGAAGGCCAAGAAGATCAAGGGCCCGCAGCGCCCGTTGCCTCCGCTGCCACTGGCCTTGCCCGAGGCCGTCCGCATGCTGCTACAGCCGGGCTTCTACCTGAGCGTCGACACCCGCGAGGCGCCGCAGGAGTCGGGCTTCATCCGCACCGTGCGCGGCGACTTCGTGCGCCTGTCGGAGGAAGTGCGCGTGGTGAGCTCGACCTGGCACGGCGACGTGCTCGGCCAGCCGCTGCGCGGCGAAGTGGCGCTGGTCGCGCAGCCCAAGGCCTACGCGTTCCGGCGCGACGTGCTGAGCGGCGAGCTGATCCAGACCGATGCGCTGCGGCCGCTCGAGGCGCTGCAGCTCGACAGCGAATTGGTCGTGCGCAAGGGGCGGCGATACCGCGTCGCGCTCGATGGGCGCGTGGTGCAGGAAGACGCGCTGCGTTTCTTGCCGCTGACCGAGCGCCCGAAGCTCGTGCCGAGCAAGGCGCGCTGGATCTCGGTCAGCCTCGAACGCCAGACCCTGGTCGCCTACGAAGGCGCACAGCCGGTATTCGCCACCCTGGTCTCGACCGGCAAGCAAGGCCACGACACGCAGGCCGGGGTGTTCCGCATCCAGAGCAAACACATCTCGACCACGATGGACGGCGAAGCCGCGGGCGACGAAGACGCCTACAGCATCGAGGATGTGCCGTACGTGATGTACTTCAACGGCAGCATCGCGCTGCACGCCGCGTTCTGGCACGAGAAATTCGGCAGGGTGCGCTCGCATGGCTGCGTCAACCTCGCGCCGCTCGACGCGAGGTGGCTGTTCAACTGGGCGAGCCCGGTGTTGCCCGCGGGCTTTCACGGGGTGATCGCCGACGGCACGCACCCCGGCACATTCGTCTCGGTCGCACCTTGAGGGCTGGGCCCCTAGCGCTCCTGTGCTAAGGCTGGGGCATGCCGATCCGTACCGCTGACGACTACATCGCAAGCCTCCGCAACCGCAAGCTCAAGGTCTACCTGTTCGGCGAGCTGGTCTCCGAGCCCCTCGACCACCCCGTCATCCGGCCCTCGATCAACGCCGTGGCCGAGACGTATCGGCTCGCGGAAGAGGACCCGCAGCTGGCGGCTGCGGAGTCGTCGCTCTCGGGACAACGCGTCAATCGCTTCCTGCACGTCACCGAAAACGCGAACGACGTGGTGATGCAGAACCGCATGCAACGCCGGCTCGGACAGCGCACCGGCACGTGCTTCCAGCGCTGCGTCGGCATGGATGCGGTGAACGCGCTGTACTCGGTGACGTACGACATCGACCAGGCCCACGGCACGCAGTACCACGCGCGCTTCCGTGACTTCGTGAAGCACATGCAGCGCGAGAACTTCGTGATCGGCGGCGCGATGACCGACGTCAAGGGCGATCGCAGCAAGGCACCCCACGAGCAAGAGGATCCCGACATGTTCGTGCGCGTGGTCGAGCGCCGCGACGACGGCGTGGTGATCCGCGGCGCCAAGGCTCACCAGACCGGCTGCATCAACTCGCACTGGCTGTTGGTGATGCCCACCATGCGCATGACCGAACAAGACCGCGACTACGCGATCTCGGTCGCGGTCCCGGTCGATCACCCGGGCATCAGCTACATCTACGGCCGCCAGAGCTGCGACTCGCGCGCGCTCGAAGGCGGCGAGATCGATCAGGGCAACGCGCAGTTCGGCGGCCAGGAAGCGCTGATCGTGTTCGACGACGTGTTCGTGCCGCGTAGCCACATCTTCATGCACGGGGAGACCGAGTTCGCGGCCACGCTGGTGGAGCGTTTTACCGGCTACCACCGCCGCAGCTACGTCTGCAAGACCGGGCTCGGCGACGTGATCATCGGCGCGGCGGCCACCATCGCGGACTACAACGGTGCCAGCAAGGCCTCGCACGTGCGCGACAAGCTGGTCGAGATGGCCCACCTCAACGAGACCATCTACGGCGCCGGCATCGCGGCTTCACACGAGTCGAAGCCGACGGCGGCGGGCAACTACCAGTGCGACGAGATGCTGGCCAACGTGTGCAAGCACAACGTCACCCGCTTCCCGTACGAGCTCTCGCGCCTCGCCCAGGACCTCGCGGGCGGCCTGATGGTCACGCTGCCCTCGGACAAAGAGTTCGACAGCCCGACCACCGGGCCCATCCTGCGCAAGTACCTGAAGGCCAACCCCAAGGTCTCGATCGACAACCGCCGCAGGGTCCTGCGCCTGATCGAAAACATGACGCTCGGCCGCAATGCGGTCGGATATCTCACCGAATCGATGCACGGCGCGGGATCACCCCAGGCGCAGCGCATTCAAATCCAGCGCTTGATGAAGCTGGATGAGAAGAAGGCGCTGGCCAAGAAGCTGGCCGGCGTGCGCGACGAGGATTAGCCCAGAGGCTCGCCGCATAGGACGCATTCACCGCTTTCGGTGCGGCTCGCGAACAGCCGCTAGCAGCGAGCGACAAACGCAGCTGAAGGGCCAGTTTGGGGGCAAGGGCTTCCACCTATTCATACCCTTGGACGAGGGCAGGGGTCACGGAAACGGGCAAGGGCACGGGCAGGTTTAAGGATACGGGTGGTAGGCATGGGAATGGGGCGCTTGATTCAGCGCAACCACCGGCCCGCGGCCGATGAATCGGCATGGCGCTGGATCACCAAAGCTCGGCGACCGAGAACTCCGCGTGGGTCGATATCATCGCAAACGTCGTGAAGCGCTGGAGCCGCGGATCCCACGCGCTCGGCACGAGTTGGGAATCGTCGTGCCCAATGCTCGTCAAGCTCGTCCGAACCTGCGAGCGCTAAGCCAATGCGCCCATTTCCGTGCCTCAACTCGTACCCTTAAACCTGCCCCTGCCCTTGCCCGTTCTCCGTGACCCACGCCCTCGTCCAAGGGCGAGAATTGGTGGAGGCCCTTGCCCCCCAACTGACCCTTCCGGTCATCCGTCGCGCTGCTAAAGGCTGTTCGCGAGCCGCAACGAAAGCGGTGAATGCGCTTGCGCGGCGAGCCTAAGCCGTCGCTGAAGCGCACAGCCAGCTTCTGACTCAGACACTAGTGCGTCTTCAGCGTGTAGACGCGCTTGACCGCGCCGTGCGTGTCGAAGCCGACGATCAGCACGGGTAGCTGCTTGATCGAGTCGTCGGCCTTCTCGCCGATCTCGAAGTAGAGGTCGTCGCCCGAGAAGCCTTGCTCGGAGCACAGCGCTTGTTCCGAGCAGGGTTGGCCGTGGCCGAACTTGGCTTGCACGTCGGCGAGGTTCAGTCCCTCGAAGGCGTCGTGCTCCACCGCATCCACGAGCACGTGGCTGTTCGCGTCACGCTGTGTGCGTGTGCTCACGCGCTCCTGCATTGCCGCCTGTAGTTTGTCGCGCCAGGCGGCGGCCGTGGGGTCGGGTTGGGCCGGTGCACACGCTGAAATGAGCCCGAATAACGCGATCACGCGGGTGGAGAGCATCTGGAAAGCGTAGCGAGTGCTCGCGGCGTGTGGTGAGTTTTTCGACGGACCGCTTCGCCTCTTGCATTGTCCATGGCGCATGTAACTGTCGGCGCTCGTGACCATGACTAGCCAGCTCAACCTGCGCGCGCGTCACCTCGAGCCGACGAGCGAGTTGCCGGAGGATCGCTTGCAGCTACCCGCTGCACCCTGCGCGGCCTGCGGCAAGAGCGTCGACCCGCTGCGCGCGCCCAGCCTGCTGGCGTTCGAGGACGGCGTTCGGCTGTTGTGCAGCGAGCAGTGCAAGACCGATTACCGTGCGGGGGCGCGCGCGCGGCGCAGACCTCAGTACACCGCCGCCACGCCGAGCAGCGGGGTGAAGCTGCCCGCCGTCGCGCAGGCTACGCCCAGCGTCCCGAGTCCACCGAGAGCCGACCGGCGCTTGCCGGTGGAGACCACGCGCTGGCTGTTCCTGGGCGTCACGGCGGTGATCCTGGCGGGCGCGCTGGCCTGCTTCGAGACGCCCGAGATCGCCGCGTTCTCGGCGCTGGCCACCGGGCTGTCTGCGCTCACGGCCCTGCAGCTGGGGGCGGCGAGCGTGCGCGAAGTGGGCGTGTTCGCCTGGCTCTGCGGCCCTTTCGGCGTGGTGGGCGCCGCCTGTGCGGGGTACCTGAGTAGCCGCCACGGCGGCGGCAACCTCGCGCAGCTGGGAGCTGCGGCCGCGGGCCTGGCCATCCTGGTGCGGGCGTTCTTCGACGCGCGGGCCCGGTTGCCGATCGAGCACGCCGCGGAACACCTGCGCCGACACCTGCGCCCTTCCGCCCGCCGCACCGGAAGGCGCGCGCCTGATGGTCGCGACCCTTCCGATGATCATCGGTCGCCGGCGCTTCGCGGCGGCTCCCCGGCCGATCCCGATTCCGGCGCGCTGTCGGGCGCGACAGGCTCGGGCTCCGATGCAGCTGGTGGCGTCAGGGAGGAACACCTCGAGGGCCTGGAGAAGCCTGTGGACGCGTTCGGCGGGGCGTCCGACAAGGCGCGCATCGGCGACGAGCTGGTCGTGCGGCGCGGCGAGCGCGTGCTGGTCGACGGCGTGGTGCAGCTGGGTGAGGCCAGCGTGTTGCCCTTCCCGTCCGCGACCACGCCGGTCCTGCGCGGTCCCGGCGACACGCTGCTGGCAGGGGCCACGCTGATCGACGGCGGCCTGCGCGTGCTGGCCACGCGCATCGGAGAAGATCGCGGGCTGGCGCGCGCGCTGCGCGCCGGCAAGGTGCACCCGCGGGAGGGCGCGCGCCTGGTGCGCC
>DATEOF010000151.1:0-12169 GCA_035274465.1 Polyangiales bacterium
CTGGCTGCAGAGCGGCCTGGCCGTTCGCGTCGGCGGTTCGTTTCCCGAGTTCGGCTCGGGCCGTGGCCTGCGTCTCGCGCCCGCCGACACGGCGCTGCGTGCCGCCAAGTGGCTGCTGCTGACGGCGGCGTTGCTCTGGCCGTGGTCCGCCGCCCTGCGCGGCATGCTGGACGGCTTCGAGCGTGCGCCTCACGAGTTGTTGCCGATCGCGGGCGAGCTGTGCGCTCGGTTGATCGGGCGCGCCGCGCTGCTGCTCTTCGCGCTGGGCGCGATCGACCTGGCGGTGCAGCACTGGTTGTTCCGGCGGCGGCTGCGCGTCAGCCGGGGACAGCTGCGCGAGGAACGCCGCGCCGATGAGCCCGAGCCGCAGGCGCTGGCCGAACGCCGGCGACGCGCGCACGAGCTGCGGTCTGCCGCTACACTGCTCGAGGTGAAAGAGCTCGACTCGATCGTGTGTGAGGGCCGACGCCGCGCGATCGGCGTGCGGGCGCCGGGTGTGGTCTGGCTCAAGGCCGAAGGCGATCTCGCGGAGCGGTTGGTCTCTGAGGCACGCGCGGCGGGCCTGCCCATCGTCGAGGACGCGCGCCTGCTCGATGCGCTCCTCGGCTTCGAGCTGAACGAAGCCTTGCCCGAGCGGCTGCGCGCGCAACTGGCCAAAGGACCGGGCGAGGTACGGGCATGATCGACGCGCAACCGCGCTTCGTCGAGGTCTGCATGCCCTTGCCGGTGCGGCAATCGTTCACCTACTCCATGCCGCCCGAGCTGGGAGACGCGCGCGCGGGCGTGCGCGTGGCCGTGCCGTTCGGCCGCCAAAAGCTGCAGGCCTACGTGCTCGGTTCGGCGCCGGCGCCGGATGGCGAGTTCAAGGTGCGGCCGGTCGCTGCCGTGCTGGATCACGAGCCGATCTTCAGCGACGAGCTGCTCGGCTTCCTGCGCGCCGCCGCGGATTACTACCTGCACCCGCTCGGCGAGGTGCTGCGCTCGGCCGCGCCCGCGCTCGCCAGCGACAAGCTGCGCGCGCTGCGCGACGACGGCTTCCTCGAAGCCGGTGAGAGCTTGCGCGGCCGGCGCGTCGCCACGCAGCGCATGTTGTTCGCCCGCGCGCTGATCTCCGCCATGCCGGAGGTGCGCCTGGGCGAGAACCAGCGCCGCGCGCTCGCCCGCCTGCTCAGCGTGCCGGAGCTCGCGCTGAATGATCTCCGCGGTGAGGTCAAACAACCACGCGCGGTGCTGCGCGCGCTCGAGGCCAAGGGCTTCATCGTCACCGAGGAGCGTGAGGTCAGCGCCGACCGCTTCTTCGCCAGCACGGTCGCGCGTGATCACGTGCCCACGCCGACCGCGGATCAATCGCGCGCGATCGAGGCGCTCAGCGCGCGGCTCGGGCAGGGTGGTGGCTTTCTGCTGCACGGCGTGACCGGCTCGGGCAAGACCGAGGTCTACCTGCGCTTGATCGCCGAGGCGCGCGCCCGCGGCCTGGGCGCGCTGATGCTCGTGCCGGAGATCGCCCTCACGCCGCAGCTGGTCTCGCGCTTTCGCGCGCGCTTCGGCGACGAGCTGGCCGTGCTGCACAGCGAGCTCGGCGAGCGCGAGCGCCACCAGGCCTGGCGCAGCCTGCGCGACGGGCAAGTCAGCCTGGCGATCGGCGCGCGTTCGGCACTGTTTGCGCCGGTGCCGCGGCTGGGCGTGGTGATCGTCGACGAGGAGCACGACGGCTCGTTCAAGCAAGAGGAAGGCTTTCGCTACCAGGCGCGCGACATGGCGCTCTTGCGTGCGCATCGCGCGCAAGCCGTGTGCGTGTTGGGCAGCGCCACGCCCTCGCTCGAGAGCTATCGCTTGAGCCAGACCGGCAAGCTCGGGCTCCTGTCGATGCCGGAGCGCGCCACCGCGCAGTCGCTGCCGCCGATCGAGATCGTGGATCTCGAGCGTCACCGGCGTGGGCCCACCGGCTCGCAGTACTTGAGCGCACCGCTGTTCGCCGAGCTCGAGACCTGCCTGGAGAAGGGCGAGCAGGCGATCCTGTTCCTGAATCGTCGCGGTTTTGCGCCGGCCATGCAGTGCAGCATGTGCGCCGAGCTGCTGCGCTGCCCCGCGTGCAGCGTGAGCCTCACGCAACACCGGCGCGAACGCAGCTTGCGCTGTCACTACTGCGACTTCAGCACGCCGATGGAGGGCGCCTGTCCCGCCTGTCACTCGCGCAGCTTTCGCGAGCTCGGGCTGGGCACCGAGCGTCTGGAGTCCGAGCTACGCGAGGCGTTCCCGGAGGCGCGCGTGGCCCGGCTCGATCGCGACACGGCCGCAGCTGACGGCGTCAGCGCGCTGCTCGATCGCCTGCGCCGCGGCGAGATCGACGTGCTGGTCGGCACGCAGATGGTCACCAAGGGCCACGACCTGCCGGGCGTCACGCTGGTGGGCGTGATCCTGGCGGACCAGTCGATGGGCTTCCCGGACTTTCGCGCCTTCGAGCGCACCTTCCAGCTGCTGACCCAGGTCGCGGGTCGCGCGGGGCGCGGCAGTCGCCCGGGCCGCGTGATCTTTCAAACCTACCAGCCCCATCACTACGCGCTGCAGCACGCGCGCACGCACGACTACCTGGGCTTCTGTCAGGCCGAGCTGGCCGCGCGCCGCGAGCTCGGGTACCCGCCGTTCTCACGCTTGATCGCCGTGCGCATCGACGCCGGCTCGGAGACGGAGACTCGGCGGCGCGCCCAGGAGCTCGCAGCCCTGGCCCGGGAGTGCCCCGAGGTGCAGGCCGGCACGGTCGCACTGCTCGGCCCGGCACCGGCGCCGATCGAGCGCCTGCGCGGCCGCTACCGCTACCGCTTCTTGCTCCGCAGCCGGGAGCGGGCAGCCCTGCGAGCCGTGGCCAAAGTGCTCGTCGCGCGCATCGACCAGGGTCTGGCCCCCGCGCGCGCGTCGCTGGACGTCGATCCGGTGTCGATGCTGTAGCAGTTGCCCCGACCGCTTCCGGGTGTTAAGCAATTCGGCTGAGAGAGCGCCCAAATGGCCGTCCGGACGATCCTGCATTACCCCGATAAGCGCCTGCGTGAGCCCACCCAAGACGTCACGCGTTTCGACGACGAGCTGGCGCGCCTGATCGACGACATGGCCGAGACGATGTACGCGGCGCCCGGTGTAGGCCTGGCTGCGCCTCAGATCGGCGTGGCGCTCCGCATCTTCCTGGTGGACATCGCGACCGGCGACGACGTCCCGAGCGACCTGCGCGTGTTCATCAACCCGCAGATCATCGCCAAGGTCGGCGAGGTCTGTTCCGAAGAGGGCTGCCTGTCGTTTCCGGGCATCCACGAAGAGATCACGCGCGCCGAACGGGTCAAGGTTCGCGCGCTCGACGCGCAGGGCAAGCCGTTCGAGCTCGAGGCCGAAGGCTTGCTGGCGATCGCCATCCAGCACGAGAACGACCACCTCGAAGGCAAGTTGATGGTCGACCACCTGAGCATGCTGCGCCGGCGGCTGGTCCACCGTTCCATGATGAAGCGCGCCGCCAGCGACCAGGTCGCGCAGCGCTGAGCTGCGCTGGTGGGCACGTTGACCGCCAAACCCCGCGCGCTGTTCTTCGGTACGCCCGAGTTCGCGGTGCCGTGTCTGTCGGCGCTGGCCGAGCTGTGCGACGTGCAGCTGGTGATCACGCAGCCCGACCGCCCCGCGGGCCGCGGCATGAAGCTCGCACCGCCGCCGGTCAAGCTGCGCGCACAGGAGCTGGGTTTGCAGGTGATCCAGCCGACCAAGGTGCGCACGCCCGAATTCGCCGCGCAGCTACAGGCGGCGGGTGCGGAGCTCTCGCTGGTGATCGCCTACGGGCGCATCTTGCCGCGCGCGGTGCTCTCTGCCGCGCGGCTCGGCTCGCTCAACGTCCACGCCTCGATCCTGCCGAAGTACCGCGGCGCGGCGCCGATTCAATGGGCGATCGTGCGCGGCGAGCGCGAGACCGGCGTGTGCCTGATGCAGATGGACGAGGGGCTCGATACCGGCCCCGTGCTCGCATGCAGCAGCCTGGCCATCGGACCGGACGAAACGGCAGGTGAGCTGGCGCCGCGGCTGTCGCAGCTGGGAGCGGAGCTCGTGCGCCGCGAGCTGCCGCGCTTTTGGGCCGGCGAGCTGGTCGCGCGTCCCCAGGCGCACGCAGAAGCCACCTTGGCACCGATCCTGAAGAAGGAAGACGGTGCGCTGGACTTCGAGCACTCGGCCGCGGCGATCCACGATCGCGTACGCGGCCTGGCGCCCTGGCCGGGCGCGTACGCGTGGGTCGGCGCGGAGCGCGTGAAGGTACACAAGACGCGCGTGGTCGATGCCAGCGGCCCCACAGCGGGCGTGCCGGGCGAGCTGCTACGGGCTTCGCCCGAGGGCTTGATCGTGGCTTGTGGCGGCGGAAGCATCGCGCTGTGCGAGCTGCAGTTCGAAGGCGGCAAACGCCTGAACGCCGCGGCGGTGATGGCCGGCCGGCGCTTGCCGCTCGGAACGCGCTTCGCTAAGCCCGAAGCATGAAGATTTATACGAAGACCGGCGATCGCGGGCAGACCGCGCTGTTCGGTGGCGCGCGCGTCTCGAAGGCCAGCACACGCGTCAGCGCGTACGGCGACGTGGACGAGCTCAACTCGCACCTCGGTGTGGTCTGTGCACACACGTCCGACGCCAAGCTCGCGGGGCGCCTGCGCGAGATTCAGGCCGAGCTGTTCTCGCTCGGTGCCGAGCTGGCCAAGAATCCAGACAAGGACGTGGACCTCGGGGTGCCGGGCGTGGCCGAGACGGACATCGAGCGTCTGGAGCGCGACATCGACACGTTCGAGACCGAGCTCACGCCGCTCAAGACCTTCATATTGCCGGGAGGTTCGCCTTCGGCTGCGTTCTTGCATGTGGCGCGTACGGCCTGTCGTCGTGCCGAGCGCGCGGTCGTCACGCTGCTGGACAGCGAGCCCGTGCGGCCGGAGCTGCTGCGGTATTTGAACCGGCTCAGCGACCTCTTGTTCGTGATGGCGCGCGTCGCAAACCACCGTGCGAACGTCGTCGACGTGCCCTGGCTAGGTCGCGACGCTCCGTGATTTGTACCCAGCTAGACACTGCGACTGCGAGGCTGCTTGACCCACAGCACCACCGTCGTTAACTTTAACGGGATCCCTCTGTTGAGACTCGAGGAGGTGCTGGAGTATAGAATCTTCGTACTCTGATTTACTACGGGGGCGACTCTCGGTCGCGGTGTGCCGGCCCGACGATCATCATCGGGAAGCCTGATGTGGCCGATACCAGCTCCCACCTGGTGAAGAGGAGATTCTTACTCACAGCAAACGGTTTCGACGGTACGGATTTTATGAAGCCGGTGTCTTTTAGGCGCCGGCTTCTGCTTTTTTGGAGGGGAAATAACGATGCGATCGGTCGAAGTGCTCGGGATGCCGCTGGCGTGTGTCGATGAGAACGGTCTGCTCGACCATCTGTTCGGCGCACTGCGCGAAGGTCGCGGCGGCTGGTTGATCACTGCCAACCTCGACTTCCTGCGGCGCTACACCAAGGAGCCGAGCATGCGCGAGCTGTACGCGCAGGCCGACGTGATGGTCGCCGACGGCATGCCGCTGGTGTGGGCGTCGCAGCTGATGGGCGAGCCGCTGCCCGAGCGCGTCGCAGGTTCCGCGTTGATCTATCGCTTCGCCGAGCGCGCAGCCGCGGAAGACCGTGCGCTGTATTTTCTGGGCGGCGAGCCGGGTGCAGGCGAGGCCGCGGCCAAGGTGCTGTGCGAGCGCTATCCCGGCTTGCGCGTCGCGGGCTGGAGTGCACCGCGCATCAGCGCCGAGCCGGCAGAGCTCGAGATCGCAGCCGCAGTCGCGGAGCTGCGGAAGAAGAAGCCCGACTTGTTGCTGGTGGGCCTGGGTTCGCCGAAGCAGGAGCGTTTGATCCGCGCGCTCCGTGCGCATTTTCCCCACATGTGGATGGTCGGCGTGGGCATTTCATTCAGCTTCGTGGCGGGCCACGTTTCGCGCGCACCGGCGTGGATGCGCAAGACCGGCCTCGAATGGATCCACCGCCTCTCGCAGGAGCCCAAGCGTTTGGCGCGTCGCTATCTGATCGAAGATCTGCCGTTCGCGGCGGAGTTGTTCGGTCGGGTGCTCTGGGCGAGGCTATCCGGCGGCGTCCGCGGCCCCGGCGGCTCGGTGCTGTAGTCGACCCCGAGCGGGTGTAGAGTCCAGCGCATGAAAATTCTCGTTACAGGTGGAGCTGGTTTTATTGGCTCGCACGTCGCCGACGCCCTCCTCGGGTCGGGCCACGAAGTGCTGGTGTTGGATGACTTGAGCACGGGGCGTCGCAGCAACGTGCCCGAGCGCGCTCAGTTCGTGCAGGGCGATATTCGCGACGGGGCGCTCGTAGCCAAGGTGTTCGCGGATTTTCAGCCCGAGGTGGTCACGCACCAGGCGGCCCAGACCAGCGTGGCGATCAGCACGCGCGAGCCGCTGCGCGACGCAGAGATCAACGTGCTGGGCAGCCTGCACATCCTTCAGAGTTGCGTGAAGCACAAGGTGAAGCAGGTGGTGTTTGCCAGCACGGGCGGAGCCATCTACGGCGAGGTTGCGGAGGGTCAGCGCGCGCGCGAAGACTGGGCTCCCAACCCGCTCAGCCCGTACGCCTGCTCGAAATTCGCAGTGGAGAAATACCTCACCGCCTACGGTCGCGAGCACGGCCTGCGCTCGACCGTGCTGCGCTACGCGAACGTCTACGGCCCGCGCCAGGACCCGCACGGGGAGGCCGGCGTGGTGGCGATTTTCTCGGAGCGCATCCTGAAGGGCGAAGCCGTGCAGGTGAACGCGCGCAAGCAATCCGGCGACCCGGGGTGCGTGCGCGACTACGTGTATGTGGCCGACGTAGTCAAGGCCAACGTTTGGGCCATCGAGGGTCGGCTGAGCCAGAGCCCGGTGAACGTTTGCACCGGTGAGGCGACCACAACGCTCGAGCTGGCGCGCGCGATCGAGCAGGCGGCAGGCAAGAGCGTCACCATCGGCTATGGGGCCCGCCGCGAGGGCGACGTCGAGCGTTCGGTCCTGGATCCCGGAAATCCGTCTCCGCTCGGAGCGGCGGTCTCCTTGCGCGAAGGCATTTCGCGCACCATTCAGTGGTTCAGGGAGCGCAAATAGCACCCGCAGTTCGGGTCGGAGTTCGTGATTACCCAGTCGCCGGCGCTGCGCGGCGGCTCCCGGAAGCGAGCTCCGGCCGGTCTGTTCTTGCACTACGTTTCGGCATAGGCTTTTCGACTGGGTGGTCCACGGGGGTGGCGCAGGCCAACTTCGTGTTGAGCAGGGGCATCAGCATGAGCCAGATCAGGAATTTCATGACCGCGTCTGCCCACGCCATCGGCTGCGATCAGAGCCTCAAGTTCGCGCACGATCGCATGCAGCAGTTCGGCATCCATCAGCTGCCGGTGTTGGAAGGCGGTGTGCTCGTGGGTGTGCTGAGCGAGCGCGACATCGCGCTGATCAGCGCCGTTTCACCCGGCCAGCTCGACACCATCATGGTCGAAGAGGCGATGGCCGCGGAGCCGTACGCGGTAGGTCCAAGTGACGACATCGGGCGAGTTGTCGCCCACATGGTCGAACACAAGTACGGCAGTGCAGTCGTCATGGATCACAACAAAGTGATCGGCCTGTTCACCAGCATGGATGCGCTGCGGCTGCTGGCGGAGACGCTCTCGCAGGGCAACCGCGCCACGGATGGCAAGGAACGCAGCAGCACGCGCGCAGCGAAGAAGTAGCTCGTGGTAGATTGATCGGCGATGCGATTGTGTATCGTGATCGTCAATCACCGGACCCCCGGTCAAGTTCTCGACGTGTTGGGTTCGCTGGATGGACAAGTCGACCCCGTGACCGACCAGGTGGTGGTGGTCGACAACGACTCGCGCGACGACTCGGTGCCGCGCATCGACGCCGCCATCGCGCAGCGCGGCTTCGGTGCCTGGTGCACGCTGGTTCGCGCGCCGCGCAACGCGGGCTTGGCGGCGGCGAACAACGTCGGCATCCGCGCAGCCGACGCCGACTACTACTTGCTCTTGCACAGCGAGACACTGGTGCGGCCGGGCGCGATCAGCGCGCTGCTCAGCGAGCTGCGCGCGTATCCGGGTGTGGGCATCGCCGGACCGCGGCTGGAGACCCACGACGGCACGCCGCTGCCGTCGTGCTTCCGCGACCACACGCCCGTCAGCGAGCTCCTGTCGGCGGCGCAGACGCAGCCCATCAGCGCGGCGCTGCGCCACTACGAAGTCCCGCTGCCGATCAGCGAAGACACGCTCGAGGTGGACTGGATCAGCTTCGCGTGCGTGCTGTTGCGGCGCGAGGTGATCGAGAAGGTCGGGTTGCTCGACGAAGGCTACTTCATGTACTTCGAGGACAGCGACTACTGCCGGGCGGCGCGCGCGGTCGGCTTTCGCGTGCGCTACTTCCCGCACGCCAAGGTAGCGCTGGCCCGCGAAGACGGCAGCGTGGCGAAAGCGCTCGGGGCACCGCGGCGTCGCGGTCCCCGTGCCTATTACGCCTCGCGCACGCGCTACTTCCGCAAGGGCTACGGTCCCCTCGGCCCCTGGGTCGCCAACGCCTGCTGGCAACTCGGCCGCAGCGTCTCGCTCAGCCGGGAGCTCACCAGCCGCCGGGCGGGGCACACGTGTGAGCGCCAGTGGCTCGATAACTGGATCGACAGCTTCAAGCTCTGAGCGGCGGGACGTTGCCATTGCGCGCGCGGCCGCTCTCGTAGGAGCATCGGCGCCAGTAACGTCCGAGCCGCAGCTTCATGATTTACAAGTGGGATTACTGGGGCACCTTCCCGGCAGTGGCGCTGATCGCCTGGGTGCCGCTCAGCTTTTGGCTGTTCTCGCGCTATCGGCCGACGCTCGCGGCCGCCATGGTCCTGGTGGGCGGCACGATGTGGCTCCCGGAGGCGGCCGGCTTCGACTTTCCGCTCTTGCCTCCGCTCAACAAGTACTCGATCAGCGCGCTGTGCGCGTTGCTCGGCGCGTTCTGGAAGGCGCGCGCGCGCGTGCGTGCGGCGCGCTTCGGGCGCGGCTGGGACCTGTTCGTGTTCGTGATGATGCTCGGTGAAGTGGGCACGGTGCTCACCAACGGCGACGCGCTGCGCTACGGCTCCTGGAAGGTCGTCGACCTGCCGCCGTTCCTTCCGTACGACGGAGTCTCGGCCGCGATCCGCGACTTCCTCGACGTCGGGATCCCGTTCTTCCTCGGCCGCATCTTCCTGCGTACTGGTCGCGACCTGCGCGACGTGTTCACGGTGCTCGTCGTCGCCGGCCTGATCTACACGCTGCCCGAGCTCTGGGAACTGCGGATGAGCCCGATGTTGCACGTGAACATCTACGGCTACGCCGCGCGCGCCGACTGGCTGCAGAACATCCGCATGGGCGGCTACCGCCCGACCGTGTTCATGGGTCACGGCTTGATCGTCGGCTTCTTCATGTTCATCTGCACCACCGCGGCGATCGCGCTGCAGAAGGCCGGCAAGCGCTCGATGTTGGGCGTGCCGCTGATGGCGGTCGTCGCCTACCTGTTCCTGCTGCTGGTGTTGTGCAAGGCCGCCGCCGCGTTGATCTACGGCGCGCTCGCCTTCTGGATGATCCGCTACATGCGGATCAAGAGCCAGCTCCGCATCCTGATGTTCTTCGCGCTGGTGGTCGTGAGCTATCCGGTGCTGCGCTTGACCAACGTCTTCCCCACCAAGACCCTGCTCGCGGGGGCACGCATGCTCGGCCCGGATCGCGAGGAGTCGTTGCAGTTCCGCTTCGATAACGAAGACATCCTGGTGCTCAAGGCCGAGGAGCGGCCGTGGTTCGGCTGGGGTGGCTTCGGGCGCGAGCGCGTCTACGACAACGAGACCGGCAAGGACATCGTCGTTCAAGACGGCCACTGGATCCCGTTGTTCGGCACGCATGGCGTGGTCGGCTTCGCGGCGTACTTCCTGTTGATGTTGCTGCCGGTGCTGCAAGCCTGGCGCAAGATGAAGAACATCCCGATCAAGTCGGATCGCGTGCTGCTCACCGCACTGGGACTGATCATCGCGGTGTGCTGCGTGAACGAGCTGCCCAACATGAACCTGCCGAACTTGCAGTTCTTCCTGGCGGCAGGCCTGGCCGTGCTGCTGGAAGAATTGCCCAAGATCGCCGCGCAGCAACGCAAGACAGCCGAAGCCGAGAACGAGCCTGCGCCTGGCGACATGCAGGCTGCCGCTCGCAGCGGCGTGCGGTTTTCGTGATCGAACGAGCTCTCTTCGGGCATTGAAGTGCTGCTGAAGCTGCGCTTGCGCAGCGCTAGCCACGAGCGCCAATCGGCGCGCGCTGCTCGGTTCCCCCGGGAGGATCATCGTGAAACAAAGTCGTCTCTGCTACCTGATGGGCCTGTCGTTGTTGGCGCTGACCGCGTGCGGAGAATTGGACCTTGCGAGAGCGTTTGGTGTCAGTGGCGACGACGATGCCGGTGTCGCGCCTGACGCTGCGGGCGGAGCAGGGCAGGTTGGTGGCGGCGCTGGGTCACCTGCAGCCAGCGGCGGCACCGGCGGGGGTAGCAGCGGCACGGCGGCAGCTGGTGGCGGCGGGTCGCAAGCCGGCAGCGGAGGTCGCGGCGGATCCGGGAGCGCCAGTTCGTCCGACTGCCCTTCGAGCATGCCGAGCGAAGGGGACAGCTGCGACGGTATTCAGGGGACCTCTTGCACGTTTGGGGCGATGCAATGCCGGTGTCGCAGCTCCATGCCTGTGTGGACTTGCAGCATGGGTGGCGGCTCCTCGGGCAGAGGCGGAAGCGCGGGGCGCGCGGGGCCGGGGAGCGGGGCTGGCGGACGCGGGGGGCCTTCGGGGGCCGCGGGACGGGGAATGCCGTAGCTGTTCCTTGTCCCTTGTCCTTGTCCCTTGTTGCTGTTCTCGTCTCGTTCGAATGTTCTTTGCCCGCAACTGGAACGCCAGGAACGACGAACTGAAACAAGGAACAAAAAACAAGGAACAAGGAACCGAAAACGCGGCTTTGCGCTGCTCGTTAGAGCGGAGTGAAGCTTGCGAGATCGTGGATGGCTAGGGCTTTTTCCAGCTGCGCGACCACGGAGACCTCGGACTCGAAGCCTTGTTTTCCGAAGAGCTCGTGCTCTTTGTCCTCGAAGCGCTCTCCGAGCTCCCGATAGGCGCCTGCTCCGATCACTTCGCGGAATGCGGGGAAGAGTACGGTCTCCTCTCGCGCTGCGTGCGGGCGGTACATGCGGACGAAGTTTCGCAGCAGCTGCGACAGATCCGCAGAGGCTGGAGCGCTCGTGCGCCGCACGATCTCGTCGGTCAGCCTGCGGCCGCGCTGGTGTTGTGAGACGAGGGTCTCGACTAGTGTGACCTCTCGATCGGCCGCGCGCAGGCGCGGGAACACGAACTGTTCCTCGAGTTTCTCGTGGTAATCCTCGACGAAGGTTCGAACCAGGTTGGCGGCGCGTGTGAGCACACCGAGATCCAGTGGCTGCGACTGATCGATCCGGCGCGCTGCCTCGTCGTAGATCAGCAGGATGCGTTCGAGTAGGCCGTGTTCCTGCATCAGGTCTTCGCCGGGGGTGACTTCGGCCTCCGCCGTGCTCGCTGCACCGCTTCGCGTCGCTTCTGTGGTGGCACAGCCAAGGACCGCGAGTCCTGCAGCGGAAGTCATCCAGCGCAGGAACGTACGGCGCTGCCTGGGTTCGAGCTTACGACTGCTCACGCTGTCCTCCATCGCTACCGAAGCACATATACGCACCTCACAGTCGAGCGCATCCGGTATTGGGGTTCTCGACCAACGATGGTCAACTTCGTTTTGGTATCATCCGTAGTGGATCGAACGAATCTCTTGCGTCGGCATGTCGTCGAGGCGAGTGAAAGTCGGCGTTCGTTCTACAAGGAGCATCAGTGAAGGTAAGTACTCGCTTTGCGGTAGTAGCTTGTATATGTGCATTGATGGGTGCGTGTCCGAGTGAAGAGGAGCCCTTGGGCGGCTTCGATGGCGGAAGCGCCGGCGAGACCGAACACGCTGGCAGCGGAGACGCGGGGCACGGCGGTGAGGTCGCGGCCGGCGCAGGGTCAGGTGGATCCGCAGCTGGTAGCGGCGGCGATCCCCACGGCGGCGGTTTGGAAGCTGGCGCAGGGGGCAGCGCCGGATCGCAGGCTGGCAGCGGCGGAGCT
>DATEOF010000152.1:0-4072 GCA_035274465.1 Polyangiales bacterium
CGGCGGCACCCGAGGCTGCCCCGCCGCCCGAAGCCGCCCCGCCTGCGGCCGTCGCGGCCAGCGAGGCACCGGCGGAGAAGCCGTTTCCGGTCGTGCCCGTGGTGCTGATGGGCACCGGCGGCGCGATGCTCGTGGGCTCGATCATCACGGGCCTGATGGCCGTCGGAAAGCACAGCGACTGGGAGACGGCCAAAGAGGAAGAGTGCTCGCCAGCGGGGGTCTGCAGCGGCATGACCCCGGAGCGCGCCGACGAGCTCAACGGGATGAAGAGCAGCGGCAAGACGCTGGCCATCGTCACGGACGTCTTGCTGTTCGGTGGCCTGGCGGTTGCGGGCACCGGCGTGGCGCTGTTCTTCCTCACGAATACGAGCGGCGAGAGGGCTCCGGAGCACGCGCGCCTGGCCTGCGGGCCGCTCTCGTGCAGCCTCCAGGGCAGCTTCTAACCAGCGATCCCCGTCAGCCGGATGCCCACGCTGGTCTTGTACTGGCGGTTGAGCTGCAACAACACCGGTGTCAGCGACTCCAGGGCGATGGCGTTCGCCAGCGGGCCGGCGTCGAACGCCCGCGCACCTAGATCGCGGATCAGACCCAGACAGACCTCGAGGGCCTTCGGGTCGTCCGAACAGGCCAGCACGTCGCAGTCCAGCGGGTGCTCCAGATCCAGCAGGTGCTGCGAGCTGACGTGATGCAGGCTCGCGACCACCGGCACGCCGGACCCCACGATGGCCTGTGCCTCGAGCGCTGCAGCCAGGCCTTCGGGCAAATGTACGCGACGGACCTGTGGCGGTTTGAGCGGCACGGTCACGTCGATCAGCACGCGGCCGGCGAGCCCCGCCTTGAGTGACTCGAGCGTCTGGCGGTGCGCAGCGTAGGGCACGCTGAGCACCACCACTTCGGCTTCGGCCACCGACCAGGCATTCTCGCCACCCGAGAGGCTTTTGCCGGCCAACTGTGTCAGCTCTGCGGCCTTGGCTTCGGCGCGCGGCGCGTCGCGCGAGCCGATGAACACGTCGTGCCCTGCTTTGGCCCAGCGCAAAGCCATGCCCGAACCTTCTTTGCCGGTGCCACCGACCACTGCGATCTTCATCGTGCGTTCACTCCACTCGAGACGATTCGGAGACTATAACCCTTATGTGCGCGACCCGAAGCCACGGTACTATGCGCACGTAGTTTGAAAAGAGTTGAGTCGTGGCCCAGCAAGACGACAAGGACCCGGTAGAAACGCAGGAGTGGCTGGATGCCCTGGGTGCAGTGCTCGACCGACAGGGTATCGAAAGAGCTCACTTTCTGATCGAAGCGCTGATCGACAAGACGCGGCGCGCGGGCGGCCATCTGCCGTTCAAAGCCACAACGGCCTACGTCAACACGATCCACGTCAACGACGAAGCCCGCAACCCCGGCGACGGCGAGCTGGAGTATCGCCTTCGCTCGTTCGTGCGCTGGAACGCGATGGCGATGGTGCTGCGGACCAACACGAAATATCACGGCATCGGCGGGCACATCTCGAGCTTCGCATCGTCGGCGACGCTCTACGATGTCGGCTGGAATCACTTCTTCAAGGGCGCGGAGCATGCGGACGGCGCCGACCTGGTCTACTTCCAGGGCCACGCGTCGCCGGGCGTGTACGCGCGCGCGTACCTGGAAGGTCGCCTGAGCGACGCCGACCTGGAACGCTTCCGGCTCGAGACCGACGCGCCCGGTTTGTCTTCGTACCCGCACCCGTGGTTGATGCCGAGGTTCTGGCAGTTCCCCACGGTGTCGATGGGCCTCGGACCGATGATGGCGATCTACCAGGCGCGCTTCATGCGCTACCTGCAGAACCGCGGCTTGATCCCTCGCAACAAGGCGCGGGTCTGGGCGTACCTCGGCGATGGCGAGATGGACGAGCCCGAGTCGCTCGGGGCTATTTCGCTCGCGGCGCGCGAGAACCTCGACAACCTGACGTTCGTGATCAACTGCAACCTGCAGCGGCTCGACGGGCCGGTGCGCGGCAACG
Source organism: Polyangiales bacterium (assembly GCA_035274465.1). Classification (GTDB taxonomy): domain Bacteria; phylum Myxococcota_A; class Polyangia; order Polyangiales; family JAFGIB01; genus JADGRF01. Next base: position 1,997 of record DATEOF010000152.1, read on the forward strand.
GCAAGATCATTCAGGAGCTCGAGGGCGTGTTCCGCGGCGCGGGCTGGCAGGTGTTCAAGGTCATCTGGGGCGACCAGTGGGACAGCCTGCTGGCCAAGGACAAGAACGGCCGGCTGCTCAAGCGCATGGAAGAGGCGGTCGACGGCGACTACCAGAATTACGCCGCGCGGCCCGGCTCGTACACGCGCCAGCACTTCTTCGGCAAAGACCCCGAGCTCTTGACCATGGTCGCCAAGCTGACCGACGACGACATCAAGCGCTTGAATCGCGGCGGACACGATCCGCAGAAGGTCTACGCCGCGTATCAGGCCGCCGTGAACACGGTCGACAAGCCGACCTGCATCCTGGCCAAGACCGTGAAGGGTTACGGCGTCGGTGAGGAGGGCGAGGGCAAGAACCCGACGCACCAGCTGAAGAAGCTCGGCGTCGACGCGCTCAAGGCCATCCGCGATCGCTATCGCATTCCCATCGCCGACGAAGTGATCAAGGACGCGCCGTTCTACAAGCCGCCGGCCGAGAGCCGCGAGCTGGCGTATTTGCACGAGCGGCGCAAGGCGCTCGGCGGATATCTCCCCGAGCGCCGCGTCACAGCGCAGCCGCTCAAGGTCCCCGGGCTCGAGGTGTTCGACGTGCTGCTCAAAGGCACCGGCGAGCGCGAGATCTCGACCACGATGGCGTATGTGCGCATCCTGACTCTGCTCACGCGCGACAAGACGGTGGGCAAGCACATCGTGCCGATCGTTCCCGACGAGGCGCGCACCTTCGGCATGGAGGGCCTGTTCCGTCAGCTCGGTATCTACGCATCGCTGGGTCAGCTCTACGAGCCGGTCGATTCGGACGAGGTGATGTACTACCGCGAAGACAAGCAGGGCCAGATCCTGGAAGAGGGCATCAACGAAGCCGGCGCGCTTTCGTCGTGGGTGGCTGCGGGCACCTCGTACGCGAACTACGGCGTGCACATGATCCCGTTCTACGCGTACTACTCGATGTTCGGCTTCCAGCGCGTCGGCGACTTCGTCTGGGCTGCAGCCGACAGCCGCACGCGCGGCTTCTTGATCGGTGGTACCGCCGGCCGCACCACGCTCGCGGGCGAGGGCTTGCAGCACCTGGACGGTCACAGCCACGTGCTGTTCTCGGTCGTACCGACCTGCCGTGCGTACGACCCCACGTACGGCTACGAGCTGGCGGTGATCATCCAGGACGGCATGCGACGCATGTATCAGGAGCAGGAAGAATGCTTCTACTACATCACGGTGATGAACGAGAACTACGCCCATCCGCCCATGCCCGAAGGCAGCGCCGAGGGCATCGTGCGCGGCATGTACCTGCTGCGGCCTGCGAAAGACGAGAAGGCTCCGCGCGTGCAGCTACTCGGCTCCGGCACCATCCTGCGAGAGGTGCTGGCCGCGGCCGAGTTGTTGCTCGAGCAGGGTGTGCACGCGGACGTCTGGAGTGTCACGAGCTTCAGCGAGCTGGCTCGCGACGGTGACCTGAGCAGCCGCCGCCCTCCGCTCCGGGACGCCACCGCGGAGCCGGCGCCGAGTTACGTGGCCAAGGCGCTCGGTCCACGCAAGGGGCCGGTGGTGGCCGCGACCGATTACTTGAAGCTGCACGCCGAATCGATCCGCGCCTTCGTGCCGCGGCCGTACTACGTGCTCGGAACGGACGGCTTCGGGCGAAGCGATACGCGCGAGGGCCTGCGCCGGTTCTTCGAGGTCGATCGCCAGCAGATCGCGTTCGCCGCGCTGCGCGCGCTGGTCGACGGCGGCGAGCTCTCGCGCGACGTGCTGAAAGCCGCACAGAAGAAGTACGGCATCGATCCCAAGAAGCCGTCCCCGATGAAGGTGTAGAGCCGGAGTCACCATGGCAGAAGAACGCGTCAGTGTTCCGAACATCGGCGATGCCCACGACGTGGCAGTCGTCGAGGTGTTGGTCCAGCCGGGCACCAAGGTCGAGCGCGAGCAGCCGCTGGTGGTGCTGGAGAGCGACAAGGCGTCGATGGAGATCCCGTCGCCGCTGGCAGGCGTCGTGCGCAAGCTGGAAGTGAAGATCGGCGACAAGGTGTCCGAGGGCTCG
>DATEOF010000153.1:0-11221 GCA_035274465.1 Polyangiales bacterium
ACGCGCTGCGGTGCCTGCGAGCACAGGAGCTTCCGCTGGCGCTGCGGGCGCGAGCATGGCGACGAGCTCGGCTGGCGCGATGGGCGCTGTCGCGGCCGCGGGCGCAGCTGCGCACGGCGAGGATCACTGCGTGCACGGCTACCAGCCGGAGTCCTCGGACCTGACGATGAAAGATGGCCCGGCGGAATACTATCCCCCCGGCAAGACCGACCCCAGCATCGTCGATACCACCGTCCAGCCCGAAGTCATCCAGTGGATGAAGGACAATCGCTGGCAAGCGGCGCACGTCGAGTGGCACGCGGTCCGCGGCTGCAACCTGCCGGGTGGGAGCGGTCTGAGTAAGGTCAACATCTGCAGCTTCAAGCAGCTCGTGCCGAAGGATCAGAACTGTCAGACGGCGGGCGACGGCTATCAGTTCCTGGTCTTCCACCGACACATGATCCAGGCGCTCAAGCAGCTCTGGCCGAAGCACACCGAACAGTTCACGGGCTTCAGCAAGTTTCCGACCAGCGCGGCCGACGTTCCGCCGCAGTGGCGTTCCGCGTGGAAGGACTGGGACCCGCAGATCCTGGCAGCTGGCAAGATCGGTGACGAGATCGACAAGCCCGAGAACCTCGCCAAGTTTCCCGACGAGGGCGTGCTCGGCTTCTGGTTGCAGTGCAACGTGGGTCAGAAGCTCAGCATGCCGGCCAACAGCATGCCGTTCGTCGGCCTGCACTTCGTGTTGCACGCGAAGTGGGCGCGACCCGGCAACACGACGCACGGCGTCAACAATACCGACTCGAACATCGACAACTACATGTTCTGGAAGCTGCACGGCTGGATCGACAACGTCTGGGAGAAGTACCGCCTCGCCAAGGGCATGCAGCCGACCGATCGCAAGCTGACCGATGACCTGACCGCGCAGTGCCGCGAGATGGACGCGGAGATCGACATCATCAAGAACGGCCTCAAGCCCGACGAGTTGCCGGATCCGACACAACCGGCGACGGCCGAGTCCGGCTTCTTCCACGAGCGCGTGCGCCCGATCTTCGAGAGCCAGACCAACCTGTGCAGCGGCTGCCATGCCGAGCGCGGCGCCAATGCCATGCTCACGCTCGGCGGTAACGTGAGCTCCAAGCAGATCGTGGCCGGCCTGGTCGACAAGCCGTCGCGCGACGGCGGTCAGTACCGGCTGGTCGTTCCGGGTGATCCGGATCGCAGCTGGCTGTACCTGAAGGCTTCTGCCAAGGCGGCCGCTGCTGGCTGCATGCCTTCGGCGACTGCGCAGTGCATCGACGGTGTCATGCCACCGAGCGCGACCGGCATGCCGACCGTCAGCGCGGCGGAGTTGCAGACGTTGCGCCAGTGGATTCAGGACGGGGCAAAGCCGCCGCCTTGAGCTCGATCAGCAGCACGTCGGTCGGCAGCGAGCCGACGTTCTCGCCGATGTGGGATTGCTCGGGCATCCAGGCGATGTCGCCTGCCTTGAACTCGCGCACCTTGCTCGTGCCGTCCGGCGCGATCAGCCGGCGCCGAAACGGCCCGAGCGCGTACATCACGAAGTTCGGGTGATGGTGCAGGTGGGTCTTGCCCCCGGGCTCGTCGTGGTAGCGAAGCACGCGGACCTGCTCGTTCTCGAGCAGCACGCGGTACTTGTCGCCGTCGGTGACCGTCGGGTCGGGCTTGCCGGGGTCGGCGCTCGCGGTCGGGCTGCAGCCAGCCGCTGCGGCGAGCAAGGCGATGACGTGGCGATGGGACGTGGACATGATCGTTCCTCCTCGCCTCCGTCCTAGCGCGTAACGGCTGCATGCGGAATTGCTCGAGAGTGCAAGCAGAGTATGCAATTCTGCATGGATGCTCGACTGGGCTGACTTCCGCATCCTCCTGGCCATCGCGCGCGAGCGCACCTTGACCGGTGCGGCGCGGCGCTTGAAGGTCGATCAGTCCACGGTGAGCCGGCGCCTCTCGGCGATCGAGGGCTCGGCCAAGGCGCGGCTCTTCAACCGCACCCCCGAGGGCTACGTGCTGACCGCAGCAGGCGCTGCGGTGCTGCCACAGCTCGAGAGCATCGAGGACCAGGCGCTCGCCGTGGAGCGCGCGCTGGTCGGTCGCGACGCGCTGCTCGAAGGCAACGTGCGGCTCGCGACCTCCGAGAGCTTCGCCGCCTGGTTCCTGGTGCCGCGCCTGGCTGCACTGCGCGTGCTGCAGCCGGGAATCTCGGTCGAGCTCGTGACCGGCGACGAGCCGGTCGACCTGGCGCGGCAGGAAGCCGACCTGTCGCTACGCCTGCGCAAGCCGCTGCGGGGCAACCTGATCGCGCGGCGCGTCGGCAGGGCGGCCTGGAGCGTCTACGCGTCCGAAGCGTACCTGGCGCGGCGCGGCCTGCCGCCGGCGCGCAAGCGGCTCGAGGGCCACGATGTGATCGCGTTCGCAGATCCGCTGCGGGGCACGCTGGGCGCCAAGTGGCTCGCCGAGCACGGGGATCGCGCGCGCGTCGTGCTCCGCTCCGGGTCCTTGCTCACGCAGGCCGCGGCCGTCTCCGCCGGCCTGGGCGTGTGTCCGCTGCCGTGCGTGTACGGCGACGTGCAGTCTGGCTTGCGCCGCGTGCTGTCTGGAACGATCGGCCATCATGATATCTGGTTGGTCGTGCACCCGGACATGAAGACGAGCGGGAAGGTGCGCGCGGTCATGGAGTACGTCGCCAAGCTGGTCGAAGACGATGCGGCCTTGCTCACGGGTCGGCGTCACACCTAACACGCACCGTCTCCACCTAAACAATGGTGTGTTAGGCGACAACACAGTGAAGCGACTCATAGTCGTAGCTGCAATGGACTGAAAGAATGGCCGTATGGCAGCAGGCAGGGCAGCTTGCGTGTCGAAGTACGTAGGCGGAACAAAGTCAATGACAGCAGATGAATTGAGTGGAACCGATCAACAGGCGCTGGATGAGCTCATGCGCGCCTTCTATCAAGTGATCTCGTTCGCGGAGGGAGGTGCACCGGACTGGCAGTGCATGTCAGCCCTGTTCTCCAAGCAAGCGCGTATCACGCGCGTGACTCCGGAGGCCATCGACTACATGGATCTAACAGGTTTCCAGAACATGGCCGAGGAGCTTCTGGAGGTCGGCGCGTTCACGAGCTTCCACGAGAGCGAGCTCGCCCGTCGAACGGATCGTTTCGGCGACGTGATCCACATCGCGAGCGCCTACGAGACGCGCGCCTCGGAGGCGGCTCTGGACCACCTGGAGCGAGGGATCAACTCGCTGCAGCTGATTCGCGAGGATGGGCGCTGGAAAATCGTGAGCCTGTGCTGGGACATCAGCGCGCCCTTCAATCCACGCGATTGGGCGTCGCGTCGCAAGGAGGAGGACTACCATGGCCAGGGCTGAACGTTTCCGGTTTTCGCATACCCGACAGATCGAGAGCGCGGACCGCTATGTCTCCGCCGCCGTGCAGGCGGGAGTGATCATGCGCAGCGCCGGAAGCGGCAACGGCCGCTACCTCGAGGTCGAAGGCGCCCGCGCGCTGAACTTCGGGTCGTGCAGCTACATGGCGCTCGAGACTCGGCCCGAGCTGCGCGAGGCTGCGCACGCTGCGATCGATCACTACGGGACACAATTCTCGTTCTCGCGCGCCTACATGCAGTGCCCGCTGTACCTCGAGCTCGAGGCGCTGCTGGAGCAGATGACGGGCCGACCGGTCGTCGTCGCGGCGTCCACCAGCCTGGCGCACATGGCCGCGCTGCCGACGCTGATCCGCGACACGGACCACATCGTGATCGACCAGTTCGCGCACGCCAGCTTGCACAGCGCGGTGAAGCTCGTGCCCAGCGTGCCGCTGGAGATCCTCCGGCACAACCGCATCGATCAGCTGGACGCCCTCTTGACGCGCCTGCGCGATCATCCCGGCAACATCTGGTATCTCGCCGACGGCGTGTACTCGATGCTGGGCGACCTGACGCCGTTCGACGAATTGAAGCAGCTGCTCGCGCGTCACCCCAAGCTGCGCCTGTACATCGACGACGCGCACGCGACGAGTTGTTTCGGACAGCACGGTCGCGGCCTCGCGCTCGATCACTTCGGAGACGACGAACGCGTGGTCGTCGCCCTCTCGCTGAACAAGGCCTTCGCCGCTGCGGGCGGGATCGTCGCACTGCCGACGCGCGAGGCAGCGGGCCTCATCCGTCGCTGCGGCGGCCCGATGCTGTTCTCCGGCCCGATCCAACCACCGATGCTCGGCGCGGCCGTAGCCTCGGCGCGGCTACACCTGAGCGCCGAATTCCCCGGCCTCCAGGCGCAACTGCACGAACGCATCGACGTCTGCGACGAATCGCTGAGTCGGCGAACGCTCAACCTCACCACCGGAGCGCGCACCCCGATCTTCCAGGCGGAGTGCGACTCGCCGAGGGTGGTCTTCACCGTCGCGGACCTCATGCTCGAGCGCGGCTTCCTGTGCTGCATCTGCGTCTTCCCCGCAGTCCCGATGAACCGCCCGGGCATCCGCTTCACGCTCTCACGCCACAACGAGCTCCCGGACATCGAGCCCTTCGTCTCCGCACTCGAAGAATGCCTCGAGCTCGGTCAACGCCAGGCGCTCGCGGTGTAGCTCAGGTCGCAGGCACGGGCTTGCTGTGCCGGTAGCGTGCGATCTGGGTGGCCGGGGGGTTTACGCGCAGGACTCCGTTCTCGGCGTCGACGAGGACGGAGTCGTCTGGGCGTACCCAGGCGAACAGGCCGGCGACGTCGCAGAGCACCGGGATGTTTGCGCTGCGCGCGATGCAGACTCCGAGTGATTCGGCCTCGAGTCGGCCTGCGGCCGCGATGGCGACGCCGTTCAAGCTGCTCACCACCAGGGCGACCACTGCAGTCAGACGCTCGGCGACGATCAGCACCGAGCCCGCGCCAGGCAGCGGGAACTCGCAGGCTGCCGCCGCGACCAGCAGGCACAGGCTCTCGACTTCGGCCGCGCGCTCTTCGAGCAGCGGGTCCGCTTCGCCGGTGACGTAGGTCGCGACCGCGTACTCTCGCGCCACGCGTTTGAGGCCGGCCACCAGGCCCAGGCGCCCGCACTGTTCTTGCATCGTGTCGCGCAGGCGCTGGTCTTCGAGCATCAGGGTGTGCGAGCGCAGCCGTCGCAGGTCGATCTCGGAGAGCTTGGGCTCGAGCTTGCGCAGACCGCGCCGGATCATGCCGGCGATGTCCTCGAAGCCGTGCTGCGCTGCCTGCGCGGGATCCTGGATCGCCGAGGCTTGTTCGCGCACCGCCTCCAGCGTGCCGAGCATGACCGCGCGCCCGAGCGCGACGCCCGGCACCTGCGGCATGCCCAGCAGGCGCGCCGAACGCGGAGCGGACTCGGTGGTCTCCTTGCTGCGCGCGGACTCGAGCGCGTGGCCGAAGGTGGTCGCGAGCGCAGTCGCCAGCGCGACCTCCGCCTGCGTGAATGCGTTCGCCTCGCTGCGCTGCAACACCAGGACGCCGCCGGCCGCGCCGCGCACCATCAAGGGGATCGCCAGGAAGCTCGGATACTTTTCCTCGCCGAGCTCAGGGATGTGCTTGTAGTGGCGATCTTCGGCGGCGATCGAGGCGGAGATCGGCCGCATGACTTCGGCCGCGGTGCCGGTGATGCCCTCGCCGAGGCGCAGCTGCACGTGACCCACGGCGGAGTCGGGGAAGCCGACGTTCGCGCGCATGACCAGGATATCGCCGTCCTTGCTCTGCTCACGCACGTACACGCTGACGACGTCGGCGTGGGCGATGACCGAGACCTGCTCGCACATCGTCTTGAGCACCGCCGCCAGCGGGCCCTGCTTCCGTGCCTCCTCGATCAGTCGCAGGATCCCGTCGACGCGCCAATCGTCGTCCTTGTGGATCCGCATCTGGATGCGTGAGTTCGGGGGGGGCTCGACCATGGCTGGCAATTGTAGGCGCGTCGGGTGTCGGAGCAATGCACGCGCTGGCGATTGGCTCCGGGCGGGGCTAGAAAGCTGGGGTGAGCCAGCTAGGGCGCATGCTGCTGTGGGGTGGGTTGATTGTAGCCGGGATCGGCTTGCTGCTGATCGTCGGAGAACGGTTCGGTCTGGGCAAACTTCCTGGCGACCTGGTGTGGAAGCGGAAAAATTCCACGGTGTACTTTCCGATCGTCACGAGCCTCGTGGTGAGTGTGATCTTGACTGTGATCTTGAACCTGATCGTGCGTCGCAAGTGAGTCTTTTCGTTTTCGGACACGTATCCCTGCTCGCCAGCCGCCGATGGCGGCGGCCTGTGTCCCGACTCACGGGCTCCGAGGTCAGTCCAGATCCAGGCTTGTGCACGCGTTGCGTCCACAGCCGCGTGTTGACGTCGGGCAAAGGCTCACGTTTTTATCTGTGCCGGCTGAACGAAACCGACGCGCGTTTTCCGAAGTATCCGCGCTTACCCGTGCTGCGCTGTGAAGGCTTTACGCCTGTCCCAAGTCCGTGAGTCAACGCGTCTTCAGCAGCGGCTGGATATCCTGGAGCACGGCAGGATCATCGATCGTGGCAGGCACGGTGTAGGGCTGACCCTCCGCGATCTTCTTCATGGTTCCCCGCAGGATCTTGCCGGAGCGAGTCTTGGGCAAACGCGGCAGGACCAGGGCCTGGCGAAACGCCGCGACCGGCCCGATGCGGTCGCGCACGCGCTGCACCACGTCCGCCACGATCTGCGCGGGTGCCTGCTGAGCGCCGTCGCGCAGCACCAGTAGCCCGAGTGGCACCTCGCCCTTGAGGTCGTCGGCCACGCCGATCACGGCGCACTCGGCGACGTCCGGGTGGCTGGCCAGCACTTCCTCCATCGCGCCGGTCGAGAGCCGGTGTCCTGCGACGTTAATGATGTCGTCCGTGCGGGCCATCACGAAGACGTATCCGTCCTCATCCAGGAAGCCGGCGTCTGCCGTCTTGTAGTAACCCGGATACTCGCGCAGGTAGGCGTCGAAGTAGCGCTGGTCCGCGTTCCAGAGCGTGGGTGCAGCTCCTGGCGGCAGCGGCAGCTTGACCGCCAGCGCACCAGTGGATTGTGGACCGAGCTCGCGGCCGGCTTCGTCGAGCACGCGCACATCCCAACCCGGCACTGCGCGCGTCGGCGAGCCGGCCTTGATCTTGAGCTGCTCGATGCCGAGGCAGTTGGCGACGATCGCCCAACCTGTCTCCGTCTGCCACCAGTGATCGACGACCGGCACGTTCAACTGCTGCTGCGCCCAGGTGAGTGTCGCCGGGTCGGTGCGCTCCCCCGCCAGGAACAGCGCGCGCAGGCACTTGAGGTCGTAGTTCTTGAGCAGCTTGCCTTCCGGATCTTCCTTCTTGATCGCGCGGAACGCCGTCGGCGCCGTGAACAGCGTGCGTACGCCGTGCTGCGAGACCACCCGCCAGAACGCGCCCGCGTCGGGCGTGCCGACCGGCTTGCCCTCGTAGAGCAGCGTGGTGTTTCCGTTCAAGAGAGGCGCGTAAACGATGTAGCTGTGACCGACCACCCAGCCCACATCGGACGCGGCCCAGTACACTTCGCCGGGCTGCACGCCGTAGACGTTGCGCATCGACCAGTGGAGCGCGACCGCGTGCCCGCCGTTGTCGCGCACCACGCCCTTGGGCTGGCCGGTGGTGCCGGAGGTGTAGAGGATGTAGAGCGGATCGGTCGCATCCACGGCGACGCAATCGGCCGGCTGGGCGCTCGCCACGGCCTCGTCCCAGTCGTGGTCGCGACCCGCCTGCAGGGTCGCGCGGGCCTGCGGGCGCTGCTTGATCAGGCAGTGCGCCGGCTTGTGCTTGGCGAGCTCGAGAGCGTTGTCCAGCAGCGGCTTGTAGGCGATGACGCGCGCCCCCTCGAGCCCGCAGCTGGCGGACATGATCAGCACGGGCTTGGCGTCGTCGATGCGCGTCGCCAGCTCGGGTGGGGCGAAGCCGCCGAACACCACCGAGTGCACGGCCCCCAATCGCGCGCAGGCCAGCATCGCCACCAGGGCTTCGGGGATCATCGGCATGTAGATGACCACCCGATCGCCCTTGCTCACGCCCAGCTTCTTGAGGGCGCCGGCGCAGCGGGCGGTGCGCTCGAGCAGCGCGCGGTAGCTGATGTGCTCGACCTGGCCGGTCACCGGGCTGTCGTAGATCACGGCGGCCTGATCCCCGCGACCCTGGGCCACGTGCCGATCGAGCGCGTTGTGACAGGTGTTGAGCTTGCCGCCCGTGAACCAGCGATAGAAGGGCGCGCGCGAGTCGTCCAGGGCCAGCGGAGGAGGCGTGATCCAGTCGATGGCTTCGGCCGCCTTCTGCCAGAAGCGTTCGGGGTCACGCAACGAGTCGGCGTAGACATCTGCGATGCGCGTCATGCGCACCTTGTATCAAAATCGCCGCCCGGCGGCGGCCGGTTTACCGAGAAATTACTGGGTCTTACCTGACGCATGTAGGTGCTTGTTGAAGTTGACATTGATTTTCAATAACGGCGCGGTATGCTGTTCTCTGGGTGCCGTAGTCGTCTCCCGAAGGATGAGGCTGAATGATCGTTTGCCATTGTCAGCGTGTGACCGACCGCGCGATTCGAGCCGCGGTGAGGCAGGGCGCTACAACCGAGGAAGCGGTCGCGGAAGCTTGCGGCGCAGGGGCGTGTTGCGGGGGCTGTCAGCCCGCCGTCACCGAGATCCTGTGCGAGGAACGAGAACGCTGCGGAATCCGGCTGCCATTGTTCACCTCGGCTGCCTGAAACTGGCCGCGTCCCCCATGCTGCGTACATGGTAGGCTCCCGGTTTTCGAACGGGAGCCATCATGAAGGGCGATCCTCAGGTACTAGACGCTTTGGCGGACGTGCTCGCGGCCGAGCTGACCGCCATCAACCAATATTTCCTGCACTACAAGATGTGCAGCAACTGGGGCTACGAGCGCCTGGCGCACAAGAAGCGTGAGGAATCGATCGAGGAGATGAAGGACGCGGAAGCCATCATGGACCGCATCCTGTATCTCGACGGCATCCCGAACATGATGAAGCTCAACCCCGTCAAAATTGGGGAAGACGCGGTCGAGCAGCACGAGCTGGATCTGGCGCTCGAAGTGGCGGCCGTGGACCGCCTGAACAAGGCGATCGCACTGTGCGTGGCCAAGAGCGACAACGGCACGCGCGAGCTGCTCGAGGGCATCCTGAAGGGCGAGGAAAGCTCGATCGATTGGCTCGAGACACAACTGCACCTGGTCAAGGAGCTCGGCAAAGAGCGCTATCTGGCCGAGCAGATTTCGTAGCCGATCCGAGTGGAGGAAGCGCCGCTCAACCCGCCCCCGTCGCCGCAGCCTGCGAGCCGCGTGCCCCTGTCGTACGCGGTCGCGGCGCTGCTCATCGGGTTTCTGTTGGCGCAACTCGCGGGCAAGCTGGCCGGCGACATCGCGAGCGCCATTGCTGCTGATGGCGGCGAGCTGAGCGCGGCGCGCGTGGTACCTCCGATGCTCGCGTCCGAGCTGGCGCTGGTGGTGGTGTCGCTGATCGCGCCGCTGGTCGCCAACCTGTCGCTGCGCGAGAGCCTTGCCCTGCACAAGGACAAGCCGAGCGTGTTCCTGGCGGCGGCGCTCGGCACGGTGATGCTCGGCCCACTGGGCGACACGATGATGAGCGAGTTCTCACTGCTGTTTCCGCGCCTGACGCTCGGCGTGGTGCCGACCCTGCACGAGCTGGCCTCGCGGCTGTCACTGGCCGTGCTCTGGCCGAGTTTTGCGCTGCTGCCGGGCGTGGCCGAGGAGCTGTTGTTCCGCGGCGTGTTGCAGGGCGCGCTCGGGCGCAACCTGCGTGCAGTGCTGATCGCGGGCACCGCGTTCGCCTTGTTCCATATCGATCCGGTGCACGTGATAGGTGTCTTGCCGCTCGGCCTATTTCTCTCCTGGGTGGCGTACCGCAGCAGCACATTGGTCAGCATCTTCGCGCACGTCACCAACAACACGCTGGCCGTGCTGAGCATCCACAGCGCGACGCTGGATGTGGGCTACGGCACAGGGCGCGAGCTGCCGATGTCATGGTTGATAGGCAGCTTGCTGGTGTTCGCCTGCGCCGCCTGGTCGATCGCGCAGGCCACGCGCGCGCGCTGAAGTGTCTTTTTCTCCGGCGCATTCCATGTTTTGCTACGCCGCATGTTGAAGATCGATCTCAGCGGTAAGCGTGCGTTCGTGGCCGGCGTATCCGACGACGGGGGATTTGGCTTCGCGATCGCGAAGCACTTGGCGCAGGCAGGCGCGAGCGTGTGCGTCGGCACCTGGCCGCCCACGTACACGATTTTCACCAAGCTGATCCAGCTCGGGAAGATCAAGGAGTCGCTGAAGTTCGCGGATGGCGGTGAGCTGAGCTTCGAGCACATCTACCCGTTCGACGCCGAGTTCGACACGATGGAAGACGTGCCGCAAGAGATCCGCGACAACCGCCGCTACAAGGAGCACGCCGAGTACTCGATCCACGGCACGGCGCTCGCGATCGCCAAGCAGTTCGGCGACAAGCCGCTCGACATCGTGGTGCACAGCCTGGCCAACGGGCCCGAGGTGAAAAAGCCGCTGATCCAAACCAGCCGCAAGGGATACCTCGCCGCGGTCTCGGCCAGCAGCTACTCGTTCGTCTCGATGGTGCGAAGCTTCTCGCCGCTGCTGCGCGAGCGCGGCGCGTTCCTGAACCTGAGCTTCATGGCGTCGGAGCGCATCATCCCGGGCTACGGCGGCGGCATGAGCTCGGCGAAGGCAGCGCTCGAGTCCGACACGCGCACGCTCGCGTACGAAGCCGGTCGGACCTACGGCGCGCGGGTCAACTCCATCTCGGCCGGCGCCTGGGCGTCGCGCGCTGCGAGTGCCATCGGGTTCATCGAGAAGATGATCGAGTACACGTCGCGCAACTCGCCGCTGACGGAGGCGATCGTGCCGGAGGAAGTCGGCGCCACGGCCGCCTTTTTGTGCAGCCCGCTTGCCTCGGGCATCACCGGCAGCACGATCTACGTCGACAAGGGCTACCACGCGATGGGCATCGCCTCGGACGCTGTGCCGGACGGTCTCGGCGGCTGACACCTCGCGCGGTCGCGCGCACCGGCGCCTGGATTCTCGGCAGCGCCTGGGTCGCGCGCACCGTCCTCGTCGGGTCGCTGCGGCTTGAGGCACGCTTACGGCTCGGGCTCGGCGATGTTCCCTACGAGACCTCGGCGCGCGTTCGCGCCGGGTCAGGCTAAAGACACCCCGGCGTTTCTCAAACCGGCGCGAACGCGTGCCTGTCGCAGCG
>DATEOF010000154.1:0-51151 GCA_035274465.1 Polyangiales bacterium
TACACGACCGACCGCAGCTTCGCGGAGCTGGTCGTCGCGGGCCTCGCGCGGGCTCTCCAATCCTTCGGCTGCACGCGCAGCGACATCCGTTCGGTCTGCTTCGTGCACTCGCGGCCTGCCTACCACTCTGCCTACACGGCAGCCTTCCTCGGCGCGGAGCGCTTCTCGCAAAGCTGGAGCGGGATCGAGTTCTCCGCCAGTGTACTCGACAGGCCGCACCTCCATCGCCATGCGCAGCTCCACGAGGTGCTGCTCGCGCAGGCCGAGCGCAGCCTCGAGCGGCTGTCGCGCCCGCTCAGCTGCACCGAGCGGATCCGTGCGCTGATGTGCGGCCGGCGAGTCTCGGCGCTCCCCGACATGAAGCAGGCTGCGCGCGAGCTGGGCCTCAGCGTGCGCTCGCTACGTCGCCGGCTCGAAGAGGAAGGCACGTCGTACCGAGAGCTCACGCAGTCGGTGCTGCATGCCAGCGCTTGCTCGCTGCTGCGCAATCCGGCCCACACGTTGCAGGGCGTCGCGCACGAGCTCGGCTTCTCGGACCCGACGGCGTTTCATCGCGCGTTTCGGCGCTGGGCCAAGCTCACGCCCGCCGAGTACCGCGCGGCCACGACGCACGCTGCGCAAACACAGCGTGCGCCGTGAGCATCGCGTTCACATCGGATCGATGCGGTACAGCGTGCCCATCTCGTTGTTGGCCGCGCTGGTCAGGCCGCCCGTCGGCGCGCCACCGGCGACGAGGTAGATCTCGCCGTCGAGGCCAGTGAACCAACTAAGCGATCGAGCGTAAGCGCAGCTTACGGCTGCATGAATCTGGCTTCACGAGTGGGCAGCAATCGCCTGTTCGTTGGCAGCCCAAGCCGTGGCGAGCTGCGCCGATTCGTCGTATCGGTGCGATCAGTGGTCATGAAGAAGCAAGCCTACCTGGCCCTCGGGCTGTCCGCGCTGATCGCCAGCTGCAGCGCCGAGACGGACGCTGAACCTCGCGCGCGCAAATCGCATACGGATGCGCCACCGATCGCCTACGGCGACTGGGGCGACCCGTTCGAGGGCTTGCCGACCGGCGCAGCACAGCTCGAGCGCGTCTGTTCCACGGCTGGAGACGACCTCGTCCGCGACCTCTTCTGCGGCCCCGAGCAACTCTCCATCGGCAGCGCGCTGGACCTGCAGGCGGCGTTGAGGCTCGGTCCGAGTGGCATCGCGGGGGTCAGCGGCGCCGCGTTGACCGGCCACACGACCTCGCTGAGCGCGCGATCGGTGTCCGCGATCAACCCGCGCGTGATCTTCTATCGGCTGGGCGTGATGCCCGCGAACATCGAATTCGTCGCCCTGAGCTTCAATCGTGGCGATCAGTTCGCAGAGATCGCGGTGCTCGATCGGCGGGGCAGCGAGTTCCGTTTCTACCTGCTTCACTTCCAGCAGCCCTGCAACCAGGCGCCCGGAGGCTGCACGCCCGGGGACTTGCTCACCGAAGCAGCCGAGACGGATTGGCAAGACGTCACGCTCTACGACGAACCATCGCTCGCTAACACGGTGCTCGATTGCGCGACCTGCCACCAGCCGGGCGGACCGAACACGCCCAAGCTGCTGCGCATGCAGGAGTTCGACTCGCCCTGGACCCACTGGTTCTACAAGAACACGGACGGCGGCAAGGCGCTGGTCGACGACTACACCGCAGCCAAGGGGGACGAGAGCGTGGCTGGGCTACCCCGCGAAGAAGTCGAGTACTCGGCCCCTGGCGGCCTGCAGCTCCTGGTCGGCTCGCGCAACCACGACCAACCCAACGTCTTCGACTCGGCAGTCATCGAGCGAGAGGTGCGAGACAGCGCAGCGCAGAGCGGCGGCAATCAGCCCTTCGACAACAGCATTCCCGGTACGAGCCCCACCTGGCGCGCCGCCTACGAGCGCGCACAGCGCGGCGAGTCGATCCCGCTGCCCTACCACGACGTCAAGGTCACCGATCCAGCGAAGCTCGAGCGTCTGACCCTGGCCTACCAGGCCTACCTCGCGGGCGACTTGGCCCGCGAGGAGCTGCCCGACCTGCGCGATGTGTTTCCGGACGATCCAGCGCGCCTTGCAGCCATGGGCGTCATGACCGAACCAGGCCTCTCCGGCGAGGCCGTGCTGATCGAGGCCTGTTCGATGTGTCATAACGACCGGCTCGATCCATCGCTGTCGCGCGCTCGCTTCCGGGCGGATCTGCAGGGGCTCAGCCGAACCGAAAAAGATCTCGCCATCGCGCGGCTCTCGCTGCCCGCGAACGACGTCCACGCCATGCCGCCGGCCCGATTGCGCGCGCTCAGCAAGCAGGCGCGCGCCCGGGCGATCGACGCACTGCGGCGCTGAGCGCTCGCCTAAAGCAGCTACGCCGGGATGTGAGTCCCGAGCTCGTGTCACGGCTGCTTTTCGTGGGCGGGGACGCAAATGTGTGCGAACGACCCGTTCGGGGTATTTGAGGCCAGAAAAGCGCGAGGATCTCGTGTAAGGAGCTTGGCGGCTGGTAGCGCCAAGGCCCAAAATCCCAGCCAAGGGTCAGGTGGCTCATGCTTCCCCGGTTCTTCCGAGGGTTGATCGAAGATCGCAAGCCTCGCGGGAGCGGTGTCATCCCGATCCCGCCCGAGGTGCGCCAAGCAATCCAGGCGCGGGCCGAAGCCTTGATCGTCGGCGGCGGTGAGATGGGCGAGCTCGTGCGCGCCTTCGACTGGGCCAGCAACCCGCTCGGCCCGATCCAGTCGTGGCCACCGACGCTGCGTGCCGCCGTCGACCTGATGTTGAACTCGACCCTGGCGTTGATGCTGATCTGGGGGCCGGAGCACATCCAGATCTACAACGACAGCTTCAAGCCGCTGCTCGGGTTGATGCAAACCAGCACGCTCGGGCAGAACTTCGCGGTCCAGTGGGTTCAAGCGTTCGAGCTGATCGGCGCGCAGTTTCGTAGCGCGCTCGCCGGCGAGACCGCGCTGGTGGAGGATCAGCGCCTCTTCGCCTCGCGGGGCATCCTCGCGGCGGAGGAAGCGTTCTTCACCTACTCATACAGCCCGGTGCGGGATGGGGCCGGAGCCATCGTCGGCATGTTCGTCGCCCCTACCGAGACCACCACCCGGGTGCTCAGCGAACGCCGCACGCGCACGCTGCTCGAGCTGAGCAGCGGCGGCCTCGAGGCAGACACGCTCGAGGACGCGTTCGCGCGCTGCGCTCGCGGGCTCGCCACGGCGGAGTACGACGTGCCATTCGCGCTGCTGTACCGGCTGGACGAAGACCAGCGAGGCGCCCGACTCGTGGCACACACGCGGCTCGCACCGGGGGGTCCGGCGAGCCCGCTGACGGTGGATCTCGCGTCCGACGAGGGCTGGCCGTTCGCGCGCGTGCTGGCCGGCGGCGAGAGCCTCCAGCTCGACGACGTTCGCAGGCGGTTTCCTGACTTGATCTGCGGTCCCTACCCGGAGCCGATCGAATCGGCGCGAATTCAGGCCGTCTTGCCGCTAGGCGACGCGCACGATCACAAGATGTCCGTGTTGCTCGTCACGGGCATGAGCACGCGCCTGCCGGCCAACGAGGCCTACACCAATTTCCAGGCCTTGCTGGGCAGCACGATCAGCAACGTGCTGGCGAGCGCGTTGGCCCGCGACACGCAGCGCCAGCGAGCCGAGGCGCTGGCGAACCTCGATCGCGCGAAGTCGGTCTTCTTCTCCAACGTCAGTCACGAGTTTCGCACCCCGATCACGCTGCTGATCGGTCCGCTGGAAGACGCGCTTGCCGACCACAGCATGCCCGCGGAGCAGCGCACTCGGCTCGAGACCGCGCACCGCAACGCGTTGCGCTTGCTCAAGATCGTCAATGCGTTGCTCGACTTCTCGAGCTTCGATGCCGGCCGAGCACAGGCCACGTTCGAGGGCACCGAGCTCGGGATCTTCACGGCGGAGCTCGCCGGCATGTTCCGGAGCGCATTCGAGCGGGCGGAGCTCGAGCTGATCGTCGACTCGCCGCTGTTGCCGGAACCTGTGTTCGTGGATCGCGAGATGTGGGAGCAAGTCGTGTCCAACTTGCTCAGTAACGCGTTCAAGCACACCTTCGCGGGGCAGGTCCGCGTCACGCTGCGCGAGGTCCCGCAGGGCGTCGAGCTCGAGGTCGTGGATACGGGCGTCGGTATCCCCGCGGGTGAACTGCCGCACCTGTTCGAGCGCTTCCATCGCGTGCGGGGTGCCCGGGCCCGTTCGCAGGAAGGCAGCGGCATCGGTCTGGCGCTGGTGCAGGACATCATGCGCCTGCACGGCGGTTCGTTGCGCGTGTCGAGCGAGGAGGGCAAGGGCAGCAGCTTCGTCGCGACGCTGCGCAGCGGCAGCGCTCACTTGCCCGCCGAGCAGGTCGTGCCCGCGCGCCAACGCCGGTCGGGATCGCGCCATGTTCAGCAGCAGCTGGCGTGGCTTCCCGGTGACAGCCACACCAGCGCTGCAGACGACACGCTTGCCAGCGCGAGACCCGGCTCGGCTGAACGCGGTCGCATCCTGTGGGTCGAGGACAACGACGATCTGCGCGAGTACGTGCGCCGGCTCCTCGCCGAGCATTACGAGGTCACCGCGCTCGCGGATGGGGCGCAGGCACTGGCGTCGATGCGTGTGACGAAGCCCGATCTGATCCTGACGGATCTGATGATGCCCGACCTGGATGGTATGGAGTTGCTGCGCGCGGTGCGTTCCGATCCCGCGACCCAGCACATCGCGGTGATCTTGCTGTCTGCGCGAGCCGGCCAGGAGGCTGCGATCGGCGGCCTGGAGGCCGGCGCGGACGACTACCTGGTGAAACCGTTCAGCGCGCGCGAGTTGTCGGCTCGGGTGCGCTCGCACCTCGCGCTGGCCAAGATGCGTCACGAGCTCGCGCTCAAGCTCGACCGCGAGGTCGAGAAGCGCACGCGGGAGCTCCTCCAGACCGACGCCCAGCTGCGGGAGAGCGAGGAGAAGTTTCGGCAACTGGCTTCGGTGTTGGGCGAGGTGTTCTGGGTTCGCGACGCGCAGACCTATCAGATGCTCTACATCAGCCCTGCGTACGAGCGCGTCTGGAAGCGCACGTGCCAGAGCGTGTACGACAACCCGCTCAGCTTCCTCGACGCGATCCATGCCGATGACCGCGACTACGTGCTGCGACAGATGAAGCCGATCATGTCCGGCAGTTCGTTCGACGAGGAGTTTCGCGTCCTCTGGCCGGATGGCTCCGTACGCAACATCCGCGCGCGCGCCTTCCCGATCTACGATTCGAACGGCGCCGTGTACCGCATCGCGGGTCTGGCGGAGGATGTCACGGAGCGCAAGCTCGCCGACGTCGCGCGCCAGGATCTGGAGTGGCAGTTGCGCCAGTCTCAAAAGCTCGAGGCGTTGGGCAGGCTGGCCGGTGGTATCGCGCACGACTTCAACAACCTGTTGGGTGCGATCCTCGGTCACGCCGAGCTCGTGCGAATGGATCTCGAGGACGGCCACGCCGCCGCGGAGAGCGTCGACGAAATCCGAGCCGCCGGCCAGCGCGCCAAGGAGCTGGTGCAGCGCTTGCTCAGCTTCACGCGTCCTCAGGAGCGACCGCGCGAGCCCATTCAGTTGCAACCCGTCGTGGAGGAAGCGGTGCGGCTCATGCGGCCGACGCTGCCGGCAGGTGTCGAGCTCAACTTGCACCTGGGGTCAGCGCTGCCTGCCATCCTCGGCGATGCGTCGCTGATCCATCAGATCGTGCTGAACCTGGCGACCAACGCCTGGCACGCGATGCAGGGCCAGCCGGGACGCATCGACATCCGACTCGAGCACTGTCGAGTGGACTCGAACTTGAACCAAACCCAGCCCGAGCTGCAGGCTGGCCCGCACCTCCGTCTGTCGGTCAGCGACACCGGTAGCGGCATGGACGCGGCCACGCGCGCTCGCATCTTCGAGCCGTTCTTCACGACCAAGGGTGCCGGGGCGGGCACCGGGCTCGGCCTGTCGGTCGTGCACGGCATCGTGCGCAACCACGGCGGAGCCATCGTCGTCGACAGTGAGCCCGGACGCGGCTCGACGTTTCACGTGTACTTGCCGGCGAGCGCCGATGCGGCCTCGCCCGTGCGCAGCGCCACCACGGCGGTCGCTGCGCCCCTGGGCACGGGCCAGCAGATCCTGTTCATCGACGACGAAGCGTCGCTGGCGAAGCTGGCCGTCGTGCACCTGCAACGCCTGGGCTATCGCGTCGATGCCTACACGCGGCCCGCGGACGCGCTCGCGGCGTTTCGCGTCGACCCGAAGCGCTTCGACCTCGTCATCACCGACTACAGCATGCCCGAGATGACCGGGATCGAAGTGGCTGAGCAGCTGTTCCGCATGCGGCCGGACGTCGCGATCGCGCTGGTCACCGGCTACGCGCGACAGGCTGATCTCGAGCAAGCCCGCGCGCTGGGGGTGCGCGAGATCATCCTGAAGCCGTTCTCGATCGAGGAGTTCGGTCCGATCGTGCAGCGGTTGCTGTCCGAGTCGGCGTCCGCAGTGGTCGACGTAAACTAGTGTCCTGCGTCGGAGATCCGGCGACGGAAGCGGGCGCTACGTTTCAGCGACAGCTTCGGGCTCGCCGCGTAAGCGAAGTCGCCGCTTTCGTTGCGGCTCGCGAACAGCCTGTAGCAGCGACGGACTAACGCAGCAGAAAGGGCAAGTTTGGGGGCCAGGGCGTCCACCATTTCATGCCCTTGGATCGGGGGCGTGGGTCACGGAAAAGGGCAAGGGCACGGGCAGGTTTAAGGATATGGGTTGAGGCACGGAGATGGGCGCGTTGGCTTGGCGCTCGCAGGTTCGGACTAGCTTGGCTGACATGTGCACGACTATCTCTAGCTCGTGGCGAGCGCCTTGGATCAGCGGCTCCGGCGCTCAAGCGCCTCCATTCCCATGCCGCCCACCCGTACCCTTAAACCTGCCCGTACCCTTAAACCTGCCCTTGCCCTTGCCCGATTCCGTGACCCCTGCCCACGTCCAAGGGCGAGAAAAGGTGGACGCCCTGGCCCCCAAACTTGCCCTCGCGCTTCGCTCGTCGGGAGCCTGCTACAGGCTGTTCGCGAGCCGCAGCGAAAGCGGTGAATGCGCTTATGCGGCGAGCCCGAAGCTGTCATTGAAAGCGCACGGCCCGCTTCCCTCGCGGACTTCCGATTCAGGACACTAGTGTGCCTCACATCGGTGTTCGACCAGGGGGAAGTCGATCTCCGTACCCGCCAGCAGGTTGAAGTAGTTCGTGAATACGTTCAGTGCGACGTTCGCGACCACCTCGAGGAGCTCGGCGTCGCTGATCCCGGCGGCGCGTGCAGCCGCCAGCGTCGACTCCGGCACGCGGCCGCGGCCCTCGACGATCGCGTGCGCCAGGCCCACGAGCACCGCCAGCTTCGGATCCGCGGCGCTGCCCTGGCGCGCCTTCAGCTGGTCCTCGGCGGACAGGCCGGCGCCCTTGGCGAAGACGCTGTGCGCCGACAGGCAGTAGTCGCAGCCGTTCCACTCGGCGACGGTCAGGGCGATGGCTTCGCGGGCCTTCGCGTTCAGGCTGCCGTGCGCGGCAGCGGCGAACTGCGCCGCCATGCTCTCGAGCACGGATGGTGCGTGGGCTGCGACGCGGAACATGTTCGGCGTCGCGCCCAACATGCGCTTCACGCCGGCGAGCAGCTCGGCGCTCTTGGGGCTGGCGTGCGCGGGGTCGATGGCAACGATGGCAGTCATGGTGATCTCGCTTGGTTTCGAGCGGCGGCGTCGTGCCGCGCTGATGCAGAGCACTATGGGTCGCGAGCTTGCGCGTGATAATGGATTGCTTCAGCAGACATTATTCCGTAATTTGGAATGATGGATCGGCTCGACGAGTGGCAGTTGTTCGTCGCGGTGGCGCGGCACGGCAGCTTCGTGCGCGCCGCCGAGCAGTACCGGCGCTCGCCGCAGGCCGTGACCCGGGCGATCGCCGCGCTCGAGGGGCGCGTGGGGATGCGGCTGTTTCACCGCACCACGCGCGCGGTGTCGCTCAGCGATGCAGGGCGGCGTTATCTGCGAAGGGCGGAGGGCGCGCTGGCCGAGCTCGAGCGCCTGGAAGCGCCGGTCGAGCAGTCGGCAGCTGTGAGCGGCAGGCTGAGCCTGACCGCGCCGATCCTCTTCGGCCAGTTGCACGTCATCCCGGCCGTCGCGAGCTTCCTCGAGCGCCATGCCGAGCTCGAGGTGGGCATGTTGCTCGTCGACCGCGTGGTCTCGCTCGCCGACGAGGGCATCGACGTCGGCGTGCGCATCGGCGCCCTGCGCGACTCCACGCTGCGCGCGCGCCGCATCGGCCAGGTTCGCACACTTATCTGTGCCAGCCCGAGCTACCTGCGCGCGCACGGAACGCCGAGGAATCCGGCTGCGCTCGCCGCACACGCCTGCATCTCGTTCACCGCGACCAGCGCCATCGCCGATCGCTGGAGCTTCCCGGGCCGCCGCCGCGTCAACGTGCGTCCCCGCCTCACGGTCAACACGGCGGCTGCGGCCATCGCTGCAGCCGTCAGCGGCATCGGGATCGTGCGCGTCTACTCCTACCAGGTCGCGGCGCAGCTGGCTGCGGGCGAGCTCCAGAGGATGCTTCCGTCGTACGAGGCCGAACCCGTCCCGGTGCAGCTCGTCCAGTTGCCGGGCCCGAGCTCGCGAGCCGCGACGCTGTTCGTGGAACACGCGGCGAAGGCGTTGGGCGATGCCCTCCGGGCATGAACTGCACGGATGAACTCGAGCCCCGTCGCGTCCGCGTGCACGCGAAGAGGCCCAAGCCGAGGCAGCATGCGAGTGCCGCCGGTGAAGGTCCTGCCGCCGGGCCACCGCTGTTGCAGCCAGTGGCCGGGGAGCGCGTCTCGTCGCTGGCATCCGCCACCACACTCGCGGGCGCGCCGGCGTCCATGGGCGTGTGATCTGGACCGTGACGATGGAGCTCGAAGAGTTGCCATTGTTCCTTTCGAACAGAAGCGCGCCGTCGCCGTCCACGGCTGCGACGCGCTCGATCTTGGCGCTGCCGGCGTGAGCCGCAGCCGCCGCTGGGAACGCCAGGCCCAGGCACAGAAGCGCAAGCCGGCGGCACCATGTCAGCCTCAATGGCAGTAGTTCTGTCCTCCCATCGTCGTGACCGACCAGGGATACTTCCCGACGCCCTCGAAGCGCTGGACCTCGTTGTGCGTCTCGACGTCGTAGACCGCGAACGCGTTCGCGCTCGAGATCGGCAGGAGCAGGTACCTTCCGTCTTGGGTCGTCGCTGCGGTTTCGGTCGTACCTCCGACGTCGATGCGCTCGATGAGATCACCCGACTCGCGATCGATGACTGCGACGGCTTCCTTGATGCGATTGAGCACGAATGCCTCGCCAGGAGCGCGCGGACTGTAGTTGATGCCGTACGACTCCACGTCGCCTTCTCGGCTGCGATTGATCTCAGCCAGTCGCTTGCGATCCATGATCGACACGGTCGAGTCGCCCCAGTTGGGCATCAAGTGCGTGTCGAAGTCGTTGCTGAGCTGGTCGACGAACACGGACCAGGGCTGGAAGCCCATCGGAATGTCCGCCACACGCTTCTCTTCGCGCGTGTCGTACGCAATCACGATGCCGGATTCGATGTGTGCGGCAAACAGCACACCGTTGCCGTCGATCTGAGCATCGGCGTAGCCGCACGGGTCCGCGCTGCATGCCCCGGCCTTGGTCTCGCCCCGGAGCAGGAGGACATCGGTCACCTCGTAGCTGCCCCTGTCGACGACCGAGATCTGGTTGCCGCCGATGCTCGGCACGTAGGCTTTGTGGCCGGAGAAGCGAACGTTGTGCGGCACGACGAAGGACGGGTGCTCGATCTTCTCGACTTCGCGGTCGAGCTTCATGTCGATGATCGAGATCGAGCCGGCGTGTTCCTCGCCACCTTCGTTGACGACCCAGAGCTCGTCTCGGCCGCCCGGCCCGCAACCGAAACACGCGCTCGAGTGCGTGTTGTGCGGGCCGATCTTGATCGTGTCGACCACGCGCTGCGCAATAGTATCGACGACGGCGATGGAGTCGTGGTTGGTCGCCGTAATGAAGAGCTTGGTACCGTCTTTCGACAGCATCGCCATGTGGTTTCCGTTGACGCCGGAGCCGACGTTCGTGTCGACTTGACCCACCTTCTTCATGGTCTTGAGGTCGACGATGAAGAGATCGTCGGACAGTTCGGACACCACGTAGGCGCGGTGCTCGAGTGCCTCGCGCGAAACATCGATCGTTTTGTCTTCCCCATCGGCATCATCGCTGCCGCAGCCGGCGACAATCGCGAGCAGACCAGCCAGACAAGGCGCCGCGCGGAACGTCGGGAGCGCCTTCGACGAATACCAAGAGTTCTTCATGACGCGCGTCTCCTTTGCACGAGACATGTATCGGTCTGGCGATCGCACTTCCGCGATCCGCTGTCAACGACTGACATCGGATGAAACACTGAAGACATCGCTGTGTATTCGAAGCATGTGAAGTTGGTAGTGCTCGCATCGGAGGCTGCCCATGCTCGAGTTGATTCCCGTCACAGTGCTCACCGGCTTCTTGGGGGCGGGCAAGACCACGCTGCTGAACCGGATCCTCACCGAGCAGCACGGGCAGCGGCTCGCGGTCATCATCAACGAGTTCGGCGAGATTGGCATCGACCATCAACTGGTCGTCGCAACCGAAGACGAGATCGTCGAGATGAACAACGGCTGCATCTGTTGCACCGTGCGCAATGACTTGATCCAGGCGATCGATCGCATCTTGCAGCGCTCCGACGAGGTCGATCACATCCTGATCGAGACCACGGGCCTGGCCGATCCGGCACCGATCATTCAGTCGTTTTCTCTGGATGATTCGATCCGGCGCAGGGTTCGGCTGGATGCGATCGTCACCGTCGTCGATGCGCGCCACATCCTCCTGCACTGGGACGCCGAGGAAGCGCGCGAGCAGATCGCGTTTGCCGACGTGTTGCTGCTCAACAAGATCGATCTGGTCGGAGAGTCGGAGCTCGAGCTGCTCACACAGCGCATCCGGCGCTCGAACCCGCTCGCGCGCATCCTGCGCACACACCGCTGTGAGCTGCCGCTGGACCAGGTCCTCGGCCTGCGCGCGTTCGACTTGAGTCGCGCGCTCGAAGTGGATCCACGGCTGCTCGAGGACGTCGAGCACGAACACGATGCCAGCGTGACCTCGGTCTGCTTGCGCCGCGACGGCGTGATCGATGACGCGCGCTTGAGCCGCTGGCTGGTACAACTCGGCCAGGAACGCGGGGCGGACCTGTACCGGATCAAGGGCGTGCTGAACGTGAATGACGAGCGCCGGCGTTTCGTCGTGCACGGCGTCCACATGCTGCTGGAAGGGCGACCCGGCTTGCCCTGGCGGCCTGGCGAGAAGCGCAGCAATCAGCTGGTCTTCATCGGCAAGTCACTCGATCGGGCCGCGCTCTCGCGCGCGTTCGATGCGTGTTTCAAGAGTTCGTTCCTGGAAGGAGGCCTCCCGCCATGAAAAAAGTCGATGCCATGAGTTTGAGTATCGGCGCGCTCGGCGCGCTCGACACGTACCTCACAGCGACGATCCTACCGCTACCGGTGTTCGTGACGTTCATCGCCTGGGCTTCGTTCTTCATCCTCGGCGGTGGAGTGACGGGCCTCAAGCAGTCGATCGCCTGTAACCTGCTCGGCGTCGTCATCGCATCCGCCAGCCTGCTCGCGAGCTTGCTCGTCCCGGACAGCAAGCCGTTCCTCGCGTTGTGCGTCGGCGTGGGCAGCGCGGCGATGGTGCAGGCCAGCAAGCTCCCGAGCTTTGCACCCACGCCCGCCGTGGTGTGGGGCTTCGCGTCGACGGTCGCAACCATGGTCGGCACCGGCGTTCCAATCTCACATGCCGGTTTGACGAACCCCGGGCTCGTCGCGGCGGCCGCGATGATCCTCGGTGCCTTGTTCGGGTACGCCTCGGAGCTGTGGGGCACGGCGATGATCAAAGCGCCGGCCGCGGCGCCTGCAGCCGAACCACGGAGCGTCGCATGAAGCTTCAGCACAACCTCGGCGGGATTGAGAACTTGGGACCCGTCAGCGTCGAGACGCGCCCGTTCGTGGAAGCCTGGGAGAAGCGGATCTTCGGCATCCACGTGGCGATGATGGCGCTCAGTCAGACCCTGAAAGACGCGCTGCCCGACTACGACATCGACGCGGTTCCGACTGCGTTCAAAGACGATTGGACCTGGGGCCATCTTCGCACTGGCGCGGAGGGGATGAACCCGTTCGACTACTTCAAGTATCGCTACTTCGAGAAGTGGTTGGGCGGCATCTCGTCGTTCTTCGTGGCCAAGGGTTACGTGGACGGCGCCGCGCTCGATTCGCGCACCGCGGCATACCTGAATGGACAGCCGCCCGCGAAGTCGAGCAAGCCCCAGCCCGAGATCGACGCGCAGGTGCTGCGGTACTTGCGCGAAGGCGACTCGCCGAAGCGCGCCGCCGCAGCGCCGAAGTTCGCGGTCGGAGATCGCGTGCTCGTGAAAGACGTGCGGCCGGTGGAGCACACGCGCTTGCCCGGCTATCTGCGCGGCAAGGTCGGGGAGGTCGCGCACGTCTACGACGGTGCCTACGCGTACTTCTTCTCGACGGGTCCTGACGACGGTATTGGAGAGCCGATGCCGGTGTACTGCGTCAAGTTCGAGCCCAAAGCCATCTGGGGCGACACCGCGGAAGGCGGCGCGATTCTCTACGCAGATTTGTTCGAAGCCTACGTACTACCGGAGGAGCAGGCGACATGAGTGAGCGCTTCAAGTATGCGGATGCGCGCGAGGCCGAGAGTGCTGCCAAGGTGAAGGCGCTCGAAGACTTGCTGATCGAGAAGGGCGTGATCGGCACGGACACGGTCGACAGCGTGCTCGGCTTCTTCGAGACCCAGATGGGACCTTTCAATGGCGCGAAGCTCGTGGCGCGCGCCTGGCTCGATCCCGCGTTCAAGAAGCGCTTGCTCGAAGACACGCCGGCTGCGATCGCCGAGCTCCCTTTTCCTGCCGGCATGGCAGGCGCCGAAGGTGAGCACATGAAGATCGTCGAGAACACTGCGGCGGTGCACAACTTGATCGTCTGCACGCTGTGCTCGTGCTATCCGTGGCCGACGTTGGGCCTTCCTCCGTACTGGTTCAAGGATCCGACGTTTCGCGCGCGTGCCGTACGCGAGCCGCGCAAGGTGTTGGCGGAGTTCGGACTCGAGCTCGACCCCAAGGTCGAGGTGCGCGTCTGGGATAGCAGCGCGCAGATCCGCTGGTTCGTGCTGCCGGAACGACCGGCAGGCACGGATCACTTGAGCGAAGAACAACTCGCGGCGCTGATCACACCCGAAGCGATGATGGGTGTGGCCAGGGTTCCGTCCCCGCCGCCGCCGTGACCAGGAGCCGATCGTGCAGACACGCTTCGAACACTACGCAGCCACCAGCATGCTGGGCGAACCCGATGCACCGCCTCGCTGCGACGGTGCGTTACACTTCGCGAGTGAGTGGGAGCGCCGAGCGTTCGGGATCGCGCTGGCGCTCTCCAAAGAAGGCTATTTCGAGTGGGAAGACTTTCGGCAGGAGCTGATCGCAGAGATCGGTGCCTGGGAAGCGAGCCACGCGCTGAACGACCCGAGCTGGCACTACTACCAGCGTTGGCTCGCCGCGTTGGAGAAGGTGATGGCAAAGGCGGGGCTCACAGCAGCTCCACCATCGCGCAGAAGCCGTTGACGCAGAGATTCGCCGAATTGCAGCAGTCGCTCGACTGCGCGCAGCGTTCATCGGTCTTGGCACAACCGTTCGTCGGGGGAGGCTGGCAGGTCTCCGAGCAAACCCCGTGCAGCAATCGATGCCGGTCTTGCAGGGTCCCGGCGTCCTTGCACAGGTCGCGGGCGGCAAATGCGCGGTGGTTGTTGCTACCGACCTGCTGGCCTTCCAGGAAGAACGCCGGGTGACTCGGGTCACTCGTGTATCCGGGCCTGGGGCTGAGACTCTCCTCTCGATTCTCGAACAGCTTCGAGCTCAGTCTCGGTGGGCAGCTGGGCAGGGCAGTGCTGTCGGGGAGCGTCGGCCAGCAGCCCGTGGCCGTCCAGCTGACCACGATCTCACTGCTGGCTGGTGTGCTCTACGCTGTCAGCTTCGGTGATTTCACGCCTTCCGCCGGCTTGGGCGCACGATTCGGCATGGCCTATTTTAGTGCGCTCACGCCGGCTCCGGGCTTGGCCGCCGACAGCGCGCACAATGCCTGGGGAGGCCCGGCCGGCATGCTCGGCTTGCGCTACCGCGTGTTGTCGCAGCTACACGTCGTGGTCGCGTTCGAAGTCGGAGTGTTGGCGTTGACGACGAACGCAGTGGCATCCAGTGAAGCCGTGTTGAAGCTCGAGCGCGTTTGGCTCGGTGCATCGCTTGGTCTGAGTTGGGCGGTTTGACGTGCGTGTGTGCACACGTGGCCATGGTGAAGGTGAGTGACTGCGTCTCTCACCATGTGTAAGTCAATAATATGTTTTTGAGTGTTAGATGGTCCGGGTGTTACGCTGTCCGCTGCGTCATTCATGCTTTCGAAGCTCGTGAGGCGAACAGGGGTAGTCTTGCTGCTGACGGCGGCGTTGGCCGGCATCGTGGGTTTTCAGCCCTCGGCGCAGTCCCAGCCGCCGCTCAAGTTGGCCGTGGTGATGAACTCCGCCGTGGGTGAGACGCAGCTGGGTATCGACGACCTGCGCGCGATCTTCCTGCGCAAGCGATTGGTCTGGTCCGGCGGCCAACACATCGTGCCGATCAACCAGCCCAACGGCAGCCCCGTGCGCGTGGCATTCGACAAAACCGTGCTGGGCTTCACTCCGGACCAAATGGCTCGGTTCTGGATCGACACGCGGATCCGCTCCGGGATGCAGGCCCCGCGCACGGTCGCGGGCGACGCGTTGATCGCGAATGTGGTGAAGATTCTGCCGGGCTGTATCAGCTACGTGGCTGCCGACCAGGTCAGCAGCGCGGTGCGCGTGGTCGCGCGCATCGACGCGGGACGGGTACTCCCACCATGAATCGAGGACTTCGTCGCCTCACCCAGTCTTGCGCGCTCTCGCTGCTGCTCTGCAGCTTCCTCCACCGTGGCATGGCCGAAGGCCAGGCCGAGCCGACCCCGGAGCCGCCGCCGCCGGAGGCTGCAGGCACCGAAGCGCCTGCCGCCGCCTCGCCGGCGCCGAGCTCCGAAGCTTCGCCATCGACGATCCAGGCGCTGGAGCAACGCATTCAACAGCTGGAGCAGGCTCAGATCGAGAACCAGCTGAACGCGGAGGATCAGAGCGACGCCGCGGCGCTCGTGGGGCCCGAGCTCTTTCGCGTCTACGGCTTCGCCGACTTCGGCATCAACAAGGCCTGGGTCGGCGAGCACTCGTTCCTGCGCGGTCTGGCCCAGTCGGAGACCACGTTCGCGCTCGGCAACCTCAATCTGTACTTTCACTTCCAGCCGGATCCCGCCTGGCAGGTGTTGGCGGAGATCCGCTTCACCGCGTATCCGCACGGCGACGAGGAGTCGCTCGCGACGCCGCTCGGCGGTGAGTACGTTCGCACCGACACCCAGGTCGTCGACGTCGCGAGCCCCTCGACTTCGTTCCGGTTTCGTTGGGGCAGCATCTTCATCGAGCGCGCCTACGGGCAGTACACGTACTCGGAGCAGTTCAGCATCAAGGTTGGACAGTTCCTGACGCCGTACGGCATCTGGAACGTCGACCACGGCACGCCGACGCTGATCGCGCTGATGATGCCGCACTTCGTCTCGACCGAGGTCTTCCCCGCGCGCCAGATCGGCGTCGCGCTGGCGGGCACGTTCATGTTCAGCTCGTGGGAGCTGTCCTACGACGCCTACGTCAGCAACGGGCGTACGGCCACGCAGCTCGACTTCACCGCGAACAAGTCGTTCGGTGGCCGCCTGAAGCTGGGCCGGATGGCGCCGTTGCCGCTCGCGATCGGCACCTCGTTCTACTACGGCCAGATCGACGACATCACCAAGAGCATCACGAGCTTCGCGCCATTCGTGGTCGACCGTGAGTTCATCGTCGAAGGCACGGAGACCGGCGTGGGCGTCGACGCGTCACTCGACGTGGATGCGCTGCGCATCCGCGCGGAAGGCATCATGCGCGCCACGCGCTACACCGACGGCAAGCGCCCGCAGCTGGTGAATGCGGCGCCCGGTGTCACCAAGCCGGACAACAACGAATACGACGGCTACCTGCTCGCGGCCTATCGCCTGCCGTGGTGGGGGCTCGAGCCCTTCCTGTACGGCGAGTACGACCACTTCGTCTCGCCCTACGGCGACGACCAGGCCGTGCTCGCGGTCGGGCTCAACATTCACTTCACCGAATTCGCCCAACTCAAGACCGAGGTCGCGCGTGTGCTGTTCTTCGACTGGAACGCCGACGGTGCGTGGTCGGACAACAACATGACGTTGCTGTTCTCGCGGCTGGCCATCGCATTCTGACAGGGGAGCTCGCTATGTCACGTGGTTCGATAGTGCTTGCATTGTTGCTGTGCCTCACGGGTTGTGAATCAGACGACCCTTGCGACAGCGATCAGGTCTACAAACAAGGCGCATGTCTGCCCAAGCCCGAGAAGGACGCCGGCGACAAGGCGGAACCCGATTCGGGATCCAAGCCGGTAGCTGACGGAGGCGGTGGCGGCGGCGACGAGTGCAAGGAAGACCAGGCGGCGATCCTCGGGAAGACCTGCTCGGACGACACCGGCTGCAACTGCGCAGCGCCGTACTGTGCCAAGCAGCCGGGTCAGGCGATGGGCTTCTGCACGGTCTACTGCACGCCGATGCCGGACGATTGCCCGGCTGATTATCGCTGCTTCGACCTCTCGGCGCTGGGCGTACCCGGCATCAAGCCGTTCTGCGTCAAGAAGTAGCGCAGCAGCTCGTCGCGCGGCGGGATCCAGGGCACCCCGCGCTCCACGTTGCCGCAGTGTCCCGTCAATACGCGCTCCGCGAACTCGATCGTCGGAGCGCGGTCGTAGCGCAAGTCGCCGAGCACGGTTTCGTCGCGGCGTTCGAGCCAGAACGGGACGCGCAGGAAGCGCAGCATCGCCCGGGCATCGCAGTGCGTGCGAGCCAGCTCGGCGAGCTGCGCGACCGGGGCAGTGAACACGGACTCGAAGCGCACGCGGTCCGAGCCTGAAATGTCTGACGCCTTCAGCGGCGCGGTCGGCTGTCCAGGCAGCAGCTGGCACGCGGCGGCAGATCCAAACAGCTGGCTGCGCGCGACTCGCACTCGGTAGGTGCCGCTGGTATCGAGCGACACCACGAGCGCGCGATGGCAGCTCGGATCCGCCGGAGTGGGGCTGCTCGCGATGTCGAGTACGCGTTCGCCGGGGGCGGCGGCTCGCAGGGCTGCGCGCACCTGCGAGTCGGACATCCGTGAGCCGACGACGAACGTTGAGAGCAGTACTGCGCTCGCCGCCAGCGCGGGCAACGCGCGGGGTCCAGCCTTCCATTGCAGCGCCACGGCCGCCAGCTCAAAGGCGCTGACGGCGGCGGCACGCCCCGCGGGCAGCACGAACCAGCTCAAGCCGAGCACGCCCACGCCCAGGCTGAACGACAACACGCGTCCGGTGCGGGTCCAGGCGAACAGCGCGGGCAGAGGCAGCAGCGCGGCGAGCCAGAGCGGTTCGATGATGAACACCGCGTCGCCGTAGAACCAGTGGTCGTCGAACGGGTAGAGCGGATGGACGCCGTAGTCGTTCAACCAGTCACAGGCGATGTGCAGCAGGGCCGCCGCGGCGCCGAAGGCAGATACCGCGAGCCGATCGCGCGAGGGCTTCAGGCGCAGCGCCAGCGCACAACACAGGCCCGCGATCGCGCCGAGCACGAGCGCGAATACCAGCGTGTGGGTGAAGCCGCGGTGCTGCAACAGATAGTCGAGCCGGCGGTCTTCGGCGAAGAAGCCGGTGACGAAGTCCAGGTCGGGGACGTTGCTCGCGACCACGCTGCTGGCCAGCAGCGCGCGCGAACGCGAGTCGCCGCGGTCGAACGCTCGGCCGAGTGCGTAGCCGAACAACGAGTGGGTCACGTTGTCCAAGCGTCACTCTTCAGGCGTCGGGCGAGCCCTGGCTGAGCGAGCGAATCGCGTCGGACAGCGATTCCACCGAGACCACGAGGCCGAACAGGCGCGCCAGCGAGCAGGCGGCCGAGACCGACGCGAGGTAGACGCGGCTCGCATCCTGCGGGGGCACGACGACGGCACGCCGCGTTCGGGCTGCGAACGCTCGCGAGGCGTCCACGACGATCGGGCGCACCTGCGGATCGCGGCCGTCCATAAGCGTGAGATCCAGGATCAACACGATCGGCTCCGGCGCCGGATACCGCTTGCTCAAAGCGGTGCACATCGGCCCGGCCACCCACTGTGCGAGCGGCAGTGAAAAGGCTGCGCGGCGCGCGAACTGGATGAAGATGCCCGGCGGATCCGTGAACCACGCGAAGACCGTACGCGACGGGTCCATCAGGTGCGCTGGCGCTTTGAACGTCGTCTGCGTTTCGCCCAGCCGAATGGTCATTGCCGCGATCAGGATACAACGCCGCGAGCAGGTCGCGGCAGGGGCGGGACGTGTCGTGCACGACGCTACACTCTGACACCTGCGGTTGCGTCAACGCCAGCCCTTGGCCAGGCGACTGATCTCCTCGGCTGCGCTGCGTACCAGCGCTCCGTAGCGCGCGACGCGGTCATCGGGCAAGCGCTGCGCGGGGCAGGAGATCGAGATCGAACCGATCGGCGTGCCGCTCGCGCCCAGGATCGGCGCCGCGACCGCGCGCACGCCTTCGTCGAGCTCGCCGAGGCTGACCGCGTAGCCGTTCTTGCGCACGCGTTCGAGCTCCGCTCGCAGCAGGTTGCTGTCCGTGATCGTGTGCGGCGTGCTGGCCTTGAGCGGCCGCGCCAGGTAGGCGTCTTGTTCCTTCGCGCTCAGGTGGGCGAGCACGGCTTTGCCGTTGGACGCGACGTGCAACAGGCTGCGGCCACCGAGCGGTCGCACGATGCGCAGCGGTTGAGGAGAGTCGAGGCGCTCGATCAGCACCACCACCCGGTCCTGCGGCACCATCAGGTGGATGGTCTCGCGCGTCTTGTTGCGCAGCTCCTCCATCACGGGCAAGGCAGTGTCGCGCAGGCGCGGGTGTCCCGCGCGTTGGGCGAGTGACAGCAGCTTGGGACTCAATGTCCACAATCGCTGACGTCCGTGCTCCGCGGTCTGGTCGAGCGAGCGGATCCAGCCGGCCGCATTCAGCGTCAACAGGCTTCGATGGACGGTCGTCTTGGGCTCGTTCAGTTTGCGGGCCAACGCGCTGACCCCGATCGGGCCGGTCACCGCGATGTTTTCGAGCACCGAAAGCGCAAGCCGAACGCTCTCCATGACTGACTGCCTTCCCCTCCCCCGAACGTCGCACTAGAGTCCGGTCCACGCTAGCACGGAACTCTCGTTCCGCCGCACGGAACATAGATGGGGATAGCATGAAAGCAGCGGTCTACTACGAGAACGGCGGGCCAGAGGTGCTTCGCTACGAGGACGTGCCTGATCCGGTGTGCCCGGACAACGGCCTCTTGGTGAAGGTCGAAGCCATCAGCATCGAAGGCGGCGACACGGTCAATCGTCTGCGCGGTCCGCTCGCGACGCACCCGCACGTGGTCGGCTACCAGGCAGCGGGCGAGGTGGTCGAGATCGGGCGCGGTACGTCGGGCTTTCGCCTGGGACAGAAGGTGGTCACCACCGGCACGCACGGATCTCACGCGTCGCTGCGCGCGGTTCGAGCCGCGACGGCGTGGCCCGTACCCGAGGGGCTCGACCTGCGCGTGGCGTCGACGATTCCGATCCCGTTCGGCACCGCGGACAACTGCCTGTTCGAGTACGGCAAGTTGCAGGCGGGCGACACGGTGTTGATCCAGTCTGCAGCCAGCGGCGTCGGTGTGGCTGCGATTCAGCTGGCCAAGCGAGCGGGCATGCGCGTGATCGCGACGGCGTCGAGCGCCGAGCGGTTGGAAGCGGTGCGCTCGCTCGGGGTGGACCACGGTATCGATTCGTCGAGCGAGGACGTGGCCAAGGCGGTCAAGAAGCTCACCGACGGCAAGGGCGTGGCGCTCGCGCTCGACGGCAACGGGGGACGCTCGCTCGAGGCCAGCATCGCGTCGCTGGGTTGGAAGGGGCGCGTGGCGTTCATCGGCTTCTCATCGCGCGAATTCGTGAAGGTCGATGTCTCGTCGCTGATCGCGGGCAACCGATCGATCCACGGCCTGGCGCTCGGCATGGAGATGACCACGCCGCGCGTGCGGCAGGCCGTGCAGCGCTTGATCGAAGAGGTCGGGCAGGGCCAGCTGCGAGTGCTGATCGATCGCGAGTTTCCCCTGGCCGAAGCGGCAGCCGCGCACGCGTATATCGAGAGCCGTCGAGCGGTGGGTAGGGTACTGCTTATTCCCTGAGGTCTGCGATGAACGAGACGCTGCGACAAATTGCCCAAGGAAGCTTGCGCGGAAGTGTGACGAAGAACGGCGCGCTGGTCTGGCGCGGTATCCCCTACGCAGCGCCCCCGATCGGCCCGCTGCGCTGGAAGGCGCCGCGTCCGCCTGGACCGTGGCAGGGCGAGCTCGAAGCGCTGCGAGACGGCGCGCCCAGCATCCAGGATCTCAGCCTGGCCCAACCGTTCGCCGACGACGACGGCGACGGCCTGGTCGGCTCCGAGGATTGCCTGTACCTGAACGTGTTCGCTCCGGAGGGGTCCGCGCCGGGAGACGCGCTGCCTGTGATGTACTGGATCCACGGCGGCGGCAACGTCGGTGGACACAACGCCTCGCCGACCTACGAAGGCAGTCAGCTCGCGCAGCGCCATCGTGTGGTGGTCGTCGGCATCAACTATCGACTGGGCATGTTCGGTTGGTTCCTGCACCCCGCGCTGATCGAGCCGGGAGCCAGCCCGGCTGATCGTTCCGGCAACTGGGGCACGCTCGACATCATCCGCGGGCTCGAGTGGGTCCAGGACAACATCGCAGCCTTTGGCGGCGACCCGCGCAACGTCACCGCGTTCGGCGAGTCGGCGGGTGGCTTGAACGTGTATTCGCTCCTGGTCTCGCCACGCGCGGAGGGCTTGTTTCACCGCGCGATCGTGCAGAGCGGAGGCCTGCACTGCGAATCGATGGCCAGTGCGTGCAACTACTCGGACGAGGCCGAGCCGGGCAGCGTGAACAGTGCGCGCGAAGTGGTGAATCGTCGCCTGATGCGCGCGGGTAGGGCGGCAGACAGGTCGAGCGCCAAGGCCCTGCAGGACGCGATGAGTCCTGCGGACATCGCGCAGTTGCTCCGCGACCTCTCGCCGCGCGAGCTGATCGAGATCGTCAACCCGGAAAAGACGCGGCTCTACCCGGCGCCGCGTCTCTTGGCGGACGGTGCGATCCTGCCCGCCGGCTCCTGGATGGATGCCATCGCAGCGGGGCGCTTCCACAAGGTCCCGCTGATTACGGGTACCAATCGCGACGAGCGCAGGCTCTATCAGTTCATCGATCCACGCTGGCGCAAGACCTTGCGCGAGGCGCCGGGCGACTACGTGCGCTACGCTAACTACGGCACGCTGGCCTGGAAGCAGCGCGCGGTCGACGACGTCGCGCATGCGATGTGGCAAGCCGGCCACCGCGAGGTCTACGCCTATCGCTTCGACTGGGACGAGCAGGGCACGATCGGCTCGTTGGACATCTCGCTCGCCGTGGGTGCAGGTCACTCGGTGGAGCTGCCGTTCGTGTTCGGAACGACGGGCGGTCTGACTGTTCCACTTGGCGATCCCGACGCGCCCGGCCGGCGCGCACTGTCGTCGAGCATGATGTCGTACTGGGCCGAGCACGCCTACGCGGGTTCGCCGGGTCGCGGTCGAGCCGGGAGCGAGCCGGAGTGGAGCGCGTGGAATGACACCGAGGGAGAGGCCAAATTGATGGTCTTCGACACTGCCGCTGATGGCGGCGTGCGTATGTCCGCCGAGTGGATTAGCCACGCGGCGCTCAAACAGGCCGTGCTGGACGAGCGCGGCTTCACCAGCAAGCAGCTGCACGCGCAGCTGTACCGCGGACTGTTCCGCGACATCGACTTTCGCGACGACGAGTATCGCAAGCTCGCGGGCGAACACTGAGGAGGGCCGCGTGATCCAACTGAACACCAAGAAGATGGCCGCGCGAGTCGAGGATGGCATCGGCTGGGTGACCTTCAACAACCCCGAGCGCCGCAACGCCGTCTCGCTCGAGATGTGGCAGGCCCTCGGCGACATCATGCAAGCGTTCGAGGCGGACGACTCGGTGCGCGTGGTGGTGCTGACCGGCGCCGGGGAGAAGTCCTTCGTCGCGGGCGCGGACATCTCCGAGTTCGAGGAGCAGCGCGCGAGCTCCGAGCAGCGCCAGAGCTACGGCGCGATATCCGGACGCGGTTATAGCGCGCTCAACCGCTGCACCAAGCCGGTGATCGCCATGATCCGCGGCTACTGCATCGGTGGCGGACTCTTGATCGCGCTCGCAGCCGACGTGCGCTTCGCGACGCCGGGCTCCAAGTTCGGCGTGCCGGCCGCCAAGCTCGGGCTCGGCTACGACTATCCGGGCGTGGCGGGCCTGGCGCGGCTGGTCGGGCCGGCGCGCACCGCCGACATCCTGTACAGCGCGCGGCAGCTGGACGCCGACGAAGCTGCGCGCTACGGCTTGATCGAGTTCGTGGTGGCTGACGCCCAGCTCGAGCAGAGCGTGACCGAGTACGCGCATTCGATCGCGCACAACGCACCGCTGACGATCCGTGCGGTCAAGGCGTCGCTGCAAGCGTACTCGCGGTACACGCAGCGCTCGGACCTCGCGGAGGTCGAGGAGATGGTCAAGCGTTGTTACGACAGCGAGGACTATCGCGAGGGCCGCCGGGCCTTCATGGAGAAGCGAAGTCCCGAGTTCCGCGGCCGCTGAGCCGCACCAGGAGCGGTGACGATGACGACCACCAAGCTGCCACTCACTGGCTTGAGCGTGATCGACCTGACGCTGGCTCGCGCCGGACCGAGCTGCGTGCGGCACCTTGCCGACTGGGGCGCCGAGGTGATTCGCGTACTGCCGCCCGAGGCGACCCGACCCGAGGTCACGCAAGGCCGGCGCGGCTCGGACTACCAGAACCTGCATCGCAACAAGCGTGCGGTCGTGCTCGACCTCAAGAGCCCCGAGGGCCACGCGGCACTGCTCGAGCTCGTGCGCGGCGCGGACGTGCTGGTCGAGAACATGCGCGTGCAGGTGAAGCACCGCCTGAAGATCGCCTACGAAGATCTGCGCGAGATCAACCCGCGGCTGGTTTACGGAAGTATCAGCGGCTTCGGGCAATCGGGGCCGTACGCCGAGCGCGCCGGCGTCGATCAGATCGCGCAGGGCATGGGCGGCTTGATGTCGGTCACCGGCGAACCCGGGCGCGGCCCGATGCGCGTCGGCATCGCCGTGGCAGACATGACAGCCGGCAACCTGCTAGCGCTCTCGATCATGATGGCGTTGTACGAGCGCGAGCGAACCGGTGTCGGGCGCTGGGTCCACACCTCGCTACTCGAGAGCCAGATCTTCATGCTCGACTTTCAGGCAGCCCGCTACCTGATGGACGGCGACGTCCCGGGCCAAGTCGGCAACGGCCACCCAACGCTCGTGCCCACGGGCACCTTCCCGACCAGCGACGGCCACGTGAACATCGCCCCATCCTCGCCCAAGCAGTGGAAGATCTTCTGCGAAGCAGTAGGCAAGCCCGAGTGGCTAGAGGTCCCGGAGTGGCGAGGCACCTCGAACCGTGGCCGCCAGCGCGAGGCGATCGACGCCGCGATCGCCCAACGAACACGCGAGCAATCGACGGCGTACTGGGTCGAGTGCCTGGAGCAAGCAGGCATCCCGTGCGGCCCCATCTACCGCATGGACGAAGTCTTCGCAGATCCCCAGGTCAAACACCTACAGATGTCCGCGCAAGTGCCGCATCCCGAGCGCGGCGAGACCCACCTGGTCGCCTCGCCGCTCAACTTCGAGGGCACGCCCAAGTCGTTGCGCAAAGCAGCCGACATCGAGGTGGGCCCACTCCCCATCCCAAGTCGCGAGTGATCGCCGACGACCGCCGTAACGCACGACACGTTCACGCGGTCAGGGCCAACGAGGAGGTTCGAGTCCACCACGAGCGAACGGATCCTCGTGATGCAGCTCGAGATGATCGCGCGCCCCGCAGCGCCGACCGTCGGGACTTACGAAGGTACATTGCCCGCCGTCACGAGCGTACACCTCGCGAACCACGGCGCGCGGGACGTCGCGCGACCAAGGCGCCGCTTCGCGTGCCGCATCCGGCGCAGACGAACACGGACGGTCTAGCTCCAGGTAGCTTGCGTACGACACTCGGTACATCCGGCTTGGGCGCGAGCTCCGCAACCAGCGCTTCCACCTCGCGCTTGCTCTTGGTCCGCGCGCGTTCGAGGACATCGACGTGATTGGCTTGCGTCAAATGCGGCGCCAGCAGCTTGATCGCGGTCAGATGCAGCTCGTTTCTCTCCAACATCTGCAAAACCAGCGGAAAATCTCTCGCTACCTTCGCAGCGCGCAAGCGCACGTACCGCTTCGGTAGGCGACATGTGCAGTGCTTCGACCGCGTACTCGAACATCGAAGAGAACGCCTGTTCCCGAAGAGAAGCCGTGCAGTGAGGGCGCGATCCTGTTGCACCAACCGATGCAACCCAGCCATCAACGCGACATCGTCCAGGCGAGCAACCGCCACGAGATCGCGTTTGGCGCTACGGCATCCTCACGAAGCTCGACTCTCTCTGGCGCCGCGACCTACCGAACTGCTCGCTATGGCTGGGCCGTCGATCCGGAACTTGCGTCACCATTGATCCGAGTCTACTCCGCAACCGAGTGCTCGGCGGGAACCAGCGAAGGCCTGTGCTCCAGCGCAGCCAGCTCTTCTTCCCCGCGATCCACGATCGCCTTCTTCCTCCGCCTCCGGCGCCACTCCACGATGTCGTCGAAGAACGAGTAGGCCACCGGCGTCGCAAGCAACGTCAGCAGCAACGACAGCGTCTGCCCACCCACCACTACACCCGCGATCGACCGGTTCATGCCCGAGCCGATCCCGCGCGAAAAAATCAGCGGGATCATGCCGGCCACGAACGCCAGCGTGGTCATCAGGATCGGCCTCAACCGATCGCGGTTCGCCTCCAGGATCGCTTCGAGCCTCGGCTTGCCCTGCGCCCGCAGGTGGTTGGTGTGATCGACCTGCAGGATCGCGTTCTTCTTCACCACGCCAAACAGCACGATGATGCCCAGCGCGGACATGATCGACAGCTCCTGGTTGAACATGAGCAGCGACATGAACGCGAATGGAATCGTCAGCGGTAGCGCCAGCATGATCGTGACCGGGTGCAGCCACGAGGCGAACTGCGCTGCGAGTACCAGGTACATGAACACGGCGGTCAAGCCGATCGCCACCGCGAAGGCGGTGATGATGCGCGTCCCTTCGCGCGTCAGGCCGGCCGGCACCGCGCGATACTCGGGCGACATGTGGACGTCTTTGATGAGCTGCGCGAGCGCGTCCGAGACCGTGCTTTGGCCGACACCGGGCGCGACGTTCGCGGTGATCGTGACCTGGCGCTGGCGCGACAGACGGTTGATCAGCGACGGACCTTGCGTCCGTTGCAGCGTGACCAGCGAGGCGAGCGGGATGCTGCCGCCGTGGGTGCTCGGCACGGTCACCAGCGAGAGCAGCCCCGGGTCGGTGCGGTAGCTCGCGCTGGCGCGCGCGCGGATCTCGTACTCCTCGCCACCCTCTTGATAGGTCGAGACCTTCAGGCCTGCCACGAGCAGCTGCAGGGTGTTGGCGACCGTGGCCTGATCCACGCCGAGGTTGGCCGCGCGCTCGCGGTCGACCGTCACCCGCACTTCGGGGTTACCGACGATCAGGTTCGAGTCGACGTCCACCGCGCCCGGCACTTTGCGGAAGCGTTCCAGGATCTTCTGGGTGTACTGCGTGAGTTTCTCCAGGTCCGGGCCGTAGATCGTGTACTGCACTGCGGCACTCGACTGTCCGGTGCTGATCAGCGCGGACAGTGACACCTGGATGCGGAGATCTTTACGCTGGCGGGAGACGATCTCACGGCGCACCTGATCCATCACCTGCGTCTGGCTCTGCGCCCGCTTGCGCGGATCGATCAGCCGCACGTAGACGCTGGCCAGGTTGCGCGATTGCTGCGGATCGCCGCCGATGGTCAGCAGGGTGTGCTCGACGGTCGGCAGCGCGCGAATCTCGCCTGCGATGCGCTCGCCGATCAAACGCGTGTCGAGCAGCGACGTGCCTTCGGGCGCGCGGATCGAGACCTCGAACTCCGCCAGGTCGTCTTCAGCCTGGAAGCCCTTGGGTACGGCGCTCGCGACCGGGAAGCACGAGCCGATCGTGGCCAGCGAGGCGACCAGGATCACCCAGCGCCGCCGCATGACCCAGCGCAGCACGCGGATGTAGAGGTTCTCGATCGGCAAGTAGAAGGCGTCGACCACGCGCTCCATGCGCGTGCGCTTCGAGCCGTTCTCGGAAGGCGGCGTGAGCATGCGCGCCGCGAGCATCGGCGTGAGCGAGAAGCTCACGAGCAGCGAGACCGTGATGGCGAACGCCATGGTCAGGCCGAAGCTCTGGAAGAAGCGGCCGATGATGCCGCTCATGAACGCGACTGGCAGAAACACCGCGAGCAGCGAGAGCGTGGTGGCGAGTACCGCCAGCCCGATGTCGCGCGTGGCGAAGACGGCGGCCACGAAGGGCTTCTGGCGCTTCTCCTGCACGTAGCGCGTGATGTTCTCCAACACCACGATCGCGTCGTCGATCACGATACCTACCGCCAGCGCGAGCGCCAGCAGCGTGATCATGTTCAGCGTGAAGCCGATCATCCACATCAGCGCGAACGTGCCGATGATCGAGATCGGGATGGCCAGCGCGGCGATGAACGTGCTGCGCACGTCGCCCAGGAACACGAGCACGATCAGCGCGGCCAGGATCGCGCCCAGCACCAGGTGCTCTTTCACCGCATTGAGGCTGGTGCGGATGAACTGCGAGTTGTCGCGCACCACCGTCAGGGTGCTGCCTTTCGGCAAGCTCTGCTCGATCGTGCTCAGCCGATCGCGGATGGCATCGACCACGGCGACCGTGTTCTGACCGGACTGCTTCCGGATCGAGATTACTACGGCTGGTTCGCCGTCCTCCGCGGCATAGCTCGCCAGTTCTTCCGCGCCGTCTTCGACCGTGGCCACGTCGCCGACGCGCGTGGGATGGCCCTTGTCTTCACGCACCACGATGCGTTCGATGGCTGGCACGGATGTCACGCGGCCCTCGACTCGCAGCGACAAGCGGCTGGGACCGGTCTCGATGTTGCCACCGGGGACGGTCAGGTTCTGGTTGCCCAGCGCGCGCTGCACGTCGACAGCAGTCATGCCTGCCGCTGCCAGCTTCACTGGATCGAGCCAGACGTTGATCTGGCGCTTGCGCCCACCCAGGATCGTGGCCTGACCGACGCCGTTGATGCTCTCGAGTGCGCGGCGCACCTTCTTGTCCGCCAGCTCGGTGACATCGCGTGCCGAGCCCGGCGACTTGAGCGTGACCAGCAGGATCGGCGAGGCGTCGGGGTCGACCTTGGTGACGATCGGTTGGTCGACGCCGCGCGGCAATTCCGCCATCGCCGTGCTCAGGTGATCGCGGACCTCCTGGGCGGCGACGTCGATGTCTTTGTCGAGCGTGAAGGCGATCATCACCTGAGACACGCCGTCGCTCGAGGCCGAGCGCAGCTCGTCGATGCCGCTGATGGTGTTGACCGCGGCCTCGATCTTGTCCGTGATGCCGGTCTCGACCACCTCGGGCGCGGCGCCGGGCAAGGTGGTGGTGACCAGGATGAACGGAATGTCGATCTTGGGGAACTGATCGACACCCAGCTTGCTGTAGCCGACTCCACCGACCACGACCGTGGCCAGCATGAGCACCCAGGTCAGGACCGGTTGCCGGATACAAAGCGATGCGAGCCACTGCATCTCATCACCTCAGTACGACCGGCGAGCCATCTTTGAGATCGGGCTTGGGGTTGAGCACCACCCGGTCGCCCTTCTTGAGCCCCTCGGACACCGCGATGCGATCGTCGATCGACATGCCGGTGTGGACAGCGCGCTGTTCCAGGCGCTGGTCGACGATCGCGAACACCGTGTGCTCGCCGCCCGCGTCGACCAGGGCGTTCTTGGGCACGAGCGCCTGGTTGACGTTGCCGGTAGGCAGCTCGGCCGTGACGAAAGTGCCGGGCAAGAGCAGCCGTTCGCGGTTGTCCACGACTGCCTCGTCGATCAGGTCGCGCGTGGTCGGCCGCACCTCGCGCCCCACGTACTTGATGCGCGCCGTGAACTCGCGGTCGGGTATCGACAGCACCTTGAAGCGGACTTCGGTGCCTTCCTTCGCGTACGGTATTGCCGGCTCAGGCACGCTCAAGCGCAGGCGGAGCGGGTCATCGACCAGTAAGGTGACGACCTTACTGTTGGGTTGAACATAGTCGCCCACGCTGATGAAGCGCTCGCCAATCACGCCGGCGAAAGGCGCACGGATGGCAGCATCTTGTATAACGCGGGCGGCTTCGGCCAAGCGGGCGCGGGCCGCCTCTTCGGAGGACGCTTGCGTGCGGCACTGTACCGCCTGCCTGTCGTACTCCTGCTGCGTGATGGCGCCCTTGTCGCGCAGCGCCGCGTAGCGCTTGCACTCCGCGCGCACCGACTCCAGTTGCTCCGTGATCGCCTTGGCGTTGGCCTCCGCCTCTGCGTGGCCCAGCGCAGCGCCGCGCGTGTCGAGTTGCGCCAGCAGGGCGCCTGCCTTCACGTGGTCGCCGCGCTCCACGAACGTGCGCGTCACGCGGCCGGCGGCGTTGGCAGCCAGCTCGGTGCGCTGATCGGCCTCGAGCGTGCCGGTCACGATCAGCGTCTTTGGCACGGGATGCTCGTCGATCAACGCACTCTCCACCTGCACGGGGGGCAGCGTGGCGGCCTTGGCCTCGGGCGGAGGCTTGCGCTGGCAGCCAGCGGCTGCGGCGACAGCTGCGACCCAGATCCAGGTGAGACTTCGGGCTTTCAAGGTCTGCTCCCTTCGCCGGCGTATCCAGCCGCGGCGCGCAACACTGCGCGCGCCACCGCCAACTCGGTATCCGCCTGCACGCGCGCGACTTCGGCGCGAAACGCGTCCTGCTGCGCCTCCAGGACCTCGAGCTGCGTGGCCGCTCCGATCGTGTAGCGGTCGCGCGCCAGCTCGGAGGCCAGCGCGCTGGCATCGATCTGCACGCGGGCAGCGCGCGACTTCTCGATCGCTGCGCGCACGCGGTGCCAGGCCTCGTAGATCGCGTCTTGCACACCACGCTCCGCCCGCTCTGCGCGCACCTTGCTGCCTTCCTCGGCCGCGCGCTGGGCGCGTTCGGTCGGCGAGAGCGTGGCGTCGAAGCGCCAGTTGAGCGTGGCTTGCAGCGTGTAGTAGACGTCGTGCCCGGAGAAGCTGCTGGCGTTGGTGACGCGCTCCTGGGCCGAGGCGGCGATCGTCGGGTACCAGGCGGC
Organism: Polyangiales bacterium; assembly: GCA_035274465.1. Classification (GTDB taxonomy): domain Bacteria; phylum Myxococcota_A; class Polyangia; order Polyangiales; family JAFGIB01; genus JADGRF01. Next base: position 29,574 of record DATEOF010000154.1, read on the forward strand.
CTCGGCGGCCTCCGTGCCCTTCTCCGCTGCCAGCTGCAGGGCTCGCGCCGTGGTCACGCGCGGGTTGGTGGAGGCATAGGCCATCCAGTTCGGCAGCGGCTTCTCCTGATGCAGGTCGTCTTCAGGGAACACGGTGACGGGCTCGGGTTCGATCGAGCTCGCCGTCGCGAGCTGGCGGCGCGCATTCACGACCGCGAACTCGGCCGTCGCCACGTCGCCTTCCTGGCGTGCGATCTCGGCGCGCGCGCGCTGCACGTCCAGCTCCGAAGCGACGCCGCTCTCCTGCTTGTCCTTGACCAGCTTCAGGTTCTGCTCGAGCACGAGCAACGAGCGCTTGGCAGCCTCGAGCACCGCTGTCTGGCCGACCAGCAGGTAGTACGCCCGCGACACGCCGAGCTCGACGTCTTGCTGCGTGGACACCTGCGACGCGCGCGCCGCGTCCTCGCTCGCGTCTGCCGCGGAGATCCGGCGCCAGGCTGCGACGTCGATCACCGGGACGCTGACAGTCAGCGCACCATCCAGCTGGTTCTGCGGCTGGATGATCAGGTTCTCGCCGGTTCCACCCAAGTCGGGCGGCATGGCGAACGACACTTCGTACTGGTTGCGAGTGGCCGCGCCGGTCACGCTCACTACCGGATACAGCCGACCTTTCGACACATCCGCCTCTGCGGAGCGTTGCCTGGTCGACGCGGCGGATTCGCGGTTGTCGTAGCTGGCACTGCGCGCCGCTTTCAAGAACGTATCCAGCGGTTGCAGCGCGGAAGCCTTTGAGCTCAGAAGCCCACACAAGAGCGCGCCGGTAATCGAGCGCGCAAAGTCACGGTGTATTGCGAAAGTCATCGGGACAGCCCGGCTAAGATACCGAGCTCCTGGCGTCGCGCAACAAAAAGTTGCATGATATATCGGCCAAGTAATGACCAGACCTACCCACCTCGGTCGGTTGGCTCAGGAACAGCTGCGCGAACGCAAGATCCTGCGCGCAGCCCTCGAGGAGCTTGCGTCTTCCGACTATGGTGGCTTGTCGATCGAAGCCGTGGCCGCGCGCGCCGGCGTGAACAAGACCACGCTGTATCGCAAGTGGCCGACCAAGGCGGAGCTCATCCGCGCCGCGCTGTCCTCGGTGATCGAGATGTTCAAGGTCGCGCCGAGCGGCGGAGACCTGCGCTCGAACCTGCTGCAGATGGCGCGCACCTTCCGCGAGTTCATGCGCTCGCACGAAGGCCAATCGATCATGCGCCTGCGGCTGCTTCAGCACCCGGAGCCGGAGCTCGCGCAGATGGCGTACGAGCTGCACACCAAGCAACTGGCCGAGCTGCGCGCGTTATTCGCGGCGGCGGTCGCACGCGGTGAGCTGTCGCCCGAGGTCGATCCGCTCCTGCTCCTCGACATGTTGTGCGGAGCGATTCATGTCAGGTTGGTGATGACGAACGAGCCAGTCGACGAGGCGCTGATGCAGCGCTGCGTCGACCTGTTGCTGGCCGCGGCGAGCTCGCGCGCAGCCACACCTGCGCCGGTGAAGCCGCGGCGACGCACGCGCTCCGCTCGCTAGTTGCCGGGCTTCGCAGCTATTGGCTGCGCTGCGCCACCGCCTGCGTCATTCGCGATCTTCTGCACTCGCGCGAGCATCTCCGGTGGGTACAGGCGACCGACCAGGTGCTCGCGAACCTGCTTCTCCATCGCCAGGTATTCCGCGCGACCGGCCGGCGCGAATTCGTCCTCCTTGTAGCCGCGCTTGAGCAGGTTCTCGTACGCCTTCTCGTCGGCCTTGCGCGTCTCGACGCGATCGCTGGCCGCGGCGGCTTCCGCTTCCTTCGTCAGCAGGGCGGCGACTTCGGGTGGCAGTGCTTTGTACTTGTCCCCGTTCATGACGAGCGCGTTGACCAGGACGCCGAACGTCTGCTTGGTCTGATGGCTCAAGCTGGCGTGCCACTGCAACGCAACCAGCGCGACCGCGGTCGTGATCACGGTGTCGATCATGCCCGTCTGCAGCGCACCGTAGACCTCGGGCACGCCGAGCGGTACGCCGTTGCAGCCGACGATGCGGTAGATCTCCTTCAGGATATAGCTCGCCGGCCAGACCCAGGGGCGCACGTTCTTCAGGTCCGACGGCCGGGTGATCCCCGTCTTCGAGAACCAACGGTACTGGCCCGTCTCACCCCACGCGACCAGCTTGAAGCCGACCTTCGCAAAGTTGCCCTCCCACTCGCTCCTCATGGCAGTGGTCACGGCTTCGAACTGCTTGTAGTTCGTGATCACGCCCGGCGTATCGAGCACGGCGACTTCGCGCACGATCGACGACAACCCGGTCGTGGTGATGCTCGATGCATCCATCTGACCGACCTTCATCTTGCGCAAGACATCGGGCTCGTCTCCGGCGACACCACCGGCGTACAGCCGAAGCCCCCACCCGTTGTTCGTCGCGGCGCGCATCGCCTTGTCGATGCGTAGGAACCGCTTGACCAGATCGGAGTCGCGCGGCGCGAGCGCCGCCAACCGAATGAACTGCGTCTCGGCCGCGGTGACTCGCGGGCTCCCACCTGGCACGGACAACATCAATACACCGAGCCCGACTGCGATCGCGCTGCGCTGCAACATGCTGTGGCCTCCCATGCGAGTCCAGTGACTCGCCGGCCTCAGCTGTAGCCAATGTAAGAGCTGCAATAAAGGGGGCACCGCTACCTAGGCGAGAAAATGCGACGTTCCCCCAGTTAGGACTGGAGGTGAAATGGTATAATCGAGCCAGTGTCGAGGCCTCTCGCCGCCGGCGCACCCAACCCCTGGCTCGTGCGTGGGTTCTACTGCGTGTTTACCGCGTCGGGCTTCGCCGGGCTGATCTACGAGTCAGTCTGGTCTCACTATCTGAAGCTCGTGCTCGGTCACGCGGCGTACGCGCAGACGTTCGTGCTCGCGATCTTCATGGGTGGCATGGCGCTCGGCGCGTGGGCTGCCAGTCGCTGGACGCGCGGCATGCGCGATCCGCTGCGAACATATGCCTGGATCGAGGCCATCCTCGCGCTGTGTGCGCTGGTCTTCCATCGAAGCTTCGAGTCCATCGCAGGTTGGTTGCAAGAAACGCTCGTGCCTTCGTTGGACAGCGCAGCCGCCATTCTGGTTTGCAAGTGGAGTGTGTGCGCGGCGTTGATCGGCCCGGCCTGCGTGTTGCTAGGCATGACCTTTCCGCTGTTGAGTGTGGGGCTGATGCGCCTGTCTCCGGCGCGCTCCGGAGCGACACTCTCCACGCTCTATTTCACGAATAGCCTCGGCGCCGTCGCAGGTGCGCTGAGCAGTGGTTTCGTGTTGATCCCGGCGATCGGCCTGCCGGGCACGGTCACCTTGGCGGGAATGATCAACGCCGCGGCCGCCGTGTGCGTGCTCTGGCTCGCTCGCGTCCAGCGCAGCCGCAGCACGGTGCAGCCCGCACCATCGAACACCAACGCCGCTCCGGCTCACCTCACGACCTGGTTCTTGACGGCGGCTCTGCTGACTGGGTTCGCCTCGTTCTGCTACGAGATCGCCTGGGTGCGCATGCTCAGTCTGGTCCTCGGCACCACGGTGCAGGCCTTCGAGCTGATGCTGAGCGCATTCATCGCCGGTCTGGCATTTGGCAGCCTCTACATCCGGCGCCGCATCGACCGCCTCACCGACCCTGCGCGCGTCTCGGGCTACGTGCAGGTGCTGATGGGCATGTTGGCGTTGTCCACGCTCGTGCTCTACAACTTCACATTCGACTGGATGTCGCGGTTGTTATTGCTGCTGCCGCGCGATCACGACGGCTACGTGCTGTTCAACCTCGGCAGCGCCGCGCTGGCTCTGGCCGTGATGTTGCCGACCACTTTCGTGGCCGGAACCACGCTGCCACTGTTCACCCATGTGCTGGTCCAGCGCGGCAGCGGCGAAGCGAGCGTCGGTCGCGTGTACTCGGCCAACACGTGCGGTGCGATCGCAGGCGTGTTGCTCTCGGTGCACCTCGTGATGCCGTGGCTCGGCGTCAAGGGCGTGGTCGCGCTCGGCGCGCTGGTCGACGTGGGGTTGGGGTTCGCGCTGCTCGCCATGCGTGCTGCGCGTTCTGAACGCTGGCGCGTGGTCGGGCTCTTCGCCGCCGTCAGCTGCGTGTTCGCGGGCGTGTTGATCGGCGCCCGACTCGACCCGGCGCGGATGGCCGGGGGCGTGTACCGCACGCGGCAGGCCGAGATCAGCGCGCAGGATGAGGTCGTGTATCACCGAGACGGAAAGACGGCCACGATCGATGTCATTCGATCGCACGTCGGGGTCGTGGCGATCAAGACCAACGGCAAGCCGGATGCCTCCGCGGCGTTCGACGCCAAGTTCAGTCAGGCGGACGAGCTCACCATGGTCGCACTGGGAGCTTTCTCACTCGCGCACGTGCCGCACGCGCGCCGCGTGGCCAACATCGGCTTCGGTTCGGGAATGACCACACACGTCCTGCTCGGGGCAACGCCGCTCGAGGTGGTGGACACGATCGAGATCGAGCCGGCGATGGTCGAAGGCGCCAGGGCGTTCGGAAGGTTCTCCGAGCGTGCTTACGACGATCCACGCAGCCGAGTGCATATCGAAGATGCCAAGACGTTTCTCTCGGGTCAGCGCGCGCAGTACGACATCGTCGTCTCCGAGCCGAGCAATCCCTGGGTGAGCGGGGTCGCCAGCTTGTTTTCTCGGGAATTTTACCGCGACGTGAAGCGCCATATCAAACCGGGCGGGGTCCTGGTGCAGTGGTCGCAATTGTATGAGACCGACCTCGACAACATTGCCTCCGTGTTCAAGGCGCTCGGCGAACACTTCGAGGACTACGTCGTCTACTGCACCAACGACATCGACGTGATGATCGTGGCGTCGGCCGATCGCAAGCTCAGCGCACCTCACCCCTGGATCTTCAGCGAGCCCGCGCTCGCCGCGGAGCTCGCACGCGTCGGGATCGCGCGCCTCGAAGATCTCGCAGCGCGCCGCATCGGAGATCGGCGCAGCCTGGAAGCACTGTTCTCGACCTCGAGCGTGCCCGCGAACTCCGACTTCTTTCCCTACCTGAGCTACCGAGCGCCGCTCACGCGTTTCTTGGGCAGTCGCCTCGGGCTCGCGACGATGCTGCGCGCGCCGGTCGCAGTACCCGAGATACTCGATCAGCGACCGCGCGCCGCCACGCAGCCCTGGACCGAGTCACCGCACTTCATCGCGAGCGGCATGCAGCGCCTGGCCTTTTGGGCGCACGCAGTCCTCACCGACACTCCACCTCCGACGCCGCTGCCACGCGTGCCGCAGCAGCTCGCGGCGGCGGTGGATGCGCTGCGACGAAAGGACTGCGAGGTTGCGGCGAAGACCGAGCCGCAGCTGCACGCGGCGCTTCAGCAGGTTGCGACGCTGACGACCTCGCTCCTGCCGGCGAGCAAGGCGAGTGAAATCTGGCAGCACCTGCGCGCGGAGCTTTGTCTCGAACGCCACTCGGCCGGCTTTCGCGCCTGGTTCGAGCTCTACGCGGCCAACGCGGCGCGCGACAGCGCAGGGATGCATCGCGCAGCCGCGCTCGTCTTGCAGCTGACGGATGCGAGCTTGCCACGCGAGTACCTCGAGCTCGCGCTGACTGCCGGCACGCTGGGCGCGTTGCAGGCCCAGGGCGCGCCGGCCGCAGTCGCGTTCTTCGCGCAGCAACACCGCGGCTACACGTTCGACGAGCGCTCACCCCTCGAGTTGCTCCTCGTGGCCAGCACGGCCGCGCACCGGGCCGGCAAGTTGTGATCGACCGGGCTCCCGCGGCGTAGCGCGGGACTGCACGGCGCAACGCGTGCGTCGCCGCGGACACAATTCGACGTATCCGAACCGGCCACGCCGCGTCCCAAACCGCCCCGACCTTGCCTGCGGGTATGGGGCAGTGTACGAAATTATCACTATTGGGTCAGACGGGATGGAGGCTGCGATGTCAGGGATGGTAATGCGGAAAACCTGGGTAAACGGTATAACAGGGACGCTGCTAATCCTGAGCGCCGCATGTGGAGGCGAAGAGGGCGCCAGAGGCCCGGCGGTGATGAACACCGCGGGTGGCACCCCGGTCGCCGGAACGCTCCCACCATCCGCCGGTATGTCCGGTCCCGCGGGTACCACTGCGCCGCCAAAGGCTGGAACCGGCGTCGCCGGAGCCGGTCGGGGTGCCGCCGGCAGCCCAATCACGCCGATGGCTGGACGGGGACCCGTCACTGCCGGAGCTGGGACTGGCGCGGCGGGGATGACCACGCCGCCGCCCGCGGGTTCGGGTGCGGCCGGCATGATGGCCGCAGGCACCGGCGGCGCCGCTGGCGGGACCACGCCTCCGCCACCGCCCACCGGCGACGGCCCTCCGCTGCCCGCGATCATGGGCGAGTGCCCCATGCTGACAAACGGCACCATCATGGCTGCCGGCCACCGCAGCATCGTGATCTCCGCCGGCGCGATGGGTAAAGGCGGCGCGCTGCTCTTCTACTGGCACGGCACCGGCGGCAGCGCGAGCGAAGCCATGCGCACGATCCCGGCCGGGGTTCGCAGCGAGATCATCAACGGCGGCGGCATCATCGCCGCGTTCAACGGCAACTCGTCCTCCGGCGGCGGCGACTGCTCCGGCACCGGCGCGCACGGCAAGAACGACTTCAACGCGGCCGATCTGATCGCGGCGTGCGCGGTCAAGAACAACGGCATCGACTCGCGTCGCATCTACTCCACCGGCTGCAGCGCCGGCGGCCTGCAGACCGGCTGCATGGCGGAGCTGCGCTCGAGCTATCTCGCTGCGGTGGCCCCGAACTCGGGCGGCACGGTCGGCAACCAGCCCTGGCAGGACAAACACACGCCGGCGGTCTTCACCATGCACGGTGGCTCGAGCGACATGGTGATCGTGACGTTCTCGCAGACCAGCATGGCCTTCGACATGGCTTCGAAGACTCACGGCGGCTTCGTCGTGAACTGCAACCACGGCGGCGGCCACTGCCAGGCACCGGCGGCGCTGCAGACCGCGGCCTGGGAGTTCATGAAGGCTCACCCCTGGGGCGTCGCCGAATCCCCGTGGAAGAGCGGGATCCCCTCGACCATCCCGAACTACTGCAAGATCTTCTGAAGCCTCAGAGGTCTTGATCGATGCAGTACAGGCGGGCCTCTACGTCGCACTGAACCCACGACCTCGCGGCCGTCCAGCCCGAAGACCTGATCGGCAGCAGGACCGTGCTTCCCTGCTCGTTCCTGCTCGTGCTCGTCCAGTCCGCGCAATCCGCGTCGCGTCCGAACCAGGCCTCGGGCGCTGCCACCGGAGCTCCGCGTTCGTCGAGGTTGATGGTATCCAACAGGCCGCTGTTGAAGAAGTCGGACTCGCGGCTGGCCACCAGCACCTTCTGCGTGTTGTAGACAGGTCGGGTGATATGGATCCGACCGGACAGAGCCTTGTTGGCCTCGGTGAGGATCGCGCGCCAGGTTCCGGAACGGCCCGCCTTCGCGGCGAGCTCTCCACACTTGGCGTCCGCTCCCGCAACCCCGCCGAGCGACGCGTCGAACATCGCTGAAGACACGAACACCGTGTGTCCCGGACAGCTCTCGGTCGTGAAGAACATCCAACACACGCCGCACGCCTGCCTCACGGGTTCGTCGACTGGCGCCATCCAGTCCCAGTCCTCGTCGATCCGACCATTGCAGTCGTCATCCTTGCCATTGCAGCTTTCCTCGAACGGGACGTAGCCGGGGCACCCGCAGACGTTCGGCTCGGCGATGCAGGGATTGGGCTCCCGGCCAGTGATCTGTTCCTCGGAGAAATCACCCTTCGGACCTGCGACGCCGTAGTGCAAGTCGTCGACGTAGCGCCGTACGGCCTCGGTTGCCTCGCTCGCCTCGACGGCTTGAACCCGTCTCGAGTGCGCCGCTGCGAGCTTCCAGTCTCCCGAGGTCATCTGCCAGTCACCCAGGAGCCAGCTGAGTGAGTCGACGGAATGGGCGGATGCGTAGGACTCGGTGAGCAGCTGCGCGCGTTCTGCGTCGAGCTCCGCGGGATCGATGCCGTCGCGGACCATGCCTTGGAGGATCTCTCGAAATGCCGCCATCGCGGTTGGGAGCTCGGTGGTCGATAGCGTCAGATAGCCGAAGTTGACGCGGTAGTTCGAGACGCCGACGCGGATCTCGTAGACGATGCCGCGCTTGGTGCGCAGCTCCTGAAGCAGGCGAGACGTCAAGACGCGCAAGCCGAGCTCGAGCGCTGCATAGTCGTCGGTCGCCGGCGGGGGCGCGCGAAACAGGCCGTACACGTGCGAGGCCGGAGCGTCGGGTCGCACGACTTGCTTCATGCGTAGCAGTGGATCGGCCACGAACTGCGGCGGCGCTGGCGGTGTGCGAGGTCGAACCTCGGCTTCGAGCGAGGACTGAACCTGATCGACCACCTCGTCGAGCGGAACATCGCCGACCACGATCACCGTCAACGGAAATCCAGTCCGGAGTCGTTGATGAACGTCGGCGAGGTCGCTCACCATGACTTGAGCGATCGTATTTTGGTGCTCCATCGAGCTGCTGTAGGGATGCCCGGGAGCGAACAGCGACCAGGCGGTCCACGCGGCGGCCGTATCGACATCGTCCGCCTGCGCGCGGGCACGGGCGGCAAATCCGGCCTTGATCGACTCGAAGTCGTCCTCTCCGATGGACTCGATCGGCGGACGATTCACTGCGGCGGCGAGCAGCGAGAATCCTCGCTCGAAATGGGCGCGGGGAAGGATCATGGATACTTGTGAGTAATCTGCGCCGGCGCCGGTCGAGAGCTGCGCGCCGATGTCCGCGAGATCGTGCGTCCACGTGGGTCCGAAGCTCTGCGAGCCCCACCAGCGGATCAGCTCGAGCAACATGCCCTCGGCGTGCACGCTACGCGAGCTCGTGCGGGCCGCTCCGGGTTCGATCATGATGCGGATGGCGACCAGCGGGTCGTGGGGCGTTCGCTTGTGAATCAGGTGTATGCCTGGCAGCTCGCGAAACTCGGTGTTCTGCGTGAGGCATTCGTCCAGCTTCGAACACGCGGCTACTGGGCGATCGAAGCGGAGCACCGGTAGCGGGTCGGTCTCGCTGGCACATGCGCCGAGCAGCCATGCCAACGCGAGGATGCAGCGGACCTTCACCATGAGACAGCCTGCTTCAGCCGGCCCTCGAGCGCGGTGCTGACGTGATCCGAGCTGGTGAGAAGTACGGCGACCGAGTGCTGGTCCGCGAGATAGCGGCTCCAGAACCGTTGCAGGTCCGCGGGCTCGAGCTCGTAGAGAGTCGCGATTCGGTCGTGCTCCGGATCGAGCCGCCCCAGCGCCCAGTCGTTCGCCGTCTGCAAGCTCAGGTCCAGGCTGGAGTCACTCGCGCGCAGATACCGGGCCCAGAGCTGATCGCGTGCAGTGTCGAGCTGCTCCGGAGTGATCTCGTCGAAGCGATCGAACCAGCGAAGTTGATCCAACGCTTCCGTCTCATGACCCGTCCCGACGCTCAGCTCGATGCGCAGCTCACCGACCTGCGGTGAGGCGACGTGTAAGAACGAGGCACCGACGATCGCCGGTGGGCTGACGAGCGTGCGGAATACGTGATCACTCAGCGTCGTCACCTGGGCCAACAGATCGGCTGCGACCGAGTCCTTGAACGAGCGCGTGGTGCCGGGGCCATGAAACGCCACGGTCAGCTGTGACAGATGTACGTCGCCGGCGAGGAGGTCGGAGCTACTCTTGCTCAGCGGCGGATCTTCCGGCAGGGGCTGGGTGCGGAACGGATCGGGCGCCTTCGCCCAATCCCCGAAGTAGCGTGTGGTGAGCTCGAGAGCGTCGTCCGTGTCGACATCGCCGATGAGGATCAGGCAGGCGTTGTTTGGAACATAGTACGTCTCGTACAGCGCCTGGAGCGCCTCGGGCGTGGCGTCCGCGATCGCGTCGCGACGGCCAAGCGCGTTGACGCGGTTCGGGTGGCCCGGGAACAACAACTCCGAGGCGCGTCGCCACTGCACGTTCACCGGATCCGCCTCGGCCCGGTCATACTCGGCAAGCACGACGTCGATCTCGGTTTGGAGTGACGCTTCGTCGAACTGTGGCGAACGCAGTGAAGCGGCGAACAACTTCAATCCCTCCTCGAGCTCGCTGCCAGGCATGACGTAGTAGTACGCGACCCGATCGCGGCCGGTGAGCCCATTCTTCAAGATGCCGCGGCGCCGCAGCTCGTCGTCGAGCTCTTCGGGATTCGGTTGCAGGCCGTTGGCCTTGAGCAGCATGTGCTCGAGCAGGTGCGAGTAGCCGCTTTGTGCCTCCTCCTCCACGAATGCACCGGAGTGCAAGACCACCGTGGCAGTCACGAGTGGGACGGAGTGGTCCGGGAGGACTAACAGCGTAAGCCCATTGCCGAGCTTGCTGCGCTCGAATCCCGGCATCAATACGCCGGGTGGACCGCTGACAGAGTCCGCGTCCGAGCCACACGCCACGAGCAAGATTGCGCCGATCCCCAGCGCGAACGAGCGCACCCACATGTTAGGCGCAGAGAATAGTCGAGTCGCTCGCGGACTGGGAGAGGCCTCGAGACCGATCGACCCGCCGGCGTGTGAAAAGCCTGCTACGATCTGCCGGCCTGCCGTGGATAGCGAGCAAGAGATTCAGCGCAAGCGGTCGCCTGTTCTTGCGCTGCTCGGTCCGACCAACACCGGCAAGACGCACCGGGCGATCGAGCGCATGCTCGAGTTCGACAGCGGCATGATGGGCCTGCCTCTGCGCTTGCTCGCGCGCGAGGTCTACGATCGTGTGAGCTCTCGGCTCGGCGAGCAGGCGGTGGCGCTGATCACCGGCGAGGAGAAGCGCATCCCGGCGCGGCCGCGCTACTTCATCTGCACCGTCGAAGCGATGCCGCCGGGCCTGCACGTGGACTTTCTCGCGGTGGACGAGATCCAGCTGGTCGCGCACCTCGAGCGCGGTCACGTGTTCACCGATCGGCTGTTGCACTGGCGCGGGCGCGCCGAGACCTGGTTTCTCGGCGCCGACACCGTGGAGAGCCTGATGCGCGAGCAGATCGCCGGGCTCGAGGTCGAGCGTTTGCCCCGCCTCTCCCAGCTGCGCTACGTCGGGCAGGCCTCGGTCCGCAGCTTGCCGCGGCGCAGCGCGGTCGTGGCCTTCAGCCTGCAGCAGGTGTACGCGCTGGCCGACCTGATCAAGGTCCGCCGCCGCGGCGCAGCGGTCGTGCTCGGGGCGCTCTCGCCGCGCGTGCGCAACGCGCAGGTGGCCATGTACCAGGCGGGCGAGGTGGACTTTCTGGTCGCGACCGACGCGATCGGCATGGGGTTGAACCTCGACGTGCGGCACGTGGCGCTGGCTGCCGACAGCAAGTTCGACGGACGCGAGACACGGGCGCTGGAGACCGCGGAGATGGCCCAGATCGTGGGCCGGGCCGGCCGCCACCTGCGCGACGGGAGCTTCGGAACGCTCTCACCGCTGCCGCAGCTGCCGGCTGCAGTGATCCAGCGCCTGGAGGCCCACCGCTTCCCCGCGCAGCGCTTCGCGTTCTATCGCAACGGCGAGCTCGCGCTGGACAGCATCGCCGAGCTGGTGCGCAGCTTGGAGCGGCGGCCGGCCGATCCTGCTCTGCGCCTCGCGCCGGAAGCAGACGACCTGGCGACGTTGCGCGCGCTCGGCGAGCGCGAGGACATTCGCGCGCTGGCGACCAGCCCCGAGCGCGTCGAGGCCTTGTGGGGTCTGTGCCGCATTCCGAACTACGAGAAGCGCATCCCCGTGCACCAAGCTGCGCGGCTGATCCCGCTGTACTCGCAGCTGATCGAGCATGGCCGCCTGCAGGCCGGCTACCTCGAGGAGCAAGTGCGTGCACTCGAGCGCTACGATGGCGACATCGACGTGTTGCTCGCACGCATGGGCGCGGCGCGGACCTGGATCTACGTCAGCCATCAGCAAGGTTGGCTGGACGATCAAGTGAACTGGCAGGAGCGGACGCGCGCGCTCGAAGATTGCCTCGGCGATGTGCTGCACCAGCGGCTGCTCGAGCGCTTCGTCGACAGCGCCGCCGTGCGCGGCACGCGCGATGTGCCCAACGCTGACCACCCGTTCGCGGGCCTGTCGGTGTTGGGCGCATCCGCACCTCGACGTGGCTGGGTCGAGAGCGTGGTCGAAGCTGGGTTCGATGAGTTCGAGCTGCAGCCGAGCGGCGAGCTCCACTTCGCGGGTGCCCGCATCGCGAGCCTGGTTCGCGGCAAGACGCTCCTGTCACCGGCCGTCAGGCCGCAGCTTCCCGACGGCATCGAAGCGGGTGCGCGTTCGCGCATCGAACGCCGTCTGAACGCTCACGCGCGAGACCTGGTCGCGCACCTGCTCGCGCCGCTGCAGCCGCCCGATCGCGCGCCGCTGACGGCTGCAGCCGAGCGAGCCCCGTTGCGCGGGTTGTTGTATCAGCTCGAGCAAGGACTGGGCAGCGTGACCAAGCGCGACTTGGGCGTACAGCTGCAAGGGTTGCGCCGGCCCGATCTCCTGGCGTTGCGTCGCTGGGGCATTCACCTCGGCCAGGCGTGCGTGTACGCGCGCGAGATGCTCGACGAGCCGCGGTTGCGCATCCGTGCCGCGCTCTCACGGGCGTGGCAGCCCGAGCTTCGCTGGGGCGTGCGAGCGAGCTCGGCGCTGCTGCACGAGGTCTCGGATCGGCACGCGTGCCTGGCGCTCGGGTACTATCCGGTCGCGCGCTTCAGTGTGCGCTGCGACGTGCTCGAAGAGCTCCTGCGCGGACTCGCGCGCCTGCCAGCGGATGCGAGAGCCGACAGGTCCGCGGCGGTGCGCGAGGCGCTTCTGTGTTCAGAGGATGAAGCCGCGAGCATCTTGCGAGGCTTGCCGAGGGCCCGCCGCCGTCAACGGCGCCGCAAGCGCGGGCATCTGCCGGCGCCGACCGCCAGCTGACATGTGGCGAAATTGCCGCTGCCGGCGGCGCCTGTGTCGATTCGGCCGATGAGCGAGCGTCATCCCGATTGAGTGGGGCCCCTGTTCTGGGCATATGGCTTGCACGTACCGCTGCAAACCGAGCATGTGGGTGACGACGTCACCCACTGAGCCCCCAAGGAACCTCATGGAAGCATCGAGGCAGTTTTCGTTCCGGTTGCCTGAAGATCTGGTTCAGCGCGTGGAAGAATGCGCTCACGCAATACGAGCGAACGGCCTCGAAGTAACCCGCGCCGACGTGGTACGACTGTTGTTGAACCACGCCCTGGACGCGACCAAGTGCAAGCTCAGCCTCTTGCTGCGGCCACCGGCGAATCGAAGGCAGCCCCAACGCAGACGTTAGTGTCGTGAGCCGACCGGTACTCGCGACACGCCACCGGAGTAGTTGCGCGATCCATGTCCCTACAGCAGCTTCTCAGGGAGCGTCGCGACGAGATCGTGGCCAGGTTCGTGCGCGACGTGGAGCGCAAGGATCTACCGCCGCCGGGGTTGTCCAAGTCCGTCTTGATCGATCACATCCCGCTGTTCCTCGACGAGCTCAGCGACGAGTTGGCGCGAGCCGAATCCCGCACGAGCCAGGATGCCGTCGACTTGCACGCCAGCGCGCGGCAGCACGGCGAACAGCGCTGGCTGAGTGGCTACGACCTGCAGGCTGTCGTGCGCGAGTACGGCGCCCTGCGCCACGCGATCTTCGAGACCGCCCGCTCCGTGAAGCTAGACCTCAGCGGCGACGAATCGGAGACGCTGGCGAGGTACCTCAATGTGGGGGTCGCGGGCGCGACCGCCGAATACGTGCGCTCGCGTGAAGAGCAGCTCAAAGCTCGTCAGTCGGATCTCGAATTCCTCAGCGAAGCCGGCGAGCTGCTCGGGTCGTCGCTGGACTACACCTCGACGCTCGCCCGCTTGTTGCGCTTGTTGGTCCCGCGGCTCGGGGACTTGTGCATCGTCCACCTGAGCGGTCTAACAGTCGACGAGATGCCGATCGCGCACGTCGATCCGTCGAAGGTCGAGGTGCTGCGCGAGGTGGTTCGGCAGTTTCCGGGGGCCGCGGCACCGTCGCACTCGGAAGTGCTGCGCACCGGCAAGCCCGTGCTGGTCGAACAGGCGGCGCCGGAGTTCCTGACGCGAGCAGCGCGTTCGCCGGAGCACCTGGCGCTGCTGCAACAGCTGGCTGCGCGCTCGTGGCTCGCCGTGCCGCTGCGCATCAAGTCCAACGTCCTCGGAACGATCACGCTCGCCTGGAGCGAGTCCGACCGGCGCTACTGCGCGGCGGACCTGCTGCTCGTGAACGATCTGGCGCGCAGGGCGGCGAGCGCCATCGACAACGCGCAGCTCTTCGATCTCTCGCAGCTCGAGCGCGCTCGGGCAGAGGCGGCGACGCGGGCCAAGGACGAGTTCGTGGCCGTGGTCTCCCACGAGCTGCGCACACCGCTCAACGTGATCATCGGCTGGGTTCGCCTGTTGCGCGCGGGCTCTCTGCCGGCCAGCACGCGCGAGCATGCGTTGGAGGTGGTCGAACGCAACGCCAACCTGCAAAACCAACTGGTAGCCGACTTGCTCGATATCAGTCGCGTGTTGACCGGCAAGGTGCGCCTCGATCCGGCGCAAGTGGATCTCGGCGGCTTGATCACGCTGGTGCTCGAAGACGCTCGGCTCGCGCTCGAGGCCAAGCGCTTGCAGCTGACCACGAACATCGGCGACGCTACGGTCATGCGCGGAGACGCCGACCGCTTGAAGCAGATCATCTGGAACCTGCTGCTCAACGCGATCAAGTTCACGCGCAAGGGCGGCGAGATCCATGTGAGCTTGCGGCGCGTGGACTCGGACCTCGAGCTCGTCGTCACGGACAACGGGGTCGGGATAGCGGCCGATGTCCTGCCGTACATCTTCGAGACGTTCCGGCAGTCCGATTCGCGCACGACGCGGGCACACGGTGGCTTGGGCATCGGCCTGTCGATCACCAAGCACCTGGTGGATCTGCACGGTGGTTCGGTCGAAGTGCGCAGCGAAGGTTTGGGCAGGGGTGCTTCGTTCATCGTGCTCCTGCCTGTCAGTCCAGTCATTTCGACCACGTTAGGTGTGACTAAAGTGCCCGCGACCACCCCAACGACCAGAGAGCTGTCCCGCGAAGACCTATTGGCCGGCTTGCGCGTGCTGGTCGTCGACGACGAAGACGATGCGCGTGATCTGCTGCGAATCACCCTGGAGTCTTGCGGCGCGCAGGTGCACGACGCCGGCAGTGCACGCGAGGCCCTCGCCGCGCTGCAAGCCGAGCGCGTGGACGTGGTGGTCTCCGACATCGGCATGCCGGAAGAAGACGGCTACTCGCTCGTGCGCTCGATTCGAACGCTCGCGAACTCGGCCCACGCGAACACGCCGGTGATCGCCCTGACAGCGTTCGCGCGCAACGAGGATCGCAAGCGCGCGCTGCTCGAGGGCTTCAACCTGCACATGGCCAAGCCCGTGGAGCCGGCCGAGCTGCTCGCCGCGATTGCGGACCTGGGCAAGCATCCCTCGCGCCCGGCGCCCTCGCGTTGACTGCGCCCTTCTGATACGCCGTGTTCAGCATGGTCACCCTCTACGAGATCCCCCTCTCTCCCTACGCCCAGAAGGTCAAGCTCGCGCTGCTCGAGAAGGGCATCGCGTTCAGCGCGAAGCTGCCGGATTTGGTCGCGCTCGACTCGGAGTTCGCGGCGCTCAGTCCGCGGCTCGAGGTGCCGGTGTTCGTCGATGACGAAGTGCGGCTTTTCGACTCGTCGGTGATCCTCGAGTACCTGGAGGATCGCTGGCCCGAGCCTGCGCTGTTGCCTCGCGGTGCGGCCGAACGCGCGCGCGTGCGCACGCTCGAGGAAATTTGTGACACGCTCTACGACGCCGTGAATTGGGGCGTGAGCGAGATCGTGGTGTTCAAGCGGGCGGAGGGCGACGCCGCCGCACGCATGCTCGCCAGGGCCAAGCAGCAGGTCGACGGCCTCAACGCGCGGCTGGAACGCGAGCTCGCGAACCGCGCGTGGTTCAACGGTGAGAGCATTGGTTACGGCGACGTGGCGGTCTACCCATTCGTCAACGGCGCGGCCGCGCTCGGCAACAAGCCGCTCGCCGGTGGCCGACTCGAAGCCTGGCTGAAGACGATGCGCAGCCGGCCCAGCGCACAGCGCGTCAAACAGGACGTGATCGACACGCTGCCGCAGTTCACCAGTCGCCCGAAGGACATCGCCGAAGGCCGCCACCGGCGTGAGTATCGCGACCACCGGCTGGATTGGATGTTGCGCAGCGGAGGGCTGCAGATCGTGCTGGCAGGCATCCAAGCCGACAACATCCGGTTCTCACACGAGCTCGAGTGATGGACACATCCGAAACACTTGCCGCTGGCGGCGGCAGTGCCGATTTATGCCTTTCTTCGGACGTTTTGGCCGAAAATGCATATCTGCTGAGGCGGAACTTTGAACCTTCTGCGCCAACCAGATGTGTATCTGCATGGGGGGGACCCGAAAGTGCTTGAGCTTGGCCATGCAGGGTTGCTAGTACGGTACCCCACAGTGCAGACGCAGACGCTTAGCGCAGCTTGTTGCAGAGACTCGAAGTACGAGGAGAGTTCGACATGAAGCTTTTCGAAACCACTCGCGCGAAGAAGCGCAGCGCCGGCAACAGGCAGCACTTGGTGATGGGCATCGCGCTCGCAATCGGCGCGTACCTGTTTGGACTTGCACCGCTCGAGGCCAGCGTCAGCGCACAGGGCAATCACGTCATCAGCGGCGATTCCAAGAAGGCTGACAAGGAAGCCAAGAAGGCTGCCCGCGCTGCCAAGAAGAAAGAGAAAGCCGCCGGCAAGCACAAGGAAGACGAGCTTGCCAAGGCCAAGACCGGCAAGGGCAAGGGCGTCGATCTCGGCGACGACGATCCGCTCGAAGGTCTGTGATCTACGGCGCGGGCTGACCTGACAGAAGCGGACAGCCCGCGCTTCGACGTTTAGCCGGCTTCGCGTTTCGATCCCGCGGCCACTTCAACCGGCGGCGCCAGGGTCGTCGCGTACAGCGCTTCGATCTCCGCCTTGTACTTGGCGTGGATCGCGCGGCGCTTGAGCTTGGCCGTGGGCGTGAGCTCTTCCGAGTCCGGCAGCCAGTCGTTGGCGAGGATCGTGATGCGCTTGACCTTCTCCACGCGGCCGAAGTTCTCCATCGCGTGCGTGAGCCCGGCTTCGACCTCGGCGATCAGCTCGCGGTTCGTGGCCAGCGTGGCGAGCGAGGGATCGTTCATCCCGCGCTTGTTCGCCCAGACCCTGGCGACGTCTGGATCGAGCACGATCAGCGCCGTGACGAACGGCCGCTGGTCGCCGATCACGCAGGCTTGACCGACCAGCGGGATGCATTTGAGCGCGGCTTCCAGGTTGGCCGGGCTGATGTTGTCGCCGCCCGCGGTGATGATCAGCTCTTTCTTGCGATCGACGATGCTGAGGTATCCGTCCTCGTCGAACTTGCCGATGTCGCCCGAGTGCAGCCAGCCGTCGGCGAGCGCCTCCTCGGTCTGCTTCTCCGACTTGAGGTAACCGCTGAAGACGTTGCCGCCGCGGCACAAGATCTCGCCGTCTTCGCCGAGCTTGACCTCGACCCCGGGCAGCGGCCGGCCGACGGTGCCCGGCTTGGCAGCCATCGGCGACCAGGTCATCGGCCCGCAGCACTCGCTCATGCCGTAGACGTCGCTGATGGGCACGCCGATCGCGCGGAACCACAGCTGCAGCTCGCGCGGCAGGGGCGCGGCGCCCGTCAATGCGAGTAGCGTTTCATCGAGCCCGATCAGCGCGCGCAGGTTCTTGAACGCCACGTCCTCGAGGAACTGATAGGTCGCGCGATCCTGATCGGTCGCCGTGCCCGCGTGGATCTTCTCGACCAGCACCAGCGCGGCGTCGACCGCCTCCTTGAGCTTCTGTGCGCGCGCCGGATCGCCGCTGACGGCGGCCTGGATGCCGGCGTGGAGCTTCTCCCAGACGCGCGGCACGCCGAACACGATCTGCGGCTTGACCTCGCGCAGGTACAGGGCGATCTGCGTGGGTTCGGGGCAGCAGGTCACCTCGCTGCCGTACATCGTGGGGATGTAGTGGCCAGTGTTGCGCTCCGCGATGTGCGCCATCGGCAAGTAGCTGACGCAGCGCACGCCGCTCATGCCGTCGCGCAGCTTCGGGTGCTGCGAGATCAGCTCCAGCGTGCGGGCGCAAGTCCAGACGGCCGTGCGATGCGTGAGCATCACGGCCTTGGGCCGGCCCGTGGTGCCCGAGGTGTAGATCAAGGTGGCCAGTTGGTCCGGCTCACACGCGTGCACGGCTTGATTCAGATCCACCGGCGCGTGATCCAGCAGCGCATCCCAGCCGAACACTCCTTCGGGAACCTGCGAGCCCAGCACGCCGAGGTGCTTCAGCGTCGGCAGCTTGGCGCGCACCGAGCGAAAGCGCGCGAGGAACTCGGCGTCGTCCGCGATGGCGATCGTCGCCTCGCAGTGCCCGACCAGATATTCGATCTGTTCGGCCGACGAGGAGTTGTAGATCGATACGGGTGTGCCGCCGCAGAAACAGGCCGCGATGTCCAGCACGTGAAACTCTGGACGGTTACGCAGCATGAGCACCAAGCGCTGGCCGGGGCCGAAGCCCAGGGCCTTGAGGCCCGCCACGCAGCGCGCCACCTGCTCGGCGTATTGCCGGTAGGTCAAGACGCGGTAGCTGCCGTCGGCCTGGCGTTCGCGCAGCGCGATCGAGTCCCCGTGCGCGGCGACGTTCGCCAGGAAACGCGATGCAACTGTGTCGCCCGACGTAACATCTGTCAGGTTCATCTGCTGTCCTCCCATGGTTCCACCCCGAAGCCAGGCTTATCCGATCTGGCTTCGGAGTGAAACGGCGCTGTGTCTTTCTGCGCCAAACGGGGAGGGCGAGTGCAAGCTACGGCTCACATCGCATCGGCCACGCCAGGAGCCTTACAAGCCTGCGTCCGCGACGCCCGCGTCACCGTCCGAGCCGGTGCACGCCTTCGGCGGATCCGGCAGCATGATCAGCATGCTGGTCGTGATGCAGCCGGGGCGCACGGACGAGATGATCCCGCACTGGCCCTTGGCCTCGTTGCAGCAGCCCTTGAGCGGGGTACCCATCGCGTCCGCGTCGGGACAGGACGGGTCGGCAACCGCAGGCGGCTCGCACATCGTCGAGAGCATGGGGTTGGTGCTCTTCGCGCCGCAGACCGGCTTTCCGCCCTTCATCGCGCAGCACGGGACCACGCAGTTGTTCATCATGTACATCGGCGTTGGACAGGTCTCACCGCCGCAGACCACTGGACTCGAGGGCGGGGGCTCGCTGCACATCGCAGCCATCATGCCGGCGCCTCCACCACTGCCACCGGCGCGTCCGCCCGAACCACTGCTGCCGCCGCTCGCGCCTGCTTTGCCAGCACTGCCGCCGCTCCCAGCTGCAGCGCCGCTTGCGCCGCCGCTCCCTCCGCCGCCCGCGGGCTCATCGTCGCCGCCGCAGGCGAACAAGCAGACAGTTGCCAGTGCGATGCACAGATTGCGTTTCGAATACGCCATGTTAAAAAGATCCCTTTCGCGCGCGAAAACAACACTCGAGCGCGCGCACTGTCAATCGCAGCCGCGGCAAAAATCGGGCAGCGACGCACACTTGGCGCAACGGGAGCAGGGGCCTGTCAGGCCCGTTTTGCGCGCTGAATGCGCCGCCGCACCACGCCGAATGCGATCAACAGCACTGAAACTGCCAGGATTGTGACCACGGCGGACACGCTGCGCGTGAACAAATCCATCAAACGCTGGAAATCGGACCGACGATCGATCTGCGGTGCGCGGTCGCTCGGCGCTCCGCGATCGGGCGGCTTGCGCGCGAGCGCGGCAGGGCCGTAGGCGTCCTCGGATTCATCGATCTCCTTGTCCGAATTCACGTCGATCGCCTCGGGTTTATCGGCCTCCGGCGTCCCCTCGGCGGGCGCTTCTTCGGCGGCGGGCGCTGGCTCGGCGGGCGCTTCTTCCGCGCTGGGCGCTGCCTGCTCCGCGGCTGGCTGCTGCTCTTCTGCCTGCGGTTGCTCCGCCTCTTGTGCCTGCGGCTCCTCGGGCTTCGCCTCTGGCTCTTCTTGCTGCGCGGGGGGCTCTTGCGGTTCGACCGCCGGAGCTTCGGGCGGCGGGACCAGGGCCAGCTTGCGCGGCAGGCTCGTGACCCGCGCGCCATTCGCGAAGTACTCGTAGCCGGGCTGTCCCTTCGCGGGTACCGACGTCGCGCGCGCACCGTTGGAGTAGTACTCCGCACCCGGCTGGCCGGGAGCCGGCACGCTCGTGACGGCGGCACCATTCGAGAAGTACGCGCCATCGGCGTGCGTCTCGTGTGCACCGTTCGTGAAGTAGTCGGCGAAGTGCCCGTTTCGCGCGTTCGCGACGTCGGCACCGCGCGAGAACCACGGATTGTTGCCCGTGCTCGCAGCAGACGCGCCGTTCGAGAACCACTGCGAGCCCGGACGCACCGTGGTGAGGTCGGCGCCGTTCGAGAAGTAGTTGCCGCTGACGGATTGGGCGAGCGCGCCGGTCGACATGGCCGACAGCAGGCACGCCAGCATCAAGCTGCGACGCGCTGACACAGTCGACGAATGACGCATGACCGCCTCCTTTGGCCCGAGCCCCCGTCCTAGATAGAGGGCTGCACGCTACGTGCCACAAGCATGCCGTCGGTTCAAAGCTTGTTCAAATCAAGCGGGCCAGAAAGGTGAGCCGCCGCGTCGCGCCGGCGACCGATAATAATCGGAAGGGTCGCGCCCTGAGGCGCGAGCCTTCCGGCAGCCTCAGGGTTTCAGGGCGAAACAGTAGATACCGCCGTAGCCTCCCCCGTTGCCGATCCCCACACCCGAGCCGCCACCCATCTGCACCAGTGAAACGCTGGGAGCGCAGCCCGGCGCTTGATGTGCGGTAATCCAGTGCATGCCGCTGCCGGCGGGCCAGGAGTGGCCGATGCGCGGGCCATTCGAACGACCCCCCATCCCCATGCCGCCGCGTCCTCCGCCCGACGTGCCCCCCGCACCGGCCGCGCCCGGCGTCTCGGTGCTGGTCCAGTCCGCGCACGTGGGCGTGTTGTCGTACATGCCCATGGCGTTCGAGCCGGTCACGGTGTCGTGATTGTCATTGGCGTCGCCCATCGTATCCAGGTGATTCGGGACGCCGTTCTCGTTCGGCAGATCGTTGATGATCGCAGCGTCCGCACCCATCGGCCGCTGATTCAACAAAGTTGTAAGGTTCATGGCGACGAGCCGACCGTTGCGGTCGTACCAGGGCCCCTGACCGATGCGATCCTTGGCGTGGACCGGTCCGTCGTTCATCCCGCCCTTGGCCGTGCTCAAGAACGCGCGCCAGCCCTTCGCGCCCGCACCCGGCAGCGATTTTTCCGCGAGGTCGGTGCAGATCTTGTCCGCACCCGCCAAACCGGTGGCCTGTCCGTAGCGCAGATCGCCGCCGAAGCCTTGTTCGTTCTTCGAGAGCGTCTTCATCCCGCCCAGGCTGGTGACGAAGAAGCTGAACTTGTCGCTCGTCTCGGGCGTGGACCCCGCGCTCCCGCCGCTACCAGCTGCAGGCTTGCCGCCGGCTCCCGCGCCACCGGCTCCTGCG
>DATEOF010000155.1:0-2579 GCA_035274465.1 Polyangiales bacterium
CCTTGGCCGCCGACGTGGTGGTGATCGTCTCGGGTTCCGGTTTCGGCGCCACGGTGTTCACGGGCGGAGGGGCAGCGGATTTGGCCGCGCTGGGGTCCACCGCCTCAGCGCTCGGCTGTCGCACGAGCAGCCAGGCCAGCAGTACGCCGCCGCCGACCACCGCGGCCAACAGTGCCAGGTAGGTGGCGACGCGCCGCATCGGGCTCGGCGCGCGGCTGATGCGCCTGGGCTCGGGCGCTGGATCCGCCGACGTGCGCGTGGGGCGCGACGTCCGCACGGGGTCCACGGACTGCGGCAGCCCGGGGCAGGCGATCTCCAGCGCGCTGGCCAGCGCCTGCACGTCCTGGTAGCGCTCCTCCGGTTCGCGAGCCATCGCGCGCGCCACGATCGCCGCGGCTTCGGGCGAGAGGTCCGGCACCAGCTCCCGCAATGGAGTCGGCGTCGCGGTCGCGATCTGCAGCACCAGCTGCCCGAAATTCTCGGCGGGGAAGGGCAGCTGTCCCGACAGCAGCTGGTACATGATCACGCCGAATGCGTAGACATCGGTGCGATGGTCGACGGGCTGACTGCGCAGCTGCTCCGGCGACAAATAGTGCGGAGTGCCGATCACCACGCCGCTCTTGGTCACGAGCGAATTCACGTCGAACGCGTGCTTCGACAGCTTGGCGATACCGAAGTCCAACACCTTCGCGCGCTCGGGCGTGTGATGCGAGGCGCGGCACAGGAAGATGTTCGCCGGCTTGAGATCGCGATGCACGATGCCGGCTGCGTGCGCCTCTTCCACGCCGCGCATGCAAGGGATCAAGATCTCACACGTGTGCTCGAACGACAGCTTGCCCTGGCGTTCGAGGCGGTCAGCCAGCGACTCGCCCTCGAGCCACTGCATGACCATGTAGAACGAGCCCTGCACCTGACCGACGTCGTAGACCTCGACCACGTTCGGGTGCTGGAACAACCCGGCCACCTGCGCCTCGCGAATGAAGCGCCGCGCGGTGTCGCCCGTGGTCGGCGCCTCCTCGGGCAAGAGCCACTTGATGGCAAAGCGCTTGCCGGTGACCTTGTGCGTGGCCCCGAACACCACGCTCATGCCGCCCTGGCCGATCACCTGTTCGATCACGTACTTGCCCGCGATCGTGTCCCCAGGCCGCGGCAGTGGTGCTGCTTCAGGCATGATGGGCCACTCTACCACCCGTGGGCAGCGGGGGAAGGGGACTCTACCGTGGGCTAAATCTCGATCCGCACGCCGATCTCCACCACCCGACCGCTCGGCAATCGATAGTGCGTGGAGGCGGGACGCGCGTTGCGATTCAGCAGCTCGAACAGGTTCTTGCGCCACTGCGACATGCGCGCCGCGCCGGTGGTCACGACCGTACTGTGACCGACGAAGATCGTGGATTCCTCCACGATCACGGGCACGCCGTGGCGCTCACACTCGTGCAGCACGTACGCGAGATCCGGCGACTCCATGAAGCCGTAGCGCGCGCGCACGCGGAAGAAGCCGGCGCCCACGTGCTCGGTCTCGATGCGCTCGGGATCCGCGATACGCGGCACGTGCTCGATCTGCACCGTCAACAGGATCACGTACTCCTGGATGGCCAGGCTGTGATCCACGTAGTGCACGAGCATCGGTGGCGTACCGTGCGCTTCGCGAGTGAGGAACACCGCGGTGCCCGGCACGCGCGCGATGTTGCGCTCGGCCAGCTGCGTCAAGAACATGCGCAGCGGAACCTCGAGCGACTTCAGCTTCTCGCTCACGACCTCCGTGCCGCGCCGCCAGCTGGTCATCACCGCGACGAAGATCGCGGCCACCGCCATCGGCACCCAACCACCCGTGGCGATCTTCGGGATGTTCGCGCCGAGAAACGCCAGATCCACGGTCAGGAAGCAACAGCTCACCAGCAGGGTCGGGAACACACCCCAGCGCTTGTGCATCGCCGCGAAGAACAACAGGCTGCCCAACACCATCGTGCCGGTCACCGCGATGCCGTAGGCCGAGGCCAGCGCCGCCGAGGTGCGGAAGCTGATCACGAGCGCGATGCACGAGACCATCAACAACAGGTTCGCCTGCGGGATGTAGATGCGGCCTTCCATGTCTTTCGACGTGTGCACGATGGACACGCGAGGCAGATACCCGAGCTGCACCGCTTGGTGGACCATCGCGAACACACCGGTGATCAACGCCTGCGAAGCCACGACCGTAGCCACGGTCGCGATCGCCACCATCGGATAGCGCAGCGCACCCGGCACCATCTCGTAGAAAGGATTGCCAATCTCGGCGCCTGTGTGCCCGAGCAGATACGCGCCCTGGCCGAGGTAGCTGAGGATCAGGCACGGGAACACGACGCAGTACCAGGCCCAGCGGATCGGCGCGCGGCCGAAGTGACCGAGGTCTGCGTACAGTGCCTCGCCGCCGGTCACGCACAACACCACGGCGCCGAGCACGAAGTAGCCCGTCGGTCCCTCGCGCAAGTGCATGAACGCGTACGTCGGGTTCAGCGCGCGCAGGATCTGCGGTCGCTCGAGCACCCAGGGCAGGCCCACGGCGGCAATGCTCAAGAACCACAAGAGCACGGCCGGAC
>DATEOF010000156.1:0-58456 GCA_035274465.1 Polyangiales bacterium
CGCCGCCGCCTGATCTCACTGGAAGAGGCTGGGATTGCTCGAACTCGCTCGGCTTCTGCGTCTGTATCGTGTATCCGAATGAAGATGTTCTGGGCTGGCAGTGCCGCACGAAGCTCCCCTGCTGTTACACCGACCTGGACGACGACGACGACGATTGCATCTGTGAGGCTGCACAGCCCGGTGGTGGTTGCTCCGAGTTCAGCGCGTCCGCGAACAGGCCACGCGTGGACTGGTGCCCCGGTCAGTCGCGCTGAACCACCATGATCGGGTCTGAGCATGAGAGCACTGCGCGAGAGCTGGCCGAGCGCTGGTTCGGCGCGGCGGTCGCAAGCCTCTCGCTCGTGACCGGCGGTGCGACCAACACGACCTTCGAGCTGGAAGTCTCGCGGGCGCGGTACTACCTGCGGCGTTACCGCAAGCTGGATCGCGAGGCCGTGCTGCGCGAGCATGCGCTGATCGAGCACGTGCGAGCGCACGGCGTCCCGGCTCCGAAGGCACTCGAGCTCGAAGGCAGCAGCGTCTGCGAGGCAGCGGACGGCGCCCTCTGGACAGTCTTCGAGGCCGCGCTGGGAGCACAGGTCGCGTATACCGACCTGACCGCGCCTCACGTCGAGAGCGCGGGCCGAATGCTCGCGCTGTTGCATACAGCGACCGCGACGCTGTCGACGCACGACTATCCGCGTCGCATGCTGGCGTGGGATGGGCCCGCCTGGGTGGCTCGGCTCGAGCGGATCCGCGCGGCGATCCTGCAGCTACCGGCGCTAGACGAGACCGATCGCTGGGCGCTGCCGCGCGTCGAGCAGCAACGCGCCTGGCTCGCCGACGCAGCCTGTGAGCACGCGTATCGACCCACCTTCCCGAACCAGGTGCTGCACGGCGACTATCACGCGAGCAATTTGTTCTTCACCGCGTCCGAGGTGACGGGTGTCATCGACTGGGACGTGCCGATGTGCCTGCCGCGTGCGTTCGAGCTGGTGCGCGCTTGCTTCTTCCTGTGTCAGATGCAGCCCGAGCTGTGCGCGGCGTTGATCTCCGGCTATCGCGCGCTCACGCCGCTGTCAGCGGCAGAGCTCGCGGATGGCGCGTGCGCCTGGGGTGTGTTTGCGGATCACCACGTCTGGCCGCTCGAAGAGACCTACCTGCATGGCAACCGCGCCGCAGCGCGCTTCATCTGGCACCGACCTTTCCAGCCGTTCGCGGAGGAGTGGGCGCTCACTTGTAGAACTTCTTGAGGAACGTGTACGTGTCCTTCGCGACGCTCGGGCTGTAGACCACGTGGCCGGTGGACTCACCGCAGATCGCGACCTCGGTGCCCTGGTCGCACTGGTCGATGTATTCGCACTTGCCTTCGGTCTTGATCATGCCCTTGCAGTGATACTTCTCGCTCATGGTCTTCTGCACGGTCTTCGCGCAGTCGACCTTCGTCCCCGCGGGCACGTTGGGGGCGTTGAGCGGCTTGCTCGCGCCCTCCCAGCAGTTGGCCGTGTCTTGCTTGCCGATGCGCAACATCAGCGAGACCGGCCGCGTTTGCATGCACATGGTCTCCAGGTTCACGAACGACGTGCCGCACATCGGCGCGACGGCCGCGAACACGTCGGACGCGGTGCACATGAGCAGGAAGCTGAACGCGCCGCCGTTCGAGCAGCCGGTGGCGTAGACGCGCCGCAGATCGATGCAGCCTTCCTTGGCAACCTTGGTCACGAGGTCGCGGATGAACTTCGAGTCGACGTCGCCGACCGAGTCCCACATGTTGCCCATGCCTTGCGGCGCGAGATACACGTAGCCCTCGGTATCGGCGAGCTGTCGGAAGCCGCTCGAGCTCTCGGCGAACGACGCGCCGACGCTGAACGGATGCAGATCGACCACGAGCGGCACGGGTTTCTTCCCGTCGTGGGCCGTCGGCACGTACTGGATGAACGTTCGGTTGCCGCCCGATGATTGCATCGAGCCCATCGAGCGGCCCGCGCGCAACGTGCCACCCATGCAGCCCTCCGAGGGCATGGGAGAACCGTCCGACGGCGGCATTTGGGGTTCGCCCGCTGCTCCACCGGTGCCGCCCGCAGAAGTGCCCGCCGATCCGCCGGTTCCCCCCGATGTACCAGCAGCCGTCGGCTGCATGCCGCCGCTGCCCGCTGCGGAGCCGGCCGCCTCCGTGGACGTGGTGCCGGCCGCGGAGCTGCCACCCTTGCCAGCCGTGGTGGCCGGTGGCGTCGGTGCAGCCTTTCCGGCGGTCGTTGCACCAGCTGCGCCGGCGGTGCTACCCGCGGGCGCAGGCGTGGTCGACCCACCGGTCCCGGCCGCAGGCGCAGGGCTCTCGGGGTTCGGCTGCGAGCCTTTGTCACTGCCGCAGGCCGCGGCTGCCAGCGTCAGCCCGATGAACAACAGCCACGTGCGCCAAACCCGCGCGAACCCTGAGTCGACCTGCATCACACAGCTCCTTCGATGGCGCGAGTGTGTGACCACGGCCTACGCGAAAACCTGTCGGGAACCCGACATCAATCCTAACGGCCCGGGCGTGCGCTGAAACGCCCGTGATTTCTTGGAAAATCAGCTCACCAGGGCACGACGCCCGCGTCTTCCAGGTTGCGACCGGTGCCCGGGTCGGGCAGCAGCGCGACCTTCACCGCGATCTGCGCGCCTTGCTCTGCGCTGCGCGGTCCGGTGTGTCCGTTGAGGTCGGTCGCGCAGTGACCCGGGCAGACCGCATTCACGCTGACGCCCTGCGGCTCGAGCATCCGTGCGAACAACACCGTGAGCGCGTTGACGGCTGCCTTCGACGATGCGTACTGCCAAAATCCCGGCGCGGCCTGGCTGGCAGGGTGCTCGCGATCGCTGAGCCGTGTCATCGACCCGAGCGAGCTCGAGAGGTTGATCACGCGTCCGCGCGTGCGAGCCAGGAGCGGCGCGAATGCGCGCGTCATCTCCGCCAGCCCGAACACGTTCGTCGTGTAGATGTCCGCCGGGTCTTCGGAAGCACGCGTGGCGATCCCGGCGTTGTTGACCAGGATGTCCAGCCGCTCGGAGCGGCGCTCGATCGTTTCGCGCGCGCGCTCGATGCTCGCGCGATCGGTGACGTCGAGCGCGATCCAGGTCGCGTCCAGCCCATCCTCGCGCAGGCTGCGCTCGGCGTCGCGCCCGCGCTGCTCGTCGCGCGCTCCCACGTAGACGCGAACCCCGGCGCGTGCCAGACCCTTTGCGATCTCGAAGCCGATGCCTTTGTTTGCGCCACTGACCAGTGCCACCTTGTCGACTGTCGTCATGTGTCCTCCGCAGCTGAGCATCGAGCACACGGCCCGGGGCGGCTTGGGCGATGCTGCGGCAGGACGCTGTCAAGAATGCCCAAGCCCGCTCACGCTTCGCGGGGTAGACTGGGCGTATGTTGACGGGAGAAGCTGAGGCTGGGGGCAAGGTGCAGATGCAGGCCGCGGTCCCCGGCGTGCAGTTGATGGGCATCGATCGCTCGCGCCGGCTGCATCGCGGCGTCAAGGAACACTTCAGCGTCGCGTGGCTGCTCGCGGGTCGCGTCGACATCTGGAGGCGCGGTCACACGCGCGCGTACGCCGCAGGGGCGGTCTTCGCCAGTGAAGCGGGTGACGTGCACAGCGACCGTCGCATCGAGAGACCGGTGACGTACCGCATCGCGGCGTTCGAGGTTGAGCACGTGCGAGAAGCGCGCGCAGCGCTCGGGTTGCCTGCGCAGGGCAGCCTGGACATCGGTGAGATCGATCCCCGATCACCGGTCGCGGAGCGAGTGCGTGAGATGCAGCGCGTGCTGTTCGCATCTCGCGCGCTGCTCTTCGAACAGGAAGAAGCGATCCGCGACGGACTGTGCGCGTTGATCGGGCTGACCGCGCAGCGACGCGAACCACCGCGCGAAGCTCCGCGGTTCGTTCGGCGCGCGCAAGACTTCATGCGCGAACGGCAGCAGGACGGTCTGCGGCTGCAAGACGTCGCAGATGTTGCCGGCATCGATCAGTTTCGGCTCATTCGGGCGTTCCGGCAGCACGTCGGGATGTCGCCGTACGAGTGGTTGACGCACCTACGCATCCAGCGCGCGAAGACGCTGTTGGCGGCGGGCCACACGGCCACCGACGTCGCGCAGCAGCTCGGGTACTGCGATCAAAGTCAGCTGCATCGACACTTCCGTCGCATCGTCGGCGTGACGCCCGGTACTTACGCGCGCAAGGTTTCGCGTGCGCTTGCCGAGTGATGCAAATTTCAACGCTCCCATGCGAGGAAGCGTTTTGCCCCGAATGGACAGCTGATGATCATTGGCTGCCGTGAGCGTGGTTCTTCGTAATTACTTGTGGTTTGTCATTCCTCAATTTGCTCCAAGCCTCTTCCCTGTCGGTGAAAAAACCGCCTAATACAGAAGAGCTCACATTCTTGCCTGGAGCAGGCTGCGATGACGCGATTCACGAAGCTGGGTTTGCAAAGCCTCTTGTTGTTGGCCGCCGCGTGCGGCTCGGATGCACCGACGGGAGGCACGATGTTCGTGCCTGTGACGACGCCCACTACACCAGCGGCCCAGCCGCCGATGGCTGCGCCGCAGACGCCGACGGCGACAGGCCCGGTGGCACCGGTCGCGCCCACGGGCGCAGCAGGTGCAGCTCCCGTCACGCCCGTGATCAATCAGCCTGCGATGGCGGGCGCTCCGGCGATGCCAGGCATGCAGCCGCCAGCGACGGCCACCATGCCGCAGCCCGGTGCAAAGCCGGCGATGGGCGAGTGCAACCTGCACACCAAGTGGCCTGGCGATGAGTACTGCATCCTGCCGCCGCCTCCGGACAAAGGCTTCCAGCTCCACATCGGCCCGAAGGACTACGACAACCCGGAAGCGAAGTACATCTTGAACCCGGGTGACGAGCCCACGGACACGTTCTCCGCGAAGTCAGGCAACGACAAGGAAATCTACTTCTACTATCGCCAGTACCGCATGCGCCCGGGTGCGCACCACAACATCATCACCAGCGGCGAAGCGGGCGACAGTGGGTTGGGGCAACGCATCGGTACGGTGAATGCGTTGGTCGAGGACTATCCGAAGGGCGGCATCATCGCGCCGGAGAACAAGGGCGTCGGGATCAAGATGGCCCCGAATGCTCCGATCAGCGTCAGCTTGCACTCGATCAACACGACCCAGAAGCCACAGCTGCGCGAGATCTGGGTGAACTTCTGGTATCGCGATCCGAGCGAGGTCACCGAGCCCGTGAAGGAGATCTTCTCGACTGCTCCGATGGCCGGCATCCCGCCGGGCGCGGACGTGGTGATCAAGGGCAGCTGCAACGTGACTGGCAACGGTCGCATGCTCTGGGCCTACGGTCATCGCCACGCCAACAACGTGCGCTTCAGCATCTGGCGCTCGCGCGCCGGCAAGCGCGACCTCGTCTATCAGGGCTACAACTGGGAAGAGACGCTGGTCCTCGACTACTCCTCGACCGTGAAGAACGCGGTCCCGGACACGGGCCCCAACGTCGAGGGTGGTTGGAGCGGCGTCCTGGACATCAAGACCGGCGACCAGTTCGTCTGGGAGTGCCACGTGATCAACAAGACCGACGGCACGCTCAACTTCACCAACAACACCTATACCGGCGAGATGTGCATCCTGGATGCCGAGGCCGTCGGCGGCGGGTGCATGTAGCAGCCGGGCTCCGGGCTCCGGGTCGAGAGAGGCCCGTGGCCTGAAGACGCGATGGCAGGCTGCAAGATTCGAGTCGGGAGCTGTTCCTGTAGCCTGAAGTCCGAAGCCCGTAGCCTGATCTGAGCTAGTATCCGCGTCGCATGACTTTTGCGACGCGGGTGCTGACGCTCTTTTCCCTGATCAACCTGGTCAACTACATCGACCGCTACGTGGTGGCGGCGATCCTGGAGCCGCTCGGGGCCGACCTGGGGCTCGATGATGCGCAGCGCGGTCGGCTGACGTTCGTGTTCGTGGTGGTGTACATGCTGGCGGCGCCGATATTCGGCGTGCTGGCGGAGCGCCACCATCGCCCGCGGCTGATCGCGAGCGGCGTCGCGATCTGGAGCCTGGCCACGATGGGCGGCGCGTTCGTGCAGGACTACACGTCACTGCTCGTCGCGCGCAGCTTCGTGGGCATCGGCGAGGCGGCGTACGCGAGCCTCGGTCCGGCGGTGCTCTCGGATTGCATCCCGGAGTCCGAGCGCGCGCGGCGATTCACCTGGTTCTACCTGGCGATCCCCGTGGGCTCGGCGCTCGGCTACGCGCTCGGCGGCGTGGTCGCGCAGTTCTACGGCTGGCGGGCGGCGTTTCTGGTCGCGGGGTTGCCTGGCTTGATCCTCGGCGCGTTCCTGCTGCGTTTGCAGGATCCGGAGCGCGGCGCGCTGGACGCGGTGCGCGAGCAGGTGCAGCTCGGCAGCTTCGGCGCGCGCGTCTCGGCGGCGTTTCGCAACCGCATCTGGCTGGCGTGCACGGCGAGCTACATCTCGTACACGTTCGCGATGGGCGCGCTCTCGACCTGGGCGCCGAGCTTCTTGCAGCGACGCTTCCAGGTCGAGATCGGCGCGGCAGGTGCGACGTTCGGCGGCATCGCGGTCGTCACCGGCGTCCTGGGGACGTTCCTCGGCGGCATCCTCACCGACCGTGGTCAGCGACGCTTTCCCAACATGGGCGTGAACCTCAGCGCCGTGACGCTGTTGCTGGCCGCGCCGTGCGTGTACTGGTCGCTGCACTCGCGGAATTTGACTGTGACTTACACCTTGTTCTTCGCGAGCATGCTGATGCTGTTCGTCAACACCAGTCCGGTCAACGCGCTCACCGTCAGCTGCCTACCGGCTTCGGCGCGCGCGACTGGCACGGCCATCAACGTCATGCTGATCCACCTGCTGGGCGATGCGATCAGCCCGGAGCTGGTGGGCCTGCGCAGCACCGCCGCGCAAGAGCAAGGCATGTCCGCGGGCGATGCGCTCGCGCACGGGCTCATGATCGCGCTGCCGGCGGTGATCGTCTCCGGCGTGGTCCTGTTGCTGGCGCGGACTCGGGTGCCTCAGCCTACGTAGCGTCCGCAGCGTCCGCCGCCGCGGGCTGCAGGTAGAACTGCCTGCACCACTTGCGGAACAGGCCCACGGGTCCATCCCCGTCGCACAGCAGCGGGCGTTCCCACTGGGTCTTGTTCTCCCAGATCGGAATGTCCTGTTCGAGCTGGCGCGACACCTCGTTGATGAAGGCAGCGCCGACACCCTTGGTGATGTCTGCACCGCCGAACTTCTTCACCGAGAAGCTGAAGCGCACGTCCACGTGGTCGGCGTCGATCGGCGTGACGGAGCTGACGAGCAGCGTCTCGATCACGCCCTTGAAGCGCACGGTGCCGAAGCCGAAGCCGTACGACAGGCTCTCGACCGAGCCCGCCACCGAGCCGCGCGGCGTCTCCATGCCGGTGTTGGAGAACACGCGCAGCACGTGGTCGCGGACCTCGGCCTGGCTGCTGGGCATGTTGCTCGTGCCGTGCACGTACTTGAAGTGCGCGGAGTCGACCGCGTTTTCGGCCATCTCCTGGTTGCGTGTGCGGATCTTCCAGCGGCGGCGCTCGTAGTCGGTCCACTCCGGATCGCCGTACTCCGGCACCTCCGGCAGCTGCCACGCCGGAGCTTCACCCGCGCCGTGGTGCCAGACCATGATCAGGCCGAAGGCCTCGTGCACGTGCCAGGAGCGGAGCTTCGCCTTCGGGGGGATCTTCTTTGCGTACGGGATCTCGGTGCACTGGCCCGCGCTGTCGAACTTCCAGGCGTGGAACGGGCAGCGGATGCAGTCGCCTTCGACCTTGCCACCGTGGCCGAGGTGCGCGCCGAGGTGTGGACAGAATGCATCGAGCACCCGAGCTTCACCGCTCTCCGTGCGGAACAGCACGAGGGCCGAGCCGAAGTAGGTGATGGGAACGACTTGCCCCGGTGCGAGCTCATCCGAGTACGCAACCTGAAACCATCCATTCGGGATCGCGGGTGTGTAGTAACTCTTGTGCATGGCTCGCAGCTGAGTAGACCACGAGGGTAAGAGCCTGTCGAGGCGAAAATAGAACGTGTTTCACTCAGAGCTTGAAGACTCGCCGAGCGTTTTCGCGCAAGAATTTCGGCCAGACCTCGGGCTTGAACGGGACATCCGGTAGCTCGCGGAAGATGCGGTCGAGCGACAGCCCCATCGGGTAATAGCCGGCGTACATGATCTTGTCGGCACCACGTTGGTTGGCGTAGTCGATGATGTCTTTCGGATAGTGCCGCGGGGCGAACGCGCTCGTGCAGTAGCTGAGGTTGGGGTACTTGAGCATCAGCTTGACGGCGAGTTGTGTCCACGGCTCCGCACCGTGCCGCATGACAAACTTGAGCTCTGGGAAGAACCAGCACACTTCGTCGATCAGCTCGACGCGCTGCGGCGCCATCGGCAGGCGCGGTCCCGGGACTCCGACGCAGCACACGAACGGCAAGTCCAGCTCGATGCACTTGGCATAGATCGGGTACCACTTCTTGTCGTCGATCGGTACCTGCGGGCACAGCCCGCTCGGAAACGCGGTCACCGCCTTGATGCCATACTCGCGCTGCATGCGCACGATCGTCCGGACCTCCTCCATGCCGCGGTTGGGATCGGCCGGGTACGAGCAGAAGAAGCGCTCCGGATAACGCTGGAGCGCCTGTTGTGTCACCACGTTCTCGTCGTTCACGCCCAGCATCGCGCGCTCGATGCCGTGTCTGTCCATCTGTTCGACGGTGTACGCGACATAGTCGTCTTGCTTGCCGGCCTGCGGGATGTCTTTGAACAGATACTGCGCTGGCATCTCGAACACGTTGCGGCTCTCCTCGTCGAGCAAGAGCGGCCGCATGAACTCGTACCACTTGCGGTTGTCCTCGCCCGGGATGCCGAGCATCAGATCGATCACGCCCACGTCTTTCGGCATGCTCACGAGAGCGCGCCTCCGTCCACGCGGATCTCGATGCCGTTCAGGTAGCTCGCGTCGGCCGAGCCCAGGAACGCGACGACGCTCGCGACTTCTTCGGGCTCGGCGAAGCCGTTGTAGGGCAGGGCGCGCTTGAGCAGCTCGTAGTCGACGTCCTTCGGCAAGCGGAGCGTGTTGTGGATCGGCGTCTTCACGCCGCCCGGGCAGATCGCGTTCACGCGCAGGCCTTGCTTGACGTACTCGACCGCTAGCGCGCGCGTGAGCGACAAGATTCCGCCCTTGGATGCGGCGTACGCGGCCATCCAGGGGTGCGAGCCGAGCGCGGCGGTGGACGACATGTTGACGATCGCACCCCTGGTCGCGAGCAAGTGCGGCAGCGCCGCGCGGCACATCAAGAACGTGCCGGTGAGGTTCACACCGAGCACGCGGTTCCAGTTCTCCAGGCTGAGCTCGTGGCTGCGGTCCGAGCGCAGGATGCCGGCGATGTTGCAGAGCACGTCGATGCGCCCGAAGCGCGCCAGCACTTGCTCGATCGCGCCCTGTACCGCGGCCTCTTGCGACACGTCGCAGGGGATCGCGAGCCCGCGGCCGTCCGCGATCTGCTTTGCAGTGTCTGCGAGCGCCGCAGCATCCACGTCCAGGCAGGCCACGCTTGCGCCCTCGCTGGCGAGCCGCAGCGCGCTCGCGCGGCCGATGCCCGACGCTGCGCCGGTCACGATTACGATCTTGTCGGTGTAACGCATCTCACTCCGCCGCGACGGACTCGGTTTTGCTGACGCTGGCAGCGGCGGCCGCGTGCGCCGCTGCGACGTATCCAAACGTCATGGCCGGACCGATCGTACCACCGGCGCCGGGATAGCTCGTGCCCATCACCGACGCCGTG
Organism: Polyangiales bacterium; assembly: GCA_035274465.1. GTDB lineage: Bacteria > Myxococcota_A > Polyangia > Polyangiales > JAFGIB01 > JADGRF01. The sequence goes on from DATEOF010000156.1 coordinate 9,784, forward strand.
CAGTTGCCGGCCGCGTACAGGCCCGGGATCACCGACTGGTCGGCGCGCAACACGCGCGCGTGTACGTCGGTGAGCAGGCCGCCCTTGGTGCCGAGGTCTCCCGGGTAGACGGCGATCGCGTAGAATGGTGCCTCGACGATCGGCGCGAGGCTCGGGTTCGGCTGGATCTTCGCGTCGCTGTAGTAGCGGTCGTAGGCGCTCGAGCCGCGGCCGTAGTCTTCGTCCTGCCCACGCCGCGCCTGGTCGTTGAAGCGCGCGACGGTCTGCTCGAGCCCGGCGGCATCGACGCCGATGCGCGCGGCAAGCTCGGCCAGGCTGCCGGCCTTGTTCAAGAACTCGCGGCGCAGGCGCTTGCCGATGGCCGAGTCCGGCTGCAGCTTCGACGGCCCGAGCGGCCCGACCGGATAGCTGCGGCGGTAGCGCGCATCGAACACCAGGTAGCAGGGGATGGTCGCGCCCTCGGGCTGGTTGGCACGGTAGATCTCGTGCACCACGTCGCCGTACGGAGCGGCCTCGTTGGTGAAACGCTGGCCGGACTTGTTGACCAGGATGCCGCCCGGCATCGACTTCTCGACCACCAGCAGCCAGGCGTACTCGTTCGGCAGCAGGGTGACCGGCGTCCACCAGGCCTCGTCCATCAAGCCCAGGCCGCCGCCGACAGCTTCACCCATGCGGATGCCGTCGCCGAGGTTGTGTGGATTGCCGGCCGTCCAGGTGGCGGTGATCGGTGCGCGCTGATAGCGCTGGCGCATCTCCAGGTTGCGCTCGAAGCCGCCCGACGCGAGGAGCACGCCGTGGCGTGCGCCGATCCGCATCGGCTTGCCTTCGCGCTCGACCAGCGCGCCGACCACGCGGCCGTCCTGCACGATCAGCTCTTTCGCCGGCGTCTTGAGCCACAGCGGCACGTCGCGATCGAGCAGCGACCTTCGCAAGCGCCCGACGAGCGCCGTGCCGAGCGTCAGCCGATTGTCCGCCTTGCCCTTGCGCCGCGCGCGCAGATCGAGCCAGTAGCGCAGGAAGATCCACAGCATCAGCAGGTAGGCGCGCAGCGAGAACTGCACCAGCGTGTGCGCCTCGACGGCGGTCAGGCCCATGCGGCCGAGCACCAGGCCCTGGCCCGAGCGGCGGAGCTCGTCCGCGTGCACACCGAGCTTGCGCGCGCTGTAAGGCACCGGCTCGATCGTGCGCGCGCCCGGCTTGCCGCCCGGATACTCCGGGTAGTAGTCGCAGTACTGCGGGCACGCGCTCAGCTTCACCTGGGTGCGCGCCTCCAGGTAGCGCACCATCTCCGCCGACTCCTTGACGTACACGCGCGCGCGGGCGTCGTCGCCGCCCTCGCGCGTCACGCGCTGCAGGTACTGGAACGCTTCCTCCGGCGTATCCGCGATCCCTGCGCCGGCCATGTGCGGGTTGTTCGGCACCCAGAGCGCGCCACCACTCATGCCCGTGGAGCCTCCGAACTTGTCGCTCGCCTCGATCACCAGCACGTCGAGCCCCAGGTCGTGCGCGCGCAACGCCGCCACCATCCCGCCACCGCCCGAGCCGATGACGAGGAAGTCGCAGCTGTGATCAACGCCGCTGAGCAAGTACCCTTGGGGTGATTCGGTCATGCGGGTACGGCGAGCGAGCTTTCGCGCGTCGCCACGTCCTTGGCCCACGCGTAGTCGGGCTTGCCGCTCGGCGAACGCACGACCTTCTCGACGACCGTGAGCGTGCGCGGAACCTTGTAGCCCGCGGCGTGCTGCCGGCAGTGCGCCTGCAGCTCGTCGAGCGTCAGGCTGGCGCCCGGACGCAGCTCGACCACCGCAGCTACCCGCTGCATCCAGCGCGCGTCGTCGACGCCCACGACCACCGCGTCGAACACCGCGGGGTTGCTCTTGAGGATCTCCTCGATCTCCTCGGGGAACACCTTCTCGCCGCCGGTGTTGATGCACACCGAGCCGCGGCCGAAGATCGTGATGCGGCCGTCGCTCTCGATCGTCGCGCAGTCGCCGGGCAGCACCCAGCGCTTGCCTTCGGCCTCGATGAAGCGCTCGGCCGTGAGCGCGCGCTCCTTGTAGTAACCGACCGGCAGCCGTCCGCTGCGGGCGAGCCAGCCGATGCGCCCGCTGCCGGGCTCGATGCGCTGGCGCTGGTCGTCGAACACCGTATTGGAGCTCGGGTCCATCATGAAGCTCGGTCGACCCTCGTGGCCCGTCTCGTTGGGCGCGCCGTGGAAGGCGTTGCCCTGGTGGCCGGCCTCGGTCGAGCCGAAGCTGTTGATCAGCAGGATGTGCGGCAGCACGTCGCGGATCTGCTGGCGCACCACCGGCGAGAACACGGCGCCCGCGGAGGCCACCACGAACAAGCTCGACATATCGTACTTGCGCTCGCTCGCGGTGAGCGCTTCCACGAACGGCCGCGCCATCGCGTCGCCGACCAGCGTCAGGGTGTTGGCCTTGTGCTTCTCGATCAGCTCTGCGACCACCTGCGCGTTGAAGCTGCGGCCCGGCTGCAGCACGATGCGGCCGCCACCGAACATGCCGATGAATACCGACCACTGCGCGGCGCCGTGGATCAGCGGCGCACCCGGCAAGAACGTCAGCGGCGGATTCGTCGACGCTGCCACGTTGGCCGCGAGCTGCTCGGGACGCTCGATCGGAGCACCGCCCGGGTTGCCACCCTGCAGGCCCGCGAAGAACACGTCTTCGTGGCGCCACATCACGCCCTTCGGCTTGCCGGTCGTGCCGCCCGTGTAGATGATGTAGAGATCGTCACCCGAGCGCGCGCCGAAGTCGCGAGCATCGAGGCCGCTGCGCTGCACTTCAGCATAGTCGAAGGAACCGTTGGGCAAGCTCGCGCCGGGCTCTGCGCCGACGACGATCAATGTGTCGAGGCCGGGGACCTTCTCGGCGACCGAGTGCATCATCGTCGCGTAGTCGGACTGCGTGAGCACCGCGACGAGATCCGCGTTCGAGCACAGGTACTGCAGCTCTTCGGCCACGTAGCGATAGTTCAAGTTGATGGGCACGGCGCGCAACTTGAGCGCCGCCAACATTGCCTCGACGAACTCGTGTCCGTTCCAGAGGTGAAGACCGATGTGGTGGCCGGGTCCGACGCCACGCGAGCGCAGGAAGTGTGCGAGGCGATTGGCGCGCGCTTCGAGCTCTGCGTAACTGAGTTGGGTGTCGCCACTCACCAGTGCGATGCGCGAGGGCACGACGTCTACGATCGACTCGAACAGGTCGGCGATGTTGTAGGTCACGAGCGAAGTGAAACAGGTTCTATTTTGCTTTGCAACCCGAGAAAGGCGTCGGGATTGCGATAGAACGTGTTTCATTCGCGTCCGATCCGAGCTAGGGTGTGACGCATGCGACAAGCCGGTTTTTGGTCGTTCGCCGAGCAGTGTCCCTCGTTTGTGGCTGTCATCGAACCGTCAGGTAGAACACTGACAGCCGGGGAGCTTCTGGCCGAGAGCAACCGCGTGGTTCACGGGTTGCGTTCACTCGGCGTCGAGCGCGGGGACTGCGTCGCGATGGCGCTCCCCAACTGTGGTGAAGCGCTCGCGTTGTTCATGGCCGCAACGCAGGCGGGGATGTACCTGGTGCCGATCAACTGGCACCTGACGGCGCCTGAGATCGCGTACGTGCTCCAGGATTCGAATGCCAAGGTACTCGTGGCTTCCGAGCGCATCGGCCAGGCCTGCCGCGAAGCCGCGGACACGGCAGGCATTCCTGCGTCGCGTCGTTTCGCGGTCGGCGAAATTCAGGGATTTGCCGCGTTTTCGAGGATCGGCGAGGGGCAGCCGAGCGCTGCGCCGAGCGAGCGCAGCGCGGGCGCGGCGATGACCTATACTTCGGGCACGACCGGCAGGCCGAAGGGCGTTCGGCGCCCCGTCGGTGTAGCCGATCCAGACACCGTGGCCGCGGCCCAAGCTGGCTTCCTGTCACTGTTCGGAATCATGCCGGGCAGCGAGGGCGTGCACTTGGTGTGCGCGCCGCTGTATCACACGGCGGTCCTCAACTTTGCGACTAATCACTTGCATCTCGGCCACCGCATCGTGCTGATGGACAAGTGGACGCCCGAGCTGACACTCGAGCTGATCGCGAAGCATCGCGTGACCAACTCGCACATGGTACCGACCATGTTCAACCGGTTGCTCAAGGTGCCAGAAGCGCAGCGCGCGCAGTACGACGTCTCCTCGCTGTCGCACGTGATCCACAGCGCCGCGCCGTGTCCGGTCCCGACCAAGCACGCGATGCTGTCGTGGTGGGGACCGTGCATCTACGAGTACTACTCGGCGTCCGAGGGCGGTGGGACGCTGGCGACGCCGCAGCTGTGGCTGCAAAAGCCAGGCACGGTCGGCAAGGCCTGGCCGATCTCGCAGATCCGCATCCTCGACGACGCGAAGCAGCCCGTGCCGCAGGGCGCGACCGGCACGGTGTGGATCCGCATGGGCGAGTTTCGCTTCGAGTACCACGGCGACCAGAAGAAGACGGCGGACGCCTGGAACGAAGGCTTCTTCACGGTCGGTGACGCGGGTTACCTCGATGAAGACGGCTGCCTGTTTCTGTGCGACCGCAAGGCGGACATGATCATCGCCGGCGGCGTGAACATCTACCCGGCCGAGGTCGAAGCTCAGCTGGTCACGCATCCGTCGGTGATGGATGCGGCCGTGTTCGGCATCCCGCACGCGGACTTCGGCGAAGAGGTGAAGGCTGTCGTGCAGCCCGTCGCAGGCGTGGCGGGTGACGCCGCGCTCGCGGCGGAGCTGCTCGAGTTTCTCAGCCTTCGTGTTGCCAAGTACAAGCTGCCGCGCAGCATCGACTTCGTGGTCGAGCTGCCGCGGGATCCCAACGGTAAGCTCTACAAGCGCAAGCTTCGCGATCCGTATTGGCAAGGTCGCGCGACTGCCATCTGACGTCAGGGTGACAAAATCATGAGCGAGTACGACTACGTTGTGGTGGGTGCGGGCTCGGCCGGTTGCATCTTGGCGTCGCGACTCGCCGAGAGTGGCGCGGAGGTCTTGCTGGTCGAGGCGGGCGCGAGCGATCGCACGCGATTTTGCGAGGTTCCGGGCATGGTCTCGGTGATCCACACCGTGCCCGAGGTGAAGAAGCGCTTCGATTGGGGCTACTACACCGTGCCGCAAAAGCACGCGCTCGATCGTCGCATCCCGGCCGTGCGCGGCAAGATCCTGGGCGGCTCGAGCTCGATCAACGGCATGTTGTTCGTGCGCGGCCACCGTCAGAACTACGACGACTGGGCTGCCGATGGCTGTCCGGGTTGGAGCTACGACGACGTGCTGCCGGCCTTCAAGCGAATCGAGGACTGGGAGGGCGGTGCCAATGCATTTCGAGGTCAGGGTGGGCCGATCGCGGTCACCAAGCAGAAAGATCTGACCCCCGCCTCGCACGCCTTCATCGAGGCGGTGATGGACACCTTCCACGTACCGCTCACCGACGACTACAACGGGGGCACGCAAGAAGGCGCGATGGTGTTTCAGCAGAGCGCGCGCGCGGGCCGCCGCTTCAGCAGCTCGGTCGCGACGCTGCGCAAGCCGCACGCCAAGCTCGTGGTGCGCACGGGCGCGATGGTCGAGCGCGTCGTCCTCGAGGGCACGCACGCGCGCGGTGTGGCGCTGCGCAACGGCAGCGAGCGCGAGATCGTGCGAGCGCGGCGCGAGGTCGTGCTGAGCGCAGGCGTGTTCGGCTCGCCGCAGCTGTTGATGTTGTCCGGGATCGGGCCGGCGGAGCACCTGCGCGGATTGGGCATCGACGTGGTGGCGGACCTGCCGGTCGGCGACAACCTGCACGATCACATGTTCGTGCCGCTCACGTTCCTGGCGCCGACGGCGGTGCACCGCGGCACGTTGATCCACTTCCTGGGCGGCATGCTCACCGAAGCCGTGCGCGGCGACTCGTGGTTCGGACGCACGGTCTTCGAGGGCGGCGCGTTCGTGCGCTCGAAGCATGCGCCGAACGGCGTGCCCGATCTGCAGATCCACATGTTGCCGTGGGCGTATCCGTCGCCCAACCAAGACAAACCCGTGCGGCCGGTGGTCGACCTGCGGCCGGCGATGACCGTGATGCCGACGCTGATCTACCCGAAGAGCCGCGGCACGGTACGGCTCGCGTCGAGCGATCCCGCGGACGCGCCGCTGATCGATCCCGCATATCTGTCCGATCCGCGCGACGTCGAGTTCCTGTTCGACGGCGTCAAGATGATGCGCGATGTCGCGGCCAACCCGCGTCTGCGCGAGGTCGTCACGGCCGAGCTGCACCCTGCCGATGCCTGTCGCGACGACGCGGCGCTGCGGCGCGAGCTGCCGAACCGCGCGACGACGGTGTACCACCCGGTCGGCACCTGCCGCATGGGCAGCGACGAGCGCGCGGTGGTCGACCCGCTGCTACGCGTGCGCGGCATCGAGGGCCTGCGCGTGGCCGACGCGGCGATCATGCCCAGCATCACGGGCGGCAACACCAACGCACCCGCGATCATGATCGGCCAGCGCTGCGCCGAGCTGATGCTCTCGAAGGCGGTGGCTTGAGCATGCAGCTCGACTACACCCCGGCCCAGCGCGACCTCGCGCAGCACTTGCGCGAGTACTTCGCGCGCATGATGACCCAAGATCTCACGGACGAGATCAACCTGCTCGAGTCGGGCGGGCCCTTGGCGCGGCAGGCGCTCGCGCAAATGGGCCGCGACGGCTGGCTCGGCATCGGCTGGCCACGCGAGTACGGCGGCCAGGCGCGGCCCGCGATCGAGCAGTTCATCTTCTTCGACGAGGTGCAGCGCGCGGGCTTTCCGATCCCGCTACTCACCTTGAACACCGTCGGGCCGACGCTGATGCGGCACGGCACCGATCAGCAGCGGCGCATGTTCCTGCCGAAGATCCTCGCGGGCGAGCTGCAGTTTTCGATCGGCTACACCGAGCCCGACGCGGGCACCGACCTGGCTGCGCTGAAAACCCGTGCGGTGCGCGATGGCGACCACTACGTGGTGAACGGTCAGAAGATCTTCACCAGCATGGCGGACCAGACCGAGTACATCTGGCTGGCGGTGCGCACGGATGCAGCGGCGCGGCACAAGGGCATCTCGATCCTGATCGTGGACAAAGACACGCCCGGGATCACGATGCAGCCGATCCCGACGCTCGGCGACAACCGCACATTCAGCGTGTTCTACGAGGACGTGCGCGTGCCGGCCGAGATGCTGGTCGGCGGTGAGAACAATGGCTGGAAGCTGATCACCACGCAGCTCAACTACGAGCGCATCTCCCTGTTCACCGCGGGCATCATCGAGCGCTTCTTCGACGAGACGCTGGCCTGGGCGAAGCAGGGGCAGCGGCCCGACGGCTCGCGCGTGATCGACTTGCCGTGGGTGCAGGCAAACCTGGCGCGCGTACGCGCGGGTACCGACGTGCTGCGCCTGTTCAACTGGCGACAGTGCTGGAACATCGACCGCGGCGACCTTCCGGCGCACGAGGCGTCGAGCGTGAAGGTGTTCGGCAGCGAGTTCTACGTCGAGTCGACGCGGCTGCTGATGGAGATCCTGGGCGAGGCCGGCAACCTGCAGCGCGGTTCGCCGGGCGCGCAGCTGCAGGGCCGGCTCGAGCGCTACCACCGCAGCACGCTCGTGCTCACGTTCGGCGGCGGTGCAAACGAGGTTCAGCGCGACATCATCGCGACGGTTGGGCTCGGCATGCCCAGATCACCGCGCTAGACGGGAGCAACGAGTGGATTTCAGCTTCGACGAATCGCAGATGGCCGTGCGCGAGCTCGCGCGCAAGGTGTTCGAGAAGTTGCCCGCGGACCCCGTCGCGGCGTGGCGTGAGCTGGGACAAGCGCAGCTGCTGGGCGTGGCGCTGCCCGAAGCCGTCGGCGGCAGCGCGGCGGGAGTCGTGGCGTTGTGCGCGCTGCTGGAGCAAGCGGGCGAGGCCGCGAGCGGGCTGCCGTGGATTCCATCGCTCGTGCTCGCGGGGCTGCCGCTGGAGCGCAGCGGCCGGAGCGCCGAGCTGCTGGCCGCGATGGCGCGCGGCGAGCTGGTTCTGTGTGGTTCGTTCGGCGAGCGAGGCGAGCCGGCGGTCAGCGCGCGGCGTGAGGGCTCTCACTACGTGCTCTCGGGGACCGAGACCTGCGTCGAGGGGCTGCCGCTGGCAGCTTCGGTGGTCGTCGCGGCGCGCATCGAGGGCCAGGGCCGGTCGCTGTTCTTGGTGGATGCGCGGGCGCCTGGAGTGCAGGTCGAGCCGCAGAGCGTCGCCAGTGGCTGCGCGCTGGGTCGTTTGCAGCTGCAGGGCGTGCGTGTGGACGCTCCGCTATGCGAACCCGCCCCGGCCGAGGCGCTGGTCGAGGCCACGCTCGAACGGGCGTACCTCGCTCAGAGCGCCTACGAGCTTGGCCTGAGCGCGCGCGCGCTCGCGCTGACCGCGCGCTTCGCGAGCGAGCGGCAGCAGTTCGGGCGACCGATCGGCACCTTCCAGGCGGTGGCGCAGCGAGTCGCCGACGCGCACATCTCGGTCGAGACCATGCGCTTGACCGTGTGGCGGGCGGCGTGGCTCACCGACCAGGGAGTCGACGCGCGGCGCGAGATCGCGGTCGCGCGCACGGTGGCGACCGAAGCCGGCCACCAGGTGGTTTGCGCGGCCCAGCACATCCACGGCAGCCAGGGTTTCGACCGCAGCTATCCGCTGCATCGGTACTTTCTGGCATCGAAGCAGAACGCGCTCCGTCTGGGCGGGCACGCGTTCCACGTCGCGCGGTTGGGTGAGATGTTGGCGAGATGAAGGTGTCTGTCACAGACGCTGGAGCTTGCTTCGCAGGCTGTGGATGGCGACGCGCATCAGTTCGCGCACGTCGGTCCAGATCCCGATAGATCGCCCGAATGGCTGGAATCGCGCGCCGTCCGGTGTGATCTCGATCATCCCCACCGCCGAGACGACGAAACCGCCACCGCCTCCCGTGCCGAACCCACCTCCGAGGCGAGCTTCCGAGCCCTCGGCGCCCCCGCCGCTGCCGGCGCCTGCGCCGAAAGCCCCAATTGCACGTGCGACAGGGATGATCGTCACCTGTTCGCGAGTGATCGGCTTGCCGAAGACGGTCTCCGCATGCGCTTGGGCACCGATGGTCTTCGCAAGCTGCTCCGCGATCCGCGCCAGACTTCCGTGGGCGTTCTCTGCCTCGCGGGTCGCCGCCTTCACGGCGGCCTCCTCGACTTTCTTGATACCCATGCTCGACTTCGTTGTTTAGACAATAGGCGCGCAGAGGCGAGCCTCAAGGCTGCTCGACCGGGAACTGTCAGCGTTTGCGTTGCGGTCGGGCTGTGGCTTGCTCCAGGCGCTCGCAGAGCTTCTCGTAGGCTCGGTGGACCTGTCTGAAGTCTTCTGCTTCGCCGCCGTGGTCAGGATGCGTCTCGAGCGCCCGGCGCTGGAAGGCGCGCTTGACTTCGCCGAGCGACGCCCCAGGCGCCAGGCCGAGTACAGCCCATGCACTGACCTCGCGGCGCGGCTCGGGCTTCAGGGCGGGCTCGCGTCGAGGCGCAGGCGCTGCGGCCACACCCCCACGCAGCACGCTCTTCCAGCTGCGCGCCCAGTGCGCATCGATGATGGTGAGGCTGCGTCCCGCGACGCACTGCGCCTCGACCATGGCCTCCTCGAAGCTGCGCGCGCCGCCGTTGGACGCATCGGGCCTACGAAACGGCGCGTGGCTGGGTTCACCCGTCCACCAGACGGCCCAGAAGTAGCGCCGCCGTTGGGTCGGTGTGATCGAGCAGAGTGCGATCGAGAGCTGTGGCGACACGTCCGTCGAAGTTTGCCACGGCTGGGTTGCTCCTCTGGCATCTTCTCGGCTCGATGCGCTATTTCACAGCAGCTCTATGGTTGTCAGAGGGCCCCGCGAGCCAGCGGCGCTGGGCGGGCGCCGTAGCTCGCTATTGGAAGCAGTTAGAGAAGCTGCTCACCACACTCGACGCTCGCTCGCAGCGGTTCTTTCGGAATGTGAGCCTGCACGACGGGTGGGTGCTCGGGATCTCGCTCGGCACGGGGCGCCGCGGTCGCAGCATGACACTCACGATGGAGGTCGAAGCGCCCGAACAAGACCGCGTATACCAGCTCGGCTACGATGAGCTCAGCCGCTTCGAGCTGAACCGCGTCGGCGAACAGGTGCTATTCGACGAACGCGATCAAGTCTTCGGAACATGGGGCTACGACGAGCTGACACTGCTGCCCAGCGGCGCCTATCGGCACGAAGTGCTGTTCTCCTCGGGCACCACGCTGCTGGTCGAGTTTCGCCGCTTCCGTGTCGTCAGTAAGAAGACAGTTCCGGCCTAGAGGGGCCTAGAGGGCGGCGGGCCACTGATGGAGGCACGTGCGCGCCCACTGGGCAGAGTGCAGTCGAGAGCTGTGGAGACACGTCGGTCGCAATCTGCCACGGCTGTCAGAACAGGTGTAGGAACGGCGGCACGTCCGTCCCCAGGTTCGCGAAACAAGACGCCGCCGGCATTTCCTGGAGGTGATAATCGGCGTACGAGTCGGTGGAGCGATCGCCGCCGTACAGCGCCAGGGCGAACGCACGGGGTTCCCCGTCGATGATCACATTGATCGCGGCGATGGTGGCACCGCTGCGACTGTCGACGCTCCAGTGGTCGAGGAATTGCCAGACGACGTTCTTGCTCGTCGTGTCGCACTCGACCAGATCAGTCGAGACATTGTTGCAGCGCCAGTCCACGCTCGGGTCCGCCATGACGAAGCAGCGGGCCACGTTGATCAATGTACGTTCGGGGTTCGTACTCAACGCCACTCCGGCGTTCGAGTTGAGCCTGGTGAAGTCCTCGCTGGCGAAAGCGGGCTGAAGTCCCGTCGTAAGTACTCCGAGTGTCAGCACGACGATTGTCGCGGTGCGCATGATTGGCCTGGTCATCGGACGCCTCCTCAGCCGTGAGTGGACGAGCCGCAGGGGCTTTACGAATCTTTCTCTCGGCGGCGTCGGACGCGAGCGGACACTCGACGGGCAAGCGGTCACCGCGAATCCGACGTGGGGAGCCACGGGCGGCGCTCGCGCTTATCCACGCGCAGGTGCTCGCGCGACGAAGAAACGCGCTACGCCCCAGTCCGTCCTTGACGGATGCGCCACCTCATAGTCCTCGTTAGCCCTGTGTGGCGATACGCAATCGCGCGTGAGCGCAAGCGCGTGGGTAATCACGAGACCACCCCGCGGCCCCCCGCGGCTCGCGCATCGCGATTCACGTGAAGGTGGCCGCCCAGGCATCTCTGGGTTTGATGCCTGCTCGTTCTGAGTAGAGCGCCGCATTGACAGGCGAGCTTGCGACCGGCGGATACTGGAAGTAGGGTGATGGCATGCAGCACCTCGCGGTGACGCCGGAGCTCGAACAGGCACTCGACTTGTTGCGCAAATCTCGCCTCGAGCTGGAGCAAGCCGTTCAGGAGTTGCTGCGTGAAGTGCGCGCCGTGAAGGAACTGCCGGCGGATGGCGACGAGCCGAAGCAGGAATAGCCCAACCCTACGGCTTCTCGCTACCCACCACCCACATCGCAAAGAACTGCGATCCTCCGCCGTACGCATGTCCGAGAGCCTTGCGCGCCCCATCGATCTGGTGCTCGCCAGCCATGCCGCGCACCTGCATCGCAGCTTCGGCGAAGCGCAACATCCCGCTGGCACCGATGGGATTCGTGCACAACACCCCACCGGACGGGTTGATCGGCATATCGCCATCGAGCGCAGTCGCACCCGATTCGGTCATGCGCCAGCCTTCACCCGCTGGACACAACCCGAGATTCTCGAGCCACATCGGCTCGAACCACGAGAATGGCACGTAGATCTCCGCGACGTCCAGCTCATCGTGCGGGTCGCGGATGGCCGCTTGCGCGTAGACGTCCTTCGCGCATTCGATCCCCGCGCGCGGGTTGACCTGATCGCGACCGGAGAACATCACGGGCTCGCTGCGCATCGCCCCGCCGTGCACCCAAGCGGGCGGCCGCGGGCTGCGCGCGGCACCCGCGGCATCGGTCAACACCATCGCGACTGCGCCGTCGGACGATGGGCAGGTGTCGAGATGACGGATCGGATCCCACAGCATCGGCGAGGCTTCGACTCGCGCGAGATCGAGATCCGGCAAGCGCAGGTGGCTGTACGGGTTCTTGAGCCCGTTTTGTCGATCCTTCACCGCGACCAAATGCCCGATGTGCCGCGGCGCGCCCGAGCGGCGCATGTACGCACGGATCAGCGGGGCGAAGTAGCCGCCGGCACCAGCCGTCAGCTGCGGCTGGAACGGGATCACCGGCGAGAGCGCCCACATGGCTTCGCTCTCGGATTGCTTCTCGAACGCCAGCGTGAGCACGCGCGTGTGGATGCGGGCGTGGATCAGGTGCGAGGCGATGAGCGCGGTCGAGCCGCCGACGCTGCCTGCCGTGTGCACTCGCGAGATCGGCTTGCCCGCGGCGCCGAGCGCATCGGCCAGGAAGAGCTCCGGCATCATCACGCCTTCGAACATGTCCGGCGCGGTGCCGATTACCACCGCGTCGATGTCTCGCCAGGTCAAGTCGGCGTCGAGCAGCGCGCGCTCGGCCGCTTCGCGCAGCAGGCCCGGGATCGAAACGTCCTCGCGCCGCGCGCGATGATGCGTCTGACCGATCCCGACGACTGCACAGGGCTCCATCACTTCGCCTCCAGGACGCACACCAAGTTTTGCTGCAAACACGGGCCGGAGGTCGCATGCGCGATCGCTCGCGAGCCGTCGCCGCGCGACAGGCGCATCGCCGCTTCGCCGATGCGCGCGAGGCCGGCGACCATCATCGGATTCGCCGCGAGCGCACCGCCCGATGGATTGACGTTCGTGTCGGGCCCGAGGCGCAGCGCACGCCGCAGCAAGAGCTCTTGATGCGTGAACGGCGCATGCAGCTCGGCGAGATCGGTCGCGCCATTGAACACCCCCGCGCGCTCCGCGGCGAGGCGCGTCGATTGCGACTGCGTGAGGTCGCGCGCGCCGAGCGAGTGAGGTTCCACGCGGTGATCGATACCGGTGATGAACGCGGGCCGCTCGTTGCAATGTCGCGCGACCGGCTCGGCTGCGAGCACCACCGCGCACGCACCGTCCGAGATCGGCGGACAGTCGTGCTTGCGCAGCGGCGCTACCAGGTACGGCTCACGCAATAGCTGCTCCGCGTCGCTGCGCTTCTTGACCTGGGCGTAGGGATTGGCCAGCGCTGCCGCGCGACTGCGCGCCGCGATCTCGGCCAGCTCGCGCTCCGTGCACAGCCCCGCATCGAGCATCGCGCGCGCCTGCAGCGCGGCCAGGCTGATCGAGTCGGGCACGAGCGGCGCGAGGTAGTACGGGTCGAGTTGTTGCGCGAGCACGTCGCGCAGATCGCCGAGCGACGACTTGCCGTAGGCGTAGACCAGCGCGGTGTCGACGTCGCCGCACTGCAGGCGAACCCAGGCTTCGTAGAGCGCCCAGGCACCGTCCATCTCCACGTGTGACTCGCTCGCCGGCGGCCACGGCGCGAGCGCGTCGAGCGCGGACACGAACGAGAACGGCCGGCCCAGCAGGAAGTCCGAGCTGCCCGAGCAGGTGAAGCCGATGTCAGCGCGCGTGAGCTTCGCTTGCTCGAGCGCGGCGGCAATCACCGGCTGTACCAGCTCGGTCTCCTCGCGCGCGGTGTCGCGGCGCACGTTCGGCAGCTGGGCGAAGGCGACGACTGCGATCGGGCGCATCAGAGGTGTGCCTCGTAGGTCTTGTAGTCCGCGTCGGGCTCGCCGTTCGGCTCGAACCAGCGGATGCTCTCGACCGTCGGTGCGAGCTCCGCGTCCGGCACCCAGACCGCACGCACGCGCAGGCCCATCCGGACCTCATCGACGGGGATGCCGCGCACCAGGTGCAAGATGGGTAGGTCCGCACCGTCGAGCAGCAGCGCTGCGACCACGTAGGGTGGGGGGAACGGCATGGCAGCGAACGGGATGTTGATGATGCAGAACGTGGTGACGGTCGCGCTGTGCTGCAGCTCGACGTCCTCGCCGGTCGGCACGCCGCAGGTCGGACACGAGCCGCGCGGCGGCACGTAGACCTTGGTGCAGCGCGGGCAGCGACCACCGATGATGCGCTTCTGCGCCAGCGCGTGCAGGTAGTGCGAGTAGGTGCGGCCCGCAGTGACCGTGTACTCGAGGCGCACGTGCATCGGCACGACTTGGACCGGCTCGCTCATGCGTCCTCCGGCTCGAAGCAGGCAATGTCTTCGATGCGACCGCTGCGCTCCGGCGCCCAACGCGCGCGGACGCGCATGCCGGTCTGCATGCGCTCGAGCGAACCCGCGTCGACCGCGTGCAGCATGGCGGTGTCGGCGCCGTCCAGCTGGATCAGCGCCCACGCGAACGGATGCTTCAGAGGGCAGCGCGGGCGGACTTCATTCACCCAGGCCCAGCTCTTCACCACGCCGCTCGAGCCGACTTCGATCAGCTCGCCACAGGCTTCGCCGGTGTCTGGATCGTACTCGGTCGGTGGCACGATCACGCGGCCGCTCGAGGTGCGCACGCCGCTGATTCGACCTTCGCGCAGCCCGGCGAGGAAGCTCCCGATCACCCTTCCGACGCTGCGGGTATAGGTGTACTCGAGAACGTACCCTGCTGAAAGCACTTCATTCACGGTGTTCTCGTTAGAACACGTTTCACTCGCCGCGTCCAGCGCTTTTCTGCATCAGACTTTTTCGAGCGCCAACGCGCCTCGTGGACAGCGCCGCACGGCGTCTTCGACGCTCTCGAGCTCCGCAGCCGTCGGCTGCGATACGCGAATGTGCATCTGGTCGTCGTCCCGGATCTCGAACACGCTCGGGGCGATCAGAGCGCAGCTGCCATTCACCTCACACAAATCGCGGTCCACTACGATCTTGAGTTGTGTCATGTGAACAGCCTCCCAATTCGGGATCCCCACAACCAGTGCATCACCTTTTGCATCCCGCTAGCCTTCTCGTGCGTGTACGGGTACCAGGCGTCCTCCTGGCCAAAGCCGAAGCGTGTGAGCACGATCGATTGCGCGAAGCAGTAGCCCTTGAGACCGGTCGGGCCGTGCACCTGGCCCAAGCCGCTCTGCTTGCGGCCTCCGAAAGGGGCCTCGTGGATGCCGTAGGTGATCGAGCTGTCGTTGACGCACACCGAACCGGTCTCGATCGCCTTGCTGATGCGGAGCGCGTTCTGCTCGTCACGCGTCCAGAGCGTGGCCGCCAGGCCGTACGTGGACTCGTTTGCCAGGCGCAGCGCCTCGGACTCGTCGCGCACGCGCACGATCGGTAGCACGGGCCCGAAGGTCTCCTCGTGCATCAGCAGCATGTCGGGCTGGATGTCGGTGAGCACCGTCGGCTCGAAGAACAGCTCGCCGAGCTCGCGGTTGCGCTTGCCGCCGGTCAGCACCTTCGCGCCGCGCGCGATCGCGTCGTTCACGTGGCGCTCGATCGTCTCCAACTGCTTGGGCCAGATCGCGGGGCCGAGGTCGTACTCGCCGCTGTGGCCTTGCTTCAAGCTCTTCACGTACTCGACGACCTTCTGGATGAACGCGTCGGCCACGCTCTCGACCACGTACACGCGACCGGTCGCGCAGCAGAACTGGCCCGCGTTCAGGAACGCGCCAAACACGCAGCCCTTGGCGGCGAGCGCAATGTCGGCGTCGCGGCAGACGATCATCGGGTTGTTGCCGCCGAGCTCGAGCGTACAGGGCACGAGGTTCCGGCCGCAGGCTTCGCCGATCTTGCGGCCGGTGCGCACGCTGCCGGTGAACGAGATCTTGTTCACGCCCGCTTCCACGAGCGCCGCGCCGGTCTCGCCGTCGCCTTCCAGCACGCTGAGCACGTCGGGCGGCAGGCCGGCCTCGGCGAACAGCTCGCCCACCAGCTTGCCGGAGAACGGCGTGACCTCCGAGGGCTTCAGCACCACCGTGTTGCCGGCCATCAGTGCCTGCACGGTCGGGTTGAGCGAGAGCACGAACGGGCCGTTCCAGGGCGTAATGATGCCGACCACGCCCAGCGGCCGGTACGAGATCACCAGCTTCTTGGTCTTGAGCAGGTGGAGCCCCGGCGTCTCGTCGCGCAGCAGCTTCTCGGCGTTCTTGGCGTAGTACGCGAGCGAGTCGCAGGCAGGGAACAGCTCCATCAGGACGGTTTCCATGCGCGAGCGCCCGGTCTCGCGCGTGATCACGTCGATGAAGCGATCCTGCTGCGAGAGCAGGATCGACAGCGCGCGCCGCATGATCTCGGCCCTGCGCGCAAACCCGAGTGCCTCCCACGCCGGTTGCGCACGGCGCGCCGCCGCCACGCGCTCGCGGACTTCCTCCGCGGTGTGGACTTCAATCTCGCCGATCGGCCCGCGCGTCCCCGGGCTTGCGAGCCTGAGGCGCCGCCGCGAACCATGACTGCCGGCAACGGGTTCCACGATCGCCATGCACGCACCTCGTCCCCCAAGGGGATTTGCTTCGCAGCACAGTTGAGATGCGTCAGCCTAGCACGCGCAACCCGCGAGTGAAACGTGTTTCACTCGGCGCGAATTGGCCGGAGTCCGTGCGTCTTTGGGCTGGCCAGGATCAGCTCGATCGCCTGGCTCATGTGCGAGTTGACGTCGCCCTGGCTGAAGATGCCGGCCGACCAGGCGACCAGCGAGGCGAACCAGATCTGCTGCAGCAGCGTCGCGAGCGCCAGCTGGTGCTCGTCGATCTCGCGCTCGTCCACGCGCATGACCGAACCGATGATCGCGTTCATCCGGCCCTGGTAGGCCGTAACATGGGACGCAACCCCGGGCTGACCTGACGCCATGGCCCGGATCACCGCGCGCGCGTACTTCGGTTTATGACACATCGCTCGCGTGATGATCTTGAACAAGGCTTGCAGGCGCTCGGTCGGCGTCTCCCCGGCTGGCGGGCGCGACTTGAGGCGCTTCTCCAGCTCGTCCGCCTCGCGCTCGATCGCGGCGGAGAGGATGTGCTCCTTGCTGCTGAAGCTCTTGTAGAGCGTGCCGAGCGCGATGCCGGCCTGGTCGGCCACGTCGCGCTGGCGCACGTTCTCATAGCCGCCAGCAGCGGCAAGGTCGATGGCGACGTCGAGGATTCGGTCTCTGCGATCTTTGTCCATGACAAGTCAACTAACACCAGGTGGTAGTGAAACACGTTCTGTGCGTCAAGCGGGATCGGGTCCGACGTTCGCACGCAATCGACCTTTCAGCACCTTTCCGGACGCGTTCAGCGGCAGCTCGGCGATGAGCGCGAAGCGCCGCGGAACCTTGTAGTTTGCCATGCGCTCGCGGCAAAACGCCTCGAGCGGCTCGTACCATTGCGAGTTTTCGGCCACGAGCTGTCCGTTTCGAGGAACGATGAACGCCATCCCGACTTCGCCCAGCCGCGCGTCCGGTATGCCGATCACCGCCACCTGGGCCACGCCCGGATGCGTGGCGATCACGCGCTCGATCTCCGCGGGATAGCAGTTGAATCCGCCGGCGATGTACATGTCCTTGAGGCGATCGGTGATGCGCAAATTCCCTGCAGCGTCCATCACGCCGACGTCCCCAGTATGGAGAAAGCCCGCGGCGTCGATGACCTCACGGGTCTCACCCGGCGCCTCGAAGTAGCCCTGCATGACATTGTAGCCGCGCACGACCACTTCGCCCGGCGTGCCAGGCTGCACGGGCGTCCCGGCGGCGTCGACCACGCGTACCTCGACGCCCTCGATTGCCCGGCCCGAGGTCGTCGCGATGGTGCGGAGATCGTCGCCCTGCCGGCACATCGTCGCGAAGCCGCAACACTCCGTCAGGCCGTAGCCCGTCACGATGGTCTCGAAGCCGAGCTCGCTCTTCATGCGCTCGACCAGCTCGAGCGGAACGACCGCGGCGCCGGTCACGGCCAGGCGCAGGCGAGGAAGCTCCGCCGCCTTCAGCTGCGGGTGCGCGAGCAAGCTCTGGTAGAGCGTGGGCGGTCCGGGCAGCACGCTGATCGACTCGCGCTGGAGCCGCGACAGCACCTGCGCGGCGTCGAACACCGTGTGAGGCAGGATCGTGGCACCCGTGAGCAGGCAGGCGAGCACGCCGGCCTTCCAGCCGAACGCGTGGAAGAACGGGCTCACGATCAGGTAGCGATCGTCCGCGCGCAGCCCCACGCAGTCGCACCAGGCCGCGATCGCGCGCAGGTTTTGGGCGTGGCTCGTGGCGACGCCCTTGGGTCGCCCGGTCGTGCCCGAAGTGAACATGATGTCCGAGATCGTATCGCCGGAGACCCGACTCTCGCGCTCGCGCAGCCCACTCTCCGCGACGTCGGCGCCGCCCGCGAGGAACTCGGACAGCTCTTCCAGCAGTACCGCGCGCTGCAGGTTCGGCAAGCCGGCGATCGGCCGTGAGCCTCCGGCGCCGCCGTGCGCTGCGCGCAGCTGCTCGAGGTAGCGCGCGCCGAGGAATTCACGGGCGGTGAACAGGATCTTCGCGCGGCTCTTCTCGAGCAGGTAGCCTGCTTCGTCGGCCTTGAAGCGCGTGTTGATCGGCACCAGCGTCGCGCCTGCCAGGGCCGTGCCGAGCGCGAGCACGATCCACTCGCTACGGTTCGGTGCCCAGATCGCGACGCGATCCGCCGGCTCGATGCCGGCCGCGATCAGCGCGGCCGCTGCCCGCTGCGAGGCTACGCGCAGCTCGCGGTACGTCATGCGCAGCGCGCCGTCTTCGATCGCGATTCGCTCGCCGAACGATTCGGCGGCGCGCGCGCTGGCGAGCGGGATCGTCGTGGGCATCGTCATGACACAACTCGCGAACTCTAACAGCTCTGGCGGCCGAGTGAAACATGTTCTACACTGCTTTCATCGTGGCCGCACCCGCGTACCCCCAATCGAGATCCTTACTTTCGGGCAAGACCGTGCTCGTCACCGCTGCGGCGGGGACGGGCATAGGTCTCGCCGCTGCCAAGCGCTGTCTCGAAGAAGGGGCGCGCGTGGTGATCAGCGATGTCCACGAACGAAGGCTTGCCCAGGCGGCCGAGGCGCTCTCGGCGCTCGCGCCCGAGCCGGTGCTCGGGGTGCGCTGCGACGTGACGCAAGAGGCCGACGTGCAAAATTTGATCGATGCCGCGAGCCGCGCGCTCGGCCCGATCGACGTGCTGATCAATAACGCCGGCCTGGGCGGCACGGCCAACCTGATCGACATGAGCGACGAGCAGTGGTCGCGGGTGCTGGACGTGACCCTGACCGGGACGTTCCGCATGACGCGCGCGGCGTTGCGCGCGATGCTGCCGCACAAGAAGGGCGTGATCATCAACAACGCCTCGGTGCTTGGTTGGCGCGCACAGGCCGGCCAGGCGCACTACGCGGCCGCGAAAGCCGGCGTGATGGCGCTTACTCGCTGCGCGGCGATGGAGGTCGCGGGCTCGGGTATTCGAGTCAACGCAGTTGCGCCGAGCCTCGCGGCGCATCCGTTCTTGACCAAGGTCATGAGCGAGGAGCTGCTCGCGGAGCTCACGCAGCGTGAGGCGATGGGTCGCGGTGCGGAGCCGTGGGAAGTCGCGAATGTGATCGTGTTTCTCGCGAGTGATCTCTCATCCTACCTGACCGGAGAAGTCATTTCGGTAAGCAGTCAGCATCCGTAAGTAGTGGTGTCTCGCGCGAGAAGTGACTACGTTCGCAAGCATGAGTACGAAGCAAGAACAGCGCGAAGCGCAAACGAAGGTGGAGCAAGTCGCTCCGGGCGCGCTACGCATGCAGCTTCCGATCGTGATCCCGGGCCTGCGCCACGTGAACATGTACTGCTTCCCGGACGAGCGCGGTGCGACGGTAATCGATCCCGGGCTGCCGGACGACGCGACCTGGGCGGCGATCCGTGAGCGGTTGAAAGAGGCGGACCTGGAGGTGCGGCACGTGCACACCGTCGTCGTCACGCACTCGCACCCGGATCACTTCGGCGGTGCCGCGCGCTTTCACGAGGCGTCGGGCGCGCGCGTGATCGCTCACGAGAGCTTCAGCGTGTTCGGTGAGCGGCTGCAGCAGGCGGAGCCGGAGGTTTCGGTGGAGTATCTGCAGCCGCGCGCGGTCGTGCCGCTGCCGGAGGAGACGCTGCGCGCAGCCGTCGGCAGCGTGGTGATTCCGTGGGGTGGGGCGCCGCCTACCACGGATGATCGCGATCGCAGGCAGTGGGAGCGGATCAAGGACTCGGCGAAGCGCGGCATGATCCCGCCGGTGACGCACGTGGTGCGCGATGGTGACAAGCTGCGGCTGGGCGAGCGCGACTTCACCGTGGTGCACAGCCCGGGGCACACGGGCGATCACATCTGCTTTTACGACCGCGAGGCCGGCACGTTCATCGCAGGCGATCACGTGCTGCCGTCGATCACGCCGCATATCTCCGGACTGACGCGTGTCCACGATCCGTTGCAGGCGTTCTTCGACTCGCTGGATCGCACGCTCGAGCTGCGCGACGTGCAGCGTTGTCTGCCGGCGCACGGCGATCCGTTCGATGATCTCGCCGGGCGCGTGGAGGCGATCAAGCGGCATCACCGCGAGCGGTTGAATAAGCTGGTTTCGATCGCGCACGAGCTGGGAAAACCCGCCACGGTCCGCGAGTTCTCGCAGGTGCTGTTCTCCGAGCGCGCCTGGGGGATCATGGCGGAGAGCGAAACCTACGCGCACCTCGAGCACTTGCGCTTGCGTGGCCGTGCGGAGAGTCACCGTCAGAGCGACGGAATGTTGCTGTTCGAAGCTTGAGGCGTCCCGTCTTCATCTCATCGCCGATCTTGATCTTCGTCGCCGTCTTCATCTTCATCGCCCGTCCTCATCCTCGTCTTCATCTTCATTGCCCGTGTCGGGACGACGACTAAGATGGCGATGAGGACAAAGACAGGGACGAGGACAAGGACTGGGACGAGGACAAAGATTCGGACGAGGACTACGACTGCGACGAGGACGCCAGAAACGCGGGCCGCTCGCCGCCGCCGTGCACGACCAGGTTCACGCCGCTGATGTAGCTCGCGCGTGCCGAGGCGAGGTACACGCAGGCGTCACCGACGTCCGCCGGGCTCGCCAGCCTTGCGAGCGGGACGGTCGCTGCTGCAGCTTCACTGAAGTGCTGCTCGGACAGCTCGGTCTTCACCATGCCCGGGCTGACCGCGTTCACGCGCACCTTCGGCGCCCACTCCATCGCCAGCGATTGCGTCGCGCTCAACAAGCCCGCCTTCGCCGCGCCGTAGGCCGCCGTTCCGGGCGAGGGCCGCAGTGCACTGACGCTGCCGATCTGCAGGATGCACCCGCCTTCGGCCTGCGCCTGCATCACCGCATTCGCCTTCTGCGCGCACACCAGCGCAGCGGTCAAATTCAACTCGATGATCGAGCTCGTGAACCTCGGCGAAGCCGTCGCTGCAGCTGCTGGCGGCGCGCCGCCCGCGTTGTTGACCCACACATCCAGCCTCCCGAAGCGCGCCAGCACGCTCTGGATCAGCCGATCGATCTCTTCATTCGCGCGCACGTTCAGCGGCTCGTACACCGCCTGGCACCCACCGCACTCCACGCTCCGTGCCGGCGCCTTCCGCGCGCACACGACGACGTGCGCACCAGCATCCAAAAACCGCTCGGCGATCCCGCGCCCCACGCCTTGCGTGCCGCCGGTGACCACCACCACCCGCTCTCGCAGCGAGGCTTCCATGTTCACTTGTCGAACTTTGCCGCGCGCTTGTCCACGAACGCCGCGCGCGCCTCGTCCGAGACCCCGCTCAAATTCAGCTCGAACGTGAACCCCTGCTCGAAACGGTAGCTCCGCTTGACGTCCACCGGATCGATACCGTTCAGGGACTCCTTGGCCGCGCGGATCACCGTCGGACTCTTCTCCGCGATGCTCTGCGCCACCTTGAACGCCGCCGCTCGCAGCTGCGCCGCCGGCACCACCTCCAGCACTGACCCGTACTGGTGGAGCTCCTGGGCCGTCGCCCGCGCGCTCGTGTAGACCATCGCACGCATCTTGTGCGCCGGCACGAGCCGCGCGAGGTGCGTGGCCGCGCCGAGCGCTCCGCGGTCCACCTCGGGTAAGCCGAAGCTCGCATCTTCGGACGCGATGATCACGTCCGCATTGCCGACCAACCCGATCCCGCCACCCAGGCAGTAGCCATGAACGGCAGCTATCACCGGCACCGCGCAGTCGTAGATCGCGGCAAACGCCGCGTAACAGCCGCGATTCGCGCCGATGAGTCCGCTATGGCCTTCGCTCGCCTGGATCTCCTTGATGTCCACGCCTGCGTTGAAGCCGCGACCTTCCGCGCGCAACACCACGACGCGCACGCTCGCGTCTTTACCGAGTTGGCTCACGCACTCGGCGAGGTCGAACCAGTCGCGCACCCCGAGCGCGTTGACCGGTGGTTTGTTCATCACCACTTCGGCGATGCCCGCTTCGATGCTCGAGGAAATGATCATACTTGCTCGGCCCGGCTTGCTCTTCCACAATGAAACATGTTCTATTCTGGCGCGCAAGGACAGCATGCTCGATAAACGCATGACGGAAGACGAGGTCGTCGCGCAGCTCCACGACGGCATGACGTTGGGCATCGGCGGCTGGGCGTCGCGGCGCAAGCCGATGAGCTTGGTGCGCGCGATCGCTCGTTCTTCGCTGCGTGACTTGACGCTCGTCTCGTATGCGGGTCCGGACGTCGGTCTGCTCTGCGCGCTCGGCAAGGTCAAGAAAGTCATCTTCGCATTCGCTTCACTCGACAGCATCCCGCTCGAGCCGCACTTCCGCGCGGCCCGACAGAACGGCAGTATCGAATGCGACGAGTACGACGAAGGCATGCTGCAGTGGGGCCTGTACGCCGCCGCGACGCGCTTGCCGTTCTTGCCGATCCGCGCCGGCCTCGGTTCGTCCGTGGCCGACCGCACCGCAAAGCTTCGCACCGTGCGCTCGCCGTACGACGACGGCGAAGAGTTGATCGCGATGCCCGCGTTGACGCTGGACGCCGCGATCATTCACATGCACCGCGCGGATGCCTCGGGCAACGGCCAGTGTCTGGGCCCCGACCTGTACTTCGACGACCTGTTTTGCATGGCGGCCAAGCGCCGCTACATGTCGTGCGAGCGCCTGGTCGAGACGCGCGAGTTCGCGAACGAGGGCTCGATCCACACGCTGCGCATCAACCGCATGATGGTCGACGGCGTGGTTCACGCCCCATACGGGGCGCACTTCACCGAGTGCCCGCCCGACTACGGCCGCGACGAAGCCTTCCAGCAGCTGTACGCGGCGACGGCGAAGGACCCGAGCGCGCTGGCGAAGTTCGTGGAGCGCTTCGTGACACCGGTGACGGCCGGCGCCTACCGAGAGGCGGTCGAGAAACGATGACCGAGATCGCTCGCCACGAATACTGCGTGATCGCGCTGGCCGATGCGCTGCTCGGCAGCGGCGAGATGCTGGTGAGCCCGATCGGCATCCTGCCGATGATCGCCGCGCGGCTCGCCAAGCTCACCAGCGAGCCGGGCTTGTTGATGACCGACGGCGTCGCGACGCTGATGGCGACCGTACCGCCCGTGGGCTCGGACCCACCCCAGTACGTCGCCGAGGGCTACATGCCCTACCGCTCGATCTTCGACGTGGTGTGGTCCGGCCGGCGCCACGTGATCATGGGTGCGGGGCAGATCGATCGCTTCGGCAACCAGAACATCTCGGCCGTCGGCGACTGGAAGCGCCCGACCGCACAGCTGCTCGGCATGCGCGGCGCACCGGGCAACACGATCAACCACCCCACGAGCTACTTCGTGCCGGGCCACAGCAAGCGCGTGTTCGTCGAGAACGTCGACGTGGTCTCGGGCGTCGGCTACGACCGCGCGAAGAAGCTCGGTCCGCACGCCTCGCGCTTCCACAACCTCGTGCGCGTGGTCTCGAACCTCGGCGTGTTCGACTTCGAGACCCCTGACAACAGCATGCGCATCCGCTCGCTGCACCCCGGCGTGTCGCTGGCGGACGTCGAGCAGGCGACCTCGTTTCCTCTGGCACGCGCGGCGGACCTCGGCGAGACGCGCGCACCCTCGAGCGAGGAGCTGCGCTTGCTGCGCGAGGTGGTCGACCCGCAAGGCCTCGGCCGCAAGGAGATCAGCTCGTGAACGAACGCTTGCGCACGCCGCTGTGCGATCTGCTGGGCATCGAGTACCCGATCATCCAGACCGGCATGGGCTGGGTCAGCGGCGCGCAGCTGACGGCGGCGACGAGTGAAGCCGGCGGCCTCGGCATCCTGGGCTCCGCCACGCTCACGGTGGAGCAGCTCACGGAGGCGATCGCGCGCGTCAAGCAGCGCACGCGCAAGCCGTTCGGCGTGAACCTGCGCACGGACCAGGGCGACCTGGAGGCGCGCGTCGCGCTGATGATCCGCGAGGGCGTGAAGGTGGCGAGCTTCGCGCAGGCCCCGAGCCGTGAGGTGATCCAGCGCTTGAAGGGCGAGGGCATCGTGACCATGCCGACGATCGGCGCGCGACGCCACGCCGAGAAGATGGCGGAGTGGGGCGTCGATGCGGTGATCGCGCAGGGGCACGAGGGTGGCGGGCACACCGGTGCCGTGCCGACGACGCTGCTCGTGCCGCAGGTCGTGGATGCGGTGTCGATCCCGGTCGTGGCCGCCGGCGGCTTCTTCGACGGTCGCGGCTTGGTCGCAGCGCTGGCCTACGGCGCGAGCGGCATCGCGATGGGCACGCGCTTCTTGCTCACGCGCGAGAGCCACGTGCCGGACGCGATCAAGGCGCAGTACCTCAAGGCCACCGTGACCGATACGGTCGTGACGCGCGCGATCGACGGCGCTCCGCAGCGCGTGCTGATGACGGCGCTGGTGAACGCGCTGGAGAAGCGCTCGCAGCTCGCGCGCCTGGTCTACGCGCTGCGGCATGCCTGGCAGTTCAGCCGGGTGACCGAGACCTCGTTCCTCGCGCTGGTCCGCGAGGGCCTGGCGATGCGTGCACGCTCGGAGCTCGACTGGTCGCAGCTGCTGATGGCGGCGAACGCGCCGATGCTCACGCGCGCCAGCCTGGTCGAGGGCCGCCTCGAGTCGGGCGTGTTGCCGACCGGACAGGTGACGGGCTTGATCGACGAGCTGCCGACCGTCGCTCAGCTGATCGAACGCATCGTCGCGCAGGCCGACGCGGCACTTTCGCGGCTGGCCCGCGAGAAGGGAAGGGCGGCATGAGCTCCGAGGAGACTGTGCTCTACGAGGCGCGCGGCACGGTCGCAATCGTGACCATGCACCGCCCGCAGTACCGCAACGCGCAGAACGCGGTGATGACGCAGGCGCTGGATGCCGCGCTGATGCGCGCATCGAACGACGACGCCATCCGCTGCATCGTGCTGGCAGGCTCCGGCGATCACTTCTCCGCGGGACACGACATCGGCTCGCCGGGTCGCGACATCCAGAAGTCGTTCCCGCGCGTGGCCAGCATGTGGTGGGAGCACGAAGACAAGGCCGGCGCCGAGAACCTGTTCGTGCGCGAGCAAGAGCTCTACCTCGGCATGTGCCGGCGCTGGCGCGAGCTGCCGAAGCCCACGATCGCAATGGTGCAGGGCGCGTGTGCGGCGGGCGGGCTGATGTTGGCCTGGGTCTGCGATCTGATCGTCGCCTCCGAGGACGCCTTCTTCGTCGATCCCGTGCTCAAGATGGGCATCCCCGGCGTCGAGTACTTCGCGCACCCGTTCGTGATGGCGCCGCGGCTGGCCAAGGAGTTCCTGTTCCTCGGCGAGAAGATGAGCGCTGCGCGCGCGCACGAGATCGGCATGATCAACCGTGTGGTCCCGCGCGAGCGCCTGGCCGAAGATACGCTGGCGATCGCCGAGCGCGTCGCGAGCATGCCGCGCTTCGGGCTCGCCCTCGCCAAGAAGGCGATAAACCAGGCAGAAGACCGCATGGGTCTGCGCGACGTGATGGACTCGACGTTCGCGCTGCACCACCTCGCGCACTCGCACAACTCGCTCACCAGCGAAGACCACCTGGCGGGTCACGACGCCAAGAGCATGGCGAAAGGCTTGCGGTAGCGCGTGGATCTGACGTGGAGCGAGGCGGACGAGGCGTTTCGGCGCGAGGCCCGCACGTGGCTCGAGGCGCACGTGCCGAAGACGCCGCTGCGCTCGGGTGACACGCGCGAAGGGTTCAGCGATCACCTCGAGTGGGAGCGCGCGCTGTTCGACGGCGGCTGGGCGGTCGTGGCGTGGCCGCGCGCGTACGGCGGCCGCGACGCGACGCTGATGCAGTGGTTGATCTTCGAAGAGGAGTACTGGCGAGCCGGTGCGCCGCAGAGGGTCACACAGAACGGCGTGTTCTTGCTGGCGCCTTCGATCTTCGCCTTCGGCACGCAAGCACAGAAAGATCGCTTGCTGAAGCCGATCGCGGCGGCCGAGTGCCTGTGGGCGCAAGGCTGGTCGGAGCCGAGCTCGGGCAGCGATTTGGCTTCGCTACGCAGCCGCGCCGAGCGCGTGTCCGGTGGCTTTCGCCTGTACGGTCAGAAGACCTGGACCACGCGCGGTGCGTTCTGCGACATGATGTTCGGGCCGTTCCGCACGGATCCAGGTGCCCCGGTGCACGCCGGCCTGACTTATTTCCTGGTGCCGCTGCGCGGTGAGGGCGTGCGCGTGCGCGGCAACGCGCGGCTCGACGGTGATGAAGGCTTCGCCGAGGTGTTCCTTGACGGGCTGTTCGTGCCGGACGAAGCCGTGCTCGGCGGCGTGGGCAACGGCTGGAAGGTGGCGATGTCGACCACCAGCTCGGAGCGCGCGCTCAGCCTGCGCAGCCCCGGCCGCTTCATGGCGACGGCGGAGCGCTTGCGCGAGCTGTGCCTGCGCAGCCCGCGCGGCAAGGATCCCGTGCTGCGAGATCGCGTGGTACGTGCGCTGATCGACGTCGACGCCTATCGCTTCCACACCTTTCAGCTCGCGACGCGCATGCAAGAGGGCAGCGCGCTCGGCCCGGAGGCGAGCGCGAGCAAGATCTTCTGGAGCGAGATGGACGTCGCCATGCACGAGACCGCGCTGGCCTTGCTCGGCGAGGAGGCGGAGCTCGACGAGGGTTGGATGAAGCCGTACCAGTTCTCGCTCGCCGGCCCGATCTACGCCGGCACCAACGAGATCCAGCGCAACGTGGTGGCCGAGCGCGTGCTCGGCTTGCCGCGAAAGTGAGGGTAGTAGATGCGTTTCGCCCACACTGACGAACAGCTGTTGTCGCGCGATGCGTTGCGCGAGCTGCTGCGCGATCACTGCAATGCGGGGCAGCTGCGCAAGTTGTTCGAGTCGGATCGCAGCGCGCAGATCGAGGGCTTGTGGGCGAAGCTGGTCCAGCTCGGCGTGATCGGAGCGCTGGCGCCGGAGTCCGCGGGTGGCCTCGGGCTCGACGCCGTCGATCTGTGCGTGCTGCTCGAGGAGACCGGTCGCGCCGCCGTGCCGGAGTTGGTGGTCGAGACAGCCGCCATGGCTGTGCCGCTCCTGGCTGCGCTGCCGGATGACCCGCGTGCAGCCGAGTGTCTCGCGCGCGTGCTGGCGGGCCAGGCCGACGTCGCGGTCGGGCTCGGTCCGAGCGTGTACCTGGCGGGGGCGGCCGATCGTGCGGGCGCGATCCTGTGCGAGCGCGCGGGAGAGATCCACCTACTCGAGCCCGATCGCGTGCGCATCACGCGCCAGCGCTCGGTCGATCGCGCGCGCCTGCTCTCGCGCGTCGAGTTCGAGCCGCGTGCAGAGACCTGTCTGGCGCGCGGCGAGCTGGCCCAGCAGCTGTCAGCGGCCGCACTCGATCGCGCTGCGCTGGGTACGGCGGCGCAGCTCGTGGGGCTCGGTGCGCGCATGCTCGAGCTGACGCTCTCGCACGTGCAGACCCGGGAGCAGTTCGGCCGGCCCATCGGCTCGTTCCAGGCCGTGAAGCACCAGCTGGTGGACGCGCACGTCGCGCTCGAGTATGCGCGCCCGCTGGTCTACCGCGCGGCGTACTCGCTCGCGCGCCAGGACCCCGGAGCCGCGGTCCACGTCTCGATGGCCAAGGCGTCCGCATCCGATGCGGCGCTGCTCACCGCGCGCAAGGCGCTGCAGCTCCACGGAGCGATCGGCTACTCGTACGAGTACGACCTCCAGCTGTTCATGAAACGAACTTGGGCGCTCGCCGCTGCCTACGGCGATGCGCTCGAACACCGCAAGCGTATCGCCGACCTCGTGCTCGTCGCAGAAGGAGAGACTCATGCCTAACGCATTCATCGTCGACGCCGTCCGTACACCCGTCGGCAAACGCAAAGGTCCGATCGGGGCGGTGCACCCTGCCGATCTCGGGGCGCACGTGATCAAGGCGCTGGTCGAGCGCAACAAGTTCGATCCCGCGAGTGTCGACGACGTGGTCTTCGGCTGCATCGACACCATCGGCCCGCAGGCTGGCGACATCGCGCGCACGTGCTGGCTCGCGGCCGGCTACCCGGACAGCGTGCCCGGCGTCACCGTCGACCGGCAGTGCGGCTCGTCGCAGCAAGCGATCCACTTCGCTGCGCAGGGCGTGATGAGCGGCACACAGGACGTCGTGATCGCCGGCGGCGTGCAGAACATGACGATGATCCCGATCGGCGCCGCGTTCACGGTCGCCGAACAGTTCGGTATCCGCAACCCGTTCGCGGGCTCGGAGGGCTTCCGCGCGCGCTACGGCGAACAGTTCATCTCCCAGTTCAACTCGGCGGAGATGATCGCGCACAAGTGGCAACTGAGCCGCGAGGCCATGGAGGCCTACGCGCTGGAGAGCCACGAGCGCGCACTGAAAGCGATCGCGGAGGGCCGGTTCGAGCGCGAGATCCTGCCGATCGCGGGCGTCTCGCAGGACCAGTGCGCGCGCAAGACGAGCCTCGAGCAGATGGCCACGCTCCAGCCGCTCGCACCCGGTGGCAAGATCACCGCCGCGCTCTCCAGCCAGAACTCCGACGGTGCCGCCGCGCTGTTGATCGCGAATGAGGACGCGATCAAGCGCCACGGCTGGAAGCCGCGCGCCCGCATCCACCACCTGAGCGTGCGCGGCGACGACCCGGTGTGGATGCTGACCGCGCCGATTCCCGCGGTAAAGCACGCGCTGGCGAAGACCGGCATGAAGCTCTCGGACATCGACCTGATCGAGATCAACGAGGCCTTCGTGCCGGTGGTGATGGCCTGGCAGAAAGAGCTCGACGCGGATCTCAGCCGCGTGAACCCGAACGGCGGCGCGGTCGCCCTCGGCCACCCGATCGGCGCGACCGGCGCGCGATTGATGACGTCGCTGCTCCACGAGCTCGAGCGCACGAACAAGCGCTGGGGCCTGCAGACCATGTGCGAGGGCGGCGGCCAGGCGAACGTCACCATCATCGAGAGGTTGTAGCCGTGCGCCTCGGATTGATGCTCGGCTACTCCGGCGCCGAAGTGAGCTTCGACGTCGGGTTGGCGCAGGAAGCGGAAGCGCTCGGCTACGACTCGGTGTGGACCGCGGAGGCGTACGGGTCGGACGCGGTGAGCCCACTGGCGTGGCTCGGCGCGCAGACCTCGCGCATCAAGCTCGGCACGGCGGTCATGCAGCTGCCCGGTCGCTCGCCCGCGCTGACGGCGATGACCGCGATGACCTTGGACGCGCTCTCGGGCGGCAGGTTCATCCTCGGGCTCGGCACGTCGGGACCGCAGGTGGTCGAAGGCTGGCACGGCGTGCCGTTCGGCAAGCCGCTCACCTGGTTGCGCGAGTACTTGCTGATCGTGCGGCAGATCCTCGCGCGCGAGAGCAAGGTCGAGTTCGAGGGCGAGCGCTACCAGATCCCGTACCGCGGACCGGGCTCGACCGGTCTCGGCAAGCCGCTCAAGAGCATCGTACACGGTCGGCGCAACATCCCGATCTACAGCGGCTCGATGGCGCCGAAGAGCCAGGAGCTGTGCGCCGAGCTGTGCGACGGCTTGCTGCTCACGTGCATGCACCCCGAGCGACCGGAGGTGATCCTCGAGAACCTACAGCGCGGCTTCGAGCGCAGCGGCCGCAGCAGCGCTTCGCTCGACATCGCGCCCGCAGTCGCGGTGATCGTCGGCGACGACCTCGACGCCTGTCGGCTCCCGCTCAAGCACAGCATCGCCCTGTACCTGGGCGGCATGGGTGCGCGCAGCAAGAACTTCTACAACGAGTACATCCGCAGGGTGGGCTTCGAAGACGTGGCCGAGCGGGTCCAGTCGCTGTTTCTGGACGGCAAGCGCAAGGAAGCCGTAGCCGCAGTTCCGGACGCGTTGGTGGACGCGTTACACTTGGTCGGGCCGCGCGAGCGCATCCGCGACCGGCTCGAGGTGTGGAAGAGCTCACCGGTCGGCAGCATGCTGGTCGGCACGAGCGATCGCGCGACGCTGCGCATGATGGCTGAACTGGTGCTGTGAGCCGGGTTGACTGCGAATAGAACACGTTCTATTTTCGCAGCATGCTCGAAAGCTCTCGCGCGCGGCTGACCGGCTACCCCAACGGCTGGTTCGTGATCGGCTTCAGCGACGAGCTGGCCGTCGGTCAAATCCTCACGCTGCACTACTTCGGTCAGGAGCTGGTGTTGTTCCGCGGCGAAGATGGCCGCGCCAACCTGCTCGACGCCTATTGCGCTCACCTGGGGGCACACCTGGGGGCAGGCGGCAAGGTGGTCGGCTGCCAGATCGAGTGCCCGTTTCACGCCTGGCGCTACGCAGGTGACGGCCGCTGCGTCGAGATCCCGTACGCCAAGAAGATCCCGAAGAAGGCGCTCGTGCGCGCCTGGGAAGTACGTGAGCACAGCGGGCTCTTGTTCATGTGGTACGACGCGCAAGGTCGCCCGCCGGACTATGACGTGCCCACGCTCACCGAGTTTGCGGACGAGAACTGGACGCGCTGGACGATGAGCAAGCTGCGCATCCGCACCCATCCGCGTGAGATCGTCGAGAACGTCGTCGACAAGGCGCACTTCCCGCGCGTGCACAACACCCACGTCGAGTCGTTCGAGAACGAGTTCGACGGCCCGCGCGCGACCCAGCGCACCAAGGGCGTCGCGTATCCGGTCGGCGGTGGCAAGGACCAGTTCGCGATCGAGGCGACGTACTTCGGGCCTGGCGTGCAGTACTCGTGGATGCACGGCGTGCTCGAAGCGCGCCTGGTCAACGCGCACACGCCGGTGGACGAGCACAACGTGGACCTGCGCTTCGGCGTGATGCTGAAGATGATCGGTTCGGCCGAGAAGACGCGCGTGTTCGCCGAGCGCTACGCCGAGAACCTCAAGCTCGGCTTCCACCAGGACATCGCCATCTGGGAGAACAAGAAGTACCGCGACGTGCCGGTGCTGTGCGACGGCGATGGCCCCATCATCAAGCTGCGACAGTGGTACTCGCAGTTCTTCAACAACGAGACGCGCGAGGTCGAAGTCGATGAGCTCCGATGAGTCGTTTCGCCAAGAGATCCGCGCGTGGGTAGAGAAGAACGCGCCGAGCAGCCTGCGCGGAACGCGGCGCGGGCGCTTCGATGGCTACTGGGGCGGGCGCAACGCGCGGCCTGAGCCGGATGTGAAGCGCTGGTTCGACGTGGCGCTCGAGCGCGGCCTGACCGCGCCGGCGTGGTCGAAAGAATACGGCGGCGCGGGGCTGTCGGACGCTCAGGCACGCATTGTGGATCAAGAGCTCGCGCGGCTCGAGCTTCCACCGCCGCTGGTCGGCGTGGGGCTCACGATGATCGGCCCGACGCTGTTCGACTACGGTACCCCGGCGCAGCAGCGCGAGCACTTGCCGCGCATCGTGCGCGGTGAAGTGCGCTGGTGCCAGGGCTACTCGGAGCCAGGTGCGGGTTCGGACCTGGCGTCGCTCTCGACCAAGGCGGTGCGAGACGGCGACCACTTCATCGTCAATGGACAGAAGGTGTGGACGTCGTTCGCGGACAAGTCCGACTGGATCTTCGCGCTGGTGCGCACCGATCCCTCGGCCAAGAAGCAGCTCGGCATCACGTTCCTGCTGATCGACATGGCCACGCCGGGCGTCTCGACGCGGCCGATCGAGCTGATCAGCGGCGCGTCTCCGTTCTGCGAGACGTTCTTCGAAGACGTACGCGTGCCGGTCGAGAACGTGATCGGTGAGGTGAATGCGGGCTGGACGGTGGCCAAGGCGCTGCTCGGCTACGAGCGCTCGATGATCGGCGAAGCCATGAGCGGCGACATCGCCAACGCCGAGGTCGAGCTGGTCGCGCGCGCGCGGGCTGCGCTGGCAGCTCCCAGCGGCAGCCTTCCCGACGAGGCCATCCGTCTGGCGATCGCGCGCACGGCCATGCAGGAGCGCTGCTTCGCGTTCACGATCGAACGGCTGCGCCAGAGCGCGCGTGCAGGCAAGGCGCCGGGCTCGGAGAGCTCGATCCTGAAGATCGTGGCGAGCGAGCTCAAGCAAACGCGCTGGGACCAGGCGGTGCGCATCGCAGGCCCGGCTGCGCTCGGCTGGGAAGGCGCGGGCTTCGAGGCGCGCGACCTGGCCGCGACGCGCGAGTGGCTGCGCTCGCGGGCCAACACGATCGAAGGCGGCACGAGCGAAGTGCAGCTCAACATCATCGCCAAGCACGTGCTTGGCCTCGGGTGATCCGCATGCAGCTCGTACCGAACGAATCCCAGACCTTGCTCAAGCAGAACGCGCACGCGCTGTTTCGCGAGCGGGCGAGGGTAGGGCGCCTCCGCGTGCTGCGCGACGACAAGGATCCCGTCGGCTTCTCGCGCGAGCTGTGGCGTGAGATGGCGGCGCTCGGCTGGGTAGGGCTGGCGCTGCCCGAGCAGTACGAGGGCCTCGGCCTGGGCATGAGCGACCTGTGCGTCGTGCTGGAGGAAGCGGGCCGCCAGCTCGCGCCCGAGCCATGGATCTCGACCGTGCTGCTCGGCGCGCAGGCGCTGGTGCTCGGCGGCGATGCCGAGCAGAACAAGCAGTGGCTGCCGCGGATCGCCTGCGGCGAGGCGGTCCTGGCGCTGGCGTACGAAGAGCCGCTGACGCACCTCGACCTCGCCAGGATCTCCACCCGCGCGGTGCGGACCGGCGGTGCGCTGCGCCTGCACGGCGAGAAGCTGCAAGTCCTGGACGGCCATGTCGCCGACGCCCTGCTGGTGTTCGCGCGGGTCGACGAGGGCCACACGCTGTTCCTGGTCGATCCCAAGGCGCGCGGCGTCACGATCCAGCGCCAGACGCGCGTCGACGGCCGCAACGCCGCGCTGATCCGCTTCGAGGATGTCGCGGTCGGCGCGCAGGCCATGGTGGGTCAGGGCGGCCGCGGGCTCGAACTGCTCACGCGCGTGATCGACCGTGCGACCGTCGGCCTGTGCGCGGAGATGCTGGGCGGGGCGAGCCAGGCCTACGAGGACACGGTCGAATACCTGAAGACCCGCAAACAGTTCGGCGTCACGCTCGGCTCGTTCCAGGCGCTCGCCCACCGCGCGGCGCGCCTGTACATCGAGCTGGCGTTGGCGCGCAGCGCAGTCGCCGCCGCTGCCAGCTGCGCGGACGAGGGCACGCCGGCGGAGCTCGCGAAGCTCGCCTCGCTCGCCAAGGCGCGCTGCTCGGAGGCCTTCGTGCACGTGGCGAGCGAAGCCATCCAGATGCACGGCGGCATCGGCGTCACCGACGACTTCCACATCGGCTTCTACTTCAAGCGAGCCCGAGCCGCCGACGTGCAGTTCGGCGACGCCACGCACCACTTGCGAAGGTGGGCGGCGCTCTCGGGGTATTGAGGCTTACTTCGCCTGGCGCGCGGAGGAGAACAGCCGGTCGAATGCCCCGTCGAGGCCGGCTGCGCGTTCCGCGTCCGTGAGCAAAATCGCGCGGTCGTTCACGCGACCCTCGAGCTTCCGAACGTCGACGTTCGAGATTTGCTGCGCAGGCGCCGTGCTCCGGGGCCGAGCTCGGAAACGGGCAACCGCCTCATACGGCGGTCGGAACCACGACCTTTGCGACGAAGTCAACGCTACGATCACGCTCTCACAAGGGGTATCGAAATGTCTCTGTCATGGTCCGCGCTACGTTCACGTGCATTCACTGTCTTGCCGGCAGTCTGGATCGTGACAGCCTGCGCTCAGGAGTCGATCGCACCGACAGCACGTGAAGAACAGCCGAACCAAAGCACAGACACTGCAATTGACAGCGGCGCATGGATGGCCACGAGCTTCACCTGCACTCCATCGCAGCCAACGGCTGCAGTGGCCCTCAGCTTGATCCCCGCCGGGCCGCCGGTCGGCCCCGGCGTGTCCATCTTTCGCCAAGTCGATGCCGAGTGTGGCTGGCACGAGCCGACCCAGGTCGTGCTCTACAACGGCGCTGAAACGGACGTCGAGATCTCCGCGCTCGGGTTCGACGATCCTCACTTCGCCGTCGAGCCCATTGCTCTGCCCTACAAGCTCGCAGCGGGCGACATCCTCCCGCTGCAGCTCGACTTCGACGCGAACGTCGGAAGCTTCACCGGCAAGCTCAGCGTCGAGTCGTCCAGTGGTTGCGTCCAGTTCCCGGTGCGCGCAAAGGGCTTCGAATCCGGTAAGGTTGGCGTCGCGATCCATCACCCCTACGTCATCGACTTCGGGCACGTCGCTGCCGAAACACTGAGCCCACCGGTCGAGTTCGCCGTACTCGATCAACCCATGAGCGGCTCAGCGAAGGCAAAGCTGGAAGGCTTTCGATCCAGCTCCCCGAGCTTTCGTATCGAGCCGCAAGCCAAACCTCCCGCGGCCGGGGGATGCGAGCCGGTGAAGGTAACGATCCGCCTCGTGGCCCCAAACATGCCTGGCCTGGTGACCGGCCAACTGTCGTGGATCTCCCGGGACGAGCGAGCCGAAGCGACGGTCGTCACCGAGATGATCGGCGTCGTCGACTGACTGTCTCACTCGATGATCGGCAGCGTGATCGACGAGGCATGCGTCGCGTCGTGGTAGATGCTGACAGTTGGCGCCGGTGTCACGCGCGGCGTCGCGCTGTCGGCGAAGCTCAACTTCACCTGGATGCGGTGGCCCGACTTGAACACGATCGAGATCGGCAGCAGGTCGAACTGGAGCAGCGTGGGTTCGCCCGGAGTGAGAGGCATCACGTCGCCCATCCCGAACGGATGCCAGGGCAACCCGAGGTTGTTGTAAGGCGCCGGGGCCTCCTTGCGCAGCGATGCACGCAGGCGGCCGTGCATGTTGTAGGAGGTGATCGTGCCGCTCGGGCCGACGTCCTGCAGCGTGGCGATGAAGTCACCGTCGGTTGCAGTCGATGAGACCCAGAGCTTCGCCAGCGGATGTCCGGTCACGCGCACATCTGCCGTGAGCGGCTCGCTCGTGTACGCGATGCCGTTCGGGTTGCTCGGCGCGGTGGTCGAGGTCGTGCCCATCGCCACCGTGTAGTCGACTTGTGCGTCGTCCTTCCCCGAGGCCGCCATCGGTGCGGCGGTGCTCAAGGTCTTGGTGCCGAGGAAGTACTCCACGCGCTTTTCGTTCGCCAGCGGCCACACTGGCGAGCTGCGCCACTCCTGTCCCTTCGCCTCGTTGTACGTGTAGTAGTAGACCTTGTCCTCGTCCATCACACCGTTTTCGATGCCCTTCAGCCAGTAGTCGAAGAAGCGGTGCTCTTCGACCGTGATGTCGAAGCCGTAGTCTTTCTCGACGCTGAACCAGGCGCAGTGCGCGAGCGGGCCCACTACCAGCTTCGTGGGGTTCTTGAGGTTGTTGACGGTGAAGAACGCGCCGTACTTGGTCGCCGCCTCGTCCCAGTTGGCCGCGGCGTAGACGGCGATCCCCGATTCATTGATCGCGTCGAGGTAGGTGTGAGGGCTCGACTTGATCCACCACTTCTCGGGGATCGCGCTGGCCACGCTGTCGCGGAACGGGACATAGCCAGCGTTCTCGATGTTGCCCGAGTGATCTGCGATGGCCGCCCTCAGCTGCGCGCCTCCGGTATCGCCGTCCACCCCCTGCGCGGTCGCGTCGCGCAACGCGCCACCGCCGGACATCGGCGGCGTCTTGGTGTCGCCGCTGCCCGCCGACATCCCGCCCGGCACGCCGAACGGATAGACGTCGAACTCACAGCTCATCGGGAACACTGCCTTGAGGCTGGGTGGCGCGACTGTCAGCGCCTGCATCTGACTGCCGCCGGTCGCCGAGCAGCCCCACATGCCGATCTTCCCCGTGCTCCACGGCTGCTTGGCGAGCCACTCGGTCACGTCGTACGCGTCCATGCGCGCGGCATCCATCCACTCGCCGCGGTTGTAGCCGGCGTTCTTGCCGTACGACGCGAACAACCCGCGGAAGTCGACGACCGCGACCACGTAGCCGTAGTCGACCAGCTTCGCGGCGGCGCCCGGATAGTACAGGCCCGACACCCCGGACCCTGCACTCGAAGAGAACGTGCGCCGGTTGTACGGCGTGTGCATCCACAACACCGGCAACGGCGTCTCCGTGACCTTCCCGTTCATCTCCTTGGGGCGATACAGATCCACCGCGAGCTTCACGCCGTCGCGCATCGCCGCGTACTCGGAGCTGAGCGCGTAGCCGTTGTACTTCTTCTCGCTGTAGCCGCTGTATTCACCCGGCTTCGAGACCGACCCCGGAGGAGGCGGTGGCTTCTGCTTGCCCGGAGCCGAACCTGCCGTCGGTTCCATGCTCCCCGGGTTGCCGGCATTCGAGCTGCCGCTCATGCCGGCCGCCATTGTCCCGCTGCCGCTGCCCGCGGCAGGCGTCTTGGTCCCTGCTGCGCCAGCGCTCATCCCCGAGCCCGCGCTGGGCGTGGATGACGGCGTGGACCCGCTCGTGCCGCTGGGAGCCGCCGTTGCGCCGTCGGCTGCGCCACTCGCGCCACTGGGATTGTCACTGCTTTCCTTGGCGGAGCACGCAGCGCACGCCAGCGCGATCACGCACGCCAGCAGCAGCTTCTCGGGATGGTCGACTCGCATGGGGCCTACCGTCGCAAGCTTGGCCGCATGAACCTTGTCGGGAATCTGACCCTGTCATGACAAGCCAGTCCCCAAGCCGAGGACAGCCGAATCTGCCTGAACACCCCGTTGTCGAGCGGGCATAGAGCGGCATGACGCACTCCATGTGCGGGCTTTGGGTTGGCGTTGTCGCTCGATCAGCTCGAGCGCGGCGACCGCGGTCCGGACTCGTGGCGCGCGTTCTGCGACGGCACCGGTTACGCGTGCTCCAGCCACGGCGAGATCCAAAACCCGCAAGCGCGGATCGTGTGCTCCGAGCTCGGCCGGCCGGTGGCAGATGCACGCAGCTGCGAGCGGCGGCCGCTGCGACACTACTATCGCTGACACGGCTCGAAGCGTTACTCCTGCGTCGCGCTGAGATGGTTGGAGCGCAATTGCAACCCGGCGTGGGAGTCTCGATTAAGAGTGAGGACAGGATCTGTGCAGCCAGGTGTGCTCTATGACGCACCATGGCACGCACATTTCTCTTGGCGATCGTGGTGGTTGGACTCGCGGCGAGCTGTGGCGACGGGTCGATGGACACCCAGGGTGGCGCGACCGCGACCGCGGGCAGCACCGCGGGCGTGGGTGCCGCTGGCAGCGCTGGCACGGCGAGCCCGGTCACGGACGGGAAGAACCCGAATGCGGTGAATCCGTATCCCGGCTTCACGAGCGAGATCTACGCGCAGGACAAGATGTGGATGTGCAAGCCGGGGCTGGCCAAGAACTACTGCCTCGAGAACATCGCAGACGCGACCGAGTCGCTGCCCGACGGGACCTTCAAGCCGTTCATGGATGATCTGCGGACGGACCACCCGATCGACTGTCTGTTCTGGTACCCGACCGTCAACCGCACCGAGGAGCCGGCTAGCCTGGATTTCTCGGATCCGGAGCCGATGCTGGGCTCGATCCGCAGCCAGGCCGCGCGCTTCTCGCGCGTCTGCAACGTGTACGCGCCGTTCTATCGCCAGGCTCCGCTCAACGCCAACGGCCGCATGGTCGACCCCAGCCGCGGCTTCAACGACGTGGTGGAAGGCTTCAAGCACTACATCGCCAACTGGAACCAGGGTCGCAGCTTCGTGATCTACGGGCACTCGCAGGGCTCCGGCCACGCGACGCGCCTGATCAACCAGGAGATCAACGGCAACGAGGATCTGCGCAAGCGACTGGTCTCGACGCTGATCATCGGCGGCGGCCTGAGTGCCACGACGTTCTCGAACATCCCGCTCTGCAAGGAGCCGACGCAGTTCGGTTGCGCGGTCGCGTTCGCGACCTACGGCGCGCCGCAGTCGCTGGCGATGGTCCCGGCGACGTCGGCGTGCACCAACCCGGCTGCGCTCGGCGGCGGCAAGGCGATGATGAAGGGTTCGTTCTTCCGCTCGTCGGGCACCAACTACCAGATGCCGCTCGGCCCCGACTTCACGGCGAACTGGGGACTGTTCCGCAATCGCTTCACGGCCGAATGCGTGAAGGCGCCCACCGGCGGTGAAGTGCTTGTGATCGACTACGTCGCCGACGACAAGCGCATCAAGCCCGTCGATCTGAGCACGGTCATCCTGTTCGGTCTGCACGTCTTCGACTACCAGTTCCCGCTCGACGACCTGGTCGAGCTGGTGAGGACGCAGCGCGACGCCAAGCTCAAAGCGGGCAACTGACTTTGCCCGACCCCTCCGATCGCGTAGCATGCCCGCATGGGCGAGCTCGCGACACGCGTGTTGGGTAGGACGAATCGCCAGGTCACCACGCTCGGGCTCGGCGGTCAGGCCTCGATCCAGTGGCCCGCCGAGGGCGTCGACCCGGTCGCCATCATCGACAAGGCGCTGCTTCTCGGGGTCACGTACCTCGACACGTCGAACGTCTACGGCCCGAGCCAGAAGCACTTCGGCGAGGCTTTCCGCCGCGCCAAGCTCGTGCCAGGTGCAGCCGGCTACGATGCCGCGGCGCGCGCACGCCTGTTCATCGCGACCAAGACGCACGTGCGCAGCGCCCGCCGGCCGGAGGGTGCACGCTTTCGTAGCGACTTCAGCGAAGGCATGCTGGACGAGTTCAAGGTCGCGACCGCGGTCGACGACGTGCGGCGCTCGCTGAGCTTGATGTTCGGCGATGGCAAGGGTGGCTACCCGCAGGGCGCATACCTGGACTCGATCCAGTTCCACAACCTGAACGCGCTCGACGAAGTCGACATGCTCTACGAGGGCTTCGATTCGCCGAGCCCGGAACGCCCGTGGATGGGTGCGCTCGCCGCGATGCTCGATCTACGCGAGGGTGAAAACCGAACCGGCTGTAACCCCAAGCGCGAGCGGCTGGTGCGACACATCGGCATCACGGGCCACTGGAACAGCGCGGTGCACATCGAGGCGATCCGGCGCGACAGCCGGCGTGTGATCGACAGCCTGCTGGTGACCATCAATCCGAGCGACGGACAGTATTTCGGTCACCGCCACAACGCGATCGCGGTGGCCGATGCCGCGGGCATGGGCGTGATCGGCATGAAGGTGTTCGCCGATGCGGCCTACTATCACAAGGGCGTGCAGTTCTCGCGCACGCCCGCGGATGTTTATTCCGAGGTCGGGTCGGAGGCGCTGCCGAGCGACGACTTGATCCGCTACAGCCTGTCAGTCGCAGGTGTGGACACCATCATCGTCGGTATCGGACACATCGACGAGGACGCCCGCCGCTGTCAGCTGCAGCGCAACCTGGCCGCCGCACGACTGGCAGAGCCGTTGTCGTCTGCAGCACAGACGGCGATCGAGGCCAAGGTCGCAGCTGCGGGCAAGCACCGAGCCAACGCCTACTTCCAGCGCAAGGCGCTCGGCTTGACGCCGGCGCGCCACGTCGGTGCCGAGGCCGACACGACCGCTCCGCTCTTCAGGCGCGTCGCGGTGCGAGTGCGCTGGGACACGGCGTACGCGGGAGCGAGTGCGATCGAGCGCTATCAGGTCCTGCGCGATGACGTCGTGGTGGGCGAGGTGCCGCACGCGCCGCAGTTCACGGCCACACCCTTCCACTTCGACGACGTGCTCGAGGGAGAAGCCGCGACGCGGCCGCACGTCTACAAGGTCCGCACGCTGGATGTTGCTGGCGCGCACGTGGACAGCGCAGCATTCGAGGTCGATCCGGTCGTGCTGGCGCAGTAGCTCTCAGAGCTTCTGCACAGAGAGCGGGATCTGGAACGACACGCTGCGCGTCAGCGGACCAAAGTTGGTGCCGCGCGCGAGCTCGAGCAGACACTGGCCGAGCGGCGTGGACGCGAGCGCCTCCGGCCGCACGCTCACCTCGGCGACCTCACCGGTCTCCTTGACGCGGAAGTGGAGGCTCACCGCCTCCGCGCCATCCGGTGCCGCGTGCTTGTTGAAGCAGCGCGTGACCTGCGCCTGGCGCCGGCCGAAGGTGCGGGTGAGCGCGGCCGGGTCCGGAACGGCCGGCGTGATGGCAGCTCGTGCGTGTGCAGCAGGTTGTTCGCGCGCGGGCTCCGCGGCAGGGACGGGCGGTGCTTGCGCCGGCGCTTCGGGCGGCGGCGGCGCGGGTGGCTCCGCGACCTTCACTGGCACGGGCAACTGTCCCGCGCTCGACTCGCGCGAGATCACCACCAATCGATCCTGGTCGTTCGACGCGTTCACGCCGAGCCAGGCCGCGAGCGCTGCGCCCGCGCCGATCACCGCGGCGAAGGCTGCGATCAGCACCGTGCGCGACAGGCTGCCCGCGCCACCCGACGGAACGTACTCGGACCGTCGCGACATCGCGCGCACCGATTCGCTGACGTCGCTCTCCAGGGTCGAGTCGAGCAGCGGCATCGGACCGGTCAGATCGACCTGCGTGTCGCTCGTTGCCGGCTGTGCTGGATCCGGAGCACGCACGGTCGGCGACGCGGTGCGCCACGCCATCTCGCGCGAGTCGAGCGGTTGCAGGCCGAGCCGCGGCGGCATGGAGCCGTGGAAGTCGGTGTGTAGCTGCGCCGAGAGCTCGGCCACCACCGAGTCGTCCGACCTCTGACACACGGAACGCAAGGCACGCGCGAATTCGCCCGCGCTCGCGAAGCGCTGGTCGCGCTTCTTGTGCATCCCGCGAGCGAGCGCGGCGTCGACGGCAGGCGGAACGTCGCGACGCAGCAAGTGGACCGGCGGCGGGATGAAGTCCAGCGCCTTGGCCAACGTGGCCGTCGCATCGACACCCACGAACGGATGGCTGCCGCTCAACAGCTCGTAGAGCACGACAGCGATCGAGTAGACGTCCATGCGGGCGTCGGGCTCCGCGCCGTCCAACGCCTCTGGCGGCATGTACGGCAGCTTGCCTTTGACGCGCGTGCGCTCGGTCACGACGATGGCATCCTCACCGGAGGAGCGAGCGATGCCGAAGTCGAGCAGCTTCACCATGCCGTGCTCGTCGAGCAGGATATTCGTCGGGGTGACGTCGCGGTGGACGATGCCCAGGAACTTGCCGTCTGCGCTCTCGAAGCTGTGCGCGTACTGCAGCGCGTCCAGAACGCGCAGCGTGATGTACAGCGCGAAGTCCAGCGAGAACTGGCACTGCTCGTAGCGTAGGTACTGGAACCAGGCACTGAGCGGGTAGCCGTGGAAGTACTCCAGCACCATCAGGTACGTGGAGTCCGCGTGCCGTCCGAAGTCCAATATCGGCACGATGTTCGGATGCTGCAGGTTCGAGAGGATCTGAGCCTCGCGCACGAACATGCGCGCGATGGAGGTGTTGTCGCTCAGGCCTGGCAGCACGCGCTTGATCACCACGGGCCGTGCGAAGCCTTCGGCACCCTCGGTACGTCCGAGATACACCGCACCCATGCCGCCGCTCGCGAGCTGGCTCACGATGCGGTAGCGACCCAGCACGACCTGATCGATCAGATTGCTCGGATCGGTCATGGCGAACCTATCCGGCGGCGCACGTAGTACGAGGTGCCGCGGCCTGGATCCTGGAAGCGAACTGCCAGCGCGCGTGCGCCCGGCGGCAGTGCGTGATCGAGCGCAAAGCGCTGGTCGTCACTCAGCTCGATGGGCCGGCCGTCGATCGAGACGCGCGCACCCGCCACGGCGACACCCTGCACGTGCACGGTCTCGCCGGCCGCAAACCCGAGCGGGCTGGGAGCCTCGAGGCTCGCAGCAGGCGCCGCATTGTCGAAGGAGACGTTGAGCGTGGTCGTCTTGGAGCTCTGCGGGTTGCCACCGTCGCTGCGCATCGCAACGCTGTGAGCTCCATCGAGCAGCACGCCGGGAGGCAGCGCAAAGCGCGGCTCGCGCGTCCCCAGGGTCCGCGTCGTTCCGTTCGGCAACTGGAGCGAGACGGTGTAGCTCGCAGCACTCGGTGCGTCGGGCCAGACGATCGTGATCGCCGGCCGCAGGTTCTGGTACATCAGCGTGTACTTGCGGCCATCGAGCTCGACGGTGTTGCGCGGCGCGGACTTCGGCAGTGGCCGCGTGCCGTCGGCGCGCAGCACCCGAAAGTTGCCGTGTGGCGCCGCGTTTCGGCCACGCGCTGCACCGGCCAGACAACGGACCTTGTAGCTGAAGCTCCCCGCCGGCGCGAGCACGGTCACGACACCTCGCCCGCGCTGCTTGCCGACGCGTGACACGGAGATCTCGACCTGCTCCGGGCAGAAGTCGGCGGTGGAGAAGCCGATGACCGTGGGCGGTCGCGGGTCGTACACGCGAAAGCTTTCGCCCGCGGCGACCAGCAGCTCCGCATCCGCGGCGCCTGGCTCGGACACTGCAGCTGCGGGCGGCAGGGCTTCTTCCGCGGGCTCGGCCTCGACCGGGGGCTGCCCGCCTGCATCCACGACCGCTGCGCCAGCGGCAGGCTCATGGAGCGCTTGGTCGCTGGCCGCGTTGAGCGACTGCTCCGCTTCCTCCAGCACCGCGCGGCCGATGCCGACGTTGATCGAACGGCCTTCCGCGACCTCGACCGTCGCGCCATCCGCCTCGGTGAACGACGCGGCGCCCATCAACACCCGGTAGCGTTCGCCGTCTGCTGCCGGCACGATCTCGACGCGCGTACCCGGTCGCAGCGTCGCGCTGCCGCTGCGTGTTCGAATCGGCAGCGCCGCCTCCAGCGCCTCGATGACGGCGCGACCCTGGCTGATCTCCACGCCCGCCGGCGCATCGGCCGCCGAGCTTCCGGGCCTGAGGAAGCGAATCGTCGCCTCGCTCTCGACCAGCACGCGACCCGTGCCCACGCGCAGCCGCGCGCTGGACGCTGGCCCGGTGCGCAAGCCATCGCCCCAGGTGAACTCGGCGCCTACCGCTGCCGCCTTCCAGCTGCCGACCTGGTCGCTGTAGTCGCGAGTCACCTGTCCTTCGCTGACTTGCAGCTCCGCGAGCGTCCGAGTGCGACAGCCTGCCGCTACGAGCATCAGGCTCAGCGCGAGCAGCGCGAGGCTCGACCTGGACCCGCACTTGCTCATTGCTTGCGTAGCTCGACGTTCAACACCGTGACGCCGTTGTCGTCGACGGTGATGGTGCGGGTCTGCGTGCGGTAGCCGCGCGCGCGAAGTTGAACCGTGTAGCTGCCCGGCGCGACGTCGAGCCTGAACTCGCCGCGCTCGTCGGCGGTGACCTCGATCGAGCCCGGATCGAGGCTCACGGTGGCCGCGAGTGGTTGACCGCTGAAGGCGCGCACATTCCCGCGGATCTGGCCGGCGGGCGTCGGTGCGGCGGGAGCCGGCTCGACCTCGGCAGGCGGTGGTTCCTCTACTACAGCCGGCGTCGGGACTGCAGCCGGTGGCGGCGGCGGGGCGGGCTCCGCACGCGACTGCTTCGCGCTGGCCGCGCTTCCCCACATCAGGCGGTAACCGGCGAGCAACTGCATCGCACCCAGGTTGGTTTCGCGCAGCACGTATGCATTGCGCGGCGCCCAGGCGAACTGAAACTCCGCGAGCAGCGCCCCCGGCCCGAGGAACACATCCAGTCCGGCTGCGGCGTACAGGCCGTGCGCGTAGCCGTACTCGGTGTTCTCACCGAAGTCTTCACCGGCGACGGTGCCGTCGGTTTGTGTCGCGCTCCAGTATCCCCGGTAGCCGAGCGCGGCGTACGGCGCGAAGCGGTCACTCGGCAACGGCAATCGAAACAAGAGTCCAGCCGTGGTGGTCAGGAGGCGCTGCGAGACCACGTAGTGCGCGCGGCCGTTGCCTGGCAGGCGCGCATCGCGCGGCACGTCACCTTCCAGGCGCGGAGCGGTATACGCCGGCGCCACGAACAGCTCGAACGAGTGCCGGAGCGGGTCGGGCAACGGCAGCAGCCAACCCAGCTCGAGCTCGAGCACGTAGCTGGCTCCAAATTCGTTGAGCGGCTTGCCGTAGCCGCCGCCCAGCTTTGCGCCGACTACCAGTCCGGGCTCGGCGTGCTGTTCGATGGCCGGCAATGCTTCCGCAAAGGCGTTCGCCGGTGCAGCCCACAGCAGCAACCAGCTCAAGCTCAAGCAGTGACGCCGCCGTGCGCGGCAGCGCTCGGCTCGCGCGGAAACCATGCAACATGATAGCCACAGCTGAGGCTAACCAACTC
Organism: Polyangiales bacterium; assembly: GCA_035274465.1. GTDB lineage: Bacteria > Myxococcota_A > Polyangia > Polyangiales > JAFGIB01 > JADGRF01. The sequence goes on from DATEOF010000156.1 coordinate 54,146, forward strand.
GGCAACCTCGCCTCGCCCCGAACAAAGGGGCTCCGATGTGTGGCGCGCGCCCTAACCCAGTGCGAATAGCTGGGCGCGCACCGACCGGTAGGCCGGCCAGTAATCTGAACGCGCCACGATTATTGCCGCGCGACGACTCTCCCAATAAAACGCCATGAAACCCTCAAGTCGCCGGCCGTCGAGTCGCGTTTAGGCTCGAAATCCGAGCTGATCAGGTGGTGGTATGTCTGCTATGTCGATGGCTATCAGCTCTGCCAACACACTGGACACAACGTGATCTCGACAGACCGCCCCAGGCTTACCGAACTTGTCTTCGCCGCCCTCACTCTGATGACTGTCGCGTCGTGCGCCGACGATGGGACTGACGCTTCCGCGAACACGGATCCCAACACGGTCATGACGATGCAGGGAGCCGTTCAAGGCTCATCGACCGCAGCGATGCGCAGCTTCAAGGGCATCCCCTACGCGGCGCCACCTGTCGGTCCGCTCCGCTGGAAGCCACCCACGGCTGCAGCTCCGTTTCCAGGTGGTGTGCGCAGCGCGGTGATGCTCGCGCCGCACTGCCCGCAGATCATGTCGCCGTTCGGGGCGGCCAGCGCCACGGAAGACTGTTTGTACCTGAATGTCTTCACGCCCACGACGCCTGGGCCGCACCCGGTCATGGTCTGGATCCACGGCGGCGCGTTCATCTACGGGCAGAGCGACGAGTACGATCCCACGCTGCTGGTTGGGCAAGGCGTCATCGTCGTCACGATCAACTACCGCCTGGGCGCGCTGGGCTTCCTCTCGCACCCTGCGCTCACTGCGGAAGGCGGCGGTGCGTCCGGCAACTACGGCATCATGGATCAGCAGTTCGCGCTGCACTGGGTGCAGGACAACATTGCAGCCTTCGGCGGCGACAAGGCGAACGTCACGATCTTCGGCGAGTCTGCCGGCGGCTTCAGCGTGCAGTCCCAGCTGGTGATCACGGGCGCCGCCGGGCTGTTCCACAAGGCGATCGTGGAGAGCGGCGCCTACGCGAACGGTGAAGGTCGGCAGATGACGCTCGCGCAAGCGGAAGCGATCGGCGGAACGCTGCTGACGGCTGCAGGTTGTGCGGCACCCTGTTCGGCGGACGCGATGCGCGCGCTCAAGGTCGAGCAGCTACTACCCGCGACGCTGATGGTGCCCGAGCTCGCATCCGGCTTCATCCCCACGATCGACGGCAAGCTGATGACGATGGGAGTCGGCGCGGCGTACAAGGCGGGCGCGTACGTGAAGGTGCCGATGATTCAGGGATCCACGCACGACGAGTACCGCTTGTTCGTGGGACTGAACGAGCTCAATCCGCCGACTGCGCCGCCCGGGCCGCTGACGCCCGAGACGTACCCGGCTGCGATGGAGAAGACCTTCGGTCCGACGGCCGGCAAGGCGCTCGCGATGCTGTACACACCTGCGGCGTACGGCGGTGTCGCCGGTCTGGCCATGGCCTCGGCGGGGACGGATGCGGTGTTCTCGTGTCCGATGCTGCGCGCGTCGCAGGCTCTCACGGCGGCGACGAAGGTCTTCAGCTACGAGTTCAACGATCCGAAGGCGCCTCAACTCTTCATTCCTCCGGTCCCCGACATCGAGTATGGCGCGTACCACGCGAGCGAGCTGCAGTATCTATTCACGCTGCCGATGTCGACGCTGGGGGCCGACCAAAAGGCGCTCTCGGACAGCATGATCAAGTACTGGACGAGCTTTGCGAAGACCGGCGATCCCAACACGCAGGGTCTACCGATGTGGCCGGCGTTCGCCGCGGCCGGTACCGGAATCCTGACGCTCGCTCCAGGACCCACGGGCATCGCGCCGGCGGCGAATTTCAGCACCGACCACAAGTGCGACCTCATCGCGCCTCCGACTCCGTGAGCTATTCACAACGATCGCGCTGGGTCGAAGTGGAGGGACTCCGATCGAGCGCGTGAGCACGGGCGTGGGGGCGACCCGGATGTTTGGTGTGTTCAGTGCGCGGCCATGGCTTGCAGCTCCACCGCCTTCATCAAATCCTCGAGCGCGATGTCGTAGTCGACCAGGTGCATGCCGAAGCCGACGGATTCTAGCAGGGTGCTGCGGTATTCGGGCAAGGAGCGCAGCTTGCTGTCAGCGCCTGGCTCCGAGGACACCTCGAGGTAGCTCAGGCCGTCTTTGTACACGCAATGTCCGCGCAGCAGGTCGCGCCAGAGCGCGAACGGCGTCGAGACGCCGTCGATCGGCTTGGGCGCGCCGAACATCGGGTTGTTGAGCATCAGCGGGAAGTAGCTGCCGGTGTAGCGGCCCGTGTTGCGCGCGAGCGAGGCGGGTTCGGTGCAGAAGACCTGGCCCGCGGTGTCGACCGGTTCGTTCGCGAACACGTCCGTGACGTGACCCACGAGCGCGCTGGCTTGAGGTGGCGCTTCCACGGGAAAGCTGTTGAATGCGATCACGCAGCCGGTCTGGCCGGGTTCGGTACACGCGGTGATGTTCTTGAAGGAGCCGCCGACCTTCTGGCCGGGAGGTGCGTAGGGCTGGGCGCCCAGCAATATCGCCGAGATCATGCGCGCGCGGAGCTCCGGCTTTTCGTCGATGTCGCGCGCGATCATCGAGGTGAGCATGTAAGCGCCCTGCGAGTGGCCGAGCAGCACGAACTTGCGACCCTTGTTGTCGTGCGCGAGGTAGTACGCGAATGCGTCGCGCACGTCCTGGAGTGCGAGTTGCTTGTCGGCACCGGGCTGTAGACTCGTCCCGGCCAGGCCGGCTTGCCGGTACATCGGTGCGTACATGCGGCACAGGCTGGTGAAGCGGGCCGCTTGAGCCAGCAGCGGATCGAGCACCATCTTCACGCCGTTCGCGCTGAAGTCGGTCATCTGCGCGGTCTGACTGATCCACACCGTCGGGTAGACGTAGAAACAGTCGAACGCGGGTTGTGCGGCTGGTTTGTGGTCCAGCACGGTGACCGTGCCGTCGGGCTTGATCTCGGTCGCGTCGATGTCGCGCGTCGCGCATTCGTCCGGGTCGATGTCGGGACGGCAGATCCAGTGCTCCGCCGTGGCGTAGTCGAGGGGACCGGTCTTCGCGACCTCGGTGAAGCGGGTGCGATCGAGCTTCCGTACTTGCACCGGGCTTGCGTCCATGCCGCCCGCGCCGCCCGCGCCGCTGCCGGCGCCGCCATTCGCTGCAGGCGGTTCCTCCGAGCTCTCACACGCCGTAAAACAAACCAAGGAAACCAGCAAAGCCCATGTAAGTCGCATCGATCGGTCCAGCTCTTCTCGCCCGCGCGAGCCATTCCCGCGGCGTTCGAGCATGCTACGCGGAGCACTGTTACCCGGGGAATGTTTGTAGCTCCGCGTGACTCGCCGCTCGCCGAAATGCAGGCGCGAACATGTGCGTGCGGCTCAACCAGGTAACGAAAGATCTCAAGGCCGTCTGACTGTCTCCGCCACCCAGTCGGCATTGCCCTCGAGCGCGAACAAGGTGTTGGATTTTGCATCGATCCAGTTGGGCTCGAGCGTGATCGAAGAGTCCGCGCACGAACGTCGATCGAACCAGCAGTGATCAGCCATCGATGTCACGCAGGCCGTCTTCCTCACGATCACCCAGCCGCTTCCATCCGCGCGCAAGCAATGGTCGCGGCCGTCCGCAGGACACTCGCCGCTCGAAAGGCCCGTGGTCTTGTTCAGCGTCGCGACGGCAGCGTTCATCGCGTCTGCTTCACCGTTGACGACGCGCAGCCGCGACGAGGGAAGGGTGGGATTGTCGATGCCGCCGTAGCCGGTCGTCCAAACGGCTTTCACGCGAGCATCGAACGTCGCCGCCATGTGTGCCAGGAGCGCGCCTTGACTGTGCCCCCAGGTTGCGATGCCGCGCGAACAGTCCACTCCGGACATCGCACACGCTTTGCCCAACAACGTCTCGGTCGAGTTCTTTCCGTACAGACAGTCGAGCTTGTTGTTCAATACGTCCGCGATGCCGTTGTCGTACTCCACGGACAGCGCGACGAATCCGCGTCGCGCCATCGCTTCCGTAACCTTGGCGGCAGCCTGACTGTCGAACCTCGCGCTCGTGTCGCTGTCGACGAAGCGCGTCCCCACGAAGTACAAGAAAAGCGGGTTGGGTTCGTTCGTGTCACTGGGGGCGAAACCCGTCGTTCGGTACGGATTCATGCAGCCGCTGCCGCCGAGATAGGTTGGCGGATTCGAGATCGCTCGCGTGGGGTGCACGGAGACATTCGTGTCCGGCGCGCCCGCGTCGTCCGCTGGCATACCCGCTGCGCCAGGCGAACCGGCGCCACCGGACGAAGGCTCCGCAGCGCGA
>DATEOF010000157.1:0-29650 GCA_035274465.1 Polyangiales bacterium
CGGCAGGCGTCGTCGCGGTCATCCCCGCACCGGTCTGCGCAGGCTGCAACGCCGCGGGTTCTTCGGACTTACAGGCGGCGAGCAGAGAGAACACGACGGCCAGACGCAGCGGCGAAATCATGGCTGAAGGGTGTTCCAGACTCGGTGCGACGGGTCAGATGGTTGGGCTCCGCGCCGACGCCAGCATACTGGTGCGAGGGGGCAGGCCGCCTAGGGCCGATCCACCAGGTTGAAATTGCTCACAAAACAAGGACAGATTGCATACTCGTGTATGCACTTACGCGCTGCGCCGCCTGGCCCCGGCCGTCCGGTCCAGTAGTGTTGAAGGGATGGCCTGGAGCACTCCCGAGGTGTTCACGTTCCGCGACTACCGGGCGTTTCTGCGCGCGTTCTACGCAGAGAACAAACGCCAGGGCTACGGCTTCTCGCTGCGCGCGTTCTCCAAGCGCGCGCGGCTGCGCTCATCCAACTACTTGAAGCTGGTGATGGACGGTGAGCGCAACCTGACGCTAGACATGGCGCCGCGTTTCGCCGAGGCGTGTGGACTGCGCGGCCAGGCCGCCGACTATTTCTGCGCGCTGGTCAGCTTCAATCAAGCCACGACGGCCAAGGATCGCGAGCGCGCGTACGCGAGGCTGTCGCGCTTCAAGCGCTACCGCGCCGTGCATCGCCTCGAGCGCGCGCAGGAGGCCTACCATGCGCGCTGGTACATCCCGGTGATCCGCGAGCTCGCGGCGCGCGCCGACTTCGAGCCCGATCCGCGCTGGATCGCCGGCCAGTTGATGCCGCGGATCGGCACGCGAGAGGCGGAGCAAGCGCTCGCCACGCTGCTCGAGCTCGGACTGCTGGAGCGCGACGCACGCGGCCGCTACCGCCAGGTCGAGCCGCTGATCCAGACGCCCGACGGCCCGCTCGGCCATCACGTGCAGCGCTTCCACCGCGTCATGTTGGAGCGCGCCGCCGAGGCGCTGGACGGCGTGCCGCGCGAGGATCGCGAGTTCGAGTGCCTGACGCTGTGTCTGAGTCAGGAGCGCATGCAGGAACTGAAGGCGCGCATCGAAGCGTTCTGCGACGAAGTCATGCAGAGCTTTCAGGCCGACGCCGACAGTACGCGCGTGGTGCAGCTGAACATGCAGATGTTTCCGATGACGACCAAGGAGAAATGACATGCGGCCATTGGCGAGCATCTCGATCGCGTGCCTGCTGCTCTGTGCGTGCACGGGCACCCGCACCGGCAATCCCGTCGATGGCGGCGACGCTCCCAAGGGTGCCGTGCTCGTGCGCTCGGAGCTGTCCCGAGAGGCCGATCCACCCGCAGACCCGGCGCGCGATCGCAAGCTCGCCGCAGGCAATCGCGCCTTTGCCTGCGAGCTCTACCGCACGCTCTCCAAGGACGACGCGAACCTATTCCTCTCGCCCTACAGCGTCTCGAGCGCGCTGGCGATGACGTATGCGGGCGCGGCCGGTGAGACCGAAAGCCAGCTGGCGAGCGCGCTGCACTTCGAGCTGCCGCAAGCCGAGCTCCACGCGGCGTTCAACCATGCCTCGAGCGAGCTCGAAGGGCGCAAGGACGAGATCATGCCCAAAGCCAGCGGCGATGGCTTCGAGCTGCACGTCGTCAACCAGGCCTGGGGGCAGAAGGACCATCCGTTTCTGGACAGCTACCTCGACGTGCTGGGCGTGAACTACGGCGCCGGGTTGTTCCTCCTGGACTTTCACAAGCCGGAGCCCGCGCGGCAGATCATCAACGGCTGGGTGCTCGAGCAAACCCACGACCGCATCGCCGACTTGTTGCCCGAGGGTTCACTCAGCACGCTGACCAAGCTCGTACTCACCAACGCCGTCTACTTCAAGGCCAGCTGGCTGAACGCGTTCGATCCAGCGAAGACGCAAGAGGCGAGCTTCCACGCGCCCGGCGGCGTGCGCAGCGTGCAGATGATGCAGCGCGACCAGGTCAGGTACACCGCAGGCACCGACTATGAGGCGGTGTCGCTGCCGTACCTCGCACCCGACGTGTCGATGATCCTGATCCTGCCTGCCGAGGGTCGGTTTGCTGCGGTGCGCGACGGCTTGGATGGCGGGTTCATCGACCGCGTGAGCGACGACTTGAACGGCATCGCGACGGTCCTCCGCGTGCCGCGCTTCCGCTTCGAGTCCGAGAACCGACTGAAGCAGCCGCTGCAAGCGCTCGGCGCACGCGCAGTGTTCGGCGCCGACTCGGCAGACCTGTCGCGCATGGACGGCAAGCCACACGACTTGTACGTCGAGGAGGTCTTTCACAAGGCGTTCGTGGCCGTCGACGAGCAGGGTACCGAGGCGGCAGCCTCGACGGCAGTGGTGCTCCGGACTCGGGGCGTGGTTCCCCCGCACGAAATCACCTTCGACCGGCCGTTCATCTTTGCGATCCTCGACCAGCCCACCGGTCAGATCCTGTTCATCGGCCAGCTGGTCGATCCGGGTTGAACAAAGCGGCTATGCTCCGGGTCGATGACCACGACCCCGAACGTGCTGCGTCTGCCGGCCGAGGTGCTGTACGCCGCCGAGCTCGCCGAGCTCAAGGCTGCTGATCGCGAAGAGCGTCCGGCCGGTTGGGCGCTGTCGCCGCGCGCCGTGCGCAGCTTCATCCTCGGCAGCCAGCGTAAGTTCTACGGCGACGATGCGCTGATCGACCGTTGCATCGTCACGCTGATGAGCAACCGCGGCCTGCTGCTGGTCGGCGAACCCGGCACCGCGAAGTCGATGCTGTCCGAGCTGCTCGCGGCAGCGATCTCCGGCGACTCGACGCTGACCATCCAGGGCACCGCCGGCACGACCGAGGATCAGATCAAGTACACGTGGAACTACGCGCTGCTGCTCGCCGAGGGCCCCTCGACGCGCGCGCTGGTACCCGCGCCGCTGTACATCGGCATGAAGCGCGGCGCGATCGTACGCTTCGAAGAGATCACGCGCGTGCAGCCCGAGATCCAGGACTCGTTGATCAGCGTGCTCTCGGACAAGGTCGTGCACGTGGCCGAGCTCGAGGGCGAGGACTCGGCCGTGTTCGCGAAGCACGGCTGGAACATCGTCGCCACCGCCAACCTGCGCGACCGCGGAGTGCACGAGATGTCCAGCGCGCTCAAGCGCCGCTTCAACTTCGAGACCGTTCGACCGCTGGCAGATCGCGAGCTGGAGACCCGCCTGGTCCAACAGCAGACCGCAGCGCTCGTGGCAAATGCCGGCATCCAGCTGACACAACCTCCGGACGTGGTCGATCTACTGGTCACGGCGTTCAACGATCTGCGCCGTGGATCGACCGACGACGGCGTGGTGATCGAGAAACCCACGGCCGTGATGTCGACCGCAGAGGCCGTCGCGGTGGGCTTCGCGGCCTGCCTCGACGCCTATTACTTCGGCGACAAGACGCTGACCGGCGAGCACATCGGCCGGCAGCTGATTGGCACAGTGCTCAAGGACAACGCCGAAGACGGCAAGAAGCTCGCACACTACTTCGACGTGGTGGTCAAGCCGCGCGCGCGCAAGCAGGGCGTCTGGGACGCTTGCCTGCGCGCGCGCAAGGGCGCGGGCTGGTGAGTGCCGTCGCGCCAACGCTGCTGACGGCGGCGGAGCTGCGCGCCTTCAGCGACACGCTGTTTAGCCCCGAGCTGATCTACTTCCCTGTACGCCACCACAGCCCCGCCTGCGCGTACCACGTGCGCAAGCTGATCGTGGAGCGCCGGCCCACGCAGGTCTTGATCGAGGGTCCAAACAGCTTCGACGAGCTCGTCCCGCTGCTCTGCGAGCAGGACGCCAAGCCACCGCTGGCCATCTACTCGTATTGCGGCTCGCGTGCGGCAGGTAAGCCGCGGCGCGGCGCGTACTACCCGCTGTGCGACTATTCGCCCGAGTGGGTGGCACTGCGCGAGGGCCGCGCGATCGGCGCCGAGATCAAGTTCATCGACCTGGACTTGCCGCAGCAGCTCGCGGTGGATCGCGGCGAGCGCCTCTCCGGGCGGCTCGCGACCCTGCTCGACGAACGCCACTTCGCGCGCAGCGCGTACCTGCGCAAGCTCGCCGCCGAGCGCGGCTGCCGCGATCACGACGAGCTCTGGGATCGGTTGTTCGAGGCCTGGGCCGCGCGCATCCCGAGCGAAGAATTCGTGGCCCAGGTAGCCGCGTATTGCCGGCTGGCGCGCCTGGACGTGAGCGACGCCGAACACGAGCACGACGGCACGCTGGCACGCGAGGCCGAGATGGCCTGGCACATCGCACGCGCCAAGCAAGCCGGCAGCGGCCCGATCCTGGTCGTGACCGGCGGCTACCACACGCTCGTGCTCCCGCAGCTGGTGGCTGCACGGCCCAAGCGGCCCAAGCTGGATGTTCGCGCCTTCGTCGATCCCGGCCGCGTGATGATCCGCTACAGCTTCGATCGCCTCGATCGTCTCAACGGCTACGCTGCGGGCATGCCGCACCCGGCCTTCTATCAGGGCATCTGGCAGGCCGCAGGTCAGCCGGAGCAGCTGGACGCGCTGGCCCTCGAGCTGGCGACCGAGACCGCGCAGCGTGTGCGCGAACGACAATTGGAGCCCGCGCCGTCCACGGCCGCGGTCATCGCGGCCTACGAACAAGCGATCCGGCTGGCGCGACTGCGCGGCAATCCGCAGCCGATGCGTTACGACGTGCTGGACGCCCTGGCCAGCTGCTACGTCAAAGGAGCGATCGACGGCGAAGGTCGCGCGCTACTCGCGGTCGCAGATCAGATCCTGCGCGGCTCCGCGGTGGGCGAGGTCCCCCGGGCCGCCGGGCTGCCGGGCACCGTCCTCGACTTTCGGCAGAAGGCGCGCGCGTTCCGGCTCAAGATCGACGACAGCGACACGCGCAAGCTGACGCTCGAGGTGTACCGCGAGCCGGCCCACCGCAACACCAGCCGCTTCCTGCACGTGCTCGACTTCCTCGAGGTGCCGTTCGCCCGACTGCTCTCGGGCCCGCAGCTCACGGCTGCGTACGTGGGCAAGCGCCTGCAGGAGATCTGGGAGTACGCCTGGTCGCCGCAGACCGACTCCGCGCTGATCGACGCGGCGATCCACGGCAACACGCTGCTCGAGGCCGCGGCTGACCGCTTCCTCGAGGAGCTCCGCAGCCTGGAGGATTCGGGCGAAGCTCGCTCGGCCGCGGCGGCGACCGAACGACTGGCACGCGCGTGCCTGCTCGGCCTGCACGACAGCCTGCCGCTGGTGATGGACTGGCTGCGACGCTGCGTGCGCGAGGATCCGGAGCCGGCCTCGCTGGCCACGGCGCTCGGCCAGCTCACGTTGCTGTGGGAGTCGCGCGAGCCGCTGGGAGCGGCAGGCCTGGAAGCCGTCCCCGAGCTCGCGAAGGCCTGCCTGGAACGCGCCTGCTACCTGCTCCCCGAGCTGGCCAGGACGCCCGACGAACGCAGCGAGCCCGCGATCGCGGCGCTGCTCGAGCTGCGACACGCGGTCAGCGCCACACGACACGCGTGGTTCGACGCCGAGTTGTACTGGTCGGCGCTGACGCCGCTCGCGACCCTGCAGCCATGCGCGGCAGCGATCGCTGGGGCGGCCGGCGGCGCGCTGTACGCGAGCGGGCGCTGGAGCGAAGCCGAGCTCGCCCGGGCGCTACGCGGCCGGCTGACAGGACGCGCAACGGCGGCGTATTTCCGCGGCCTCGCCGCAGCAGCGCGCGAGGCGCTGTGGCAATCCGAGGGCGTGCTGCAGGCACTGCGCGAGCTGATCGAGCAGGTCGACGATGCACAGTTCCTCGAGCTGTTGCCGGAGCTGCGGCTCGCCTTCTCGACGCTGACACCACGCGAGACCGATCGGCTCGGCGACGTGATCGCGCGCGCCCTCGGCGTCACGGCGCTCGGGCCGCTCGTGACGCACGCCCCGAAGCGAGTGCCCCCGGGGCACGCTGCTGAGGAAGTGCCCTTGGGGTACGGCATCGAGGCGGCCGAGGTACAGAACAACCTGCGGGTCGCACGACAGCTCGAGGAAGTGATGCGGCGCGATGGCCTGGGAGGCTGGCTGCCGTGACCCAGTCCAAACAGGCGAACCAGGCAGCGCATCGCTGGCGACTCGCCCTCGGCAAGTACGCACAGGACTCGCTCGGCGTCACGCTCGACCGGACAGGCCAGCGCGTCGACCGCGCGCTCGACTACCTCTACGGCCGCGAGTACGCCGGCCGCGGCGTGCGACCGGAGCCTCCCGAACGTGGCCCAGGCTCGCTGGATGCCAGCCAGCTCACGCTGCCCGAGTGGCTCGGCGAAGTACGCGAGCTCTTCCCACGAGACGTCGCCGAGCTGGTCGAGAAGCACGCACTCGAGCGCTACGGCATGAGCGAGTTGTTGACCGACCCCGAGACGCTCGAGCGCCTGGAACCGAGCATCGATCTGCTGCGCGCCCTGCTCTCGTTCCGCGGCCAGTTCACTGGAGCGGTGCTGGATGCCGCGCGGCGCGTGATCCGCCGAGTGGTGGAGCAGATCCGGCGCGAGATCGAACCCGACGTGCGGCGCACGCTGTCGGGCCGCATCAACAGGCTGCGCCACAGTCCGCTCGCCCTCAAACAGAACTTCGATCCGCTGGGCACGCTACGCAGCAACCTCAAACACTTCGATCGCCAGCGCAAACAGCTGGTCCTCTCGCGCGTGCGCTTCTTCGAGCGCAACGTGCGGCGTCTGCCCTGGTCGATCATCCTGTGCGTGGATCAGAGCGCCAGCATGGCGGACTCGGTGATCCACTCTGCGGTGATGGCCAGCATCTTGGCCGGGCTGCCCAGCGTCGACGTCAAGCTGGTGGTGTTCGACACCTCGATCGTCGACCTCAGCCAGTACGTGTCCGACCCGGTCGAGGTGCTGATGAACGTGCAGTTGAGCGGCGGCACGGACATCGGACGCGCCCTGACGTACTGCGAGCAGTTGGTGCACACACCGCAGCGCACCGCGCTGATCTTGATCAGCGACTTCGAGGAGGGCGCCTCACCGGCGCAGCTCCTCACGGTCTGCCGCCGACTCGTGAGCGCGCGCATCAAGCTGCTCGGCCTGGCGGCGCTCGATAGCCGCGCGGAGCCGATCTTCGATCGCGCGATGGCGGCGCGGCTCGCAGCGGCGGGCATGGAGATCGCAGCGCTCACCCCGGACAAGCTGGCGCAGTGGCTGGTGCGCGTGATCTCATGAGCGTACGGGAAGCGCTGCTGCGGACGCTGGAGGCACTCGACGACGAGGCGTTCGGGGCGCTGGCCAGCCCGGGTCTCGTGCGCCGCGCGCGCAAGGATCTCGCGAACCTGACCCCGCAGGTGAGTGAGACGGCCGACAGCCTGCGCGTCGACCTCGGCGCGCAACAGGTGACGTTCGATGCGCGCGGCCCCGCGCACGCGCGCTGCAGCTGCCCTGCCAGGACTGTCTGCCAGCACGTCCTGGCGGCGTGTCTGTACCTGAAGCAGCAGCTGCCAGCTGCACCACAGGCCGCGCGCGACCTGCGCGCCGAGCTCCTGGCGATCGAGCCGGAAGCGCTGAACGCATTCGCCGGCAAGGCCGCATTGCGCGATGCGCTGCGCGCGCTGCAACACGACGAGCCTCCCCGGATCGAAGAGCGCGGCGCGATCCTGATCCGGCTTTCGCACCCGGCGCTCGAGCTGCGCTACGTGGGCGGCGGTCCCGCCGACGTGCTCAGCGACTATCGCGGGCGCAACCGCAACAAGCTGATCGTGCAGGCCGTGCTGGCGTACCAGAAGGCGCACGGCAAGCTGCTGCCGTCCGCGCCTGCCGCCGCTCCGAGCAGCGAGAGCCGGGGCGTGGACGAGCTGCGACAGACGCTCCTGCCCAGGGTCGAGCAGCTCACCTGTGAGTGCCTGGAGATCGGGCTCACGCACCTGACCGGGTCGTTCAGCGAGCGCTTCGTGTCGCTCGCGACGCTCGCCGCGGGTGGCAAGCTGCACCGGCTGTCGCTGCTGCTCACTCGCATCTCCGAGCTCATCGAGCTCGGACTGGCACGTCACGCGCAGGCCGACTCGGGGCGCCTGCTCACGGAGCTCGCGCGCTGCTACGCCCTCGCCAGCGCGCTGCGCGACCCCGCGAGTGGATCCCGGCGCGATCTGCTGGGCGAGGTGCGCAGCGAGTACGACGCGCTCATGGACCTCGACTTGTTCTGCGCGGGTGCGTACGCCTGGCAGACCGCGAGCGGGTACTGGGGTTTGACGACGCTGTTCTGGTGCGAGTCCGAGCAGCGCTGGTTCACGCACGGCGACGCGCGACCATTCGGGACGCCCGGCTTCGAGCCCGAGGAGGCCTACACCTCCGCGCATGCCTGGGCGGGCGCGGATACTCCAGAGGAGATGTCCGGGCGCAACGTGCGGCTCGAGCAGGCCGCCGCCAACCGCTTCGGGCGGCTGTCCGGCTCGAGCAGCACGCGCGCGCAGGTCAGCGTCGCACCAGCGTTGCCCGAGTTTCGCGGCACGGCCTTCCATGACTTCCGCGAGCTCGACAGGCAACGCCGCGCGAACCTCGACGGCATCGGCCTGGCCGAGCGCAATCCCAACGCGGACTACGCTGTGCTCTTTCCCGCGCGCGTCCTGTCGGGCGAGTTCGACCAGACTACCCAGACGTTGCACGTGCCACTGGTGGATGCGGACGGCGCACAGATCGTCCTGCAGCAACGCTACGGCGCGAGCGCCGAGCACGCGGTGCAGCGACTCGAGAGCTTGTCGTGGAAGCCCGGCAACGCGTTCGTCGTACAACTCGGCTGGGCGCAGGGCGGGCTGCGCGCGCGGCCGCTCGCGATCCTCGAGCCCGAGGCGGAGCGACCGGTCGACAATCTGCACTTCGATCGAGGTCCCTCGCGCAGCACTGCTGCGACCCTCGAGCCGCACGAGAGCCAGAGCCACGTGGCACTCGAGGAGCCCTCGCACACCGCGCGTCTGCTCCGCGAGTTGGAAGATCGCCTGCTGCATTGCGCGGAGCGCGGCTCGGGTGACGCGCGCACCCTCGCACCGGAGCTGCAACGCCTGGAAGCTGCGGGCCTCGGGCTGGGAGTGCTCGATGCCCAGAACGCACGCGACTTGCTGCGCCTGCGCTATCGCGCGCTGGTCGTGCGCGAGCTGCTGCAGCGCGGCTGATTGACCCTACATCGGCTCGCAGCTATAAGCTGCAGACATGCGTCTGACGCGGGCAGCCCTGTGGTTCGGCCTGCTGTGCGTGAGCACGGCTTGCTACGACGCCCGGTGGCTCCCAACTGCGGACGACGGCGGCGTCGATGGCGCAGCCGGGGCCCCAGCCGACCCAATTTCGACGCAGTCGAGCTGCGCCGAGCGTGCGCCGCGCGAGAACCCCGGCGACGCGCTGTGCCGAGCCGGAGAGCTCGAGGTCCATTGCAACATGGGGCCACCCCGGCTCGACTGTCCGGCCAGCTTGAGCGACGCGGTGCGCAGAGCGTGCAGCAGCGGGGGCGCCGACTCCTACGTCACCTATTGCAATGCCTGCGGCGGTTCGACCGTGCGCTTGGCCCAGGGCAACTTCGTGTTCGAGACGCACTTCGGCCGCGACGATCAACTGCTCGGCATGACGCTCGTCCACGACGACCCCGTGGCTCCCTGCCAGCAGCGCGAGTTCGTGTTCGGCAGGCACTGCAGTGCGAACGGTGCGGAGAGTGTGGTTCCGTGTTCGACAGTCAGCCGTGCTGTGCAATGAGCGCGCAGCAGATTGTGTCGAGACTAACGCTTGCACAATCTGAAACCTGCCCTATGCTCGGAAACACGATGAGCGCCCCAGCCCGAAAGTTCGCTCATCACTTTTCTCGCGCGAGCCGCGCCGTAAAGACGCGCAAGCCGCCGAGCATATCCCCCGCATCCTAGAGGACAGCGTGCCATCGCGATCAGGCCTTCTGGGATGCCCCCCAGGAGGCCTTTTTGCGTTTGGTGCTCACGCGCAGCATGACACAACAACGTAAAGGCTTTTGGCTCACGATCGCGGGTTGCGCCGCAGCTGCTTGCTTCTTGATAGCCTTCAAGTTGGCTGCCGGCCTGGGTGACACAACCGACGCCACGCTGGTGATGCTGGTGAGCGCCGCGACACTCAATTCGCTGACCAGCTTCGCGCAAGAACGCGGGCGACCGCTCGTGCCTACCGACCGCGTCTCCTGGCTGCTGGCGATCGGACTGTCGGGCCTGACATTGTTGGGTAACGAGCTGGCGGTAGAAGCTGTAAGGCGCATCTCGGCGCCGATGACCAGCGTGTTGCAGCAGACGCAGGTGTTGTTCGTCGCGCTGCTCGGCCGCTTCATCCTGAACGAGCGCGTGACGCTACGCTTCTGGGTCGGCGCCGGCGTGGCAGCCGCCGGGCTGTACTTGATCCAGGGCGCGCCGAGCGCGACGCTGGTGACCGACCGCGTGGGCATGAGCCTGGCCGCCGGCTCGGCCGCCTGTTGGGGGCTGATGGCGATCTACACGCGAAAGTACATCCACCGCATCCGTCCGATCGCCGTCAACGCCCTGCGCCTGTGGATCTCGATCGCGCTCTGGTTCGCCGTCCACATGCGCCTACCCGCCTTGCCGATGCGCTGGGACTTCGCGATCTATTGCGCGATCGCGGGCGCCTTCGGCCCGTATATCTCGCGCACCGCGCTGATGCACGCGCTCGCGCACATCTCGCCCACCAAGACCACGCTGATCGGCCTGGCCACGCCCGCGATCACGATCATCCCCGCGTTCTTCGTCTTCGGCACGGTGCCGGGCGCGCGCGAGCTCCTGGGCAGCGCGATCATGATCGCGGGCATCGCCATCCCGGTGCTCGGCCGGGCCACGCCGACGCAGGCCCGCACCAGTCAGGGTTTTTGAGCTGCAGCGAACGCCAGGTAGCGCTCGAGTGGAATGCCCGCGGGCGTACGCAACGCCTCGAGCTTCTGCTCGAGCAAGGCGCGCGCACGCTCGCGATCGGGACTCGATACGTCGAGCAGGAAGTTGCCGAACGTGCTGCTCCTCATCCACTCCACGTATTCGTCGGTGTCGGACATGATGTCCACGGCCACGTGGTTCCACACCCGAACATCGACGAAACCCGCCTGCTGGAGCAGCTCGCCCAGCGTGGACGCGTTCACCCGAAACGGAGGACCGTGCGTGTTGACCGAGCTCGCGCCTGCGACGCCGGCTTGCAACAGGACCTCGCGAAACAGCCGCGACGATTGATGCGGCCGATCGGCGTCCGCGCTGTTCAGGGCGATGCGCCCGCCGCGCGCCAGCACGCGAAACGCTTCGCGGAGCGCGACGGGCTTTCGCTCCACCCAGTGGAACACGCTGTTGGCGTAGGCCGCGTCGAACGAGTCGTCCGCAAACGCCGACAGATCCTCGGCGCTCGCCACGCGCGCGCGAAACAGCGGGTGCTTCTGCGCGGCGAGCTCGACGCGCAGCGGCAACGGATCGATCCCCACCACCTCGCCGTCCGGCGCGACCAGGCTCGCCACGTAGGCACCCAGCCGGCCCGTCCCGCAGCCGACGTCGAGCACCCGCTGCCCGGGCCGCAACGACAGCTCGGCCACCAGCGCCTGACCATGGGTGAACTGGTGCAAGCTGGTGGCGTCGTAGGTCGCAGCCAACTCGGCCGAGTCCAGTTCGAGGCTGACGGGGCGCATGCCCTGAGCTTAGCCCAGAGCGACCGTGCGCGAGGCAAGCCCCGAACGCCGGCAGGCTCACTCGAGCACGCCATGGCTCGCCACTTTCGTCGGGCAAGTTTGTGCGATCTCATGGTTTTTCGAAGCGCGAATCGCGCTATGTATGGCTCATCGTGGACCAAGCTTCTTTGCCGGCGTATCGCCACGGCACGCATCGGACGGTGGCTCCGGAAGAGACGCTGGGGCGTCTCGCACCGCTGCTACCGGAGTTCGAGATCACGCGCGTCGGCGAGGTGACCGGACTGGACTGCATCGGCATTCCAACTGTGATGGTCGTGCGGCCCAACGCTCGATCTCACAACCTGAGCTTCGGTAAGGGTGGAGATCTGCTCGCGGCCAAGGCATCAGGCGTGATGGAGGCAATCGAGCACTATCACGCCGAGCGCCCGCCGTGTCCGCTCCGACTCGGCAGCGCGTCCGAGCTGCTGATCGATCAGCGCGTGCTCGCGCCCGATCGACTCACCGGCAGGACGGCCGATTGTTCGGCGAACGAACGCCTGCTGTGGGCCGAGGGCCGCGGCCTGACCGGCAACCGAATCTGGGCGCCGCTGGAGCAGGTGCACCTCGATCTACGCCTGCCATTGCCGGCAGGCAGCGGCTTCTTCCGGCGCAGCACGGCCGGGTTGGCGTCGGGAAACACGCTGGCGGAAGCGGTCGTGCACGGCGTGTGCGAGCTGATCGAACGCGACGCATTGAGCCTGTTCATGCAGCGCTCGCCCAAAGAGCAGCAGCGCCGGCGCGTGGACCTGCAGAGCGTGGACGACCCGTTGTGCATCGAGCTGCTGTGGAAGTACGCGGACGCCAACGTGCAGGTGGCGGCGTGGGACCTGACCTCCGACGTGCGCATCCCGTGCTTTCTCGTCGGCACGCTGGACGAGCGCAGCGCGCTGCAGCGGCCGCTCGGGCTCGGCTTCGGCTCGGGCTGTCACGTCAGCCGCGCGGTCGCTCTGGCGCGCGCGCTGTGTGACGCGGCACAGCAACGTGTGAGGCGCCTGGTCGGAGCGAGCAAGGGCGAGGTGCGCGAGTTGGCCTCGCGGCTCGCGCCGCTGCGAGCAGCGTTCGCCGAGAGCGGGCCCACCCCGACGACCTTCCTCGATCTACCGATCTACGAAGGCCAGACGCTGGACGACGACATCGGCATGCTGCAGCAGAAGCTCGAGGTCGTCGACGTCACGGCCACCGTCGTCGACCTCTCGCGCTCGCAGTATCCCGTCCACGTGGTGCGCGTGGTCGCGACCGATCTCGAATCGGACGCGAGCCTGCCAGGCTACGAGCCGGGACCCCGCGCGTCGCGCGTGCGCGCAGAGCGAGGTGCAGCATGAGTCAGATGCTCGTCTTCTGCGGGCCGAGTCTACCCGCCGGCACGGTCGCGCGCTGGCTCCCCGCAGCGAAGGTCTTCGGCCCAGTCGAGCGCGGAGATGTCTACCGAGCGACCGCCGAGGGCGCGGTCGCGATCGGCATCATCGATGGTTGCGGCGATCGCCCGTCGGTCGAGTGTCAGGAGCTGTTGTGGGCGCTCAGCCACGGCGTGCACGTGTACGGCGCGGGAGGCATCGGCGCGTTGCGCGCGGCCGAGCTCGATCGCTTCGGCATGATCGGAGTCGGGCGGGTATTCATCTCGTTCCGCGACGGGAGCCTGAACGCCGACGACGAGATCACAGTCGTCCACGGCAGCGCGGAGCAACGCTATCGCGCCTCATCGGAGGCGCTGGTGAACATCCGGGCCTCGCTCGAGCGCGCGGTGACCAAGTGGGTGATCTCCGAGAAGGACATGAACGCGCTCGTGCTCATGGTGCGCACGCAGTTCTACGCCATGCGAACCTATCCCGACATGCTCGAGCTCGCGCGCCAGAAGAACGTGCTACCCGGCGAGACCTTGACGCGTCTGGGCGAGTGGCTCAATTCGACGTCGGAAGCGCACGTCGACCAGAAGCGGATCGATGCCGAGGCGATGATCCGGCGCATGGCGAGCGCCCGCCATGACGGCCGGCGCGAGCGCCCGGGCTTCGAGTTTCAGCGCACGGAGGCCTGGGAGGAGTTCACGCGCGAGCTGGCGGCGGCCGCACACCCCGGCACATAGCCACGGACACCGGTGGCTTGGAACCGCCACCACGGACGCGTGACCATGATGGGTCAGCGTCATGTCGAGCGCGGCAGGCTCCCAGCCCGTGGTTGCGGATGATCCGCCTCAGCTGATCGGGGATCGGTACGAAGTAGAGCGCGTCCTCGGCCGCGGCGGGATGAGCGTGGTGTACGCCGTGCGCGACCGGCACACGGCCCGGCGTTGTGCGCTCAAGCAGCTCGCCCCGCGCAGCGAGAGCCATCGCGCCCAGTTCGCGGCGCAGTTCCAGCGCGAGTACGCGATCCTGGGTCAGCTCTCGCACCCGAGCATCATCACGGTCTACGACTACGGCATCGCCGGCGACTCCGCATTTTACACGATGGAGTTGCTGGAGGGCTCCGATCTGAACGAGCTCGCGCCACTGCCCGTGCCACGCACCTGCAAGTTGTTGCGCGAGGTGGCGTCCGCGCTCGCGCTGCTGCATTCGCGGCGACTGTTGCATCGAGATGCGACCGCGAACAACGTGCGGTTGGACGCGGACGGCAGCGCCAAGTTGATCGACTTCGGCGCGATGGTCCACATGGGCACGCCCGAGCACGTGATCGGCACGCCGCCGTACCTTCCGCCCGAGGCGCTCCACGGCTTGCCGCTCGACGGTCGCGTGGATCTGTTCGCGCTCGGCGCCCTCGCCTACTTCCTGCTGACCAAACGTCACGCGTATCCGGCGAGCTCGGTCGCGGAGCTGCGCGAGCTCTGGCAACAGCGTCCGCGTGCACCGTCCGAGCTCGCGCCCGACATCCCCAGGGGTCTCGACGACCTGGTGCTGGCCTTGCTCGACACCGACGTCAGCGTGCGGCCCTCGAACGCCGCCGAGGTGATCGAGCGTCTGACCGCGGTCGCCGGTCTGCCGAGCGATCGACGGCTGGCCGTGGCGCAGTCGTACCTGACGACCCCGGCGCTCGTGGGCCGCGAGTCTCACATCGCGCGCGCACGCCAGTACCTGGATCGCGCCGCGCACGGCCACGGCTCGGCGCTGCTGATCGAAGCCGACGCCGGGCTGGGGCGCAGCCGCTTGCTCTCGAGCTACGGCCTCGAAGCCCGGCTGGGCGGCGCGCTCGGTGTGCGCGTGAGCGCCAAGGGCCAGAGCCACAACGAGTTCGGAGTCGCGCGCGCCGTGGTGCGCCAGCTGCTCGAGCTGGCACCCGAGGCGACCCTCGCCAGCGCGCGATCTCGCGCCGCGCTGCTCGGACACGTGGCACCCGAGCTGCACGCGGCGCTGGGTGCGCCCGAGCTCGCGAGCAGCGCCGATCGGGCGCGGTTCCAGCCGCAGCTGTCAGCGGCACTCACCGCCTGGCTGTGCGAGCTCGCGCACTCGCGCTACCTGGCGATCGCCGTCGACGACGTGGACGAAGCCGACCAGCGCTCGCTATCCTGGCTGGTCGAGCTGGCGCGCGCCGCGCAGTCGCGCCGGCTGTTCATCGCCACGACCGCGCGCAGCGGCGCGACCGCGCGCCTCGGCCGCAGCTTCGACATGCTGAGCGTGGCCAGCGTGCATGTCGCGCTCGCGCCGCTCAGCGCAACCGAGGTGGAGGCGTTGTTGCGCTCGCTGTTCGGCGACGTGCGCAACCTCAACCTGGTCGCCGGCTGGGTGAACGACCTGGCCCAGGGCAACCCCGAGGCGGTGATGAGCCTCGCGCAGCACCTGGTGGATCGCGGTCTCGCGCGCTACCAGGGCAGCGCCTGGATCCTGCCCGGCAACGAGGTCCGGCAGATCATGCCGCACAACCTGCGCGACGCCTGGAGCGCGCGCATCGATGGCCTGCAGGGCCACGCGCGCGCACTGGCCGAGACGCTCGCGCTGATCGTCGGGACGGACGCACTCGACCTGGCGAGCGATCGCGATCTGCTGCGCGACATCCCACAAGGTTCGCTGGATGCGGCGCTCGACGAGCTGGTCGCCCGGCGGATCCTGAGGGCGGTCGACGGTCGCTACAGCTTCGCGCAGAGCGAGCTCCCTGCAGTCGTTCGCAGTCGTGTGGCTGCGGAGCGCCAGCAGGCGCTGGAGCGCACGCTCGCCGACGCCTACCTCGCGCGCAATCAACTGCTGATCGCGGCGCACCACCTGCAGCAAGCCGCGGACGACGCGGGCGCATGCGACGTCGCGCTGCGCTGGTGCACTCTGCGCAGCCAGGGGCAACACGACGATCTCGCGATATGGCGGACGCGCACCGGAGTCCAGGTGCTGGAGAACGCGCTGCGGCACGCCGAGGCGCGCGGCTGCTCCCCACGCGAGGCGTACCTGCTCCGGCGTCAGCTGCTGCAGATCTCGGTGGTCGTCGACATCCCGTTCGCAGACATCGCCCGGCAGATCCTGGAGCGCTTGCGCATCGACACAGGCATCGCGCTGTGGCGCGAGGACACGGACATCGATCCGCAGTGCTTGACGCTTGCCAACGAGCACTACGAAGCCGCGAGTGAAGCCGAGCGCGGCCTCTCGCCGTTCGAGGCGCTGCGCGAGCTGGCGACGGTCACGATCATGCTGAGCGGCGCCTACGGCCGCCAGATCGACGTCGTGGCCATGAGCACGCTGCTGCCGCTCCTGGCGCCATTCCGCGGCCTCGGACCGCTCTTGCAGCTGCTCTACGACATCACCAGCGGCGCGGTC
Source organism: Polyangiales bacterium (assembly GCA_035274465.1). GTDB lineage: Bacteria > Myxococcota_A > Polyangia > Polyangiales > JAFGIB01 > JADGRF01. Next base: position 16,379 of record DATEOF010000157.1, read on the forward strand.
GATCGCGTGCGCGGGCGCCGCTTCTCGGATCACGTGGTGTCCCTGTTGCAGCGTCTCGAGCAGCCGATGCCGGGGCTCGACGAGTTCACGCGTCACGGCGCGCGGAGCCTGCTCACGTATTACCTCGCGCTCGAGCAAGCTCAGCTCGGCAGCCCGGCCGTGCTCGCGCATGCCGACTTCATCGCCACGGATCCGGCGTTCGAGGCGCTCGCCTGGCACTTGCGCATGGTCAAGCACCTGTACAGCGGCGAGGCGCTGCGCGCGGAGGCCTGCCGCGAACGCGCCGAGCTGCTGTCGCTGCGCCATCCGGACACGCTCAACCAGCTGATGGCGAGCATTCTCTACGAGACGGAAGCGCACGCGCTCAGCGCCAACCTGATCGCGCTCAAGACTGCGCTGCCGCAGCTGGAGCAGCTGGCGCGGCACAGCTCGGGTTGGCGCGCCTTCTCGCAAACCATTCGCGGCGAGTACGAGATGCTGTGCGGCCGACACGAGCGCGCCTGCGAGGACTTCGAGCGCGTGCTGGACTTCGCGCGGCCGGGTGCTCACACCGCCTGGAGCCGCACCGCGAGCTCGTACGTCGCCAACCTGAACGCGATGGGCGAGTACGCGCGCGCGATCGCCTTTGGGGAGCAAGCCTGCCGCGACAGCGCACAGCACCGGGTCAATCCGCTGTACGGCGTGCTGCTGCGCGCCGGCGTCGCGCGGGCCTACGCGGAGCTCGGCGATCACGAGCGAGCGCGCGTGGAGGTCGAGCACGTGCTGACCGAGGCTGCCGAGCTCGAGATGACCGGCGTGCCGCTCGGCTGCATCTACGAGGCCGCGGCACGCGTCGCACTGTGCGCCGGCGACACGGGGCGCTTCGAGCACGCGCTCGAGCAGACACGCACGCACTACACGCAGGGCGGCTCGGAGGCGGTGGCCGCGAAGTACCACCGGCTGATGTCGAACGCCTTTCGTCGCTGGTCGATGCCGGCGGCAGCACCCACGCCCGAGCCGAATCAGGTGGCCGACCAGTTCAGCAAGCAATGGACGACCGGTCAAAACGCCCACGAGCGCGCGCAGCTCGCGCTCTCGGCCGTGCTGGCGGACTGTGCTGCGAACGGCGGCGGCCTGTACGGGACGTGCGCCGGCTCCTTGCTGCTGATGGCGGCGAGCGGAACGTTCGAGCGCGAGGAAGCGACCCGGCTCGCACAGCAGCAGCTCACCCAGGCGCTGTCCGCGGGGGATGAAACCGTGTGCGAGTCGATGGGCGAGCTCACCAAGCCGATCCTGCTGACGGCGACCAGCGGCGATCGCACGCTGGTCGTCGGCGTCATCGTGCTCACCAACCCACCGGCAGATCGACCGTTGCCGTGGTCACTCTTGCAGGCCGTCGGACGCGCACTGCTCGAGTCCGCGGATGTTCAGCCGATTCCCTTGGCTTACGACCAGTGAATCAAGGCCGCCGGCGTACCCAGAGGTCGTGCGGCCGACCCCAGCGCTCGTCGCGCCGCGCCATTCGCTCGAAGTGTGTGAAGAGCACGGGCGAGAGCGGCGACTGCGGGCACAGCGGATCGATGGCGACGGCGAACACGCGATCGCGCCAGGGCCAGTCGCTGCCGATGTCCTCGCGCGGCTTCGGGTAGCTGCCCTTGGCGGGGCCGAAGCGCGGCGTCTTCAGATCCTGCAGCCGATACACGCCGCTCGGATAGTCGCTGCCGCAACCGAGGACCGCGACCAGACGCCCATCGGTCGGCGCAGGCGGCGCCTGGCTGGAGAGCTGGGCCACGTTGGCGGTGCCGACGTTCTGTCGGTGGGTGGTGTGTCGCAAGACGAAGTCGAAGAACGCCAGGTCCGCGCCGAGCGGCGCGATGCCCGCGCTCGTGCCCTCGCGCCAGACCACGTGTGTCACGTTCAGGCTACGCAGGTGCTGATAGATGCGATCCGGCGTCTGCAGCAGGGAGTAGTCGATGCTGAATTGATCTCCGGTCGCGTCGGACACGACCTTGCGCCCGTAGCCGAGCAGCTCGCGCGCCTCGTGCACGAGCAGGACGGAGTGCGCCGACGTGCGCGCGCCGACCAGGACTTGCTCGAGTTGATAGTCCAGGCGGCGATCGAAGTTGCCGAGGTAGCCCTGGCCGAGCAGCTCCATCGGCGCCTTGAGCGCGGGGCCGCCGGTCATACTGTGCGTCGGATAGAAGTAGACGTCCGCACCCCAGACGGCCTGGGCACCGATCAGCAAGCCCAGGCATGCGCGTGTGATCGCCCCCGAGCTGCGCCAGATCAGCGTCGCGGTCGCAGCCACGGTCGCAGCCATCCACGGCACGAGCGCCTGCAGGTGACGCTCCTCGTGGTGCACCCAGAACCAGACGAACACCGAGAAGTGCACGCAGGCGGCGACCAGCCAGATGCGCCGCGCGCCGCGCACGAACGGCAGCACGATCATGAACAGTGTGAACAGCGAGCCGAGCACCGGCACGTCGCGGTGCATGCTCCACCACGCGTACGGTCGGAAGCTGAACGTGACCAGCGCCTGGAGCGCCTGGCGCAGGCCGTGCAAGTCGCGTGTCGGCGCCCAGAGCATGGTCTTGAAGCCGTACTCGAAGTCGTACGCCGCCGATGCCACCCAGGGCCGGTCGTGCAGGTGAGCGTACAGGTTGGGATAGAGCGGATCGCCGTACCAGTGCAGGTTCTTCAGCCAGTGCGGGCCGCTCAACATCACGCACGCCAGGCCCGCGAACACCGGCCCGGCCAGCCGCTCCCAGCTGCGGCCGCGCCGGCGCACGAGGTCGGCGAAGAAGCGCAGGGCGACGAGCAAGATGGGAAACGGCGCCAGCAGCAAGGCCGTGGTCTCCTTGGCGCAGACGGCCGCCGCGATCAACGTACCCAGGAGCAGACCGCGGGCTGCGTCCGGCGCACGCCAGAAGCGCAGACACACCAGCAGCAGCGCCGGCGCGAACAAGGCACCGATGTGATCGGCCCCGACGCTGAGGTTCGAGTCGTAGAGGAACGTGCCGGGAAACAAGAAGCGCGCCGCCCAGACCGTGGCGGGGTTGGCCCGCGGCACGAGGCGCCGCACCAGCGCGGGGACCCCCGCGAGCGTGGTCGACAGGAACAGCACGAACTCGATGTGCGCACACATCTCCGCGCGATCGAACAAGACCCCCGCCGGGTACAGGAAGCCCCAGGTGTACAAGAGCGGGGTGAACTGCGGGCGGGCACCGAGCGCCCAGCCCTCGTCGAAGCGGCGGATGCCTCCGTGCAGCGCGTATTGCTCGGCGATGTACAGGTGTCGCCAGCGCGCGTCGAACGACGAGTTCAGGGGCGACATGCACGGCAGGTAGAGCGCGATCAGCGCGGTGACGCCGAACAAGATCGCCAGCCAGGCGATCGGCGAGAGGCGCAAGCTCGGGCGCGGCGCGCGGAAGTGCAGCCAGCCACGGCGCAGCGAGTGGAAGAACGGCCGGCCGCCCGCGGCCAGAAACAGCAGCGGCAGCGCGTAGAACGTCACGTGTCCGTACAGCTGCAGCATGCCCAGCACGTACAGCGCCAGCTGAAACGCGAACACGCCGAGGGCCTGGCCGACCGCGAGCTGCTCGAGGAACGGCAGCGGCCGGCCGAGCAGCGCACGCAGCAGGCGGTGCCCGAGCGAGGCGCAGCCGAGGCTCCAGATCAGCGCGGCGCCCCAGTACCTCGCGTAGCGCCAGAACAACCACTTCTCGAGCGGATAGTGGCGCTGGACCGAGTGCAGCAAGATCGCGGTCGCGAGCAGCAGGCCCAGCGCAATGGCGACACGTCGCAGCACGGGCTGCGTTCTACTGAAGCAGACCGTCCTCGCGCAACAGGCTCCACATGGGATCGAACGCCGCGCCCTTGCCGAGCGGCAGGATGTGCCCGCCGATGTACGTGCTCGAGATCGCGCCGAAGCGGCGTGCGAGCTGCTCGCCGTGAGGCATCCCCGTGATCATGTCGGCCTCGCCGGCGACCACCAGCGCGCGACCGTCGGGCAAGAGCGAGGGCCTCGTGAGCGGGCTGACCGGCCCGTACACCCGTTCGAGCGCGTCTGCCTGCTGGCGCTGCTCGTCCTCGCTGCCGACCAGGCGCCCGGTTCGGAGCGCAAAGTCCGCGATCGATGCCAGCGGCATGTAGAACACGCTGAACCGAACGCGCGGGTCGATGGTGCTGAGCAGCGCGGCGGAGTAGCCGCCCAGGCTCATGCCCATCAGGCCGAGCGCGCTGACCCGACCGTCCAGCAGGTAGTCGAAGAGTGACAGGTGGTCGTGGACCAGGTGTCGAAAGCCTTCGACGGCCAGCCGAGGATCGACGGACGGAAAGCCCGGCAAACGAAAGCTCGCCTTGCCGCCGCGCACACCGTGCATCGGCAAGACTGTCAGCACGACGTCCATGCCGAGATCGAACAGCGTTCGAACCGGCCACATGTGCTCTTCGACGGCGAGCCGTCCACCGAGGTAGCCGTGCAGGATCACGGCGCAGGGTCGCGGGGCACCGCGGTGTCGAAACCAACGCGCACACATCGTCTGGTTCTCGGGCGGCGCTGCGGCATAGCGAGCTTCGATGCGCAGTCTGCGCTCGCAGTCCTGGAGGCCGCGGATGCTGTGCGCGAGCTGCTGCGCCTGCTCGTGCTGCGATTCGGAGCGCATTCGCGAGAGCAATCGATCGAAGTGCTCGGTGGCCGCAACGTCACTCCACAGCGGCTCGAAGCCGCTGGGCCAGCTGAGATCGATCACGTCGCCGTCGCGCCGATAGCGCCGCAGCTCGCGCTCCTCCGGCGTGATGCGGGCCAGGCGCGAGAAGAAAGGCGTCTCCGCGTGAAAGTGCTCGGGCCGATGATAGAAGGCGGCGAACGCCGTCAGTGCGTCCATGCGCTCGGCGTGCGTGAGCGCCTCGATCGGATCGCACGCGGCCGGCGTGGGTGTGAGGACCCGCTCGAGAACAGCGCGATCTACTGCACCGATCAGCCGACGTGTGGTTTGGTGAAGGACTCGAGTCGACATGCTTGCCGGACTGTCATCCAAGACAGTGGAACGCGAGCGCGTTAGCATTGATCGAACGAGCATACTCAGCCGGAAGCGACATCGGGTGGACAATTCCCAATGAGTGCTGCTCGTCGATGTCGAATGTGGGGCTCGCAGACGCTTCAATTCGTGTTTTTCTCGGCACTGCTCGCCGGACCAATGTCGCTGACGGCGGCAGGCCAGCCAGCTTTCGTCCTCGATCGCGTCATGGATGGCCGCATGCTCGGTGGTCATCAGGCCGTATTCGAAGATGTCGACAGTCGCTACACCATCGAACAAGTAAGCCGCGGCGCGCAGGGTGTGAGCTTCAAACCCACGACCTCCGATGCGCCCGCGTTCGGATTTTCGAAGGCGGCGGCCTGGCTGCGCTTCACCGTCGAAAACCCCACGACCAGCACGCGCGAGTGGTTGCTGGAGTTCACGTATCCGCATGTCGACTCGATCGAGCTGTACATTCCGACGGCCAACGGAGGCTTCGAGCGCCGCGCCTCCGGCGATCGACGACCGTTTCGCGAGCGCGATCTGGCGTACCGCAACGTGGTGTTTCGCCTGAAGCAGCCGCCGGGCCCCGCGACCTATTACCTGCGCGCGCAGACCACGGGCTCACTGATCTTGCCGCTGGTCGCGTGGACCGAGGAGTCGTTCATCGGCCACATGAATACCCAGCAGCCCGCGCTCTGGATGTTCTACGGCGTGATGTTGGCGATCGCGCTCTACAACCTGTTCATCTTCGTCTCGGTACACCACGTCTCGTATTTCTACTACGTCATCCACACGCTCGCGTATGCACTGTTTCAGTTCGCGCTCAACGGCCTGGCGTATCAATACCTGTGGCCGAACGCGGTCTGGTGGGCCAACCAGTGCATGCCTGTGTGCATCTCGTTCGCGATGTTCACCGGCGTGCAGTTCCACCGGAACTTCCTCGACCTGAAGCACAACCTGCCGCGGACCGATCGCACGATGAGGTGGCTCGGTACCTACGCCACGCTCGCGACGACGCTGCTCAGCCTGTTCGTGCCCTACGCGATCGGCATCCGCATGGTCGTGGCGCTGGGCACCGCGATCATCGCCGCCGCGCTCTACTCCGCCGCGCGCTTGGTGCTGCGCCGGCACAGGCCTGCGTACTTCTACGGCGCCGCGTGGGGCATCCTGTTGGCGGGCATCATGGCTTACCTGCTCAAGACCATGAATGTCCTGCCGACCAACTTCGTGACCGAGTGGTCGATCCAGATCGGCGCCTCACTCGAGAGCATCCTGCTGTCGCTCGGCCTGGCGGATCGCATCAACGTGATGCGGCGGGATCTACAGGACTTGAACGTCCGCCTGGGCGACAACGTGCAACAGCTCTCGACCGCGCTCGAACGTGCGGAGGACGCGCGCCGCGCCAAGAGCGAGTTTCTGGCCGGCGTCTCGCACGAGCTGCGCACGCCTCTGAATACGATCATCAACGTCCCCGACGGCTTGCGGGAGGAGTTTCAATCGACACCGACTGTCTCCTGCAAGCGCTGCGCGACCGCGTTCGAGCTCGAGCCTGGCGAGGTGCCGAACCTCGACTCGCCCTGCCCCGAGTGCACGGCAGTCGGGGCGCTGTCCCTCACGCAGCACCACGTCTACCGCGGGTCCCCGCAAGAGACACTGCGCTATCTCGACCAAGTGGTGCGCTCCGGCAACCACCTGCTCGAGGTGGTGAATGATATCCTGGATGTCAGCCGGCTCGAAGCGGGACAGATGAGAGTGCACAAGCAACCGACCGACATGCGAGCGCTGTTCGAGCGCGTCGTCGCGCCGATGTCGGGTCTCGCGGAACACAGCGGCGTCACGCTGCAGTGGGGCGAGCTGCCCGAGTCGTGTGTGGTCTACGGCGACTCGACCAAGCTCGGACAGATCCTGATCAACCTGGTCGGCAACGCGATCAAGTTCTCGGATGGTCGCGGCAGCGTGCAGGTCAGCGTGCGCCGAGACGGCAGCGACTTCGTGTTCAGCGTGCGCGACCAGGGCATCGGCATCTCGCAGGAGGATCAAGCGCGCATCTTCGAGAGCTTCGTGCAGGCCGAAGGCGGCGGGACGCGGCGCTTCGGCGGCAGCGGCCTCGGACTCGCCATCACCCGCAAGCTGGTGGTGCTGCACCAGGGTGAGATCTGGGTCGAGAGCGAGCCCGGCCGCGGCAGTACGTTCTTCGTGCGGCTGCCCGCCTACAGCGCGCCGCCGATCCAGGCAGAGACCTCCGGCGAACGCCGGCCGTCCCAACGTGTCGCAGGAGCCGCGCGATGAAAAAACTCGAGCAGCCTCGCCGTCACGACTCGATCCCTCCGCGCCGGCTGGTGCTCTACGTGGAGGACAACGACGACAACTGGTCGGTCGCGGAGATGCGCCTGTCGAGCGTGTATCGGCTGATCCGCGCGGCCAACGACCGCGAAGCCTGCGCGCTGCTGACTGTGCACGCGGAAGAGCTCTACATCGTGCTCATGGACGTGGAGCTGCAAGGCTCTCGACTCGACGGCATCGCGCTCACCAAGCTGCTGCGCGGCAAGCTGCCGGCCGAGGAGCTCCCCGACTACGCGCGCAGCGTCAAGCCTTCGGACGTGCCGGTCGTGTTCGTGACCGCGTACCACGCTGCCTTCGGCGCGGCGCTCCAACAGGCGGGCGGCACGCTGGTCGTGCCGAAGCCGGTCGAGTTCCGCCACCTGATCCGCGAGCTCACGTCCATGCACCTCAACGCGATCAGCGACAGCAAGGCGCCGCCTACGGAGTAGCCGGCCGCGGGTTGGGATCCGGAGGCTCGCCGACCGCGGTGGCCACGCAGGTGCGCGCCTGTGCGACGCAGCTGTTCGCCGCACTCTTCGAGGCCGCGCACTCGCGCAGCATGCCGAAGCACTGATAGGTCGACGCGTTGGCGTCCGGCATCGGGCGGATCTTGTCGATCAGCGAACCCGGAGGTCGCTGCTCGCCGATGCACGCGTGGAGCTCTTGATCGCAAGCCAGCTCGTCGGAGTCGCCCGAGCACTCCTTGTGACGGTCCTGGCAGTCGCTGATGGCGGCGGCCAGACCCTCCTCGGCCCCCTTGCCGGCCTTCGCGCGGCAATCCAGGAACTGCTCTCGACAGCGGCCGGCAGTGTCCTGCGAAGGCTTGTCCCCCTTGCAGCTACCGTGGGCCTGCGCGCAGGCCTTGATTGCACTGGCCAATTCGTCGAATTCCTGGCCGATCGCACTCTGCGACGACCCGGCGTCTGCGCCACAGGCCATGAGGACGACGACACCCGTACCGAATAGGGTCGCGATTCTCAGCATTTGATTCAGTCGCGCGAGCGGGGCGCGGTGTTGAAGGAAACATCCGCCAGGACGGGAGCCGCCGCGCAGCGCCGGCGACCGATAATCACCCGGAAGGGTCGCGCCATGAGGCGCAACCCTTCCGGACTTGTGGCGTTTTGTTTCATCGGTCGGGCGGCGGCCGGTGACTCACTGCGCAGACCGAAAGCTTGGAAATAGTCGCCCTTTGGGCCGCACCCGACAGGCGGCCCGAAGGCTGCACTTTCCGAGAAAGGAGCCACCAATGACTCGTTCAAGGGCCAGAGCCGCGACAATCGCTCTGTTCTCCGTCGCACTCGGATACGCGGGCTGCGCCGATAACCATGACCCCACGGATGCAGCCGGCAACGGCGGCCGATCCAACCTCGGCTTCGTGCCGGACTTTCCTGGCGCCGGCCTGAGCGGAGCGGACGAACCGCTGCCCGACGGCATGGTGTGCGACCAGGTCGTGCGCGCACCGCGCGAGGCCCTGAAGCCGCACACCAAGTGCTTCTTCGAGGACAACAGCAACAAGCCGTCTGCGACGATCGAGCAGGTGCTCGAATGCGCGGAAGGCATGGACGCGGTGCACCTGCGCCTCACCTTCGACCCGGCGTTCGTCGACAACACGTACGGCGCCAATGCCATCGGCTGGGACGCGCGGGCCAAGGGTCCCGGCGGCCCGATGGGCGGCATGGCGATGATGACCCCACCGGCTCCGCCGCCAGGAGCTGCACCGGCACCGCCGGCAGGTGGACCCGGCGGAGGCAAGATGATGATGCCCAAGGGCATGGGCCCCGGCGGCAAGGCCGGCCACACCTGGAAGGATCTGGTGGGCAGCGACCACGCCGAGTTCGTGGTCACGAACGAAGCGGGCGAGCTCGTGACGCAGTTCAAGCTCGACTACGTCTCGGTCAATGCCAAGGCTCCCTCGGGCTACGCCTCGCTCGGCGTGCTCGGTGGCGACGGCAAGATGATCAAGGGCGACTCGAAGTGGATCGCCAAGTGGATGACCTCGATCGATCGCAACCTCAACGAGCGCGGCTACGCGAGCTACACCGAGGACTCGCCCGAGACCGACAAGGACTACACGCCGAACGACGCCACGCCCAACTGGGACTACCGCGTGGTCTACGAGGTCTGGATCGACAACGCGGCCTTCGGATCGAGCAGCTTCGGCGGCGCGAAGATCGAGCACGTTCACGCCTCGCCGTCCAAGGCGGCGAACGACACGCTCCTGGTCAAGCCCGGCGACTGCCCGTGCCAGAAGGACGGCGGTTGCGGCGACACCCCGCCGCCCAAGAAGGAATGCGGTGGTCTCGACCAGCTCGACTGCACGAAGGGCGATGTGCCCCCGCCGCCCGACAAGCCCGGCCCGGACTGCGAATCGAACCCGGATGATCCGAACTGCGCGCTCGAGTAACTTCCATGGGCAACACAAGATCTCGCTGGTTGTACTGCGCACTGCTGGCTGCCGGTCTCGGCTGCGGCTGCGCGGATAGTCGAGACTCTGAGTTGAGCGCACGTCAAAGCGTCGGAGCAGCGTACGACGCGCTCGCGAAGAAGGTGCACGAGTGCAAGCAGCTGCGCGACGCGTGTCGCAACGCGAGCGACTGCAGCGCAGACGCGCTCGCGGAATGCGACGCGAAATCGCACGAATGTGAGGAGGCCACGCGTGAGGCCGAGAAGGCCTTGCGCGAGGCGACCCACGCTTGCCGCGTGGCCGAGGAGACCTGCATCGCGAACAGCACGACGCCCAGCAAGGAAGAGGCGCACAAGGCATGTCACCCCGAAAAAGAAGCGTGCATGGAGCCGCTCAAGCCGCCCAAGCCGCCTTGCCACGCAGCGCTCGAAGAGTGCCTCGAGGCAGCGCGAGGCGAGGATACGCCCAAGCCGCCTCCGCCTCCGGAAACGCCAGCAGAAGCCGCGTGCCACGACGAAGCGCGCGAGTGCATGAAGGCGGAGATGGACGCGAACAAGCCCGAGCCACCGCGTTGCGATCCCGGACCGCCTGGCCGGCATGACGACGACGACGCGGGTATGCCCAAGCCGCCCAAACCGCACGAAGACGGCGGCATGACGCCTCCCAAGCCGCGTGAAGACGCTGGCATGAAGCCTCCCGAGGACGGTGGCATGAAACCACCCAAGCCTCACGAGGACGGCGGCATGATGCCTCCCAAGCCTCACGAGGACGGCGGCATGATGCCTCCCAAGCCGCACGAGGACGGGGGCATGAAGCCTCCCAAGCCTCACGAAGACGGCGGTATGAAGCCCGAGGCCCCCGACGGTGGAATGCCCCCCAAGCCGGACGACAAGCCCAAGCCTCCGCCCAAGCCACACGGGCCGATGGCCGGGTCAGGACCGTAACGGCACGAACACACGGACCGAACCAAACCACGCCGCCGTCGGGCTCTTGCAGCCGACGGCGGCGTGAATGTTTTTGGGTGGTCCGCGTGGCTTGACGCGCGCGAGCAAACCGATCCAAAACAGTGTGCGCGAGGTGTGACATGTCGAACATTCGACCCGCGCAAACCGCCCTGATCGCGCGCATCCTGCAGGGAAAGGCCGACACGACGCCAGCGCTGCGTCAGGCGGCATTCGCAAACAGTGACCTGTCTCGGCCCTTGGCGGCGCTGCTCGGCAAGGTCGCGAGCCATGCGCACTCCGTGACCGACGCGGACATCGCGGCCGCGCGCGCTGCGGGTCTGAGCGAGGACGAACTGTTCGAGCTGGTCGTGTGCACCGCGATCGGCCAGGCGTCACGTCAATACGACGCAGCGCTAGCGGCCCTGGATGCCGCCTGCGCGAAGGAGTGATCGATGCGCCTCGCGATCCTCGACAACGGCCATGGCTTCGGCACCAAGGCGCTCTTCGCGTTCATCGGTGCCGTATCGCGCCAGCGGGTGCTGGATATCATCAAGCTCGTCAGGTACCGAGCCGACTTCTTCGGGAAGCCCATGGGCGCAGTGACGCACGAAGCCATGCGCGGCGAATCGGCATGGTCGGTCGCGGACCGCGAGCTGATGGCCGCCGTGGTGGCGCAAACCAACGAGTGCGTGTTCTGCCGTGACTCGCACGCTGCGGTCTCTGTTGCGGCTTCGGGCGACGCTGGCAAGGTCTCTGCGGTGCTCGCAGATCTCGAGGCCGCGAACATCGACGAACGTTTGCGCGCCACGCTGCGCATGCTGCGCCGCCTCGCGCGAGAACACCGCGTGAGCGCCGACGAGATGCGCGAGGTGCTGGACGCAGGTGTGACCCGGGCGCAGATCGAGGATGCGCTGGCGGTATCCTTCGCGTTCAACACCGTGACGCGCCTGGCCGAGACGTTCAATTTCGTCGTCCCGAGCGAGGATGCGATGAACGCCGGCGCCAAGTTTCTGTTGGCGCGCGGCTATCGCTGAGGTTTAGAGCATGCAAGCGTTCTGGTTTCGACTCACGTGCTTCGCGATGGCTGTGTGCGCGGTCTGTGCAACACGCGCCGCGGCGCAGGCCGCGCAGCCACCGGCGCGGTCCGAGGAGAACGTCGACGGCCGCGCGGCGTTCCTGATCGGCGTGAGCTTCTTCGATCTGGGCGAGCTCAACGATCGGCTCGCATCCGCCGACTACTCGCGCCTCGACGGCGCGATGACGGTGATCGGCGGCGAAGGCCACGTGGTGCTCGAGAACGGATTCATGGCAGGCGGCATGGGCGCCGCAGTCATCGGCCCCAGCGGCGAGGGACCGAACAACCTCGACACGGACTTCAGCGGCGGCTTCGGCATGGCCGATCTCGGCTTTGCTCTCGTGCACACGCCATCGGTCCTGTTCGGAGTGCTGGGCAACATCGGCGGCTACGGCTGGAGCCTCTCGATCGACACACCGGGCTCCGCGAGCTTCGCTCGGGTGCTGGAGGATCCGACGCGCGGCACCAGGCTCGAACGCAGCGGTGTGTTTGGAGGCGCGACGCTCATGTTCGAAGGTCGCGTACCGGTCGGGCAGATCGAGCGTAACCACCAGGGCTTCTTCTCGTTGGGTGTCCGGGTCAGCGGCCTCTGGGGGCCGCCGATGGGCAGCTGGTCGTTGCCGGACGGCTCCGACACGACTTCGGACCCCGACACCGGCATGGCGGGTTTCTTCGCGGCATTGACCTTGGGATTCGGCGGCCGACCTGTTAAACCGTGAGCTGCGTGAGCAAGCTCGGCGGGAAGACCTCGATGTGGGCGTGGTTCGCCGTGTTGCTCGCGTGCCGCACGTCGACTTCGGAGCCAGCACTGCCGCCTGCAGAGAAGAAGCCTGCCGAGTGCAGCCCGACACGCCGCGCGCCGATCCAGGATCGGGCGGGCTTCGTCGAGGCGCTACGCACGCTTCAGGGCTGTGACTGGCCTTCGCGCACCCCGCGCGCGATCGCGAATGCGCTCGGTGCGAACCTGCGCGCCGGCGCTGCCGGCAAGAGCTGGGAGTTCGACACGAACAGCGAGCTCGTGGCAGTGGACGCCGATGCGACCGCGGAAGACGCGCCCGCGACCTCGATTCGCTTCTACCCGAGGTCGAACCTCGGTGTGACGATGGCGCTGGTCGAAGCGCTCTACGGTTCGCGCTACGACACGCTGCCGCCAGGCAAAGACACCACGGTGATCTTCGAGCCGGAGGACGGCAGCTACGCGGCGGTCAAGCTGTTCGGGAGCTTCAAGACTCCGAAGCCCGCTGCGTTGGTCAACTACCTGCAGCTTCGACCGCCCGAAGCGCACTGAGCCGCTACCTCGACTACCGGACGTTCGTGAACACGACGGCCTACGTCGAGAGCGCAGGCGCGCGCGCCGACCTCGGTCTGTTGCTGCCCGCTTCCGCGGCCAAACAGTTTCTGAGCGAGGTGCTACCGCGGCTCACCGGCGCCGATCTCGGGGGAGCGCTGGGCCTGCGCGTCTTCCTCTGGGATCGAAGGCTATTTACGCGACGGTTGTTTCGAATGCCCGACGCCACCAGCTGCGTG
>DATEOF010000158.1:0-6481 GCA_035274465.1 Polyangiales bacterium
GCCTGCAGCGGGAGCTGCGCCTCCGACGCCGGCTCCAGTGATCGGGCTGGCTCCAGCCGTGATGATGCCCTGGTTTCCAGCAGTCGCGCTGCCCGCGCTACCGCCGACTGGCTGCGCAGGGGGAGTGTTGTCACCACCGCAAGCTGCGAGACAGGCAGTACCGCTCGACAGCACACTGCAGACCAATACTCGGAAGAACAGCCTACTTCTCATCATCATGGGAGACTGTAGCAGATGATCTGATTGTTTTTCTTAACTGTCGCATCGAGGATGTACTCGAGGCCGCTCTTGACCACGACGTTGCCGTCGACGATCGCGGCGGCGCCCGCAGCGATCGTGCCGCCGGTGGAGAACTTCGTGAGCTGGTTGCCGGTGGCCGCGTCCATGATCAGCAGCTCGTCGTCACTCGGCACGATCAGCACGCCGTTAGCAAGCGAGGGCGCACCCCACGTGAGCTTGGGCAACGTCTTCGCAGGCCAGACGTCCGCTCCACCCTTTGCCGGGTCCATCACGTGCAGCACGGCCATGCCCGGCGGCTGGTTCGCCACCGCGTAGAAGTACTTGCCGTCCCAGGCGCCGTTCATCAGGATGCCGCCGTTGGCTTGGTTGCGCGCGGTGCTCAGCTTGTCGCGCATCCAGGTTACTGCACCTGTCGCGGCGTCGAACTGGAAGAAGAACGATCCCTTGTCTCCATTGGCGACCACCTTCTTGCCACCGATGGTAGCCAGGATCGGATTCGCTCCAAAGTCTGTGTCGGGGCCGGTCGGCGCGACCAACAGCGACCAGGTGTCGTTGCTGTGGACCTGCTGCTTCCACTTCTTCATGCCCGTCATCAAGTCGATGGCATGGATCGCGTCGGAGTTCTCGCCCTGCACCGAGTAGTTGTTGCCGGTGGCGGCGTAGACGACGCCGGCTTCCGCGTCGATCGAGACGGTCGACCAGACCATCGCGCCGTTCTCGCCCGTCGCCGGGACCGTCCAGTAGACCCACTTCTTCATGCCGGTCATCATGTCGAACGCCTCGACGCCGCCGCGCGCAGTCGTAACGTCGCCGCCGCCGATCTCGACCTGGCCGCAGCTGTGACCGACCACCACGATGCCATTCGCGATGATCGGCGACGACATACCGTCGCACAGCGTGTTGTCGTTCGTCTTCACCGGACCCCACACGGTCGTTCCGTCGGCAGCCTTGAGCTTGTACAGGTCCGGACCCGTGTAGTTGTGGACGTAGATGAAGCCGTTCTCGTACGCGACCGACGCGGTGCCCGCGATATCGGTGCGCGCCCAGATCTGCTTGCCGTCGGCGAGATTGATCCCGTAGATGCCGCCGCTCGACATCGCGAAGACCTTGCCCTCGGCGATGACCGGAGTGCCCGGCGGGTAGCCCGCGACATCGAAGCGCCACTTTTCCTTCAGCATGGCGGCGTTCGCGACGCTCAGCTTCGTCTCTTTCGGATTGAAGTAATTGTTATTCTGGTCGTAACCCATCATCGGCCAGTTGTTGGCCGTGCTCGGGGCCACCATGCCGCCGGCGCCCATACCAGCTGCGCCACCGACGCCCGCGACGGGTACGGTCGAACCGGCCGCGCCACCGCCGCTGCCGGCTGCAGTAGCCGGCGTGCCAGCCGCGCCTCGCCCGGCCGCACCGGTGCCAGCAGCACCAGTCGGGGGAGTGCCCGAGGCTCCACCAGGGCAAGTACAGGGGCCGAGTACGCCCCCATTACAGGTCGCCGAAGGGGTAGCACCACCAGGGCAAGTGGTTGAATTGCAAGCGCTCGCCTGCCCAGGCGTGCACGCAGCGGGGCCGCCGCCGCCAGCGCCTGCGACGCCCACCGGCGGTTGCATTGCGCCGTTACCGCCGCACGCTACTAGGAGCCCAAACAACAGGCACTGCAGGCAATTCCTGAAATCCGCAAAGCGCTCGACCGCCATCCCAAAACCTCGGCTGACACGAATTGTTTATCAAGCTGCACTACAACGCCGAAACCTCACTGCCAAGGTGAAAGTGTGTAACGAACCCTTCGAACCCGAAACTTGGCCGATTCGGCTTCTCGTTTTTGCAATCTCACCGATGCGTGAGGAGTTGGCGACTTTCGATACTAGACAAAGTCACTGATCGACATTCGCGGTGATCATGCCCGACAACTTCTTCCGCTCTGGGCCCAAGCGCCCTCCCCCGGCGCACGGGATCAAGATCAAGAAAGCTGGTTCGACGTGGTGGGGCCAGCGCTGGATCGAAGCGCTGGAGCGCATGGCGCCCGAATACGCGAAGCGCATGGAGCGCGGACGCAGCTACGCGCGCGCGGGTCGGACGCATGATCTGAGTGTGGAGCCCGGCTCCGTGCACGCGCAGGTGACCGGGTCGAGGCCGAAACCGTACGCGGTGAGCTTGCGCCTCACGCAGCTGACGGCGTCCGACTGGCAAGCTGCGATCGCGGCCATGGCAGCGCATGCCGCCTTCAGCGCGGAGCTGCTCGCCGGGCACATGCCCCAGGCGATCGACGAGGCGTTCGCCACGGCGGGGGTGAGTCTGTTTCCGCAAGCGAAGCGCGATCTGGTCACCGAGTGCAACTGTCCGGACTATGCGAACCCGTGCAAGCACGTCGCCGCTTGCCACTACGTGCTGGGCGAGGCGTTCGATCGCGATCCATTCCTGTTGTTCGAGCTGCGCGGGCGCACGCGCGAGCAGGTGCTGGCGGCCCTGCGTGCTGCTCGCGGCGGCGACGCCTCGAGCTCCGAGCCCGCCGCGGGCGTGGCGCTGACGGTCGCGCTGCCACAGCTGAGCGCAGACGACTACGACAAGCCGCGCGCCGAGCTGCCGCACCTCTCGCTCTCGTTCGACGCACCGCCTGCGCACGGCGCCCTGCTGCAGCAACTGGGCAAGCCCGCAGCCTGGAGCGGCGACGGCTCACCCGCCCAGTTGCTCGAGCCCCTGGTGAGAGCTGCCGCCGAGCGCGCACGCGCGCTGGCACTCGGCGAAGGCGAAGATCATGAGAGCGAACAGCCCGCAGCCGTGGCGAAGCCGCCGCGCAAGCCGCGCAAGCGACGCTAGACGTTCCTGCGACGGAACGCGAAGACCAACGCCAGCAAGCCAAACGCCAGGCTGGCCAGCGGCGAGGAGTCTCCCGGCGCGGCGCTGCAACCGCCCTTCTTGGCCGGCGACATGGGTGGTGAGACGCCGCTGCCAGCTGCAGAGGTCGACCCGGCTGCGCTCGCGGTGGAACCGGCTGACGCGGCCTTCGAGCCCGCCGCCGCCACGCTGCCCGCGGCCGCGCTCGATCCGCCGCTGCCAGCTGCAGCGCCGGCCGTGTCACCCGAGTCGATCGCCTCGGCTGCTGCAACCGGCTTGCCGCACGCCGGCTCGTCGTACGCGCTACACACGGGGGCGACCGCGAAGTGGGCCGGGCCGCAGTAGTCCAGACATAGCTGGGGCTTGCACTCGGCCGCGGGGTCTTCACCGGGACAGCTCAAGAATGCGGGCACGGTGGTGAACTTCAGCGTCGAGGTGAACTCGCCGCTCTCCAGGTTGACCTTGCCGAACCAGAAGCGCTGGCAGGCGTAGAGCGTGCTGGTGTCCTTGGCGTAGCCGAGGCACTGCACGGGGTACGTGGCCATCGGCAAACGCGTCGGCGCCGTCTCCAGGTTGGGTGCCGTGTACAGGCCACGCGTGGTCTGCGCGCCGCTGGTCGCGCCCAGATCGCCGATCCACACCTTGCCGTCCGGCGCGAAGGCGACTCCGCCCGGTTCCTCGATCTCGAGGTACTTGCTGGTGGTCTTGCCGCCGTCCTTGCTGACCAGCACCGTGTCGGGCGCGTTCGCGCGCTCGATGCCGATCAGCAACCGATCGCCGTTGCTCGGGTCCACACCGCGCAGTCGCGGCGTTCCCATCTCGACCATCAGCGGATACTCCTGCCAGCTCTTGGCCTCGTCGTCCGAGACGCGGATCGCGTAGGTGGGCACCGCCGCGCCGGCATCGCCAACCGCCTGGGCGGCCTTCACCACGATCTCGTAGAAGCGCAGGCCGTCGCCGTGCGCAGCGACGCGCAGGCTGACGGGGTTGGGCGCGTCCTTCACGCCGAGCTCGGACCACTTGCCATCCGCGCCGCGCTGGATCAGGCCGCTCATGCCCATCGGGTTCGAGACCGCCGCGAACACGCGCTGCGCGTCGCTCGGGTGGAGCGTCATGTCGACGACGCCCTTGGCGACGTCCGGCGACTCGGCCTTCAGCCCGCAGCCGTTGGCGTCAGCGTGCAGCACGCCGTCGCTGCTCAGCATCAACATGCTGCCATCGCCGAGCAGGAACGTCGGGCCCTGCACGCGTCCGCCGCCGGTCAGGAACGCGCTGTTGCACTGCATCTTCCAGGTGGTGCCGCTGTCCTGGCTGACGAAGAACCCGCCACCGCCGTTGATGTAGCGGACGACCATGGACTGGGACTTCTCGCGCTGCATCGCCAGCTCGACCATCTGCTCGACTGGACCCGCCCACGCCGTCGAAGCGGCCAGCAGCGCCGACAGACTCAGCCCCGCCGCGACGAACCTACGATAGCCCCGATTGCGTACTGCGTAAGCTGTTTCGCGCATCGACTCCATCCTCGAATCCTGCATCATTCAATGTGTCGGCACACCGCCGCCGCGGTCCACCGCGAACTCGACGTATTCCTTGAGCTCGGGTAGCGGCACGCGTTCCTTGGGCATGTTTCGTAGCACGCCGAGCGCTGCCACGTAGTCGCGGTCGGCGAACATTCCCGCCAGGCGGTGCAGCTGCCACTCGGGCTTGGCCTGCACCGCTTCGGGCTGGGCCGCGAGGTAGGCCTGGATATCGGGATCGCTGTTGAGCATCAACAACACCGGCATGCGCAGCCGGGTGCCCGACAGGACCTGGTGCAGCACCTGCGTCTGGCGCGCGGGGGTTTGCTCGGGGAACAGCAGATCGTTGAGCAGCCGTTGGTTCTCGAACTGTCGCACGCTGCGTTCGCGCAGCTGGCTCGGGAACAGCTTCGAGATCAGGGGGCTCGCCATGAAGCGCTCGCGGGTCTTCGTCGTGTCACGCCACTCCCAGATCATCGCCTCGCGCTCCTCGCGCGTGCCCGGCACCTGGATCAAGCGCGGCTTGTCGTCGGTCAAGGCGCGCGTGTCGCGCGTCAGCGGCTTCAAGTAAGCGGCGTCGCCGATGAACAGCGCGCCGAGCTGCTCCGGCTGCTCGATCCCGATGCGCAGCCGTTCGCTGCGCGTCGCGGCGTGGTTCCAGGGGTCGACGACATGCTCGTAGCTCACGCCCTGCGAGGCGTTGCGCGTGCCGAACAGCATGAAGTTGCGAACCGAGCCGTGCCACAGCGAGCAATCCGGGAAGGCGTCGCAGAAGCCGTGGATGATCGACTTGGCCGCGGAGGCGCTGATGTTCATCAGCGGCAGCCAGTGCGTGGTCATCCCGCCTTCGTTCAGGCGCGAACGCACGCGCTGGAAGTACTCGCGCGTGTACAGGTTCACCACGCCGGCGATCACGGGCGGTGGCGGCTCCCCGGTGATCAAGTCGTAGCCCTCGCCCGGCCCGGCCAGCAGCTGCCGGCCGTCTTCGAGGTGCACGCGCACGCGCGGGTCTTGCAGCGGATTCTTCGCCGGTCCCGCGCGCATCTCGCGGCTGATGTCCAGGATGTCGCGCGAGATGTCGGCGACATCCAGGCGCTTCAGCTGCGGGTCCTCGAGGATCGCGGCCGCGGTGTTGCCGATGCCGTAGCCGACGAGCAGCGCGCGCTCGAGCTTCGGATGCAGCGCACGCGGCAGGTACGCGAACAGGTCCATGTAGCGCCGAGCGGCAAAGTCGTTGGCCGTCATGGCGTAGGCGTTGGTCGCCAGATGATCGAACACCGTCAGGCCGTTCAAGCGGTGCTCGACGTGCACCAGCGTGCCGTTCACGCTCTCGCGCACGCTCACCACGCGATCGTCGGGGCGCATGAAGCGCTGCGCCGAGGCGGCCAGGTACTTGCTGCCCATCTCGCCCCACGGAAAGAGCGCGAGGCCGATCACGGCAACCACCGCGGCCGCGATGCGCGTGATCGGCGGCAGTGGCTCCCGCAACACCAGCATCACGCCCAGCACGGCGAACAGCGCGAACAGCACGAACAGCGAGCGTTCCATGCCGAGCGCCGGCAGGAGCACGAAGCCCGCGAGCAGCGAGCCCAAACCGCCGCCGAGCATGTTGAGGAGGGCCAGGCGCCCCACCGCCACCGCGTCACCGCGCAGCGCGTGTTGCAAGCCAGCGCCGAGCAGCGCGAACAGCGCGCCCGAGGCGATCGCCGTCGGCACGACCATCGGCCAGGCCAGCGCGAGGATCGTGCCCACGCCCTGGTCCGGGCGGAAGTACTGCTCCAGCAAGCTGCCGTACGAGCGGTAGCTGATCACGCCGGCCAGACCCGCGGCGATCGCCACGAAGCCGGCGTGCGAGCTGGCGCGCTCCGCCGACACCGACCAGAACGCCGCAGCCA
>DATEOF010000159.1:0-28738 GCA_035274465.1 Polyangiales bacterium
TGTCGATGACGCGAAGCTCGCCCACCACGCGGTCACGCCGGAACGTGGCGTGGAGCTCGTAGCGTCGCTCGCCGCCGGTGCCGCGCACGGCGGCCTGCGGGTCCGCGAGCCGGTCCGCGGCGGAGCGGCTTGATCGCACCACCACCTCTGCGCGCGCGTTGCGAAGGTAGGCGGTTCCTTCGAAGTCCAGCTTCCGGTCCAGCTTCGGCAGCTCGAGCGTGAGCTGGACCGCGGTATACGGATAGCCGCACTCGAAGTCCGCGTTGCAGGTCCCCGACGTCTCGACGTCGAACACCGCGTCCTGTGTCCCGGGCGCATCGAACGGATCGATCGGCTGCCACGCCAAGGTCGCGCCATGCCGGCCTTCGAGCAGATCGAGGCTGTCGTCCGCATCGAAGTTCATCTCGCTCTCGGGGACTGCGGCGCACGACGCGGCGGGCCCCCAGCGATCCTGGCTACAGGACGTGTCGCACGCCGTCACCGAGGGCCCAACAAGCGTTGCCAGGAGGGACAAAAGAACCGTCCGCATCGGACAACAATGGGGCTCGAGCTCCCCAGGCGCAAGGCGCAGCTCGTGATCGCCTATCGGCGGGTACAAGCTCGCGTCGCTTCATAACAACGGCCGAGGCTCAGCTCGGCCAGCGTGGCGTTCGCACAGCCCACCGCGCACTCGATCCGCAGAGGTGCGTTGTTACATGTCGCGACCTGACAGGCGACCTTGGACCAACAATCCCAATCACAGTGGCTGAACGCTTCGGGGTCGCACGCACACATCGCGCGCTCGCAATCCTCGCTCAAGCTGACCGGTGCGTCGGGCTTCGGACACGTCGTCTGCGCACGCCGGCAGCGGGAGGTGTCGTACTGGCAATCCGCGTCACAACCCAGTCCATCACCGGCGAACCCCAGATCGCGGCACGTCGCGCCCAGCTCCGCGCGCCCATCGCACTGCTCGCCACGCTCGACCCGATCGTTCCCACACACCGGCTCGGCTGGCTCGGCGCTGCCGTCCGCATCCACGCCAGCGTCGACCTCGAGCGGCACGGCTGAACGCCCGCACGCCAACAGTCCGAGGAACACCAAACTCCACGTGCGCATGCTCGGACGATAGTCCAGACACGCGTGGCGAGGAAGGCTTCCAAAATCGCGCAGACAGCGTGCGCGTCGGGCCCCCACTGCGGTCCGAAAGGGCATGCAGATCGGGCCTTGCAGAGGGGGACGGACGATGCGATTGGCAAGCTGCGTGTACACGCGAGACCGCCGCAGGTTGACCACCCTTCTGAGCGCCGGCTCGATGCTGCTCGCGTTTGGCTGCGACGCACAGGCGACGCAGGCCTATCGGGGTGAATCTCTGTTGACTCTGCTCGGCACCGTGGAGATCCCCGAACCGCGCGCCGGCGGACCGCTCGTGCCCGCGTTGATGTTCCAGGACGGATCGTCGCGCTTCCGGCTGGTGGACGTCGGCGTCCAGGGCGAGTTCCCGTCGAACTTTCGCCTCGACGTCTACGAAGCTCCACCTGCGCAAGTCGTCCAGCAATCACCGTTTCCGAAGGAGCCCGCCGGTGCGCTGGGCTACATCACTGCAGTTCCTGCCGATCATCCCGACAGCATCCGATTTGCCGCGGTGGTCGGCACGAGTGGCACCGGCCCATGCGAGGCGCCGGGGAGGTGCGTCAACCAGAGCACGTGGTGTGCAGACGACGGCGACTGCTATCAGGAGACGCGAACGTGCCCCAAGGCCGAAAGTCCCGATGCTGACTGTAAGATCGATGGGTTCGGTGATCCGGAGCTAAAGCGGCCGCCCTGGCAGATGTTCGCCGGGTTCTCACAGAACTATCTGGTCGCGTACCTGACGGACGAGGCTTCGGCCGACTCCTACATGGCGTTCGCCCTCGGCTCTCGCGACAAGTTGGCGCCGGGCTATCACTTGCTCGCTGTGCGTGAACCGAGCGACGAAGAGCGCGCGGATCGCGCTGACTGCATCGAGCGTTCAGACAGTATCGCGGCAGCGCGCATCAACGAACCACGCGGTACCGATTTCCGACCGGACGAGCTCGATGGCTACGCGTGCAACGTCCCGGTCACATGCACCGAAGGGTTCGAGTGCCAGCCGACTCAACCTCGCGACAGGTTGTGTGATGTGGGCGAGCCCGCGGCGTCGGAGATCGTGGAGCAGTTCCAGCGCGCGCGCGAGCTCGCTGCGTTCGAGCTCCGCTGTCCAACGGCAGGTTGGATCCTGACGCACGTGCCGGACGCCCAGGACGAACGTATCTCGGTCAAGCTCTCGGCCGACGCCAACCCGTGGCTGCGGAGACTCTCGGGCCTCTGACCTTTTGCATTCAACCAACGCCGAGCGCGTGCGCGAGGCGCAGGGCAGCGATCCGCAAGTGTCCGTCGAGCGGCAAGCTCGAGCCGTCGATCAGGCTGGCGAGCGGCACGAGCGACAGGTCGCTCTCGTGCAGCGATGTCAGCTCGGCGACGAACGGGAACACGAGCTCGGGTGTCGCGCCCGCGCTCGGTGCGTACGGTCCACCGAGCGGGACGAGCGCGCCGACGGTCGCGCCGTGAGCGCGGATGGCCGTCCTCACGTACTGCTCGATCGCCGGCAGCTCGCGCACCCCTTCCGGCAAGCGAAACGCCGGGCAGACCTCGAGCGCGGCGCTCCCGGTGAAGCGCTGCACGGCGGGCAACGCGCGCGTCTCGACCGCCACCAAGACTCCGGCCGCGCTGCGCTGAGCGGGAAGCACGCTGACCGTGTAGCGGCTCGCCACGCGCGGCACCACGTACTCGCGCGTGGCGCGGGCCAGCTCGCGGCCGCCTGCCCCGCGCGCCACGCAGCTGGCCTCCATGACCTGCAAGTAGCGCGACCCATGCGGGGCGAGCTCGAACGCCAGTGCCGGGATCGCGGGACGCTGCCCACCCTCCCCTGCAGCCTGCAGCGGCAGGACCGGCTCGGCCCCGAGCCAGGCGTCGAGCGGCTGTCCGTGACAAGCCAGCGCGCGATAGGCGTGGATCTCGAGACGCGCATCGAACGTACCGCCCACTTGAGCCGCTCGCAGCAGCTGCGCCGCATCGAGTGCGCGCACCGAGCCGGCGTCGCCGAGATCGCCGTACGCGACCGCTCGCGGCGCTGTATCGGGCGGATCGATGCGCACCAGCATACCTTCGACGATCTCGTCGAGCGCTCCAGGCGAGGTGAAATAACGCGTCTGTTCGCTCGGCGTGAATGGCTGCTCGATACCCGCGCGCTCGCGCAAGATGCGGGCGACCGCGGGCAGCAGCGCCTCGTCGGGATCGACGATCGCGCTCAGCGGCTCGGTGATGTAGCCCGACACCCGGCCGCGGCCGAGCATGCGCGGCTCGGACTCGGCAGCTCCGAGCGCGAGCAGCGGGCGCGGAAAGCCCTTCTTGGCCAGCACGTGCACTCGACCGCCACGCACGAACCAGGGCACGACGTCGAGTGTGCGCCCCGGCCGCTCCGCCAGCGCGATCAGCTCGCCGCTCTGCAGGTTACGATACGTACGCGGCACGAAGAAGCGCGGCGCAGAGGGCTCGCGCACGTCGCCGACCTCGAGCGTGACCGGCTGCTGCTCGCCGAGCTTCTCGCCCACCACGAAGTAGTTCGTGGGTGGGTACGCGAGCCTGCGACCGTCGGGCGAGAACAACGCGAGCTTACCGCGGTAGCGATGCTCGATGATCCACGGGTTGTAGATCGGTACACTGGCGAGTAGACGCAGACCGAGGCGCTCGAACGCGTGTTCGAAGTCGGACTGTGAGTAGTACGTATACTCCTCGAGCAGCTCCGTCTCCCAGTCCTGGCGATAGTCCTTGCGCAGGATGAACTCGTTCGCGTCACGCAGCGCGAGCTTGTAGCGCGCGGTGCCGGGCCGCGGATCGGCCTGCCGTTCGAACGGCACACCGCCTTCCAGGTGCAGACTGGAACGAAAAGTCGCGGCGAAGCGCTCGAACAGCGCCGAGCTCGAGAGCTCGGGCAGGCTGCCCTGTGCGCTACCGTCCTGCTCGGGCAGATCGAGCAACACCTGATCGGGCCCGTCGGGCACCACGAAGTCGCGCACGATCAGCACGCCGCCCGGCCGAAGCGCGGCGGCCTGGTTGGACAGACACTCCTCGATTCGCCGCAGAGAAAACTCGTTGAAGCTCGTGACGTGGTGCAGCACGGACGAATCGAGCACGCCATCGAGCGACTGCGGAGCGAACACGGGCTCGGCGATGTCGCCCACCTCGTAGCGCAGGTTCTCGCGCTGAAACTTCGCGCGCGCCAGCTCGACCGAGCGAGGGTTGATGTCGACACCGATCAGCTCGAGCTCGGGATACAGGCAGGCGAGATCGAACGTGCCGCGCCCGGACCCCGAGCCCATGTCCGCGATCGTGCCGCGCGTGGGAAAGAACGCCGTCGTGAGCGCCACCTTCTGCTGCATCGACGCGTCCATGCCCGCAAAGTACGCGGCGTACGCCGAAGTCGACCCACGATCCTGTCCCGCATAGTTGTCCACCGGGCAATGCTAACCCGGATGCCCCACTTGGGAAGACACACTACTGGCGGATGAGCATGTCCGAGCGATAGATGAGCCAGTTCGCGACCGAACAGTATTTCGCGCCCTCGGCCGACCTGACATCCCACACGGCCAGCACGTACTGCGCATCGCCGAGCTTGAACTTGGCTCGTTGCTCGGCACTCGCGCGCATGCGTTCGCCCGTGTCCCGCACCGTGAGCTCGAGCGATGTCGCTCGGCGGGGGCAGTCCGGCGCCTCGGTCTTCACCCAGCGTAAGTCGAACTCGGGCCCGAGCGCGCTGTCCACGTAGACCTTGCCGTCCGGGCCGGTAGGCGTCGAGCCGGCACTCAGCATCAGCAGCTGACCCTTGTCGTCTCGGAGCACATGCTGCGCGCGGATGGCCGGCTCGTCGCTGATGTTGGGCTGGCCACCCGGGGTGTCGCAGTCGAGGACGCTCATCGAGAAGCTATGCACGAGTTTCCTGCCGATCAGGTCGGGCACCATCCAACTCTGGTTGAACGTGAAGAATAACCTGGCGCGCACGCGCCCACCGTCCATCGGACCTTCGAAGCTTATCGTCGGCGGGTCACCCGGCGACGTGCTGCGCGCGTCCGGCACGATGACGTGACGGGGTTCCTGCATCCAGCTTTCGTCCTTGGCGTCGATGGCCTGCAGGGCGAAGCTCCCGAGCGCCTCGCTAACGCGTCCGTCCGGCACTGCGCAACCCTCGATGCGCGGCGTCGTATCGGCGGCGTCCGTGGCTGTCGCCGGCGCCGCATCGCGCGGGCTCGCGGGTGCTGCATCGCGAGCGCTCGCAGCTGCTGCATCGGGCGCGCTCGCAGGGGACGTCGGGGGCCGCGCCGCGTCTACGACGGACGCCTCCGCTGCGGGTTTGCCGAAATCGGCCGCGTCTTTGGGCGGCGCGACCATCGCCGCCGTCGGCGGCGAGCTGACAGTGCTGTCCGCTCGCGGCGACGCACCCGAGGCGGACCGCCGCGAGGAACATCCGACCGAGATCGCGAGCACGATCGCAGCCAGGAGCGGCGCGGCGACGCGCCGAGGACCGCAGAAGCTCCCCATCCTCGGCAACGTAGCACGCGCGCGCTGCACCGCCACAGCCCTCACTACAGGCAGTCCTGAACGATCGTGAGGCCGTCGGAAAGAAGATGGAAGTCCTTACCCTGCTCGAGGCCCCGAGCCTTCAGGCTTTCCACGTGCTTCGACACGAGCTCGGGTCTGCGACTCTTGCCCAAATCGGGGGCGTCGCCGATCCATTTGTCAGGCCCGGTGGTCTTGACCGGGGTCTCTTTGCCGCCGAACACGTTGCGGTTCATGGCCGCCTTCATGCCAGCGAACTGTACCGGTGTGAGCTCGGGCAATAGCGCCGCCGCAGCCATCGGCTGCGATGCCGGGCCTCCGGACGGTCCCGGATTTGGATTCGGCGTACCGTTGACGAAGTCTGCGAGGAACCACTGCCCCCACTCGTTGACATCGCAGTCGCAGTTCGTCGCGAGCATGCAGGAGTTCCCGAACGGACCGTTGCGGGCATCGATACAAACCTGCTTGGGCGAGGTGTTGCAGTCCGCGCAGCCGCCCGTGCCGAACGAATACGTGTACGCGGCCAGGCCCGTCTTGCCGCTGATGCCCGGGTACGTGTAGCGATAGTTCATGATCGAGCGGTGCACCTGGCTGAAGTTATTGGTGGCCGCGTCATTGCGATTGTGGACCAGGTTCACGTTGTGACCGAGCTCGTGAACGAACGCACCGCGCTGCGTGTTGTCGGGTGGCGTCCCGAAGCAGCCGGTGCCCAAGGTGACGAGCAGATCCTGGGCGAGCACGCCGGCGACGCCGCCGTTACACGCCAACGCACCTCCGCGCACGAGACGATCCCCGAACACGGCATAGTGGAAGTAGAGCTGCCTCTCGAACAAATTGACGGAGAAGTTCGCCGACTTGACCGCAGCTATCGTCGTGCAGTTCATGACCGTACCGCAGCTGGAGTCCAGCGTGATGTTCGCAGTGTAGGTGATACTCGAGAGGGGCTCCACGTATAGGTCGACCGTGCCGTCGGTCTTGTAGATCGTCTCCGCATCGGACCGCATGCTCGAATAGGGAACCTTCACGTTCGCATTGTTCATGTAGTCCACCTCGACGTACACGTTGCGGCGGGTCGGATTGTTGGTGAACGTGTTGCCGAGGCTGTACGAAAACCCGTTGTTGCCGAACAACTCGATCTGGTCTGGGATCGCGTCGGCATCGGAATCGATCTTGTTCGGGTTCAAACCGCAGGCAGTCTCGAGCGAGTTTGCGACCCCATCGCCGTCGGAGTCCGTGGCCCCGCTGCCTGTCGGCTCGATCGTCATGCGACCGTAGCTCGTCAAACCGGTCGGATAATGGCCCCAGACGATGCGTGACGACGAGGTACTGTTCACGTTGATGTTTACGACTGGATAGAAGTTCGGCCCGGTATCGTCGTTCATGCGCTCGACCGTCGTCGTCGCGCTCAGCAGGAACAGCAGCGGATCTTGGTTTCCAGTGTTCCGCCGGGTCGACGTCACACGCACGGTTTCACCGGTCGAGAACGTCGTCGAAGTCACGTTCGATCCGTACGCATTGTGCGTCAGGATGGTCGATCCGTTGATCTTCAGATCGGCGAAGCCCCCGGTCGTCGAGCTGAATGCACGCACCAGGATCTTGTACTCGCCGCTCGTGCTCGGCGTGTACACGACGCGCGAGGAGTTGCCCGAGAAGTCGTCGTTCGCCGCGACTTGCACCCATTGATTGTCGAACGTACCGCTCGGGTTGCTCTTGAACACGTGCAGGACTGGATCGCCGGTAATGTTGGCCGTCTCAATCGTGTACTGGGTTCCACTCGTCAGCGTGCGCGAGAGCCATATGAACGAGGGCACGGTGCCTTCCACCGAACAAAAGGCCGATGCTGCAGCCTTCTCGGCCGTGCACAGCAACAGCCCCAACGACATTACGATGGCCCAAAACTGGATTCGCTCATTCCTGGCTGGCATGCATTTCTCCTCGGGACACGGCGCCTTCCGTTGCAAAATCTGCTGCGAAGAAACGATCCTTGAACTCGGCCATGCGGGCTTCGCGCTCGACGAGGGGTAAATCGCGCAACCGCTCGAGCTCGCTGTCTCGCGCCGCGGGATACGCGAGCTGGCGTGCCAGCTGCTCCGGCGTGAGCGTTGGCGGGGGCTCGGCGAACTTGGCCGCGAGATTCAGCAACATCAGATAGTGCTTGTCCGCGGCCTCTTTGTTCGCGGGAGAAGCCGTCATGTACGCCGCATCAGCCTCGGCGATCGCCTGCGACAGCCCTGCAACCGTGTATTTGTCGATCGCGGCCTGCTCCTCGGCGTTCAGGCTCACGGCCTCTTCAACGACGGTCTGCACCAAAGGATCGCCCGCTGCTGTTTTGGGCGGCGTCCGCGTCGCGGGACGACTCTTGCGCGAGACAGTGGGCTCACTCGCTCGAACGGCGGGAGTTGCGGGCTCACGATCGCCTCGCGATTGCACGGCGCGCGCCTGCGACGACGGCTCATCACGGCTCGGCCGAGTGAACAGTGCGATCAACGTGCCAACGACTACGCAACACAGCACGACATGGATCGGTCGCAACTTCCCCCCGCGCATCCACCCCTCCAGTCCTGGTACGACGAACAGGCAGTGGGCAGTCCTCGACCTCCCGGCAGATGCAAGCGCATTTGCGGGACTCGACCACCCCAACCTCGAAACATCGGCACTCTGACCGACGAACCGGTGCACCCTAGCCAGCAGTGGTCGGACCAATCCTGTCGCAAACATGACCAACAACTAATTTCGAGTTGTTCGATCAGACAGTCGGAGTGGGCGCGAGAACGTTAGTCGACAACCCGCACCGCGCGGCTGTCGGCCTAGCGCTCGCTGTCCAACATCGCCATTTGGTGCGCGTCGTAGCGCGTTCCGGCGATCGCATCGGCAGGAATCAGCGCCTCGAGCTTCGCGAGGTCATCTGCCGACAGCGAGTGCTCCAGCGCACCGAGCGCGTCGTCGAGCTGAGCCAACGTGCGCGCGCCTATCAGCGGTACGAAGCTCGGACGCTTGGCCCGCGCCCACGCGATCGCGACCTGGCCCTTGGTCATGCCGCGCTCGGCGGCGAAGCCTTGCAGCGCGTCCACGACCCGTGCGTTGCGCGCCTGATTCTCTTGCGAGAAGCGAGGCAGCCGGCTGCGGAAGTCGGATTGTCCGCTCGGGGCTCGACCACCCAACAAGCCGCGCGACAGCACGCCGTACAGCGTGGCTCCGATGCCGAGCTCGTCCAGCACCGGAAACAGCTTGCGCTCCGGATCCCGGCTGATCAGCGCGTACTCGATCTGTAGATCCGCGATCGGGTGCACGCGCGCAGCGCGCCGGATGGTCTCCGGACCGACCTCCGACAGGCCGATGTGGCGCACATAGCCCTTGCGCACCAGCTCCGCGATCGCGCCGATCGTGTCTTCAATTGGAACCTGCGGGTCGAGTCGCGCCGGCCGATAGACGTCGATCACGTCCACGCCGAGGCGCTTCAGGCTGTACGCGGCGAAGGTGCTGACAGCCGCCGGACGGGTGTCGATGCCGACCCACGACCCATCCGGGCCACGCAGTGCCCCAAACTTGACCGACAGCTGCACCTTGTCGCGCCGGCCGCGGATGGCGCGCGCGATCAAGAGCTCGTTGTGGCCCATGCCGTAGAAATCTCCGGTGTCGAGCAGCGTGACGCCGCGGTCGATCGCGGCCTGGATCGTGGCGATGCCCGAATCGTCGTTCGTCTCGCCGTACATGCCCGATAAGCCCATGCAGCCGAGCCCGATCGGAAACACCGCCGGGCCAGTCTTGCCCAGGCGGACCGTGTCGTGTGGTGTCGTGGTGCCAGTCATGATCGCCTCCTGCATTTGATCTAGAGCGATGCACCCATAACTTCCAATGAATAGGAGCACGTGATCGTGTCTTACAACGCCGACTTGCGCGGCATCGTCGAGGACATGTTTCGCAAACAGCGCCGCGTGCGTTGCTCGGTTGCGAGCTTCAGCCAGATCGGCGCGTTGATCGTCGACTCTCCGCTGCTGGCGACGCTGCCCGAGGTCGTCGCGGCGCACGAGCGCCGCATGCATCCCGTACTGGCCACCGCACGGCTACCCTTCGACCTGAGCGGTGCCGCCAGCGAGCTACTCTGGCCGAGCTCGAGCGACGATGACGAAGCCCATCGATTCGTGCGCGAGCTACTCGTGCGAATCACGCGGCCAGACAAGTGAGCAAGCGTAGGCAACGCCCGTATGCAGTCACGCCACTTTCGATTGCCTCTCGTCCTCCTGTCACTTGTGGCGGCGTGTAGCTCGCGGCCAGCAGCGCATCCGCAGGCTGGCGGCGCAGCGGTTTGGTGGTCCCCGGAGCTGACGCTCGCAAGTCTCTCGCAATTGGCGGAACGCCGGCGACAGCCTTTCGAAGAGCCGATCGACGTGACGCACGGCTCCGAACCAAAAGCGGCCGTGATGAAGGACGGTGAGTCGTACGAGGCGCTGCGCACACAAAGTTATGACCGACGCTCGATCAAGCGTTCGCGATGATGCTGCACTGGGGTACGCTATGCCGCACGCTGGAGCTATTTCCGAGTGCGAAGCCCGCCGCCGACAGCGGCATGCAGGGATGTGCTTGCAGGACGCGATCTGTTACAGCGGCTTCCTCCGCTGCTCGGACCCAAGGTCTTCCCGCTGGAGCTCGAACGGCGCACAAAGGCTACCGCGGACGGGCAGTCGTGGGCCGCGCTCTCCCCGCGAGGTGTCGTGAATGAACAGTCGCAAGGGGCCGGCCAAGCTGACCGATGGTGACACGCACACGAGCCTCGAGTTGCTCGCGACCGGGGCTGGGCCAGCCCACGGGTGAAGGGCCGTTGCGCGTGTTGCGTCAGATTGAGCTGTAGGGCCTTTCCGCGCCGCCAACACAACACATTCGCAAACCGAGGAGGTCGCGACCACAGACGACCGAATGGCCACACCAGCAGAACTCATCCAGGCGTTCGTTTCCAGAACCGGCCCGCTCGCGTTCTCCAACGTGTTCGGAGCCTCGGCCGCGACTCACGCCGATCGTCGACAGACGTTTGCCAAGAGCCTACGTGAGCGCGTCGAGGACCCCGGCAAGATCAGCCAAGCCAGCACCATGTTGTGCGGCCCGGCGGCGTTCATGTTCTGCGTCGCAAAGAAGCGCCCAGACGCGTACGTCAGCTACGCGATCGAGCTGGCGGAGAAGGGCGCAGCTAAGATTGGTAAGTTCCAGGTCTCACCGAGTACCGAGTGCCGCAATACGAGTCTGGCGAGCTCGACGATCGATCCGGTCGATTGGGTCACGCTCGCGGGTCTACGTGATTCGGCGAACCACATGCTCCACATGGACTCGACAGATGGAAAAGCGCGCGCCATGACTCCGCCCGGACACATCGTGTGGTGGTTCTACTTTTCCGAACTGTTCAAAGACGTGATCGACAACACCAACCTGGTGTTCAACAAGAAACTCTCGGACATGGTGCAGGCGGAGCAACGGCGCGCGGCAGGCTACTTCGTGTGCCTGTTCGTCGGCTCGACGGGTCTAGGCACGGCCATCGGAAACGACAAGATACCTGACCACTGGATCGTGTTGACCAACGAGCTGCGCGTCGGCGGCGACACTACCGCCTGGCTCTCGAGCCTCGGCCGCAGTATCGATACCGACAAGACGCTGAACAAGAAACAAATCGCGTTCGAAGCATACACCTGGGGCGAGTCGCGCGCGCACGTGCCGACCTCGCGCGCGAGGCCGCTCACAGTCGACAATTTTCTACGGTACTTCTGGGGCTACGTCTGCGCGAAGTGAACGCGCGCACCGCCTTGCGCCGCTCTTAGGTGCGATCACGCCGCTTCGTCTCGAAGAGAACCAGTCGGATGACAGCATCGAAGTACGTCAGATCACCTGAAGCCGCTCCGCCAACGCGCTCGCGCCCCACCGTACAAAGCCTCGCTTTGCCATCTCCAGCCGGCGCTCGCGATCCGCGGCGTCGCGCCTCACCTCGTGCAGGCGCGCTGCGAGCAAGTGGGCCAGCGCTGCAACCTGAACCTGGCCGCCGCGTTCGCCCGCGTGGACTGCGCGCGTATAGGCCTCCAGCGCGGCCTTCTCGTCGCCCGCCACGCGCAGCGCCTCGGCTCGCACCAGCTCCGCCTTGGCTCGGAAGTTTTCGGGGCAGCGCGAGGCCCAACCTTCGAGCTTGGCCGCCGTACGCTGCAGCTTCATCCGATCGCGCAAACCCGCCTTGCCGGGACGGGCTGCCAGCACCAGCGCCTCCACGAACGCGTGCTCGGCCGAGTGCAGCATGCCCTGGGTCTCACGCAGGAACTTGCGAGCTTCGCTCAGCGCGAGCTCGGCAGCGTCCAGTTGGCCCCACAAATAGTGCGACTGTGCGCGCGCGAGCTGGCAATAGTGCGCGAAGTGGCGTGCTCCGATGCTTTGCCAACCCACAGCCTCCGCGGCTTCGTCGTACTCCGCGTCCGACCAGCTGCCGGCCGCTTGCGTCTCACCACGCAGGTCGCGCGCTGCCTGGCGCACGGCAGCTATCAGCTTCGGGGCCTCGTGCAGGCCGTGCCGCTTGAGCAGAGGCATGAGCTCCGCCGCCTCGCGCTCGATCACGTCGAGCGTCACGCCGCGCATGTGCAGGCTCATGATGCGGCCCGCGGCCGCGCAGCCCATGTGGAACAGGTCCCCGCTCTGTTGGCCGGCCTCGAAGGCCTTGGTCCACAGCGCTTCGGCTTCGGTCGCCGGGCGCAGCCACGAGATGCCGAAGTAGCCGACCACGAACGAGACTTCGGCTCGCTGGCGCTCGTTCTGGTACTTGTCGATCAGCGCGAGCGCCAGCTGGCCGAGCTCGTACCCGACGCGGTAGCGGCCCAGGATGCCACCCTGAAAGATCGCTCCGAAGACCATGTAGCCGATCGCGCAGTCGGGGCTGTTGCCGTGGGTCAGGCACAGCCGCACGATCTTGGTGCAGACCGCCACGCACAACTCGGGACGCACCTGGTACGCCGCCTTGGCTCCCGCGTTCGCCAGACGCACCGCCAGCCGAAGTCGGCCCTCGGGCATGGTCGGCAGCTGCAAGAGATCCTCGGGCTTGCGCCCGATCAAGCGCAGTTGCGCCGCCACGAAGTCGCGCGCGAACAGCGGGGGCTCGAACTTGGCCGGCAGCTCGATGCCCAGCGCGCGCACTCCCAGGCGCGTGGTCTCGTAGGCGTCGGCGAAGCGCGCCATGTCGGTGTAGTAGTGGATGGCCACCTCGTAGGCGGCCGCGAGCTCGGCGTCGCTGCGCGCGAGCCCGATGGCCTTGCGCGCCAGGACCTCCGCGTGCTCGAACGCCAGCGCAGCCACCGCCTGCGGCACCGCCGCGGCGTAGTGTTGGCTCGCGAGGCCGAGCTCTCCCGCGCGCTCGAACAATGCCGCCAGGTTCTCGGCGTCCGTCGCCGACTCGGCCTGGAGTACGCGCGCCAACTCCAGGGCGTTGCGCGCGACGTCGGCGGGCGCCGTGCGCGACAACACGCTCTCGCGCACGCGGTCGTGGAAGGTCTCGACGCTGATCGCCGAACCCGACCCGTCGGTGCGGATCAAGCGCTCGGCACGCAGCGTGGACAACATGCGAGGCGTGAGCGTGGCGATGCCCGCGACGCGTTGCGCGTGCGAGAGGCGGATGGGCTGGCCCGCCACGGCGATCACGCCGAGCAAGAGCTTCGGTTCGGGCTCGAGGCGCGCCACGCGCTGCCACAGGATGTCGTCCAGCTCGAGCTCCGCGGCCTCGCCCAGCGCGCGGCCGTCGCGCACGTGCTGCGCGAGCTCGTGGATCAGGAACGCACTGCCGCCGGCTTGATCCAGCAGGTGCTCGAGCGTGTGCGGCGCAGCGTCTTGCTCGAGCAGCTCGAGCGCGAGTTGCTGCGCCTCGCTCGCTCCGAGCGAGCCGATCTGCAACGTGCGCTCGCGCTCCGGAGCACAGGCAGCACTCGCCGCCTCGCGCAAGGCGCGCAGGCACGCGTTGGCCTCACTGTGCTCGTCGCGGTAGGCCAGCACCAGGAGCAAGCGCGGCGCATCCGGCGCGCGCAACACCTCGGCGATCAGCGCGCAGCTGTCGATGTCACCCCACTGCAGATCGTCGATCACCAGCACCAGGCGCGTGCGCCGGCCGAGCTCGCGCAGCAGCTCGCGCATCGCGCCGAACGCTCGCTGGCGGATCGTCTGCAGGTCCGCGGGCTCGGGCGCGGCGCCGTCCTTCGGCAACAGGCGGCCGAACACCGGGAACAGGCGCGCCAGCAGCGCCGCGTCGGGCGGCAAGAAGGCGGCCAGCTCCTCGGCCGGCCAGTACATCAGGTGCCTGGTCAGCGCATCCATCAAGCTGTCGACCGACTTGAACGGGATGAACTCCTGCTCGTAGCAGCGGCCCGCGATCACGAGCGTGTCCGGCTGAGCCTGCAGCTCGGCGGTGAACTGGGCGAGCAGCGCGCTCTTGCCCGCGCCGGAAGCGCCGCGCACGTGGGCCAGCTGCGTGCTCAGTGAAACAGCCTCGAATGCCGCCCACAGCTGCTGCAGCTCTTGGCTGCGACCGACGAAGATCGGCCGCGGCGGCTCGCTCGACGCGCGTTCGCTGCGCCTTCCGCCCAGCCGCGAGAGGATCTCGCTGCCCAGCGGCCGCTGCGCCGGATCGCGGCGCAAAAGCGCATTGCAGAGCTGCACCAGATCACCCGGCGCATCGGGCACCAGCTGCGTGACGGGCAGCGGCTCGAAGATCTGCTTGGCCGAGAGCATCTCGGTGATGCTGCCGCGGAACGGCAGGCGGCCGGTGAGCGCTTCGTACAGCATCACGCCCACCGAGTACCAGTCGCTGGCGATCGTGAGTGGCATCGCCATGGCCTGCTCCGGCGCCATGTACGCCACCGTGCCCGTGATGATGCCGGCCTCGGTGGGATAGTGCAGCTCGGGGTTCGAGCGCAGCCCCCGCGTCTCGCTCTGCTTGGCGACGCGCGGCTCTGGCTCTTCGCTTGCACCCAGCGCATCGGGCCGCAGGCTCGTGCGCTGCGGGCCCCCATCGAGCGCCGCGACCAGGCCGAAATCGAGCAGCACCACATCGCCACTGCCACGCCGCACCGAGACGTTCTCGGGCTTGAGATCGCGGTGCAAGCGGCCGTGCTCGTGCAGCACCTGCACGCCCTCCGCCAGCTGCCGAAACACCTCGCGCAAGCGCGCGTAGTCGGTCACCGGCGGCGCGATCTCGTTCTCGGGCTCGGAGCCGCCCTCCAGCGGCGTGCGCCAGGTGCGCAGCGCATCCAGCTGCGTGGCTTCGCTCGGGCGCGTATGCGTTTGCGTGACCGCGCGGGCGAACGACCCGTGCGTGCGCGGCGAGATCGAGTCGCGCACGTACGTCAGCAGATCCACGCCGTCCTCGAGAAGCTCCATGGTGAAGAACCAGTGCTCGCCGTCGGTCATCAGCTCGAACAAGGGCACCAACCGCGGGTGCACGATCTCGGCTAGCGCGCGGAACTCGTGCTTGAAGCGATAGAGCGACTGGGCGTCGGTGGCGCGCAAGGTCTTGAGCGCCACGCGCAGGTCACGCTCGAGATCCAGGGCCTCGTACACCACGCCCATGCCACCCGCACCGAGGCGGCGCAGGACGCGAAAACGGCTCTCCGCCCCGCGCGGGAGGAGCGCCCCGGGTTCGAGCTCCGGAGCCAGTCGTTCGTAGTTCTTTGCTGCCACGCGGCCCAGAGCGTACGCGCGAATGACTGAGAATCGAAGCCTTTCGAGCCAGCCATCGTGTAATGAGCAGGTATGGGTGATCAGGAACGCGAGTGGCTGTGGGGCTGGGACCCCACGCCGGGCATCGTCTCGGTCTGGGCCGAGGCAGATGGCCGCGCGTTCGTCTGGAGGCGCGATCCAGCGACGCTGGCACTGATCCGCGAAGACGTGCGTTTTCGGTCATGGCTCGTGCTGGACTCGCTGCGCGATCTGACCCACCTCGGCGAAAAGCTACAGCCAGCGCCGGCCGATCCTGGCTGCGTCGAGTACCGCGAGCTGGACGGACCGGGCGCGCTGCGGTTCCTGGTGTCTGCGGCCGACGGGCGCTGGCTGCGCCGCGCCGTGCTGCACGGTGCAACGCGGCGGCTCGGCCGCACTCTATCGCACTTGCGCGAGCTCGGGCCCGAGGCCGTGCTGGCCCTGCCGCCCGAGGAGCAATACCTGGTCGCCTCCGGGCGCACGCACTTTCGCGAGCTGGAGTACGACTCGCTGCGACGCCTGCAGTTCGATCTGGAGACCAGCGGCCTCGATCCCGAACGCGATCGCGTGTTCCTGGTCGCGCTGCGCGCTCCCGACGGGCAGTGCGAGGTGCTGGAGGCGCGCGATTCGAGCGCGCGCGCCGAAGGCGAGCTGCTGGAGCGGCTGTACGCGCGCATGCGCGAGCTCGACCCGGACGTGATCGAGAATCACAACCTGCACGGCTTCGACCTGCCGTTTCTGGTCCGCCGCTCCCAGCTGCTGAGCATCCCGCTGCTGATCGGCCGACTGCCCGACGTGGGGCTGCGAGAGCGCCCCGCCGCGCGCGGCCCACGCCTGGGCGGGACGGACGGGGTGCGGCGCTTTCGCTACACGGTGGCAGGCCGCGAGCTGATCGACAGCATGGACGCGGTACGGCGCTACGACTTTGCGGCACGCGACTTACCCGGCCACGGACTGAAGGTCGTCGCGCGCCACTTCGGCCTGGCCGGCCCTGCACGCGAGTACATTGCCGGCTCGCAGATCTACGCCACGTTCACACACGACCCGGCGCGCGTGCGCCGCTACGCGAGCGATGACGTGCAGGAAGCTGCTTCCGTGGCGCGCCTCCTGGGCGGCGCAGCCTTCGCGCTGGCCCGCCTGTGCCCACGCCGCTACGAGCGGCTAGCCGATGCCGGCCCCGCGACAGGCGTGCTCGATCCATTGCTCGTCCGCGCCTACCTGCGCGCAGGCGCCGCGCTGCCCGCGCGCGAGCCGGGCGACGGCACGCAGCACAGCGGCGCCGCGTTGCACCTCTTCGCCAGCGGCGTGGCGCGGCGCGTGGTGAAGGCCGACGTGGCCAGCCTGTATCCGTCGCTGATGCGCGAATACCGCATCGGGCCGGCGCGCGATCGCCTGAGCGTACTGCTGGCGCTGGTCGATCAGCTGGTGGATCAGCGCTTGACGGCCAAGGCGCGCGCGAAGGCGGCCGCAGCGGGCTCGGCCGAGCGGCACACGCAGGAGGCGCTGTCGGCGGCGATGAAGATCGTCGTCAACTCCGCGTACGGATACCTCGGTGCCGTCGGCCTGACGCGCTTCGCCGACGTGCACGCGGCCAACGAAGTGACCCGCCGCGGCAGGGAGCTGCTGGCGCTCCTGTGCAGCGAGCTCGCGCAGCGCGGCGTGACCTTGCTCGAGGCCGATACCGACGGAGTGTACTTCGCCGTGCCGGACAGCTTCGACGAGGCAGCCGAGCGGCGCGTGGTGGCGGAGGTGGCCGCGCTCTTGCCACCGCGCGTGCGTCTGGAATTCGACGGCCGGTACGCGGCCATGCTCTCGCACGAGCCGAAGAACTACGCGCTGCAGGGCTACGACGGCAAGCTGACGCTGCGCGGCGTCGCCTTCCGCTCGAGCCGCGCGGAGCCGTTCGGCGAGGACTTCCTGCGCCGCGCGCTGGTCGGGTTACTGTCGGACGATCTGACCGCCGTGCGGGCCGCGTATGTGGAGTGCGCGCTGGCGCTCTGCCGCCGTGAGCTGCCAACGCGCGCGGTGACGGCGCGCGTGCGGCTGACCAAGTCGCCGGAAGAATACGCTGCCACGCGCGGCCAGCGCCGGGAGCTGGCGTATGAAGCGATGGTCACGGCCGGTCGACGGCGCTGGGAGGTGGGCGAGCGCGTGCGGGTCTACCGCGCGGCGGATGGGCGGGCCGGGCTACTCGACGAGGAGGAAGAGGGCGTCCGCGACTACGACGTCGAGTACTACTTGAGGCTATTGAAGGAGACGTTCGCGGCACGCCTGGCGCGGGGCATGCGGCCCGAAGACTTCGCGGAGGTCGTGGGAGATCCGCGGCAGGGGTCGTTGTTCGAGGGGGGACTCGCAGGCGCAAGGACGGTGCTCACCGTCATGCGCGGGAGCGAGTATCAAGAGGCGCAGGAACACGAAGACGAGTGAAAGTGATTCGACCTGGAGCGACGCCAGCTCCTCCCGACCGAAGGAAACACGTGACCCAAGAAGTGTACGTACGCGGCCGCGATGGCAACCAGATCTACTGCGTGGAGTCCGGCGCGGGCTCCACCGTGCTGTTGGCTCACGGCTATCTGATGGATCTCGACGTCTACGACGATCTGGCGCAGCGCCTGGTCGCGCTCGGGCACCGCGTGATCGCCTTCGATCAGCGCGGACATCGCCGCACCACGCTCGGCAGCGAGGGCAACGGCTCGGCCGCCGCTGCCAGCGACTACGCCGCGGTGATCGAGCACTTCGCGATCGACGACGCCACCCTGGTGGGGCACTCGATGGGTGGCTTCCTCGCGCTGGTGTTTTGCCTGCGCCACCCGGAGCTGGCGCGCCGCTTCAAGCGGCTGGTCTTGCTGGGCGCGAACGCAGGAGCCGTGGCCGTGGGCAGCCTGCAGAATCGAATGCAGATGCCGCTCGTGAAGTCGGGGCTGATGAAGACGCTCTGGCGTTTCCCTCCTACCGGTCGCGCGCTGGTTGGAACGCTGTTCGGTCGCTCGCCGAATCCCGCACACGTCGAGCTGACACGGCAGACGCTGCTGCGCCAGGACCTCCACGCCTCGATGCCGCTGCTGATCGCGATGAGCCACGAGAACTACTACGATCGGCTGCCCGAGATCGGAATCCCCGCACGCGTGATCTGCGGCGAGCTCGATCGCACGTGTCCAGCCTGGCACTCGCAGCGGCTCGGCCGCGACCTACGGCACGCGCAGACGCGCTGGCTGCCGGACATCGGGCACATGCTCGGCTACGAAGCGCCCGAGGTGATCCTCGAGGCCGTCACGGCGTGAGGTAGTACCAGGCGACCGTGCGGTGCAGGTCGGCGACGCCCGGGTTTCCGGCGCCGCCGCGCTCGAAGCCGATGCGGATCGAGCGCGCGAAGTCGAGCTCGCCGCCGAGCACGTGCCAGCGACAGAAGCTGGCCTTGCCGTCACCCACACCCCAAACCTGGGCGAACGCGTTGCCGTGCGGTGTGTCGCGGAAGTAGAACGCGTCGTCGGCGTACTCTTCGCTGCCGGTGCCGTCGAGCGCAGGCTTGCGGTCGATGGTCGCGCGCACGTCGCCCTCCAACACGTTGAGCGGATCCGCCTGCTGCCCGAAGCCCGGGTCGGGGTGTCCCTGCACGTGCACGCACACCCCCACCACACGCCCGCGCCCCGCCGCGTCGAGCGCCACGTGCTCGGGCTCATCGCTCGGACCGCGCGTCTCGCGCAGCTGCGCGTGCAAGCGGCCCGCGCCTTCGCGCACGCCGGCTTCGCCCCGGACCGACAGGCTGAGCTCCACGTCGCTCGCACCCGTGTTCACGAGCTCGATACGTGCATGCGCGGCGAACGGCATGGGCAGGCGCAACGCGAGCAGCTGGGTCTCGCCCTCGCGCTCGCTCTGCAGCGCCGCGCTCGACCGCTCGGGGACGCGCTCGCCCGCGCCGAACAGATCGCGCAGCGAGAGCTCGATCGCCGGCTCGGGCTGCTCGTCCCAGTGGAACTGCACGCGCACGTCGGGCAGGCGCTCGAGCGCGCTCGTGCGCAGCTCGACGCTGGTGATCGTCGCCGGTCCCTTGACGCTCAGCTCGTGCGTCACGCCCGGGGCGAGGCGCAGGTCGCGCGCCGCAGCGAGCTCGGACGCCGAGACTGCATTGCCCGCCGCCTTCAGCTGCGCGATCGCATCGGCTCGCAGCACGCGCTCCTGCGCCGAGTCGAGCTCGACCGGCTCCGGTTCGGTCTGCAGCACGTCGCAGTGGAAGTAGATCCCATCGTAGTCGGCGAGCTCGTCCAGCGTCACGATCAGCTTTTCGCGAAAGGCGATCGGATAGTACCAGGCCAAGCGGTGTGGCGAGGCGGCACCGAACGGTGCGGCGAAGATCGCGTCGTCCGCGCTGTCGGGCATGGCCGCAGCCGTGAGCGGCAGGTTCAGGCCCGGGGTAGGATCGTCGTCGACGTAGATGCGCAATCGGGCGCGGCGCGCCGACTCGGCTTGCGTGGCCATCGCCAGCGAAGTCACCCACATGCGCACCAACCGGCCCGGACCGCCGAACCGCGCCAATACCGCACCGTGCGCGTAGCGCTCGGGGCACGCGGGCAGATCGACCTTCCACGGCGTGACCGGCTTGCCGAGCTCTGCGCCCTCACTGATACAGACGAAGTTGTTGAAGTCGCGGTTGCCGTGGTCAGCCAGGGGCAGCGTCGAGTCGCGCGCGCCGCGATCGCGACTCGTCTGCTGGTTGTAGCGCGCGACCGGCCGCGACAGGAGCGGCAAAGCCGACCAATCGCTCAGCCGCTCGAGGCCGCGCGCATCAGCCAACTCGACGCCCGCTGGGCCGTTGCAGCCCACAGCAGCAAGCACGAGAGTCGCCATCAGGCACGGCTTCCCGCTCATTGTGGACTTGGACTTGGCATCACTTCTGCGCACGCCCTCGCCCACCAAGATAGCAGTCGCGCCGCCGCAGGCATCTCCCAGCTCGGGAGCGGCGTAGTTTCGCTCTGTGGCAGCACTTTTTGGTGGCGCGCGCGCGAGCGACGGCGCCACCATGCCGCCCATGAAAATCTCGAACGCACTCATGGTCTGTGCTGCGACGCTGTCGTTGTCCTGGCTTTGCCCGCGTTTGGCGCAGGCCGAGCTGAAGACCCAGGAGGTCGAGTACAAGCAAGGCACCACCGTCCTGTCGGGCTTCTTCGCCTGGGACGACGCGGTGAAGGGCAAACGCCCGGGCGTCCTGGTCGTGCACGAGTGGTGGGGCCTCAACGAGCATGCGCGCGAACAGGCCCGGCGGCTCGCCAAGGCCGGGTACGTCGGCTTTGCCATCGACATGTACGGCAAGGGCAAAGTCGCCACGCACCCCGCCGATGCCAAGACGTTCATGGAAGAGGCGACGGCCGACGCGAAGGTCGAGAAGGCGCGCTTCGATGCAGCGCTGGCGTTGCTCAAGAAACGGCCCGAGGTGAACCCCGCACAGATCGGTGCGATCGGGTACTGCTTCGGCGGCGCGGTCGTGTTGGAGATGGCGCGCGCGGGTGACCCCCTGGCGTTCGTCGCGACGTTCCACGGCGCGCTCGGCACCAAGACCCCGGCGAAGAAGGGCATCAAGCCGCGCATGCTGATCCAGACGGGCGCGGACGATCCGATGGTGAACAAGGAGCAGGTTGCAGGCTTCAAGCAAGAGATGACCGCTGCCGGTGCGCGCTACGAGGTCATCGAGTACGCCGGAGCCAAGCACGGCTTCACCAATCCGGACGCGGACAAGTTCAACATGCCCGGCCTGGCATACAACGCGAAGGCAGACCAAGAATCCTGGGCAGCGTTCCTGAAATTCGTGGGCGAAGTCTTCCCGCCCAAGCCTGCAGCCGCGACCAAGGCTGCCGCAGCACCCAAGCCGGCCGCCCCCGCCGCGCCGAAACCTGCGACGCCGTAGCTCGATGCGACGTATCGGCAAAGCGCCCGCAGCCGTGCTGCTTGGGCTGCTCGCGCTGAGTCTGGTGGCGCTCCTGCTGGAAGCTGGGACGCGCCGGCAGCGCGATCGTTTCCACTACTACACGGCCGAGTCGAACGCCGAGCTACCCGCGCTGCTCGAAGAGTACGGCTACGAGCTGCGCGAGCTGCCGGTCGCGCCGGATGTGCACCTGCGCGGGATAGTGCGTCTGCCGAGCAGCAACGGCGCGCGTTTCTTGCTGTTCTTCCCGGGCAACTCCACGCCGCAGTTGAACGCGAGCCTGCCCGCGCTCGAGGCGATGCGCGCCGGTCGCGATCTCGGCATCGCGGCCTTCACCTACCGTGGCTTCGATGGCTCGACGGGACGGCCCAGTCCGCAAGCGGCCGCAAACGACGCGTCGGCTCAGCTGGCGTACCTGCGCGATCGACTGCACGTTCCGACCGAGCGCGTGGTGTTGGTCGGCTACTCGATGGGCAGCGGGATCGCGCTGCGCCTGGCGGCCGAGCTCAGCCGCGCGCAGCAGCCGCCAGCTGCGGTGATCTTGCTCTCACCGTACTGGACGCTCGATCTCGGACCGGCCTCGCCTTTCGAGTTTCTGTTGCCTAGCGAGCAGTATTTGACCGAAGACATCGCGGGCGACTTCCGCGGGCGCATTTTGGTCGTGGCTGGCAAGGACGACACGGCCCTGCCGGTTGAAACGCACGCGCGCAAGTTGGTCGCGGCGCTGCATCCCGGCACGGAGTACTGGGAGTTACGCGACCGGGGGCACGCGGATTACTTGCAGGATGAGGCGCTGCTCGCGCGCATTGGGAACTTTGCGCTTTCGGACAGGTGAGACAGAAGAGAACTAGCGACTGGAAACTTCAACTAGCAACATGAACTAGCAATCGCTCGTCTCGCCTCTTCTGTATTTCGTGTTCCTGTTTGCTGTTCCTGGTTGCTAGGTCTGTCGAAGCGCGCATGCGCCCGTGACAGATGCGCTGGCATGCAGATTGCACCGAAGTCTGCTCAGGAGGTGGGTCATGACACGCGATCCAGTCCACGGTTCGACAATTCAATGGACGTACGAAGCCGGTGCCATGGCGGGTAAGACGTTCGAACACGCATTTAGTCACAACGGGAAGATCACGTACCGCATGCTAGGCAGCAATAGCGACACACCCACCGAGGCCAAACACTCCGAGATTGCAAAAGTGTCCGAAGACGTGTGGGCGATTTCGTATCTGGGTTCGGCTGGCTACACGCTCACGGTCGTGCTCGATTTCAAAACGAACAAGCTCGTGTCGTTCGCGTCGAACGAAACTCAGCTCAGCCAACAGAAGGGCACCTTCGAGGTCGTGAGCAACGGCGGACAAGCGCAGGCGAAGCAGAACGGCAAGGCCGAGCACAACCAGCATCGTCGCTGAGAGTTCCAGGCTCTCCCCGTCCCCGTCTTGCCCCGCTACTACGGCTGCAAGCGCTTGGGATCCTCGCGCTCGGTGACGACTTCGCCCTCGACATCGATCACCGAGCGGACGTTCGTCTGGGTCACGTGTGCGGTGCCGCGCTGGACGGCCTGGACGAGGCGGCGCGTGACCGAGCGCGCCACCAGCTTGCGCACGGGCGGCAAGAGCAGGCAGAGGCCCAGCACGTCGCTGATCAGGCCGGGCATGACCAACAGCGCGCAGGCGAGCAACACCAGCACGCCGTCGATCACGCTCGATTCGGGTGGGGTGCCTGCCGCGAGCGCCTGGCGAAAAGAACGCAACACGCGCAGGCCCGCGATGCGCGCCACGACCGCGCCGCACAGTGCGCTCGCGAGGACCGCCAACACGGGCACCGCCGCTCCGAATGTCCGACCCAACTTGAACAGGACGAACACCTCGAGCAGCGGTAGCACCGCGAACAGCAGGAAGAGCACGCGCACCAGGAGCTTGTAGCCGCTGGACGCGCGGACTGCACGTCAGTCGGCGATGCCGACATCCAGCGTGGCCACGTAGCCCGCGCTGACGCTGCCGGTCAGGCTGGCCATCTGCAGGCTGACGCCGTCGCTGAAGACCATGTCGGATTCGAAGCTGATGCGGCTAAAATTGCTGACGCTCGCGCTGTAGCCGCTGCTGGCGTAGACGGTGTTGCTGACGTCGCTCGGGAACGCGAGCTGCGAGGTGTGGAGCTTGTTGCCAGACGCGGTGGCCGAGCTCAGGCCCGGATACACCTCGAAGTGGACGTGCGGCATGCGGCCCGAGTAGCAACCCGGGAAGATGGTCTTGAACGTGACCGTGCCGTCGGCGTCGGTCTCCTGCACGCCTCGCAGGTAGTTCTGGCCAGGCAAGCTGTACAGCGAGTAGTTGCCGTCGCGATCGCAGTGCCACAGGTAGATCGCGTAGCCCTCGAGCGGCGCGCAGCCATCCGCGGCGTTGAGCAGGCGCAGCTTGACCTCGAGCGGCACGCCCTCGGCCGTGCCCGTCACGCCCGCGATGCTGGAGCGGATGTCGCTGCGCACGATACCCGTGAGCACCAGCGCGTTGACGCCGTTCGAGCCATCGCCCGGGTACGGGCCGCCGGTCTCGGATGGGATGTTCGCGCAGCTGCCGCCGGTCTCCTCGCTGCCGCTACCAGCTGCAGCGCCACCAGCACCTGCACCCGAGGCCAGCTTCTGCGCGCAGCCGATCAGCGGCACCAGGCTCGCGCCTGCCAGGAAACCCAGCATGCGCCGGCGGCCCATGCGGGCATGGATCAACTCGAGGTCGTGCATCAGACCACGGTCGTGATCGTGGTCGTGGAGAACGGACTGTTTGCGTGACATGGCGGCTCCTCGCGGCTGGAATGGACAGCTTCCAGCCTGAAGCCGCGACCTTGCGAATCTCTGAAGCTATTGCGCGGCGCGCACCGTAGCGTCCAGATCGTCCA
Source organism: Polyangiales bacterium (assembly GCA_035274465.1). GTDB lineage: Bacteria > Myxococcota_A > Polyangia > Polyangiales > JAFGIB01 > JADGRF01. Next base: position 24,119 of record DATEOF010000159.1, read on the forward strand.
AAACCTGTCGAATTTTCTGTGCCAGGATCTGCACATTCGGCTCCTCGCACATGCTCACGTGTGTGCCGGGCACCACATGGTGCTGGACCGCGAGGGTGAACAGCGAGTTCCAGCCGCCGTAGCGCTCGGCAAAGTAGCGCGCGTCGTTGGCATCTTCGCTCTGCACACGAAACAGATACGCGGCAGCGGCCAGCGGTTGCGGCCGATAGCGGCTCTCGATCGCCTGCCAGTTCGCCGCGGCGGTCTCGAACATCGAGCGGCTCTGCATCACGGGCTGGTGCTTCTTGCGGTAACGCTGCTCGAAGCGCTTGCGCTCGCGCTCGAGCCGCGCGAGCAACCGGCGGCGCGCATAGGCCGCAGCGCCCTCCTTGCGCAGGCCCTCGAGGTGCAACCGCAGCCGCCAGCCCACGCCGAGCTCGGGCAAGATCGGACAGAAGGAGTCCAGGAGCAGCACGCCGTCCACGCCTTTGCCTGCCGCCGTCAGCTGCCGCGCCATCTCGAACGCCGCCGTGCCACCGCCCGAGTAGCCGGCGATCAGGTACGGCCCGGGCGCTATGTCGGAGACGTGCTTGACGAAGTCGGCGGCCATCTCCTCGACCGAGGCGTAGGGCGGCCTCGAGCCATCGGCGCCGCGGTGTTGCAGGCCATAGAACGGCCGATCCGCGCCCAGGTGTTGCGCGAGGCTGCGCAGGTGCATCGGGTTGCCGCCCTGGCCGGCCACGCAGAACAGCGGTCGCGCGCTGCCGCCCGTCTTGATCGGCACGAGCGGCGTGAAGGGCCGCAAGCGGTTGACGCTGCGCGGGCCGCCGGCAGCTGCCGGCGACGCAGGCAGCAGCTTGGCCAGCGCCTCGATCGTCGGCGCCTCGAACAGCGTCGACAGTGGTAGATCCACACCGAAGCGCTTGCGCACCTCCGCGGACAGGCGCACGGCGATCAGCGAGTGGCCGCCGAGCGCGAAGAAGTCGTCGCTGCGCCCGACCCCGGCGATGCCGAGCAGCTTGCCCCAGAGCTCCGCCAGCTCGGTCTCGATCGGACCGGTCGGCGCGACGTACGGCGTGTCGAGCTCCGGCCGGCTGAAGCTGGCTTGCTCGGCGCGGCCGGCGGGCGCGAGCGACTCGTCGAGCTTGCGCGCTTGCTCGCGCGGATCGAGCGAGCTGACGACGATCACGCCCGGCAGCGCACCGCGCAGCGCGAGCTCGAGCGCCGGGCCGCCTTCGTGCGCGGCGATGCCACCTTCGAGGTTCGCGCGCAGCGCAAGCTCAGCCTGGGAGGGAGGCTTCAGGCTGCGGATGTCGGACTTCGGGGCCTCGATCGGCCGCAGCTTGGTCTCGAAGTCTGCCGGCACGCGGCGCATACCGAGGCCTTCGACTTCGACGCACACGCGTCCGTCGCGATCGCAGAGCGTGGCGTCGAAGCGCAGTGTGCCGCTGGCTGCGGTTTGACCGGCTGGGCTGCGCAGCCAGGCCCAACACTCGGCCGGCAGCGGCGCGAACCAGCGCAGCCGCGCGTACTCGAGCGGCGCCCACAGCCCTTGCTCGGGCGCGTAGTCGGGCACCAACCACATCGCGCAGCCGGTGCCGATGTCCAGCACGCCGGCGTGCAACGGTGTGCCGGACAGATCCGCCAGCGTGCCGGGCGGCAAGCGCAGCTCGGCCAGCGCCTCTGCCGCGCCGAAGTGCAGCTTGCGCAGGCCGCGGAAGCGCGGACCGAAGCGCAAGTGATCGGCCTGCGGGCCCGAGCTGCCCTCGGGCAGATCGAGCTGCCGCGCGTCGCAGCGCGCGCGCAAGGCCGAGAGATCGAGCCGAGCCGGCGTGGGTCCGTCGAACGCCGTGAGGCTCGCCAGTGCGTGGATGCTGTCGCGCCCGCTCTGGATCTCGAGGCGGAAGCCGCCGGGCTCCGGGGTCGCCTGCAGCGCAATCGTGCATGGCTCGTCGCTGTCGACGACGAGCGGCAGCACGAACTCGGCGTCGCGCAGCTCGAACGGCCCCTGCAAGCCGAGCTGTGCCGCACCCGCCGCCATCAGCTGCAAGTGCCCGGTGCCGGGCATCAGCGCCGTGCCGTCGCGCAAACGGTGCTCGTCCAACCACCAACGCTCGGCCGCGGCCTGCGCGCCCGAGAGCGTGATGCGACCATCGGCTGCGACGCTGCGCGTGTCGAAGAACGGGCCCTCGAGCTGGCCGCGCGTCTCGCCGTGCTTGCGCCCGCGTAGCGCATCCAGCGCCATGCCCACGTCGCTCCAGACGCCCCACTGCAAGGCCAGCGTGCGCGGTCCGGGCATGCCCTGCCGGCTGTCGGCGTAGGCATTCATGAACATGTTCGCCGCCACGTAGTCGCTCTGGCCCGGCGGTGCGATCCAGGTGCTGGTCGACGAGAACAACACCAGGAGCTCGACGCCCGCCTCTCGCGCCAGCTGATGCAGCACCCACGTCCCCTGCACCTTGGGCGAGAGCACGCGTTCGGCTTCCTGCAAGGTCTTCTGCGCGAGCAGCGCGTCGTCGAGCACGCCCGCGGCGTGGAATACGCCCGACACGCGTCCGAAGCGCTGGCGCGCTCGAGCGAACACCGAACGCATGGCGTCGAGATTCGCAACGTCCGCCGTGACGACATCGAGCTCTGCGCCCTGCGCCTCGAGCTCCTTCAGCGCTGCGATGCGCGAAGCCGCGGCGTCGTCTGCCGTATGTTCCTTGCGGTAGCGTTGCCACTCGGCGCGCTCCGGCACCGGGCTGCGCGAGACGAGCACGAGCCGCGCCCGGTACTGCCGCGCCAGGTACCTGGCGAGGGTCAAGCCGATGCCACCCAGACCGCCGGTGATCACGTACACGCCCTGGTCGCGCAGTCGGCCGCTGCCGGAAGCAGACGAGCGCCGCGCCGGCGCCGCCGACAGCTCGAGCTCGAAGCGCCGACCCTCGCGGTACGCGATCGAACCGGCCGCTCGCAGCACCGCAGCCTCGGCGAGCACCGCACGCGCCAGCGCGTCGAGGTTGCGCACGGGCGCGGCAGGCATCCAGCGCGAATGCGCGCGCACGGGCACCGGCAAGTCGAGCGCGGATGCCCGCACGTTGGGCGACTCGCGCGCGATCACCAGGCACAGGCCGTGCGCCATCGCCTGCTCCGGATGCGGCAGCGGCTCTGCCAACACGCGCAGCGCGCCGCAGGTCGCGACCAGCAGCAGCATGTCTTTGCTGACGGCCTCGGCGCCGAGCGCGCGCGCCAGGTGGAACACGCTGTCGAAGCTCGCCTCGCGGCGCCGCACGTCGTAGGTCCACTCCTCGCCGGGGGCGGCCAGCGCGTCCAGGCTCCACAGGTGCAGAATGCGATCCGGCAACTTCTCGCTCGCCGCGAGCTCCTGCACCAGCGTCGCGTAGCCGTGAGGCGCGTGCGGCGCGAGCTCGTACTCGAAGACGTCGGTCTGGCCGTAGGCGCCGCTCTTGCGCACGAAGATGACGGTGTGGCCCGCCGCTCGCAGCTGCTGGCCCACGCGATCGGCCACACCCAACGCGTCCGCAAACAGCAGGTACGTCTGCCCGGTCGCCGAATCGCGTTCCTCGGGCTCGAGCTCGCGCCAGCGCCAGGTCGGGCGATACAACCAGTTTGAGAGCTCCGAGCTGCGCCGGTCGGGCGCGGACGCTCGTTCACCCGGAGCGATGAAGTACGGCTTGTGGTCGAAGGCATAGCTCGGCAGGAGCACGCGCCGCGCGCTCGCGGGTAGCGCAGCCGTCAGCGGCGGCTGGAGACCCGAGGCCCAGAGCCGACCAAGCGCGCCCAGGAAGAAGCTCGCGTCGTCCACGGTCTCGTCCGGGTGACGCAGCGTGGCGATCGGTGTCTGCTGCAGGGGATCGGCTGCGCACTGCCGCACCAGCGAGCCGAGCGCGCGGCCCGGACCGACCTCGAGGTACACGCGATCGCGCTGGCGTTCGAGCTCAGCGATGCTGGACGCGAAGCGCACGCAGCTGCGCAGGTGCCGCACCCAGTACTCCGGATCGGTCGCCTGCTCGTCGCGCAGCAGCTCGCCGCTGACGTTCGAGATGATGGGGATGCGCGGCGGCGCCAGCGCGATGCTGCGCAGGTAGTCGCCGAACTCGCGCAGGATCGGCTCGAGCAGGGGCGAATGTGCGGCGATGCGGATGCGGATCGGTTGGGCCTCGATCTCGCGCTCGCGCAGCAGCTCGTGCAGGCGGTCGAGCGCCGCGCGATCGCCGGATGCGACCGAGAGCTTGGGCGCGTTCTCGCAGGCGATCACCACGCCCGCGGGCAGCAGCGGCTCGAGCTCTGCCGCTGAGAGCGGCACGCTCAACATGCCGCCATCGGGCAACGACTCGAACAGCCGGCCGCGCAGCACCACCAGCCCGAGCGCCGCTTCGAACGACATCACACCGGCCACGCACGCCGCGGTGTTCTCGCCCAGGCTGTGGCCGATCAACGCCGCAGGTTGTAGCCCGCGAGCCAGCCAACACTGGGCCAGCGCGTACTCGACGATGAAGAGCAGCGGCAGCTGCAGCGACGGACGCTCCAGCGTCAGAGCCGCCTCGGCCAGCTCGCTCGCCGGCGGCAACCACAGCTCACGCAGGGCGAGGCCGTGTTCGCTGCGCGCCAGGGTCAGCCCGCGCTCCATGTGCTGGC
>DATEOF010000160.1:0-4620 GCA_035274465.1 Polyangiales bacterium
GGGCGCGGGGGGGATGGGGGCCGGCGCTGGAGCGCCGCCAGCAGGCACCTCGCCGCCCGAGGCTGGAGCCGGCGCTGGAGCTCCTGCGGCTGGCAGCGGCGGTGCCGGGGGCATGGTCGCTCCGAGAAACTGCCGGCCCAGCGTCGATTCGCTGGCTGTTTCGGGCGCGGACCGCGTCGGCTATCCGCCGTACGCCAGCAGCGGCTGCACGCTGCTCTACGTGGCCGGCGACGGAAGCCTGCGGCTGCGCGGTCTCGACGACACGGCAGACGAGACGATCGCACAGGCCGACGAGCTCCCGCAACGGCCGACGATCGCCGGCGAGCTGATCGCCTGGGAATCGGCGCGCGATCAGCTGGTGCGCGTGCGCTTCGCCGGCAAGGTGCACGACATTCGAGGCGCATACGACCGCACCGGTCAGCCCCGGGCGAGCGAAGACGCGGTGGTGTTCACGGGATTCAAGGGTCAAGACGCGGACATCGCGCTCTACGAACCCGCGAATGATCGCGTGCGCGTGATCGCGAGCGGCGCGGGCCAGCAACTCTTCCCGGACATCTCCGCGACGCAGATCGCATACAGCGACTTCAGCGAGGATCCCGACGGAGCGTTCGATGACGACGGCATGGACCTCGCCGACGTCGTGCTGATCGATCGCGCCACGCTCCAGGCGCGGACGCTGAAGCTCCCGGGCAAGCAAGCCTTCCCGCTGCTCCGCACGAACGGCGACGTCGTCTACCTGCACTGGGCGGAGAGCCATCCGGAGCCGAAGCTGTCGGCGTACACGATCGTCGCCTGGGACGCGAAGCTCGATGCCCGAACCGAGTTGGCCCTCGTCCAGACGCAGCCGCCCTACGTGCGCCCCAGCGTCGCAAACGACACGGTCGAGTGGGTCGAGCGCCCTTACACCGGCGACGAGCGCCTGATGCGAGTGCGCCAGCAAAAGCCCGCAGAGGTCGCGTTCAGCAGCGCCGGCCTGAAGCTCTACGCCACCGCGAGCAGTACCACGCTCACACTGCTCGCCACGCAGAGCGATGCCGAACCCGTCCCACGCCTGCGCGCGATCAGCCGCTGACGCACGAGTCAGCGCAGCGTGGAGGAAACCTCGAATTTTCGGGAATCAGCCGCCCGACGCCGTGCAGCGGGTTCACACCAACTATCTGCCGCGATGTCTCGAACGCGCGGAACTCGGCGAACTGGGGTCTCGCGGGTCAATCAACCAGCCCGAATGGCCACGCCATCAATGATGTGGCCGGCGGCTGGGTGAACACAGTGTGATGCCGACTTCGTGGCTAGTCACTGGAATCATTGCGCGCACTCACGGTCCGCGTACCATCATTTGTTAGACATCCCACGCTTAGCAGCTGCAGCGGTGGATGCTGAGGGACACAAAACAGCGTTATGCAATTCAAGGCGTTCGAACCCGGGATCGAAGTGAGCGGTGAATCAGTCGGCGCGATCGTCGACGGCTTTCGTAAGTTTCCTACCATCGCTCAGAAGTACCTGACGACATACGGATTCATCCAACCGAACCAGAAGGTGTCGGATCTCGATCGCAATCGCTGGTATCCGCAGGAAAGCTGGCTCCTGGCATTCGAGGCGATCGCCAGTGAAATTGGCGTGCACTCACTGTACGGCATGGGGCGCATGATCCCCGAAAACTCGGTGTTTCCACCGCACCTTCACGACGTACCATCGGCCCTCGGCTCGTCGATATCGCCTACCACATGAATCACCGCAAGAAAGGCAAGATCATGTTCGACCCAGAAACGGGTGTGATGCTCGAAGGCATCGGTCACATCATTGCGACGCCGGTGGCCAACGAACAACGCATGGTGGTTGTCAGCAGCGATCCTTACACCTGCGATTTCTCGCGCGGCATCATCGGAGGCCTGGCGAATCGATTCGATCCCGCTGCCAGGGCCTCGCACGACAACAACTCGCCCTGCCGGAAACAGGGTGCTGACAGCTGCACGTACAACGTGTGGTGGTGACGCGCTGACCGCCGCGCATCAGTCGCAGCTTCTTGGTCGGCACCAGCCTCGTCGTTCTGCTCGTCGGGGGTCTTCGGGCAATAGAGCGGCGCGCGAACTTGCCGGCGAAGCCGCGCGTGACGCCGGCCACGAATGCGCGCCGATCGACGTTGCTTCGAATGCCTTGAACACACTTGTACTCACGCGAGTGTGACGACAACGCGCTGAGCAAGTTTCAAGACGAGGAAGCGCCGAGGCTCGTAACCTCGCAATTCGAAGCCGTCGCTACCAGCCACTCGGAGTCAGCGCGCGCGCCGGTAGTGCACAGCGACCGCGCCGCAGCGGAACGGCTTCGCCGAGACCAGCTCGAGCCGGCGCGTGCTGGGCAACCCGCTCTGGTACAGGGTCGGGCCGTGGCCGGTGATCCTGGGCTGGACGAGGAACTTGTACTCGTCGATCAGATCCAGCCGGTCCAGCTCGGTCGCGAGCTTGCCGCTACCGAGGAGCACACCGGCCGGGGTCGCGTCCTTGAGCGTCTGCACGCCCGTGCGCAGGTCGCCGGCGAGGTGGTGGCTGTTGGTCCACGACAGGAAGTCCTTTCGCGTCGACGACACCACGTACTTCGACTTCGCGTCCAGCTTGACCGCCCACTCGCGCAACAGCGGCGGCGCCTCCGCGTCGCCGCGGGCGACCGCCGGCCAGTGGCTCTCCATCATCTCGTAGGTGACGCGGCCCCACAGCATCGCTCCGCACTCGTCCAGGAGGCGGATGAAGAAGGCGTGTGTCTCGTCGTCGGCGATTCCCTCCTGGTGGTCGACGCAGCCGTCCAGGGTGACGTTGATGCTGAAGGTCAAGAGTCCCATGCGGCGAGTCTAGGCCATACCATCGTGCACGCTACACGGACCCCGACTTCGCGAGATCGCGGCTGATGGCAGCCCGCAGAAGCTGATGGCGGCGAGAAACTGCGGTCGCGCCGGAGGGTGGACGCTACCGGATTCATTGCCCGATAGACGTCCTGCTCCAAGACTGCCTGGCGACCCCAACGGGAATTGAACCCGTGTTACCAACGTGAGAGGCTGGTGTCCTAACCGCTAGACGATGGGGCCTTCGTAACCATTTCCACGTGAAGTGGGTTCGGGGACTAGGATTCGAACCTAGATATCCAGAGCCAGAATCTGGAGTCCTGCCGTTGGACGATCCCCGAATGGGCGCCTTATTTACGGGCCCGCCTCCGACCTGTCAAGCAATGCGGTACGTTCCCCTCACGAGGCCTCGACGGCCCGGTCGAGGCGGGCCTTGGCGATGCGTAGCGCGATGACGGCGTTCACGAGGTCGAGGCGCGCGTTGGTCAGGTCGGTCTCGGAGTCGATGACTTCGGTGGCCACGGCCGATCCTGCCCGGAATTGTTCGCGGCGGACGCGGTAGCTTTCCTCGGCCGCAGCAATGCCAACCCGCGCGGCACCCAGGGCGGCGCGTGCGGCGTTGTAGGCCTCGTAGGACTCGCTGACTTCGATGCGCAGATTGTCTTCGAGTTGTTCGAGATCAGCCACGGTTTGCGCCATCTGTGCGCGAGCCTGGTCGGCCCCTTTGCCGTACCCGGCCCAGTCGTTCGGCGACCAGGTGGCGGCCGCGAACAGGACCCAGCTGGCGTTCCACTTGTCGTTTTCGCCGAAGTAGCGCTGGTTCGGTATCGAGTATTCGGCCGAACCTCCGAGCACGATCTGCGGCAGCTGCTGGCCTTGCTGGGCATCGACCGTGTGCTCGATCGCTTCGAGCTGGATGCGCAGCTGTTTGAGCTCCGAGCGGTTGGCGAGCGCCTTCGCCAGCAGGCTGTCCGAGGTGTCGGCGAGCGGAGGCAGCTCCACCGTGAAGTCTTCGTTGATGGTGAGGTCCTGATCGCCCTCGATGTGCGTGATCGTGAACAACGCCGACCGCGCCGTCGCTACCGCGACCTGCGCGCGCACCGTATTGACCTTGGCGGCAGCGACCTGTGCTTCGGCGCGCATGTACTCGACCTTGGCCATCGACCCGGCATTGACCAGCGCCTCGACATCCTTGCGGTGCGCTTCGGTCTGCGCCTCCGCAGACCGCGCGACCAGCAGCTGCGCTCGCGTGCGCGCGTAGTTGAAGTACGTCTCGCGGGCTTGCAGGCCGACGGATTGCGCGGTCACGCGGCTCGTCAGCCGTTGTGCATCAGCTTGCTTCTGGAATGCCTTGTAGCGCGGGATGATCGAGAAGAAGAACGCCGTGACCGGCCACTGCAGGCTCGCCTGAAACTGACCCACGTTGTATTGGTTTTCGAGCCCCGCCGTGTTGGGGTTCGGGTTGCCCGCTGCCATGCCGATATCGCCGAAGATCTCGGCCAGCGTGGTGCCCGAGACCGGACTCAGTCGCGAGTAGCGCGCCGTGAGGTCGAGCCGCGGGTAGAGCGCGACGTTGGCTTGCTCGGCGGCATAGCGGGCCTGGTTCGCCGCGGCTTCTGCCCTCGCCATCGACGGCGCAGTCTTGACTGCGCGCTGCGCGGCTTCATCCGGCGTCAACGGTGCGCCCGGCCCGTGCAGCGCCTCTTTCAGATCGAAGCCTTCGGCCGCGGTCGTCGCGACCGGCTTCTCCTCCGCTGCTGCTGCTCGCGGCGGCGGCGGCGCGGTCT
>DATEOF010000161.1:0-10815 GCA_035274465.1 Polyangiales bacterium
CGCCCGCGCGCTGCAGCTGCCAGCAGCAACGAGCCCACGTCCGGAAAGTGATTCAACAGCGTGCGCGACGTCACCCCGGCCTTGCCGGCGATCTCGCGCAGCGTCGGATGCGGGCGGCCGCTTCGTATCAGGGCGAACAGTGCATCCAGAATCCGGACCCGATTCTCGAGGCGTCGTGCAACTCGACCGTCCTCGACCCGCGCGTGCGCTTCATCCATCGCGCGATTGCTATCAGTTTGTATACGGCAAGCCAAGGGCACGGTTTCCCGTTCCACCTGACCTCTCAGCTTTATCGAGCGGTAGCCCGCGTAAGAGTTGGCACAATTGTGGACACTTCCGATAGTTGTGCGCCACAACGATTTCCAGATTGGCGCAGTTGGTTGTCAAAGTTCCGTCAACGGTACTTATAAAACCCTTGACCTGCTTTGCGACCTAACCAGCCGGCTGCGACGTAGCGCCGCAACAGCGGCGCGGGTCGATATTTGTCATCGCCGAGCTCACCGTGAAGGCACTCACAGATCGCGAGGACCGTGTCCAGACCGATCAAGTCGGCGAGCTGCAGCGGCCCCATCGGCTGGTTGGTGCCGAGCTTCATCGCCGCGTCGATGTCGTCGATCGAAGCCAAGCCGTGCTCGAGCACGAAGATCGCTTCGTTCAACATGGGTATGAGGATGCGATTGACGATGAAGCCCGGCGCTTCTTTCGCCAACACGGTGGCCTTGCCCAAGCTCTCGGCGAGCTGCCTGGTTGTGTCATACGCAGCATCGCTGGTCTGTAAGCCGCGGATGATCTCGACCAGCTTCATCGCCGGCACCGGGTTCATGAAGTGCATGCCGATGACTTGAGTCGGGCGCTTGGTTGCTGCCGCGAGCGCAGTGATCGAGATCGATGAGGTGTTGGAAGCCAACACGGTGCCTGGCGGTGTGATCTTGTCCAGCTCGGCGAAGATCTTTTCTTTGACTCCCTGACTCTCCGGCGCAGCCTCGACCACGAAGTCGGCCTGCGACAACGCGGCGAGGTCGCCCGATGGTGCGATGCGTTCGACCGCTGCGTCGGCTTCGGCGCGCGGCAGCTTGCCTTTCTCGACTTGCTTGGCCAGGTGCGAGGCGATGCCGGCCTTGGCCTTGTCAGCCAGATCGCGCTTGGCGTCGATCAACACCACGGACAACCCCGAGCTCGCCGCCACCTGAGCAATGCCCGAGCCCATCTGCCCTGCCCCGATCACACCGAACGTTTTCATCTGCCGCTCCCGTGTTGATAGTATGACCATCGCGCGCCGGCGCAGCGCGCACAAGACCCATCTCGGGCTGTGGCCGCGCCCACCCAACGAATGGCCGGTTTCGGACGTATTTCTGCTTGCGCTGCGACGCACGCAGCCTTGCAGCTGTCAGCTGCAGCACGTTCGCCTTACAGGAAGGGACTTCAGACTACGGGCTTCAGACTTCGGGTTCAGATCTCGAACCTGGAGCCTGCAACCGGGACCCCGGAGCCGTTTGTTTCTTACAGCATGCCGGCGCGTTGCACAGCCGGCTTGGTGCCGTCCGGGTTCGCGGCCTGGTTGCGCTGCTGTGCGCGCGCGGCTTCGCGCAGCGCACGTTCGCGACGCAGCTTGGCGCGGCGCGCGTAGGAGCGAGCCGCGGCGCGATCTTCGGCCTCGTTGTCAGGTACGTAGGTGTCGGGTTTTTCACCGCGCGCACTCGCGGCGCGGTCGGAGGCCATCGCCTCTTCGGGCATGATGGGGTTGCTGCGGCTACGCTCGCCAGGCAGGGAATTGTCGACCCAGAAGTAGCTGCGGTCGCGCACGTCCAGGTGCACGAACCCGCTCTTGGGATAGATGCCCACGCCGCAGAAGCCGTAGCTGCGCACGTGCTCGGCGAGATCTTCGTTGCTGACGCCGGGCAGCGCCATGTCGATCGCGCGACCCTGCGTGTGGCGACTGCCCGCACGATCCTTCCGGTACCCGCTGATGATGTGCACGACCGGCGCCTCGAAGTGGCGCATGGCGCGGTACACGAGGTCCAGGAGGCGCGGCGCGATCGGGTGCACGCCCTTCATGTCGCGCGGTGCGAAGGCCGACGCGGCACGCTGCAGATCGGCCTCGTCGAAGCCACCATCTTCCCGCTTGGGGGTCAGGCTGACGCTGACGGAGAGGTTGACCGCGCTCAAGACGAGCGGGATCCGACCGGGGGTGTCGACGGTGGGCACTGCATCCATCGGCGCATGCCAGCTGTCGCGTAGCTTGCGATAGGCCTCGGTGGGCTGCCTTCCCGCAGGCTTGGCGGGCCCTTTCGCGACCTGCTTGCCTCGCGTCTTGGGGGCAGCCTCGGCTTTGGACTTGGACTTGGCCTTGTCCTTCGCGGCCGGCTCGGGCGCTTCTGGCTCCGTAGGCAACGCGACCGTGGGCCCAATCACGCTCGCGGTGGCGTCCACGCTCGGCTCATCCTCGGTTGCGGGGCGCTTGCTCTTGGCCCCGGGCGGCTGTTTGGCATTGGCCGCGTCAGTCACCTTGGTGGAACGGCCCTTGGGGTTTGTGCGAGCGGCCGGAGCCTGCGCATCCGTCTGGGCGGCGATCCGTTCGCGTGTGATTACTGCACGGTTCTTCGCCTCGTCGCGCGCGGCGTCCGCCGCGTCGGCCTCGGCAGCGCGCTTCTCTTGTTCCAAGACGGGCGGGTCGAGCGTAAAGCGCGGCGCTGGAGCCACGACGGGAGCACTCGCCGCTGCCGCCGTACGCTGCTGCGCAGATGCACTGAACGCATGCAGCAGCACGAGGCCCAGCGCGGCCGCGCCCAGCAGCGGCGCGAGATCCCCCGAGAACGTGCTTCGCCTGATCAACCGCATGAACCGCTCGCGTATCAGGCCAGAGCCCCTGCTCCGAAGCACGCGGGCGCTACCACCGCCTCCGCGATCAGCCTGTACCGACAGTGTGAGCCATTCGGTACCGATCGTTCAACTCGCGGGCTGCGCAAGCCTGCTGCCGAGTACGGGACCGGCCCACATTGCAACGCTGAATCATCCATGGTGCTCGCATACACACGCAGCGCGGGGGACGCCAGTGGCCAGGACGCGCTATCGCACGAAAACGTCTGCGATCGCGCGAGGCTGCGGCAGTTTCTTTCAGCGTGCGGGGAACTTGCGACGGGACCGCGCGAGCCAGAGCAGCGCAGCCAGCAGCGGCCAAAATGAGCCTTGGCCCGGCGCGCGCAGTGCATCGCAGCCATCCGCATCGGGCTGCTGCGGCTCGGAGCCAGCGTCGACTTCGCGAATGTGCGGCGGCCCTGCTGCATCCGACTGTGCAGGTTCTGCATCGCTGCTGGGTTCGGGAGGCGCCGCACAGCACAGCGTGTCGCTCTCCGTGCACGCGGCCGTTCCGCTCAGCATGAGCACGGTGTCGGGCGAATAGAACGAGTACGTCTTGCCGCCGGAGCTGAGATCGAAGCGCAGGCGCATCGAGCCCTGAAGGTCGCGCTGTGGTTGAAAGCAGCGCTCGATGTCGCCGCTCGACACTGTTGCCGGCTCGCCCCACGGCATCCAGCCGAGCTCGGGATGATCGGTCGCCCGCACGAACGTCCGCAGCTCGGTGTCCGACGGAACATCGAGACACGCGCGCACGCGCCGACCCTGACCCGGGAACAGCGCCTCTTGAATGCGTGAGATCACGGCAGCGGGCGGGTTACTTCCCTGACTGACCAACTTGACGAGGCCCGGCGCGATCTCCCAGCCGTTGTAAGGTGGACTAAAGATATAGCCAGCGACCGTGTACAGCCCGGGCTCGACGTCCCGCACGTCCCAGTACATGCCTTGCAACGCCTGCATGAGCGTGATCGGGACGCGCGCATCATCTCGCGTGATGCGTAGCCAGCGATCCTCCATGCCGGGCATCGTCTCGAGCACCTTGAGCGGAGTGACCTCCGACAGGTCGTAGCCTTGCGAGTTCTCCTTGCTGCTGTTCTGCGCACGATCGACGTCCTTGTGCGTGATCCACAGCGGCAACACGGTGGTGTGCGGATCCTCGGCGTCCGCAGCCAGGAGCTGCGGCGCGAAGCCGTCGAAGCTGATCGTGCCGCGAAACGCGAAGAACTGGTGGCTGAGTGCATCGGACAGCTCGATGTCACCCGCCGTGAACTGCACATCGTCGTACGCCACGTGATAGCCGAAGCGTGCACTCGGCTCGGCCTCTCGATCGATCACACGGATACAAGTCCCGCGATCGAAGATCGGTGACGCAGCCGGCGCGGCGTGCGCGAACACGCGTGACGCGATCAGCAACGAGACAGCGCTCGCGGCGCATGCTATTCGCAGCAGTATGATTCGTAAGTGCATCCTCGCTGCTAGTTTGGTGACACAATTAGTTGGTTGTGCAGCTGACACGACATCACCGGAATCAGGCGACCCCATGCTCGAAGAATACGGGTTCGCTGCCAACGTATTGCCGCTGATCAACCAGGCTTGCAACTGTCATCAGAGCAGCCCGATCTTGATGGCACCGTTCAGCCTCAAGCCCGAGGATGCCTACAACAACCTGGTCAACAAGCCGGCGATACAGCTGCCGACCATGATGTTGGTGAAGCCGGGCGCGCTGAACGCCAGCTACGTCTGGCACAAGATCAACGACACCCAGCTCAGCGTCGGCGGATCCGGACTGATCATGCCCTCCAACATTCCGCTCAAGCCCGAAGAGCGCAGGGTGTTCGAACGCTGGATCGCAGCGGGCGCAACACCCTGAGCTCGGGCTTCCAGACATACGGCTCAGCGCATTCCGTTGAAGCCGCCGGTCGAATCGATCGTTCCGCAGAAGTTGTCACTCGCCCGCGGCAGGCGCGGGAAGTACTGCATGAACGTCGTGCACATCTCCTGGTTGGTCGCCTCGCCGCCGGTGACCATCACGTCCCACGGGTTCGTGTAGTCGCAGGTGGTGATCAGCTCGTCACCCGGCAGGATCTGAACGCAGGGCGTATGCGGGTGGAAGCTCTGGTCGAAGAAGCCCGCGAAGCCGGACGCCGCCGCGGAGCCAAACGTGAAGATCAGCTTGCCGTCGCGGAATTGCTCGGCCTTGATCTTCTTGACGGTCAGGTGCGCGTGCAACATCGACGCGAACACGTAGATCGGGTGGATCAACTTGGTCTTCGTCATGTCGGCCGTGCACTTCGCCGTGTGCGTGATCGAGGCCTTGGGCGGGATCATGATGCCGCGCACGTCGCCTTGCTCGAAGTTGCCTGCGTCGTACTTGCGCAGCTTCTTGGTCACGTACGCGTTGAAGCCGCCCTGGTACATGGTCGCGCCTTCGAAGTGCGTCTGCCACAGGAAGCGCGCCTTGCCCCCGTTCTCGGGGCCGCCGATCGGATAACCTGCGAGGTTCGGCGTCCACTCGGGCGGACGCTCACCGGTCCACGTGTACTCGACGCTCGGCAGACCGCACAGCCCGCCCTGGTTCGCGAGGTAGAAGGGCTTGGCGCCGAGCGAGACCTGCTGGTGGTGAATGACGCGCTCGCCGCCGACCGCGCCTTCCCAGCCCACGATGTGGCGCTTCTCGGGCATGTCGATCTCGATCCAGAAGCACGCGTAGGTCGTGCCGGCCATGGTCTTGAAGCCACCGGGCACCACGTCGCTGGTGCGGATCTTCAGCACCTCGACCTGTTCATCGGCGGAAGGAGCCACGCCCATGCCGTTGCATGCCGTCACGTCTTCGGGCGGCACGATCACGGGCTTGAGCTCGACCGGCATCATCACCGGCGGCTTCGGTGCCGTCGGCGTCATGCCCATGGTCATGGGCGGCGGTGGAGTCACGCCGCTGCCAGCTGCGCCCGGTGTGACCGGTGTGGTCGGGAACGTCGGGGCGCCCGCCGTGCCGCCGAGCGCACCGCGGCCGGCGGCAGCCGAAGCCGTGCTGCAGTCACACACACTAAATGTTTTGTCCAGCTGACACTTCTGGGAACCGGACGCACCATTGGGGCACACGCAGGGCAAGGTTTGATCGGGCGTACACGTGACCGCTCGCTTGCCGCCGGAGGTCTCACCTTCACCACCGCCGCAGGCGAACGCCGCGAGCGTTGCCGCGGCGCAAAACATCGATTGTCCTAATCGCCGTGTCATCACGTCCTCCTCAACCTTTGCCGGTGGTCCGCAGGTGATGCGCGTGCTCCCAGCGCACCAGGTTCAAAAACTCTCGACGCGTGGTCGGGCCCAACGTGCGTTGGTGGCCCAACAACACCCAGCGGTACTCCCCGAACTCGCCGTCCAGGTCGCGCTTGTAGGCCATCAACTTGGACTTATCGACCTGACAGCGCTGCGCCTCGGGGTTCACGCAGTACAACCGCGCCAGGTTCTTGCCGAGGATCTTGGTCTTGATCTCCGGCGTCAGCATCGGATGTTGCAGCGCCATGAACGCGCCGATCTGACCTTGCGGAGACGTACCCGTCAGGATCGAATCCGTTCCCCACACCACGTTGTTCTCGCCGACGTATTGCACGAGCTTCGCCAGCCACGGGCCGGCCATGTCGGGGCGCGCCATGACCTGACTGAATGCACCGCCGAGCTCGGCGAACACGTTGCTGTTGGGCTTGATGCCGTTCTCGAGCAGCGCAGTGATCAGGGCGTCGGTGCCCTCCATGCTGCCCTGCTTGTACGGCCCTTCCATGGGCATGCAGGTAAAGCCGCTGCCCATCTGACCGGCGCAGATCGACGAGTGGTAGACGACGAAGTTGACGTCCGGATAGTCCTTGGCCACCACGCCGATGTCGCGCGGTCGGTTGTGCTCCACGCTGAAGCCGGCGATCGGCAGGCCCTTGTGGATCGAGAAGGTCTTCACGCCCAGCGCAATGCCCTTCTCGATGAAGGAGCGGCCGGTCTTGTCATCCATGTAGAAGCCGGCTGCCATGCCGCCGGCCGCCGGGTAAATCTTCCAGCCGCCAACGCCGAAGTTCTGGACGGCAGAGTCCATGCCGCGCACGCCGACCCAGGGCACGACGCTGGCGTGGTTCACCACGCGCTGTGAGCCTGCGAGATCCTTGTTCACCCAGTCGCGCGTGTGAGCGAGGAACGGATTGCTGTTCGGATCGCTCGGGCCCTGACCGTACGGCCACGCGGAGAGCACGGTCATGGTGGTCGAGCTCTCGAGGAACATCAGGCGCACGTAGTCGTCCGGCCCGACGCACGACACCGGATCGTCGCTGCACTTGCCGAACAACAGCGACTTGAGCGAATCGTTGAAGCCCGGCGGCGGCGACTTGCGCCACATCGCATCCGGCGCGTCTTCGAAGCAGTGCGTCTGCGCGTCGAAGATGAATTGCGGCGGCTTCAAGATCTCGCGCGCCGCCTCGTCGCACATCGTCGGGTCGACACCCGAATCCTTGTCGAAGCAGTACTGGCCCTTGGCTGCTGCCATCGCAGGCGGTGGAGGCGGCGTCGCAGGCCCGCCTTGGCCCGCGGCGGTCGACGGCGGCTGACCCATCGGCATACCCGGAACGCCGCCGGCACCGGTCGGCGCAGTCGGCACTCCCGAGCGTCCCGCGACACCGGGCGCTGCAGTCACGGGCCCCTGCGTGGAGCTCGAACCGGCGCCGCTGTTCACCGGCGGCAACACGCCGCGCGGACTCGGCGGCGCGGTGGAGCTCGAACACGCCTGATTGATCACGCTCAGCGCGGTCACCATGCCCATCGCGCTGGCCATGAACTCGCGCCGATCCATGCCCAGGCGCCGCGCCTTCGCGTCGCCTGCCTTCAAGATCTCCTCGCGCAGCTTTCGCTCGTACGGAGTCTGCTCGTGGAAGAACTCGCCGTTGCTCCAGTTCCCCAGATAGATCGGCGAGTCGTACGGCAGCTCGGGCGCGCTGCGCTTCAAATACCTGGTCCACGAATACTTGCGCATCGCCTGAACCTCGACTGCAACTGGATACGTGAGCAACTGTGTTACACAGCTGCTCACAAATCGCAATCGCGGCTGGCGCACAAAAGCAAACGCTGCCAATTGGCGACTCAGCCGCCGGCCAGGGACGTAGCGCCCGCCGCCATCAGCTGCAGGCGTGATGCACTTTCACGAACGTAGTCGCGAGCTTGGTTCGCCGTACTGCCAGGTGATCGTGCACTGCCCGCGGCGGCCGACTGACTGATCCCGTGCGGCCCCGTTTGGCGCAGAGCGTTTGCGTTCGTAGCCCCGACTGGGGGCGTCCGTCGTGCCATCGCAGTTGCGGATCCAGCCGCTGCCGGACGCTGCAGCCATCAGCTGCAAGTCACATCAGCCAGCACACGCAGCCGAGCACGCCGAGCAATGCCGCCGTGAGCGCTGGCTGACGCTCGCTGGCTGACGCACGCGAGCAGCTCCAGGCCAGCGCCGCGCACATCGGCACCAACGCGAGGAATTCACCCGCGACCGCCGTCACGCCAGTGGCAACGGTGCAAGCGATGCGTTCGCGTCGCGACAGCGCCGCGACCACGCGACCGCCGTCGAGGTTGCCGAGCGGGAGCAGATCGATCACCGCCAGCAACCCATGCGCGGTGGCCAAGAAGCGCAGCGCGGGATCTCCGGTCAGCACACAACCGAGCTTGCAGATCAGCGCGAACACCACGCTCGCCACGGGCCCGGCCAGCGAGAGCACCGCGACGTCGAGCGGGCGCACAGGCCAGACGCGGAGGCGCTGTGCCGCACCGATGAACGGCACGAAGACGATCGGCCCCGTCTCGAGCCCGAGCCGGCGCACGACTGCCGCATGGCCGAGCTCGTGCACCCACATACCGAGCACCAACCCGACGGCGATCGACACGTTCCAGATCGCGCAATACAGCACCACGGAGATCAGCGCCGTGCCGAGCGTGAGCGACCACATCGCCGCCGTCTCGGGCCGCAGCTGCCGGATCAGCGATCGGTCGTGTTCGTCGAGTCGCAGCTCCAATGAAGCGGCAGGGAGGCACGCCGCACCTGCATACGGTGCGACGTCGAACGGGTGGCGCCAGCCCTGCACGTGGGGTGTGACACCCTGGGCGTTCGGGAGTTCCCTTGGAGCTACGGCGGGAGGCTGCTGGTCACGCCGAATTGCGCGTGGATGGCAGTACCGCCGTGCACGATCGCGCGGACGTGGCCCTGGTAATCGAGCACGGGCGAACCCGAGTTGCCGCGCGCAATCGGACAGCTCGCCAACCATCCCACATCGCCCGCCGCGCGACCCAGCTCGCGCTGGGCCGGTGTCGAGTCGATCACCCGGCACAGCCGCGTGGCGAGGGCGTGGGTGGTGCCGTAGATGGGATGCGGCGTGATCGACGCCACCGTCACGATGCTGCCGGGCTCGGGTGGGTGTGGGTCGATGGCGAGCGGCAGGCGAGTGCTCGCTCGATCGAGCTGCAGCACCGCGTGTTCCTGGTGGAGGGCATCGTCGCCCACGACCTCGGTCGCCTCGACCACGCGCTCGCAGGCGATGGATTCGGCCGCAGCACCGGCAGTTTGCGGGAAAAACACCCAGGTTCGGGGACACGCAGCGCCCCGGCGGCGCTCCATCGGCGAGAGGCAGTGGCTGGCCGTGAGCACCCGATCGCGCTCGATCAGCGTGACCGTGCAGCGCTCGGGCTCCTGGCTGGGGGCCCCGCCGACCACGAGCATGCCTACCGCGTCGGGACAGCTGGCTTCGTCCTCACAGCGCACGAACAGGTCCGGAAGGCTTGCGTCTGATGGGCGCGACCCTTCCGCTGACGATCGGTCGCCGGCGCTGCGTAGCGCAGCTGTCGGCTGCGAATCACTGGCGGCCTGTGTAGGTGCAGACTGCACAGCCAGCGGGCGCGGCGCGGGCTGGACCGACGACGCACAAGCCGCCGCGGTCAGTCCCAGACACACCAGCCAACCTCGAGGCATACTCGAGTGAGTCTAGTACGTCTTGCCAGAGGCTTCGGGCTTCGGGCTTCAGACTTCGGGTTCGGAGCTCGAACTGAAGCCGGGAGGTGCCGATCTCGGA
Organism: Polyangiales bacterium; assembly: GCA_035274465.1. Lineage (GTDB taxonomy): Bacteria > Myxococcota_A > Polyangia > Polyangiales > JAFGIB01 > JADGRF01. The sequence continues at coordinate 9,936 of DATEOF010000161.1, forward strand.
CCTGAAGCCTGCAGCCTGGAGCCCGGAGCCTGTACGATCCCCAGCATGAAGATCATCGACACGGTCGGTGATACGCCGCTGGTCGAGATCGACAGCGGGGTAGCCAATCCGCGAATTCGGCTGTTTGGAAAGCTGGAGGGCAACAACCCGGCGGGCAGCGTCAAGGATCGCCCCGCGCGCGCGATGATCCTCGGTGCCGAGGCTCGCGGGGAGCTGCGCCCTGGCGTGCGCTTGATCGAGCCGACCAGCGGCAACACCGGCATCGCGCTGGCGATGGTCGCGGCCGCGCGCGGCTACTCGATCGAGCTCGTGATGCCGGAGGGCGCCACGCCCGAACGGGTCCGCACCATGCAAGCGTACGGTGCGGAAGTGATCCTGACGCCGGCTGCGGGCGGCATGGAGGGGACGATCGATCACGCGCGCGCCAAGGTCGCGGCGGGCGGGTACTTGATGCTGGATCAGTTCAGCAACCCGGATAACTGGGGCGCGCACTACGCCACCACCGGCCCGGAGATCTGGCGCGACACGGCGCACGCGGTCACGCACTTCGTGAGCGCGATGGGCACGACCGGCACGATCATGGGCGTGTCGCGTTTCTTGAAGGCGCAGCGGCGCGAGATCGAGATCATCGGCTGCCAACCCGCGGATGGCTCGCACATCCCGGGCATCCGGCGCTGGCCGCAGGCCTATCTGCCCAGGATTTACGAGTCCGAGCGCGTGGACCGAATCGTCGAAGTCGAAGCGTCCGACGCCGAGCACACGGCGCGCTGGCTGGCGCGCGCGCAGGGCATCTTCGCTGGAGTGAGCTCGGGCGGCGCAGTCTGGGCGGCCCGCAAGCTGTGCGCGGAGCTGGACGCGAGCGGTCGAGACGCGCTAGTCA
>DATEOF010000162.1:0-5408 GCA_035274465.1 Polyangiales bacterium
GCGGCCGGAGTTCGGCCACCTCGTCCGCGGTTTTCCTCGAGCTTCTCGCGCAACGCCTTGATGTCCATCCGGACCTCCCGGCGGCGACGATGCCCCGTCCGAGGCCCACTCGTCAGGACGGGTCACGGCGAGGTCATTCCCCCAACCGACGCCCGAAACCTCTCGCACGGCAGCCACGTGCTTGGCGCTACGGCCTCATCGCGCTGCGCGACGAACCTGGGCGCCTCGACCCCAACGATCAGCACTCCGCCCGCCGCCCCCCTCGATAGCCCTGACCACGCGACGGATCGAGCCGCGATCTCGGATGCGTGATCACGGTCGAGGGATGGAAAGGCGATCGGGGCAACCTCGACGTGAGGTGCCGCCTACACGCACCACGCAACTCCACCGCATCTTGAAATCACACGCGTGCCGGTCCCGGCGCAGGTCCGGCTCACTCCACGTGCTTGGCGCTACGCTCTCGTCGCGCTGGACGGCAACACCTGGCGCCCCGACCTCAACGGGGACTCCGCCCGCTGCACAATCGGCGAACCGCCCACTCAATGAATCCCGCCAGCCGGACTCGCCTCTATCCCAGGTCTTGCGCGCACACCTGGAATGGCAGGCCTACGTCGCGGCAGGTGCAGTCTTCGCTTGGGGTGCAGGGGCGGATGCAGCGGCCGGCTGCGTTGTCGCCGCTCATGCAGATGGCGTTGTAGCCGCACTGGCTCGAGTTGCGGCAGAGCGTGCCGGGGCGGCCGGGGCCGTCCAGTTCGCAGGCGAAGCTGGGTCCGTAGGGGTGGCAGGACATTTCGTTGGGGCAGCTGGCGGCGGCGGGTTCGCACAGGCAGTCCTGGGGATCCAGGCAGCGAAACCAGCCGCGGCGTAGCTCGAGGACTCGCGCTGTTTCGCTCAGCTGTTCGGGGCTGAAGGCTTGGCGGCAGTGCATGTAGTAGCCCATCAGGTTGGCGGCGTCCGGGCGCGCTGAGCTGGCCGCGCAGTAGAAGTCGCAGGGGGCGACTTCGTCGCAGGCGTCTGGGCCGGGGTCGGTTGCGGTGTCGCAGATGCCGTCTCCGGTGCGCTTGCAGCTGGGCAGCGACGCGGTCGCGGCCGCAATGCGCGAGAGTTCCTCGTGCGTGTGGCAAAGGCCGAGGTAGTGTCCGAGCTCGTGGCTCAGGCTCTGAGGGGTGCGCTGATCGGCCAGCACTACCAGGCCCCAGGGCGGCGATGGGGTGTCGGAGATGCGGACGCCTCCGCAGGTCGAGTTCGGCAACGTGGACACTCCTCCCTTGGGTGGTTCGCCGCGGATGCGCTCGGCGAACAGGACCGCGATGTAGAACGGCAGGCCTTGCTGCGCGTTGTCGGCCGGATGCAGGCGCTGCTGCACCACGCTCGACTCCTGCTGCGAGAGGGTGCGCGCCGCGTTCTCCATACGATCGGGGTCGACCACGCGGAGGTCTCCCGACACCGCCAGTTGTTTGGCCCAGACGAATTGCAGCGGCGCGAACACGCGGTTGGCGATCTCCAGGTCCGACGCCATGCGCGCCTCGAGATCGCTCAGTCGCGCACCCTGGGGCACGAACGCGATCAGCGGCACGGCCTTGCACGCGTCCGACTCGTCGATCTGGCCGTCCTGATCGTCGTCGCGGCCGTTGCACAGCTCTCGCACAGGCGGGCGTCCCGCAGCCGTGGGCGGCGTGGGGCTCGCGCCGCAGCGCGCGCCGTCGCCGTCGGCGAGGCAGCTCGCCTTGCGCGCGGCGCAGTCGATCTCGGTCCAGTAGCCGTCGACGCACTCGCGTAGGCGCTCGCCCACGCAGCTGGCGCGGGCGCGATCGCTGCAGCCGCGCTGCGCGTCGCGCGGCAGACAGCGCGCACCCTCGCGCGTCGTCACGCAGCGCATGCCCTTCGCACCGCAGTCCACGCGGAGCATGCGATTGTCCACGCAAGCCACTGCCTGGTCGCCTTCGCACACGCCGTACGCGCTGACTTGCACGCAACGCGGGTCGGGTCGAGCACTCGCCAGACACGCGCCCGCGCGGCAGCCTCTGGCGGCGCACGATTCGGCCAGCTCCTGTGGCTCGCCACAGCCATCGAACCACCACACGTCGCCGTCTTCGCACGCCTTGCTCGCATGCGGTTCGCAGGTCTGGTCCGCGGTTCGGGGCCGGGGCGGTGCGGGTGAGCGCGGCGCGGGCGGCTCGCGCGGTGCGGCCTGGCCTGCCGCCCCTTCGGGGATATCTTGCTCCTGCACACCACCCGGTCGCGCGGCTGGATCCCAGAGCAGGAGCGCGATCAGCAGCGCACCCGTCAGAGCGAGCACCACGATGTGGGCCGTGCGGATCCGCGGCTGCATGCGCGCGCGTTCTGTAGCACACAAAAAAACGTCAGCCCGACGTATCCTTTCGCGCTCCGCAGGCGTTTACCCGCTATGACCGACCCGCTCGACGAGCTGAACGGCACGCTCCAGCACTCGCTGCAGCGCTTTCTGGACATTTACGAGCCGCTCCGACCCGAGCTGTATCGGTACTGCCGGCAACTCACGCGCAGCCCGTGGGACGCCGAAGACCTGGCGCAGGACGCGCTATCCCGCGCGTTCGTGACGCTCGGCCGCATGGCGAGCGCGCCGCCCAACCCACGCGCCTGGCTGTTTCGCGTCGCCTCGAACCTGTGGATCGATCGCGTTCGACGCACGCGGCCGGGCGGCTCGGCCGAGCCGACGGCCCCCGGTCACGAGCCGCGGGACGCTCGCGAGGCCGCCGGCACGCTGCTGGTGCAGCTGGCGCCGCAAGAGCGCGCCGCAGTGGTGCTGAAGGACGTGTTCGATTTCTCGCTGGAAGAGGTCGCCGAGGCGCTCTCGACCAGCGTGAACGCGGTCAAGGCCGCGCTGCATCGCGGGCGCGGCAAGCTGCTCGAACCCGAGCCGGAAGAATCGCGCCTACCCGCGGCCGGCGTGCTCGACGCATTCTGCGCTGCGTTCAATGCCTGCGACATGGACGCCCTCACGGCGTTGCTACTCGATACGTCCAGCGTCGAGGTGGTCGGCGCGCGAACCGAGTACGGCCCCACTGCCGCTCGCAGCGGCGTGTTCTACGGCATGCTGTACGGCAGCAGGCTGCTCGCCCAGAACGACCCGCACGGCGTACTGCCCGAGCCGCCGCGCTGCGAGCTTCGCGTCCACCGCGGCGAAGCGCTGCTCCTGCTTTGGTACCGGCACCCGGACGGCGAGGCCGTCCGCGCCATCAATCGCGTCGAGAGCGAAGGCGACCACATCACGCGCTTCCGCAACTACTTCTTCACTCCCGAGTTCCTGGCCGAGGTCTGCGCTGAGCTCGGAGTGCCTGTTCGTAGCAACGGCTATCGCTACTGTCCGCCGCAAACCTGAGGAGCCCGTCGTGTCACTCACCCTGTACTATCACCCGCTCGCCTCGTTCTGTTGGAAGGCGCTGATCGCCCTCTACGAGACCGAGATCGCGTTCGAACCGCGCATCGTCGATCTGTCGAACCCGAAGGAGCGCGGCGAACTCGCAGCGCTCTGGCCGTTCGCGAAGTTCCCGGTCTTGCACGATCGTGGGCGCGATCGGGTCGTCCCGGAGTCCAGCATCATCATCGAATACCTGACACAACACTACGGCTCGCCGCTGATCGGGAGGGACCCCGAGCTCGCCCACGAGGCCCGCTTGCTCGACCGCTTCTACGATCTGTACGTCCACCAATCGATGCAGAAGATCGTCGGAGACAAGCTGCGACCGGAGAGCCAGCGCGACGCCTACGGCGTAGCGGAAGCGCGCGCGCTGCTCGACGTCGCCTACACGACGCTCGATCGCCAGATGGCGACGCGGCGCTGGGCCGCCGGCGAGGCCTTCAGCCTGGCCGACTGCGCTGCTGCGCCAGCTTTGTACTACGCGGATCGAGTCGCGCCACTCGGCGACTACCAAAACGCCGCAGCCTACTTGCAGCGACTGCACGCGCGCCCCTCGTGTGCCCGCGTGTTTGCTGAAGCGCAGCCGTACATGCACATGTTCCCCGGCTAACGCTGAATGTAGACGTTCGCCCGTGCGTCTACAGGGCGTCCGGCAACGCCGGCGTGCCGCGTGGAGGTGCAACATGACAGTCCACCCTTCCCCCTTCTCGAGGCCCCGCCGCCTGGGGCTGCAGCTGGCCCTGGCGGCGCTGGGCGCGTTGCCCGTGCACGCCCTCGCCGAGGGCCCGGCCCTGTCCAACGTGCCACCACCGCCCGCCATCGAAGCCCCGCCGGCTCCGCCCCGCGACCTGCCGCAGCCGGAGGTCAGCGTGCAGGCAAACGTGGCGACGACCGCACCCACCCCGCAGCCGCCAGCAGCGGCACCCGTCGACGGCCAGTGGGTGTACACGCAACAATACGGCTGGGTCTGGATGCCGTACGCGCCCTCGTACACCTACGTTCCGGTGCAGGGGAACCCAGTCATGTACGTGTACGGGCCGACCTTCGGCTGGAGCTGGGTCGCCGCGCCATGGGTCTTCAACTACGGCCCCGTGCCTTACTGGGGCGTGCACGGCCGCGTGTACTTCGCGTGGTACTCACACCCGTGGTTCGTGCAGCGCCCCTATCATCCTGTCTACGTGGCACCGCGCCCGGTCTACCACCGCGACTATCACTACCACGGCGCTGCGCGGCACAACGTGCACGTGCATGAGCACCACCACTGAAGGTGCTCAGTCCTTGGTTCGCGGCGTGCTCGGGATCAGGAACACCGGCAGTACGTTGAACTCGGTGTCGTAGGCGAGGTGGGTCAGGATGTCCTGGCCGCCGTCTCCGTCGACATCACCGCTCACACCGACCTCGAACCCCAGGCCAGAGACCGCGCCCGTGGGGTCTTGCTCCGGGGCGATCCAACGTTCGCTCGCACGCAAGCTTCTACGCCCCTCCAGGCGCTCGCCCTTGCCTGCGCGTACGACGTACACACCGACGGGCACTTGCCGGGCGTACCCGGCGACGCTGACCAGGATCTCCGTCGTCTTGTCGCCATCGAGGTCCGCAGTGCCGACGCCCGCGATGTACTGCTTGCCGAGCAGCTCGACCTCGAGCGTGAAGTCGTGCGCCAGCTCGAGCTCTCCCGACCAATGCCGGCCGTACACGAAACCGACCGAGTCCGTCACTTCGCTGGTCACGATGAGATCGGCCATGCCGTCGCGATCGAGGTCGCCGAAGCTGGAGATCATCGACGCCACGGGTCCCAGCGATGAACCCTGGGGCGCGAGCGGGTGCGTGAGGAGCGCATCGGCGTCTGCGGCCGAGAGCTGGTCGTGCAATTCGCGCGCGCCGTAGAACACCAGCGAGCTCCCTTCAGTCGAGGACATCAGATCGTCGCGGCCGTCGTCGTCGAGATCGCCGGCGGCCTGCGGCCACACCTCTTCGAGTCGCTCCGCTGCCTCCGCCGCGCCGAAGCTCG
>DATEOF010000163.1:0-4674 GCA_035274465.1 Polyangiales bacterium
TGCCTTCCGGAGCCGCCGCGCAGCGCCGGCGACTGATTATCATCGGAAGGGTCGCGCCATGAGGCGCGAGCCTTCCGGATCAGACGTAGCCCCGCACCAGCGCGTCGAGCAGCGTGCGAAAGCCGTCGACGCTCAGGAACAGCAGCAGCTTGAACGGCAACGCCACGGTCGTGGGCGAGAGCGCCGGCATGCCGAGCGCCGCCAGGATCGTGGCGATCACCAGGTCGAGCACCAGGAACGGCAGGAGCAGCAAGAAGCCGATCTGAAACGCCTCCTTGAGCTCGGTCACGAAGAACGCGGGCAACACCACCAGCAGGTCGCGCTCCTGCACGCTTTCGCGCGAATCGCCACTCAAGCCCCGTCGCGCGAACTCCAGGAACAAGCCGCGCTCGGGGCCGCCCGAGTTGCGCTCCATGAACGCGCGCAGCGGCTCGGCCCCGCGCTCGAGCAGCTGCGACAGCGCGCGACCGCTGTCGCCCGCCAGCGGGGCGCGTAGATCCACGCGCGGCGCGAGCGGCGCGCCGGCGACCACCATCTCGCGCCCGACCGGCAGCATCACGTACACGCTCAGCAGCGCAGCCAGCACGCCGATCACAGCGCCTTCGGGCACACCGCCCACGCCCAGCGCGTTGCGCAACATCGCCAGCACGACCGCGAGCTTGGCGAAGCTGGTGGAGACCATCAGCACGAAGGGCAGGAGCGAGACTGCCACCACCCAGACGACCGTCTCCGACACGTCAACTCGCCGCCTCCGCGCCACCTGCCGCTCGCAGCGGCAGGGCTGGCTCGGCTTCGAGCTCGGCGATCAGCGACGGCGGCCCGGCCTCACCCGCACCGAGCAAGAACACGCGCGCATCCGCCTGCACCAGGTACAGCTGCCGGCGCGGCGACAGCGCCACGCGCTCCAGCACGCGCACGCGCCCGGACGTGCGACGCAGATCGCCGAGCAGGCCGCGCCGGGCGAGCGCCGACAGCACCACCCAGGCCAGACCGGACACGCCGATCAACGCCAGCAGCACGCGCAGCACCGCGCCGAGCGCGGATCCCCCCTCCATGGCACTAGCCCTCCGCCCGGGCGATTTTGAGCGATTCTCGCTTGTTCCGGACGCGCATGGCTGCGTTGCTCCTCAAAATAGTCGCGACTATTCCTCGTCGTCGCGCCTTGCCCTGCGCGCCCGGCCCGGCGCGATAATCGCCCAAAACCGTCCGGGCGGAGGGCTACTCCTACTCCGCGGCTTGCGTCTCCGCGACCGCGCCGACGCCGACCGACTTGGCCAGCATCTCGGCGATGTCGAGCTGCCTGATCGAGTCCTCTTTTTCCTGCGCCTTGAGGCCGTCGGTCAGCATGGTCATGCAGAACGGACAGCCGCTGGCGATGGTCTTCGCGCCCGTGTCGAGCAGCTGCAGTGTGCGCTTCACGTTCACGCGCTTCTCGTTCTGCTCTTCCATGAACATCTGCGCGCCACCGGCACCGCAGCACAGGCCCTTGTTCTTGTTCCAGTAGTTGACCTCGGTCAGCTTCACGCCCGGGATCGACTTCAGCACGTTGCGCGGCGCGTCGTACACGTCGTTGTAGCGGCCGAGGTAGCAGCTGTCGTGGAACACCACGTTCTCGTTCTGCGGGTTCTTGGGCACCAGCTTGCCCTTGGCCACCAGGTCCTCGAGGAACACGCTGTGGTGCACCACGTCATAGTGCCCGCCGAAGTCCGGATACTCGTTGAGCAGCGTGTTCAGACAGTGCGGGCACGTGGTGACGATCTTCTTCTTGTCGGCCTCGACGCCCTTGAGCGTCTCGACGTTCTGCTGCGCGATCATCTGGAACAGGAACTCGTTGCCCGCGCGCCGCGCCGGATCGCCGGTGCAGGTCTCGTCGGTGCCGAGGATCGCGAAGTTCACGCCGGCGTGCTGCAACAGCTGCACCGTGGCGCGCGCGATCTTCTTGGCGCGATCGTCGTAGCTGGCGGCGCAGCCGACCCAGTACAGCACCTCTGCGTCCGGGTGGTCGCCGATCAGCGGCGCGTCCAGGCCCTCGGCCCAGTTGGCGCGATCCATCTGCGACATGTTCCACGGGTTGCCGTTGGTCTCGATGCCGTTGAACGGCTTCATGAGCTCGGCCGGGAACTCGTTCTTCATCATCACCAAGTTGCGGCGCATCTGCACGAACTTGTCGACGTACGAGATCATCACCGGGCACTGCTCCTCGCAGGCGCGGCAGGTCGTGCAGGCCCAAACCACCTCGGGGTTCAGGATGTTCGGAATCAGATCGACCACGCGGTTGTCGACGAAGTAGGCGTCCTTCGGCGGATCGGCGTGGTGCATCTCGTGGTGCTCTCGCTGGCCCAGCTCACCCTCGCTCAGCTCCGCGGACGTGCCGCGGTAGATGAGCTGCGGCTCGGCGGCGTACAGATGATCGCGCAGCGCAAGCGTCACGTGCTTGGGCGAGAGCTTCTTGTCGGTCGTGTAGGCCGGGCAGTTGTCGCTGCAGCGCCCGCACTCGGTGCAGGTGTACAAGTCGAGCACGTCCTTCCAGGACAGGTCGGTGATCTTCTCGAAGCCGATCGGCTCCTCGCGCTCGACCTTGCCTTCCAGATCGCTGATCGTCGGCAGCTTGTTCGGCTGCTCGTTCATCGCGAACACGTTCGGGATCGACGTGATCACGTGGAAGTGCTTCGAGTACGGCAGCAGGTTCAAGAAGATCAGCGGCAGCGAAGCGTGGGTCCAGAAGCCGGCGTGGCGCAGCACCGTGAGCGTGCTCTCGGGCAGGCCGGCGAACGCCAGGCCCCAGATCGAAGCCAGCGGCTCGGCCATGTTCATGTGCACCGGCTCGCCGCCCTGCGCAGCATGCAGCGCCATGCTCGCGCCGCCGTACACCATGTCGGCGATCATCATCACCGAGATGATGCCGAGGATGATCAGGCCCTCGACGCCCAGCGTCATGCGCTTGGACTTGACCACGATGCGGTAATAAAAGAACACCGAGCAGCCCAGCAGCACGAGGACCAGGAACAGCTCCTTGAGCAGGTTGTAGCCAATGCCGATCGGGTTCGTGAGCGCGAACAGGCCGAAGACGTTGAAGTCCGGATCGAAGCCACGCGCCCAGAGCAGCGTGGTGTTCAACCCCAACACGACGAAACCGAAGAAGATCGCGACGTGGGCGAGGCCGGCCGCGCGGTAGTACGGCATCTTGTACTGACCGAGCGCGTACACCACCGTGTTCTTGATGCGGTTCGCCAGGTGATCGCCTTCGATCGTGAAGCGAGGCTCCGGCTTGGCGTTCACCAGCGCCGCACCGCGGCGCGCGGCCGACCAGAGGAAGAAGCCGATCATCGAGATCAGCAGCACCAGCATCACGAGGGGATTCATCGGAGCGCTAAGCCTTTCAACGAGCACGGAAAATCACGTGCACGGGGAGGTTATAGGCGCGCGGCCCCGCAAGTTCAACAGCGGCGGCGTGCACGACGCACCTGCGAAAACGCGCAGGGCCGCGGCTCGACGTGTGTTCGTCAGCTCGCGCATGAGCGAAGCGAACCTCGTGAAGGGGTGGGGCCCCGACGAGCTTTGCTCGGCGGGGCGGGGGAACGGCGACGTTCCCCCGGTTATTTGGGCAGCTTGGCGTCGAAAAACGCGCGCAACTTGACCAGGCTCTTTTCCTCGCGCGCGAAACGAGGCGGCGTGTACGAGCGGCAAAAGTCGCGCACGTCGACCAAAAAGGCCTTCCGCGTGGGCTCGTCGCGCACGATGTCGGCGACGGAGCGACCGCGCGCCGCGGCCTTGCGCAGGCCCTTCACGTAGTCGGTCAGGCGCGAGAAGTCTTTGCCCAGGAACTCGCGGATGGCGTCCACGTCGCTCGACAGACGATTCAGGGTGCGCAGGCCTTCGGCCTCGAGCTCACCGACGTCCTCCTGCATGGCCAGCTCGGCTGCCACACGCAGCACGAACGCGTCGTCCAGGTAGCCGATGTCGTCGATGCCATCGGGGATCAAGTCGAGCGTCTTGAACAGATAATTCAACCCGCCGACGACCAGCTGGCGCGGCGCGTCCGGCACCACATCGGCGCTGACGATCGCCGTGAGCTGCTCGGCGTCGTCGCCCAGACCGTGGAGCCAGGCAGCGAACAGGTCGAGATAGTCCGGGTCCGAGTCGCTCATCCCTGCCTCCCTGCCGCTTGCTGCCGAATCATAGGTAGGTCCCCTTTGCGATTCAACAGCGCTATCGTTCGCGAATGCTCGGCTTCATGCGTGCGGCAGCATGCATTCTCTGCGTGATCGGCGTCAGCCGCGTGGCCGCCCAGACTCCGGCTCCCGCGCCGCGCCGCGTGGGATCGCCCTACGCGTACGAGTGGTTCATGCGAGCGGAGATCTGGCGGGCCAAGCACCAGCTCGAGCCGGCGCTCGACGCCTACCGGAACGCGCTGTCGAGTGCGGACGAGGACCCGCACCTGCTCTCGCGCTACGCCAGCGCGCTCGACCTCGCCGGTCAGAGCTCGCGCGCCCTGGAGGTGCTCCAGGAGGCCTTCGCTCAAGATCCGTACGCCGAGTCGGCCTGGCTGGCGCGCGCGGAGATCGCCGAGCGCCACGGGCACCTCGCGACCGCGCTCGAGGCCTACGAGCGGGCGGAGGCTGCGGCGCCGGCCTCGCCGAATGCACCGCTGGGTCTCGCCGCGCTGCTCGACAA
>DATEOF010000164.1:0-7631 GCA_035274465.1 Polyangiales bacterium
CGTCCGAGGCCCCACCCGCACCGCCCGAGCCGCCTGCGCGTGCGCCTGCGCCGCCACTCCGCGCCGAACCGCCGCTGGTGGCTGCACGGCCCGTGGCGCCTTCAAAGCCTGTGCTCAGCATCAAGCGTCGTGCGCCCGCCAGCGAAGCGGAGCTCGGCCTGAAGAACCCCTGGTGAGGCGGCGATGCTGCTATCCCGGCGCACGGTCGCATGGATGTTGGGCACGTGGCTCGCGCTGCCGTGCTGGCTGGTGAGGGCCCAGACCCCGGTGCCGCTCGATCAGGGCGTCCGGGACCACACGGTTCAGGAAGCACGCGCGCAGCACCGCGTGGGCGTCGCAGCCTTCGCCGAGCAGCGCTACGAGGAAGCCATTCAGGCCTTCCTCAGCGCCGATGCCCTGCACCCGAGCCCCGAGACGGCCTTCAACACCGCTCGGGCCTACGAGGCTCAGGGCGACACGTCCCACGCGCTCTCGTACTACCGCGAGTATCTGCGCCGCGCGCCTCGGGCCGCGGATCGCGCACAGGTCAACGTGCGCGCCGAGTCGCTCGCGAAGAAGCTCGCGGAGCTCGGCATCCAGCAGGTGACCTTCGCGGCGAAGCCCGGGGGCGTGAGCGTGCTGCTCGACGCCGAGCCGATCGGCACCACACCGATCACGCTCGACATGCGGCCCGGGCCGCACCGCGCGGAATTCCGCAAGGCGGGCCACGCGACGGCTGTCGTCGAGTTCGAGCTGCCTGCGGATCGCGCGCTCGACGTGGTCGCGAAGCTCCAGCCCGAGAAGCCGGCGCCTGCGCCCGGCACAGAGGTGTCTCCGGCCGAGGCCGCGGGCGCCAAACCCGCGCCCGAGCGCTCGCTCTCGCCCGAGCAGGTCGCCAGTGCGCGACGCAAGACCTCTGTCACCCGGACGATCGGCTTCGCGGCCCTGGGCGCGGGTGTGGCCGCCCTCGGAGGAGCGGTGACGCTCGAGGTGATGCGCAGCCGAGCCGAGACCGAAGCGCGCGAAGCCACCGATCAGGTCGCGTTCTCGGAGGCGATGGAGCGCATGCGCACGCGTCAAACCATGGCGCGCGTGTTCGCGAGCGCGGGCGGTGCGCTCGCGGCGGTGGGCGGCGTGCTGCTGGTGGTCGCGAGCGGTAACAGCTCCGAGCACGCGAGCAAGCGAGCGGGCAGCAACGTGGCTTTCGGCTGCCAGCCGTTCAAGTGCCACGCCTCGTACTCGCGATCGTTTTAGTTGGCGTTCGCGCGCGCGCTACCGCGGCACTGTTGCTGGCACTGGTTCATGCGGCAGGTGTCGGCGGTGTAGGCCTTGCCTACCGTCGTGGTCGGGTCCTGCCCGCGCATCAATGCGGTCGACGGGTCCATGGTTCCAGCGGCTGCCAGGACCTCGGCCTTGCACTCGCCGTTCTGGTCGATGCACAGGATGTCGCCGCACACACACGCAAAGCCGAAGCAACCTTTCTGGCGCGCGCAGGTCAAGACCGTGTTGCACTGCATGTTGGCCATCGCATCCATGCCGTCGATGCAGGCCAGGTAGCTGGCCGCACAGTTCATGCACGAGCACTTGGCGCAGTCGTCGCCCTTGTTGCCGAACTTCTCCAGGCACGCGATCTGATCCGGTTGCAGGGTCAGCTTGCACTGCGCGCTGCAGCCCGTGGTGCCGTCGCAGTCCTCGCCCGTCTCGCGCACCTTGTTACCGCACACGGCCTTGCAGTCGGCGTCGGTATTGAGGTTTGCGCCGGGCGGACAGCAGCCGTCGCCTGCCTTCGCATCCGTGATGCGCTCATGGGTACAGAGCGCGTTGCAGTTCTCTGGGTTGCCGATGAGCTTGTCCTTGGTGCACGCATCGTTGTCGTTGCACTCGGCGTCGCTCTTCTTGCACGGCTTGTCGGTGCCGGGCTCGCACGTCTCGCCGTCCTCGGGCTGCACGATCTTGTCGCCGCATTTCGACGAACAGTCGGCGTCGTTCTTGTCCGTGCAGTTGCCCGGGCAGCAGTCATCGCCGCTCTTACAGATCAGTTGCAACGGCACGCATTCCGCCTGACAGCCGGAGTTGTTGAGTGCGCGTGGATTGCAGGGAGCCAAGTCGGGACACGACGTCGGACACGCGCCCGGCATGCCCGAGGTGATCGCGATATCGCACTTCTCCTCGCCGCTGACGCGACCATCACCGCAGTGCGTCGTGTCGATCGGCACTGCCGTTGTTGACGGCAGGCCAGAATCAGCATCCATCGACGAATCCGGAGCGTCTGAATTAGCTGCATCTTTGCCTGCGCTGCCGCTACCAGCGACGTGCGAAGGCGTCGTGCCGATGCCCTGCGGGGGTTTACCCACGATCAGGTCAGGGTCGTACACACTGCAATTCAGCGCAAAACAGCCGAATACCGTGCAGAGCACGCCTGGCGCGAGCCGAAATGACAGATCAAACCAACGCATGACGTAAGGCACCCGACGACAGTATAGCCGAGCTACGCCCCTATCCCAGTGATCGCCTGTGCGTGGCGTTGCCGCTCCAATATGCGGACGCGAAGTACACACAGATGCGCGCCTGCAAAGGTTGGTAGAAACGAAACACATCGGCGCACACTGTGCGGCCAAAACCCGGGGTTTTCAGCGGGTCACGCTGCTGACCGCTCACCACTTACGGGATTTAGATTCGGGTCATCTCTGCTGAGTAACGATCCGATGGTGGGGAATGTAGGTTGGGACAGTCAGTCTACCGATCGTGCCTCATCGGGCTAACAGCGTTTGTTAGTACCAGTGCCTGTCATAGGCACTGTCATACGCTTACGAATAGAATACGTTTGTATGCTCAGCGCAGGCGAGGGTTGGTGGGCTGCTTCGCGCGGTCGCCAGCCCGGGGGGTCGGTGCGGTCCCCCGACAGGAGGGGAGGACCCGACCTTGACAGGAAGCGCGCCGTGCCCATGAGTCCCACGGTATGCACGCTCGCAGCGGTCGATCGGCCACGCATCGCAGCTTCGACATGGTGCTGGTCGGCGGCGGCCTGCAGAACGGACTGATCGCGCTGGCGTGCCTGCAGCGGGACCCCGCCCGCCGCATCGCGCTGGTCGAGGCCGGCCCCGCCCTGGGTGGCAACCACACCTGGTCGCTGCACGCGTCCGACGTCCCCGACGCCGCCCGGAGCTGGATCGAGCCGCTCCTGGTGGCGCGCTTCGAGCGCTACGAGGTGCGCTTCCCGGGCTTCGCGCGTGCGCTCGAGGCGTCGTACTCGGTGATCAGCTCCGAGCGCTTCGACCAGGTGTTGCAGGAGCGGCTACGGAAGGCGCCCGGCTGCGCATTGTTGTTGGGAACGCCTGCGAGCTCGATTGCATCAGAGAGGGTGGTTTTGGCAGACGGCGAGCTCCTGGAGGCTCCACTGGTGGTCGACGCGCGTGGTCCGGGACGGGCACAGCCAGGCGAACGCGCGGGCTACCAGAAGTTCTTGGGGCGCGAGCTGCGCACTCGCGCGCCGCACGGCCTGCGCCATCCAGTGTTGATGGACGCGACCGTGCCGCAGCGCGATGGCTTTCGCTTCTTCTACGTGGTGCCGCTGGCCGCGGATCGGTTGTTGGTCGAGGATACGTGCTTTTCTCGCTCGCCGCTGCTCGATCTCGACGCCACGCGTTCGGAGATCGATGCTTACGCGCAGCGCTTCGGCGCCGTCGGCGAGTGTCTGCGCGAGGAGACGGGCGTGCTGCCGATGCCCTGGACGAACCCACTCGCGTTCGATACCTGCTCGCCACTGCGCGCCGGCTATGCAGGCGGATATTTTCACCCTGCCACGGGCTACTCGCTGCCCGTGGCGCTCCGCCTCGCGCTGCACCTCGCCGAGCACGCGCCCGAGCGCGCGTTCGGTCCCGAGTTTGCGCAACTGCTGCGGCGCCACAAGGGTCAGGCGCGCTACGCACAGGAGCTGAATCGTTTGCTGTTTCACTGCTTCGCGCCCGAAGAGATGTGGAACGTATTCGCGCGCTTCTATACGCTGCCGCCTGCCGTCATCGCGCGTTTCTACGCGCTGGAGCTGACGCGCGTCGATCGCGCGCGCATCTTGTTGGGGCGTCCGCCACGTGGCTTCTCGCTGACTCACGCTTTCATCGCTTCGAGGTCCTAATGACTGCTTCCGGCAGAACCGCACCCCATGTCGCAGGTCCAGTTCCGGAGATCGTGGCTTCACTCGAACGCAGCATCGGCCAGCGCAGCCGCGATCCCTTGCTGGCCGCGGTGCCGGCGCAGTTGTGGGACGACGCACTGCTCGATCCACTGCGCGAGTTCCTGGGGCGTCCCAGCAAGCGTTTCCGTGCCCGGCTGGTCGAGCTCGGCTTTCGCCTGGCGGCGGGTGGTAATGGCGCGCCGCCGCGCGAGCTGGCGACGATCATCGAGAGCCTCCACGCTGGATCGCTGATCGTCGACGACATCGAGGACGAATCGGAGTTTCGACGCGACGCGCCCTGTCTGCATCGCAACATCGGCGTGCCGCTGGCGCTCAATGCGGGCAACTTCCTCTACTTCTGGCCACAGGTGTTGCTGTCCCAGAGCGGCTTGAGTGCGCCGACTCGCTTGCTCGCGCACGAGCGGCTGGCGCGCTGCCTGATGCGCTGCCACCAGGGTCAGGCGCTGGATCTATCGGTGCGCGTGGACGAGCTGGCGCAGGCCGACGTGCCGGGGGTGGTGATGGCGATCGCGTCGCTCAAGACCGGTGGCTTGCTCGGCTTGGCCACTTCGTTGGGCGCGGTGGCCGCGGGCGCGGACGAAGCTCGGGTCGACGCGTTCGACACGTTCGGCTGCGCGCTCGGCGTGGGTCTGCAGATGCTCGACGACGTGAGCGGCATCCAGAACGCTCGCCGCCGCGCCAAGGCGCTCGAAGATCTGGAGCACTCGCGCGCGACCTTCGTCTGGGCCTGGTTGGCCGAGGAGCTCGACGCCGCGCCCTACGAACAGCTGCGCCGCGAGCTCCTGTCGCGCGGCGAGGATGGCGTGCCGGAGGCGCTGATCGAGCGCCTGCGCTTCCGACTGGGTGGGTTCGGGACGCGCCGCGTGCGTGCGCACTTTCAGTCGGCGCTGGCCGAGCTCGCCGCAACCATCGGCGAGAGCCCGCTGTTCTCCGAGCTCGCCGAGGAGCTGGTGCGGCTGGAGCGCAGCTATGTCGAAGGCTGAACGCAAGGTCGCCGTGGTCGGCAGCGGCTTCGGGGGCCTGGCCGTCGCGATCCGCCTGCAGACCGCCGGTTTTCAGACCGTGGTCTTCGAGCGCGACGCGCAGCCCGGCGGCCGCGCGCGCGTGTTCAAGCAAGACGGCTTCGTGTTCGACGCCGGACCCACCGTGATCACCGCGCCCGCCTGTCTCGAGGAGCTGTTCAGCGACGTCGGGCGCAAGCTCTCGGACTACGTCGAGCTCCTGCCCGTGACTCCCTTCTACCGCTTGCTCTGGGACGACGGCGATCGGTTCGACTACGACGGCGACAGCCGCAACATGCTGGCCCAGATCCATCGCCGCAAGCCCTCGGATGCGTCCGGCTACCTGCGCTTCGTGGAGTATGCCAAGCAGGTCTACGACAAGGGCTACACCGAGCTCGCCGCCGAACCGTTCCTGCGCTTCAGCGACATGGTGCGCGTGGCGCCGCAGCTGGCTCGCTTGCGCGCGGACCGCTCGGTCTACGCCACGGTCAGCCAGTTCGTGCGCGACGAACACCTGCGGCAGGCGCTGTCGTTTCACACGCTGCTCGTGGGCGGCAATCCGTTCGAGACCAGCTCGATCTACACGCTGATCCACCACCTCGAGCGTGCGGGCGGCGTGTGGTTTCCGCGCGGTGGGACCGGCGCGCTGGTGCAGGCGCTGGTGCGTCTGTTCGAGGAGCTGGGCGGCAAGCTCGAGCTGAACACGCCGGTCGAGCGCATCGAGCTGGTGCAAGGCCGTCACCGGCTGCACACGCCGGGTAGGGCGACCGACTTCGACCTGGTCGTATCCAACGCCGATCTGCACCACACCTACGCGGATCTGTTGCGCGGCGTACCGAGCGCGGCGCGTACCGCGCGCAAGCTGGCGAATTTGGACTGGTCGATGTCGCTGTTCGTGCTGTACTTCGGCACGAACCGGCTGTACCGCGATCGCATCGCACACCACACCGTGTTGTTTGGACCGCGCTACAAGGGCCTGCTCGACGAGATCTTTCACGGGGCGAGCTTGCCCGAGGACTTCAGCCTGTACTTGCACGCGCCGACCGTCAGCGATCCCAGCCTCGCGCCCGAGGGTTGCGACGGCTTCTACGTGCTGTCGCCCGTTCCGCACCTGGGCCACGCGCCGCTCGACTGGCAGGAGCTCGCGCCGCGCTACGCCGAGCGCATCCTGTGCTACCTCGAGGCCCAGCTGCCGGACTTGCGGCGCCACGTGATCACGCAGCGCGCGTTCACGCCCGAGAACTTCCGCGACGAGCTGGCCGCGTACCACGGTGCCGCCTTCAGCTGTGCGCCCAAGCTCACCCAGAGCGCGTGGTTTCGCCCGCACAATCGCGACGGCTCGATCCCTGGGCTGTACCTGGTCGGCGCGGGGACACATCCGGGCGCCGGTGTGCCCGGCGTGGTCAACTCGGCCAAAGCCACGGCGCGGGTCATCTTGCAGGACTTCGCATCATGAAGAGCGATCGCGCGCGCCAGGACGCCGGACGCGTCTTGGCGGAGAACTCGAAGAGCTTCGCGCTGGCTGCACGGCTGTTGCCGCCCGACGTCGCCAGCAACGTGGTCGTCCTGTATGCGTACTGCCGGCGGACAGACGACGAGGTCGACCTCGCACCGTTGTCCGAACAACCGAGCCGGCTCGCCGCGCTGCGCGCAGAGCTCGATCGGGTGTACGCCGCGGCGGTGCCGCCCGAGCCCGCGCTGGCCACGTTCCAGCAAGTCGTGCGGGACTGCGAGATCCCGCGCGTCTACCTCGACGAGCTGCTCTTGGGCATGCAGATGGACGTCGAGCGCGTCGCGTACCGCAACGTGCCCGAGCTCGCGCTCTACGCGCACCGCGTCGCCGGCGTGGTGGGCTTGATGATGTGCCACGTGATGGGGGTGCGCGACCCGCGCGCGCTCGAACACGCGGCGCACCTCGGCATCGCCATGCAGCTCACCAACATCGCGCGCGACGTGCTCGAGGACTGGCAACGCGGCCGGCTGTACCTGCCGGACGAGCTGCTCGCGGCGCACGGTGCTGCCGGCCTTCGCGAGCTGCTGATGCCCCAGGGCGGCGAGTTCCCCGAACAGTTCGCGAGTGCGGCTGCGGGCGCGACGGCGCACTTGCTCGAGTACGCCGACGAATACTACGTCTCTGCCGACCGCGGCATGGGTGATCTGTCGCTGCGCTGCAGCCTGGCGGTCCGCACCGCGCGCAGCGTCTACTCCGCCATCGGCGATCGCGTGCGCGCGCACGGCTGCAACCCGCTCGCCGGCCGGGCGATCGTCCCGACTCCGACCAAGCTCTTGCTCGCGAGCCAGGCGCTGTATCAAACGGCCCGCGCTGCACCCAGGACCTGGCTCAGGCCTGCACCCCGTACCCCAGACGCAGTCTGGACCCCCGAACGCCTGGTGATCCGATGAGCAGCCGCAGCAACCTTTGGCGTTGGAGCGCACTCGGCTGTGCTCTCCTGCTGACG
>DATEOF010000165.1:0-6030 GCA_035274465.1 Polyangiales bacterium
GCCGCTGCCAGCAGCGTTGCCGCCGTTGCCGCCGCTGCCTCCGCTGCCGCTGCCGCCGGCGCCGCTGCCCGAGGTTGCGCCTGCCACCCCCGGATCGGGCGTGCCTGCTCCTCCAGTTTCCGCCGTGTCCATCTGCTCTTCGGGATCCGAGCCGCAACCCATCACGGCCAACACAGCGAGCGCGAGACAACCTGTTCTCATGCGAGACGTCCTCCGTCCAAAACTAAGTCTCGAAGCTGGGTGATGACGGCTCAAGACGCACAATGCCCGAGCAATCGCACGCTTTTCCCACTGACTACATCGTCGCCGCGAGTGGGCTAGCCCGCCCGCAGCCGTCAGCTACATTGAGAGGATGCAGCTCGGAAGCGTCGTGTCGATCGCCAACAGTGGCTTGCGTGCGGAAACGCGCCGGCTCGAGCAATCGGCGCAGAACGTCGCCAACATCAACACCGATGGCTACGTGGCCAGCCGGGTCGAGAGTCGCTCGCAAGACCATGGCGGTGTGAGTCCTGCGGTGTATACACGCCAAGGGCTGCACGCACAGGCCGGCGCCGCGCCCGAATCGACCACCGATCTCGCTGAAGAGACGGTCAGCCAGATCAGCAGCCAGCACGCGTTTACAGCCAACCTCGCAGTGTTGCGCACAGCAGACGCCATGCTGGGCGAGCTGGTCGACCGCAAAGCCTAGAGCCTCTAGCCGCTCATCGACGCAGGTTGCACCACCTCGCGATGTGTGGTGCGGAGTCGCTACAATGTCAGGGCAATGTCCAAAGCCGATTCAGCGTGGCGAGAGTCCACGCCTGCGCTGATCGGCGAGCGGTATCACGTCGAGAAGCTGCTCGGCCGTGGAGGCATGGCGGCAGTCTTCCAGGTGCGCGATGCCGTGAGCGGTCGAGTGCTGGCGCTCAAGCGCTTGTTGGATGCGCTGGCTGGCGATGGCCAGGTGGCGCGCCTGTTCGAGCAGGAGTTTTGGACACTCTCACAGCTGGTGCATCCACGCATCATCGAGGTCTACGACTATCAGACCGACGAGCACGGCCCGTTCTATACGATGGAGCTCTTGAGCGGCGGCGACCTGCGCCGGCGTTCACCGATCGGTTGGCGTGAGGTCTGCCGCCTGTTATGCGATGTGTGTTCGGCGCTGTCGCTGTTGCACTCGCGGCGGTTCGTCCACCGCGATCTGACACCGCTCAACGTCCGCTGCACGCAGGACGATCGCGCGAAGTTGTTCGACTTCGGTTCGATGGCCTGCTTCGGACGCAACAAACACGTGGTCGGGACGCCGCCCTTCGTCGCTCCGGAGGCCTTGCACGGCCAGGCGATCGACGGCCGCACCGATCTCTACTCGCTGGGCGCGACGGCGTATTACGCGCTGACCGGCTCGCACGCCTATCCCGCGCGCACGTTGGCCGAGCTGCCCGAGCTCTGGCGCACGCCGCCGGCGCCTCCCTCGGAGCGCGTGGCGGATATCCCGCCGGCGCTCGACGAGCTGGTGTTGTCGCTGCTGCAGCTGTCGGCGTCCGAGCGCTGCGTCAACGCCGGCGAGGTGATGGAGCGCCTGAGCGCGATCGGCGGCTGTGAGCTGGACGAGGCGCTCCTGGTTCGCGAGGCCTACGTCTCGACGCCCACGCTGGTCGCGCGCGCCGAACCGCTGACGCGCGTGCAGCGTCAGATCCGCCGCGCCGCCGAGGGCTCGGGCGGTAGCGTGATCATCGGCGGCGTCGAAGGCGCCGGCCGCACGCGCTTCCTGGATGCTTGTGTGCTGGAAGCCAAGCTGCAGAGCGCGCTCGTGCTGTCGACCGCGGCGCAGGCCGGCGTCGACCGGCCGTGGGGTGCGGCGGCCGATTTGCTCGCACAGCTGCGCGCGCAGGCGCCCGAGTTGTTCGCCAGTACGTTCGAGCCGCACGCGCACGAGTTGCGAGTGATCTCGCCCGATCTGCTGCCGGCCGCCGGCGGCAGCGAGCAGACCACGCCGCGTGCTCAGCTGCAGGCGACGTTGCGCGATGGCTTGCTGCGCGTGGCCGGGCAGCGGCTGTTGTTGCTGGCGGTCGACGACTTGCAACGCATCGACGAGCCGTCGGCGGCGCTGCTCGCGCTGCTCGCGCACGCGGCGCGCGAGGCGCGCTTGATGTTGCTGGTGACCGTGCCGAGCTCGGCGCCTGCCAACGCCGCCTCGCAAGCGCTGGCGGTGATCCGGGACGCCTCGGAGGCGCTGCACCTGCGCGAGCTGGGCGCAGAGCAGACCTTGCAGCTCGTGAGCTCGGTGTTCGGCGAAGTGCCCAACGTGCGGTTGGTGGCCGATCGCATCCACGCCACCTCGCACGGCAACCCGCGGCTGGTGATGCAGCTGGCGCAGTATCTGGTTCGCGAGCGGCGCGTGCACTACGCGGCGGGACAGTGGACGCTGCCGAGCAAGCTGGATCTCGCCGAGCTGTCCGCCGGGCTGACGCTCACGTTGCCTGCCGATCTGCGCGCAGAGGCCCTCGAGCTGGCGCGCGCGATGGTGCTGGACGGTGCAGCCAGCCGCAGCTTCGACGAGTGCATGAGCCTGAGCGGACATCGCGACAAGAAGCGCCTCTACGGCGATCTGCATGCGCTGTGTGCGGCGGAGGTGTTGACCGCCGACGTCCAGGGCAAGTACCGCGTCACGCGCCCCGGCTGGCAGCCGGTGTTGCTGCACGACCTCGACGCCGAGCACGCGCGCGAGCTGCACGCGCGCATCGCCGCGCTGCTGTCCGATCGTCCCGAGGACGAGTTTCGCATGGTCCAGCACCTGGTGCGTTCGGGCCAAGCTGCGCGCGCGCTCGACGTGATGCAGGCCGACCTGGACAAGAACCGCGACAAGCGCGTCAATGACCCCGTCTTCCTGTTCGACTACATCCAGACTCTGCCCAACGACTGGTCGCTGACGTTCCACGAGCTGATCGCCAGCGCGCGCGAGCTGGGCCGGCCGCGCGCCCAGCGCATGACGCTGCAGGCGGCGCTGCTGGGCTACTCGATGCTGGCCGCGCGACTCGAGCCCGAGGTGCTGAAGGAGCTGGCCGCGCAGCTGGCCCACGACGTCGGGCTCGATCTGTACGAGAGCCTGGGCGACGAGGTACCGGCGGGTGAACGCCTGCAGCGCGCGCTCACCGGTGCGCAGCAGCGCTACGAGGCCACGCCCGAGAACGATCGCGGCTTTCCGTTGTTCGATGCGCTGAAGACCCTGGCGCGGACGACCATCCAGGGCATCGGCACGGCCGGCCGAGCGCTCGACTACGGGCTGTTGGACAGGCTGCCGAAGCTCGCGCCGCTGGGAGCGCTCTCACCGGCGTTGCAGCTGGTCCATGACGACGTGATCTGCACGTTGCACCTGCTCGGCGGGCGCTTCGATGAGGCGGAGAAGGGCTTTCAAGCCGTGCTCGCGCGGGTCGAGCAACCCGACGGGGCGGGGCTCACGGGCATCGAGCACACGCACGTGCACGCGGCGATTGTGCAAGGCATCGCGATGCTGGACGCCGAGATGGGTCGGGTGGCCGCGCTCTCCCGGATCGACGTTCTCGACCGCAACCCGCTGTACGCCGCGACCGCGCTGCGCA
Organism: Polyangiales bacterium; assembly: GCA_035274465.1. Classification (GTDB taxonomy): domain Bacteria; phylum Myxococcota_A; class Polyangia; order Polyangiales; family JAFGIB01; genus JADGRF01. The sequence continues at coordinate 3,579 of DATEOF010000165.1, forward strand.
TCCGGGCCGTCTACGCCCTGTATCGAGGCGATCGCAACCAGGCCGAGGCACTGCGCGAGCAGCTCGAGCTGTACCAGATCCAGAATCGTCCGCCGCAGATCCTGGAAGGCGCAGACTGGGTGCAGTTGTTGTTTGGCCATGCGGGCATCGGCGACCTGCTGCGCGTCAAGCAAGTCTTGCCCGACGTGGAAGCGCTGGCGCAGAAGCTGCCGGGTTGGAAGCCGGTCGAGCACTGCACGCGCGGGTTGTACCAGTCGCTGCGCGGAGATCACGGGCTCGCGGTCGGCGAGTTCGAGCTGGCGCTCGCGGGGGCGACGCCGGGACGGCACGCGATCTGGATGTGGTGTGCACGGGCGCATCTCTGGTCGCTGGTACGGCTGCAGCGCGCGGAGGAAGCGCTCGAGCGCGGCCGCGAGTACTTGAAGCAAGCCGAGGCCGCGCAGCTGACTCGCGTGAACGCGGAGCTGCTCTTGCCGCTGGCAGAGGCGGAGAGCGTGCTCGGACACCACGTCGAGGCCACGCAACGCGCGCAGGATGCGCTCCGGGGGCTGCGCGAGGCCGAGGCCACCGGCGTGCGGGTGGGTGCGGCGTACGAGACTCGGGCCTGGGTGGCGTTGCGTTCCGGCGACGCTGCGGGCTTCAAGGAGTATGCGGCAGCTTGTGAGGCCGAGTACTGCCTCGCGAACTACAGTCCGCTGCTGAGTCGCTACGATCGCTTGATGCAGGGCGCGCGTCGCGCGGGGCTGATCGAGCCCGAGGCCGTGGTGCCGAGCAACTACCCGGGCGAGCACGATGAGACCGCCGCCGTGATGTCCACGGTGCTGAGCGCGGCGCACGGCCCGCAGCAGCGCGCCGATCAGGCGCTGGCGCTGCTGGTTCAGCGCACGCGCGCGCAGGCCGGTTGCCTGTACCTGCTGCAGCACAACGGCCCGGTGCTGGTCGCGCGCCAGGGACGGCCGGACATGCCGCACGACCTGGACGCGCTTGTTGCAAAATACATCGATGAGGAGCTCAGCGCGCGTGACGCCACGCAGACCGAAGCGCGCACCGAGAGCAAGTCGGTGACTTCGAGCTGGACGCTCACAGAAACGACCGGCATCCGCGCCTTACCGATCTTACTCAACCACGTCGCCAACGAGGGTAGCTGCATCACCGGCGTGGCCGTGGTTTGGTTGGGTGCCCCCACGATCAAGGCGCCTGGGCGGTTGGTACGCGCCCTGAGTCGAGCATTCCACGCCTCCGGCGATGCGGTGACTCAGATTATTCGCGCTTAGTCTGACCTCTGATCAGCACATTGCACTACTGATCCCATAACGGTGGTCCAGGTGGATACCCGTATTGGTACAGAGGGTATGCTGATCATTCGAGCGTTTATTCGAGCACTTGGCTGTCTGACGTTGGCGATCTTGGCGTGCGGCGCCCCGAGCAGGGTGCGAGCGCAGGCTCGCGATGACGCGCCCACCGACCGCGGGGAGAATCCGGCGGCCGCCAGCGCCGAGGCCGGCATGTTCTTGCCGACCACGATCGCGCCGCGCACCGACTCGCAGCGTGGGTTCCTCGTCGCGTTCGGCGGCTACGACTCGGCGAAGGACTCGGCGCAATCCGAGGCGCTGCTCGACGTCAGCATCATCAGCTGGTTGGCCGTGCGCGTCGGCGTGCTCTACGCGCAGACGCCCGATCAATTCCGGCCGACGATGGGGCTTCGGGCGCAAGCGCTCAAGCAGGAGAACGCCGGGATCGATCTGGGCTTTGGGGCGTACTACCGCCCGGAGGGCTTCACCGAGGCCGAGGGCGAGATCGAGGTGAACGTGGCGCTCGGTCGCAAGTTTGGGCGCTTCTCGACCTTTGCGAACATCGTCTACGGCCAGGAGCCGGAGGCGGAGGAGCGCGACGGTGAGCTGCGACTGGCCGCGCTGTACAGCGTCTCGACTGCGGTGCAGGCGGGCCTGGATGCGCGGCTGCGCGTCGACCTCGGTGAGGAGGAAGAAAAAGAGAAACGCGAGGGCCACGGTGAATTCGATCTGATCGTCGGGCCGACTGCGAGCATCGCCATGGGCCCGATGGCCGCGATCATGCAGGCGGGCCTGAGTGTGGTGGGCACGGAGCCGGCGAAGACCGGTGCCGTGGTCCTGTTGGGTGTCGCCGGCGCGATCTGACACGAGGATTTCCATGCACAACTGCATTCGCACGCTCGTCTTCCTGACTTCACTCGCACTGGCAGCCTGCAGCAGCGACGAACCGAGCATGACCCCTGGGCTGGGCGGGCCGGCCGGGAATGGCCCCGCAGCTCCGGGCGGCGGGGCGGGACGCGCAGCGGCAGGGACCGGCACGGTGATCGGCTCGGCTGGTCGCGGAGGCGCTGGTACTGCAGCCAGCGGCGGCGCGGGCAATACGGGCGGAGCTGCCGCTCGGAGCGGCGCTGGCGCGGGTGGTGCGGCCGGAGCCGTGGTGG
>DATEOF010000166.1:0-8431 GCA_035274465.1 Polyangiales bacterium
CCGGCTCGAGGCGAGCCAGGCTGGCCTGACTCACCAGCTCGGGTTGCACGCCCAGCCCGGTGAGCAGCGCGCTGGCTGCGGACCGCGCCTCGCGCGTCAACGCCAGCAAGCACTGCAGCGCGTTGGTCTCCGCGTCGCCCAGCGCCGCGGCCAGCTTGCGCGTGCGCTCCAGCGCCAGGTCGATCGCGTTCATGCGCTCGTCGTAGATGTGCGCCAGTCCGCCGAGCAACGCAGCCTCGGACACCCCGGTCTCGAGGCAGACCGAGCGCACGTCGGGGTCGGCCTGGAACAACGCCACCAGGACGTGTGCGGTCGACGCGGGCTGACGGCGCTTTTGCGCGATTTCTTTGGCGCGTGTCAGGGTGCTCGTGAGCGCGTTGACCATCTCCCCGGATAACCATGGAAGCCGCGCACGGGCCAAGTTTTCGGCACGCGCGCGACGCCGCCGGCCGGGCACGTTCGGCGCCGCGCCGATCCTGGCTGGCCGGCGCGCGATCGCGCTCCAAATCCTTGTCGGTCCTGGCTGCCGACGTGTACACACCGGGGGATGGATGTGCATACCCTGATCGACCGCGCCTCGCGCGGGGAGCGGCCGAACGTGGCGTTGATCGTCGGCAGCGAACGGCTGTTCATCGATCGCGCGGTGGCCGCGCTGCGCAAGGCCAGCGTCGGCCAGGGCGATTCCTGGAACGAAGACGTCTTCAACGGCAAGCAGACCAGCGCCGCGCGCATCCTGGATGCCGCGCGCACGCTGCCGATGCTCGGCGGCACGCGCTTCGTGTTGGTGCGCGCGGTCGACGACCTCGCCGACAAGGAGCTGGACGGGCTGACGGCCTATCTGAACTCTCCCGTCGACAGCTCGTGCCTGGTGCTCACCGCCGAGAAGCTCGACGGGCGATCGAAGTTCAGCAAGACCGCCAAGCAGCTCGGCTACCTGGTGGAAGCGCAGCCGTTCAAGATCGGGCAGATGCGCGAGTTCTTCCTGCGGGAAGCCCAGCGCCGGCAGCTCAAGCTGCACGACGACGCGGCCGCGGCGATGGTCGACGCGCTGGGCACCGATCTGTCGGCGGCCGACGACGCACTCGAGCGCCTGTCGCTCTACGTCGGGCCCGACCAGCCGATCACGCTGCAAGCCGTGGAGGCCTGCGTGTCGCGCGTGCGCGTCGACACGATCTGGGCGCTGGTCGACGCGGTGAGCCTGCGCGATCGACGCGTCGCGATGAAGGCGGCCAGTTCGCTGCTCCGCGATCGCGAGCCACCGCTGCGCATCCTGGCCATGCTGGCACGACAGATCCGCATCGTCGCGCGCATGCGCGATGCGCTGGCCGGCGGCATGTCACCCCAGGAGGCGACGGCCGCCGCCGGAGCGCCGCCGTTCAAGGCCCGCGAGCTCGGCAACGCCGCGCGCCGCTTCGGCCCCAACGAGTTGAGCCGCGCCTTTCGCGTGCTGGCCGAGGCCGACCTGATGCAGAAAGGCGGCAAGACGCCGCCGGCGATCGCGCTGGAGAACGCGATCCTCGAGCTGACGCGCGCGAGCCAATAACCGGGGAAACGTCGCCGTTTCCCCGCCCCGCCGAGCAAAGCTCGTCAGGGCCCCACCCTTTCACGGGTTCGCTTCGCTCACTCTCACGCGCCGAGCTTGGCGACCTGCGCGGCCAGCCGCGCGATGTAGCGCGAGCCGGTGCGGCGGTGGAACACGCCCTTGCTCACGGCGCGGTCGATCTGTGAGACCACCTGCTTGAGCGAGGCTTCGGCGCCCTGCTTGTCGTTCTTGTGGATGGCAGCACGCAGGCGCTTCATGTAGGTGCGCGTGGTGGTGCGGACGCGGCGCAGCCGTTCGGTGCGTTTGGCAGTCTGCCGGATGCGCTTGCGCGCAGAGTCATGATTCGCCACGGAATAGCTCCAAAATCCAAACTCGGGCCGGCACTGGTAGCGTCCCTAGCCCGCCTTGTCAACCTCGCGCCCCGCCAGCGCGCGCCCGCTGACGCCCGGCTCCGCGGCGATTTACCATGGAGTTTCGGCAACTTCCTTGCCTCGCCCGGGGCTTGCCGCTACATGGGGCCATGCCCGATGCAGTGACGGATCAGCCAGATCGCGAGCGCGCCGCCATCGCCCGCCGCGCCGGGGTCGTGGCGATCGGGACGCTGTTCTCGCGCGTGCTCGGCGCCGTCCGGGATGCGGCCATCGCCGCCTACTTCAGCGTCGCGGCGACCGATGCGTTCTTCGTGGCCTGGACCATCCCCAACACGCTGCGCCGCGTACTCGGGGAAGGCGCGGTATCGGCCGCGATCGTGCCGGTGTTCTCGGAGGTGCGCGAGACCGAGGGCAAGGAGCGCGCACGCGCGTACGTCGCAGCGATCAACGGCACGATGTTGCTGATCCTGAGCGTAGTGAGCGTGCTGGGCGTGTTGACCTCGAGCTTTTGGACCACGCTCTACGCCGCCGGCTACCAGAACGATCCGGCGAAGTTCTCGATGACGGTCCAGCTCACCCAGATCGTCTTCCCGTACATCCTGTTCGTCGGCATGGCCGCGCTCGGCATGGGCCTGCTCAACTCGGTGGGACGCTTCGGCGTCGCCGCGTTCGCGCCCACCTTGCTCAACGTCGCGGTGATCCTTGCGCCGTTCTTGTTCGTGGCGCCGGCGATCTGGCTCGGCCTGCCGAGCATCGCGGCGCTCGCGCTCGCGACCCTGGTCGGCGGCGTGCTGCAGGTGGTCGTGCAGTGGCCCGAGCTGCGACGCGAGGGCCTGTTGCCCTTGCCGCGGCTCGACTTCAGCGACCCGGCGGTCCAAAAGACGCTCAAGCTGATGGGCCCGCTCGTGCTGGGCTCCGGCATCTACCAGCTGAACATCATGCTCTCACGGTTGTTTGCGTCCTACCTGCCGACCGGCTCGCAGAGCTTTCTGTACTACGCGCAGCGCCTGGTGGAGATCCCCCAGAGCTTGTTCGCGCTGGCGGTGGCGTCCGCGACGTTGCCGAGCCTCGCGCGACTGAAGAGTCAGGGCGAGCACAGCGAAGCCAAGGCCACGCTGCGCTACAGCTTGCGCCTGTCGTTGTTCGTCGCGATCCCCTCCTCGGTCGCGCTGGTGGTGCTGTCCGAGCCGACGATCGCTGTGCTCTTCCGGCGCGGGGCGTTCGGCGACTACCACGTGCGCGAGACGGCGCGCGCGCTGGCCTGGATGGCCGCGTCCACGTGGGCCGTCGCAGCCATCCACCCGATCACGCGGATGTATTACGCCTACAACGACACGCGCACGCCGGTCTGGTGCAGCGCGCTCAACCTGGTGGCGTTCGTCGCGGTCAGCCTCTCGCTGCGGACCCAGATGGGGCACGCCGCCATCGCAGCAGGTACCAGCGCCGGGGCCGTGGCGCAGCTGCTCGGCTTGATGTGGGTGTTGCCGAAGCGCGTCGGCGACACGGGCGCGGCCGAGGTCTATCGCTCCGCGCTGCGTTGTACGCTGGCCAGCTTGATCATGGGCGCGGTGGTCTACGACGTGGCTCGCTTCGGTCGCTGGAGTCAGCCCGATCAGTTCGTGCGCAACCTGGTCGTGTACGGCGCCACGGTGTTGTTCGGCGTGTTGGTCTACGCCGCGGCTTGCTCGCTGCTGCGCGCGCCCGAGTTGTCGGATTTGCAAAGTGCGCTAGGAAGGCGGCGGAGGCGCGCGTGAGCAGCAGTACACCAGTGATCAAGGACGCCAGCTTCGTGATGTCCGCACGCGACGTGGGCGAGTTGCCTGCGCCGACGTTCGCCGAGGTGGTGTTCGCCGGCAAGTCCAACGTCGGCAAGAGCAGCTTGCTCAATGCTCTGTGCGAGCGCCGCGCGCTGGCGCGGGTCAGCTCGACCCCGGGCGCGACGCGCGGCATCAACCTGTTTCGCGTGGAGCTCGGCGATGCCGTGCTGCACTTCACCGATCTCCCGGGCTATGGCTACGCCCAGCGCAGCAAGCAAGAGCGCAAGGCCTGGGGACCGATGATCGAAGGTTACCTGCGACAGCGCGTGGGCATCGTGCTGGCGGTGGTGATCGTCGACGTGCGCCGTGGCATCGCCGAGGAGGACGAACAGCTGCTCGAGTTCCTCGACAGCCTGGGCCACACGAGCGTGGTGATCGCGACCAAGCTCGACAAGCTGCCGAAGTCGCAGCGCAAGCTCGCCGTGCTCGAGCTGGCCAAGAGCTCGGGCCGCACGGTCAGCGGCTTCAGCGCCGAGAGCGGCGAAGGCGGCGATGCGTTGCGCGCGCGCCTGCTGCGCGCCGCGATCAGCCGCGCGAAGGTGGAGTGACCGAGTTCTTGCCCCAGACTTCTTTGTAGATGTAGCGGCCGCTGCCCTCGACGAAGCGCTTGACCGTCCAGGGTACCTTGAGCAGCCACTCGTGCATGTCGTCGCGCAGGAACGCGCCGATGCCGCCGACATCCAGATCCGCCATCACGCCGTAGGCGAGCAAGGTCTTCTTGCCGTCGGCGTACGGCCGCACGGTGTAGAAGCCCCAGGCCGCACGCAAGTTGTGGGGCCGGCGCTCATCCACGCTGAAGGTGATGTCGCCGCGATCTTCGTAGGTGCGAACGGTCAGGTAGTACGCGCGCTCGAAAGGACCCGCGCCCTGACGCATGAACACCGTGCGCTCGTTCTTCTCGCCGGAGACCACCTTGGCCTCGAGCACGCGCGGCATCATGCGGTGATAGTGCTCGGTGTCGAGCAGCGCGCTCCACACGACCTTGAGCGGCGCATCGATCACTTGATAGCTGGTGCCGCCCATCAGCTCGAGCGAGCCACGTCGCTCGACGATCGGTCGCTGCACGAGCGCACCGCGATCGAGCTCGGCGCGCTCCTCGTCCGAGAGCTCGCGCTTACCGCCGTTGCCCGCACTTGCGATCGACGCAACCGCAGCCAGCAGCGACGCTGCACACAGCGCGATACCGAAGCGATGCAAAGACGCCGACGACACGACTTATCCCTTCTGGGCAGTCTTGCAGAAGGTGCTGCGCATCGCCATAGCAAACCACTAGGCAATTTCGCGACACGTAGACGATCGTGATTTCAGCCGCGCTGCACGCGCGACTCGTCACTCGCCGGGCACAGGTTGCGGCTGTGTTTCGCGCGCAGTCAGCAGCGCCTGAGGCGATGGCGCGGGCGCGGGCGCGGGGAGGGCAGCGTGTGCCGAGCTGGCATCGCGTGGGGGCATGCCGGGATACCACGCCCAGTAGGGCGCAACGTCTCGACACTGCGGGCGGTCCGAAGTAGCGCAGTAAATGCGCACGTGGAAGTGCGTACGGTGTTTGTTGCCGCGCGCGGGCTCGACCAGAACGCTCTCTGCACGGTTGATCACGTCGGCCGGCGCCTTGCGGCGGGCGGCTTCACGCAGCAGGCGCGCGCGGATACTCCGATGCACGAAGATGTACTGGACTCGGGCCTCCCGGTCGGTGACCAGCTTGCTGATCAGCTCCCAATTGCGTGCATCGTCGAAGCGCAGGCTGGAGCCGGGGATGACGCTGCGGCCGGCCGCATTGAAGCTGGCGAACGTCGCACCCTGGTAGGGCTTTCCATCGCCACGCAGGATGTAGAAGCCGATGTCGGCATCGCGGCCGCTCTCGTGCGAGCTATGGCCACCCACGTCTCCGCCCTCCTTACTCGAGAGCTCGCCGGCCGCGAGCTTCGCGCCCGGATAGCGGGCGGCCACCCCGCGCGCGGCGCGCTCGAGGAGCTGGACCAGCTGCCAGGTGCCATAAAAACGATCGCCCGATGCCTCGCACTCCGAGATGTAGCGGACGTAGCGCGATTCCTTGAGCTTCATGCCGCGCGCCAGCGTGCCCTCCCAGGGGTAGCCGGCCGACTTGCTGCGCATGTTGGCCGGCGGGCGAAGGTTCACTTCAGCCACGGCGCGCAGGCTCGCGCGCTGGGCCGAGGCAACTTGGGCCGAGCAGAGCAGCCCCACACACAGGCCGATGCTCAGCAGACTTCGCGCGCTCATGCTCGGTACCTCCCGATCGCCCCTACTCGCCTCACCGGAAGGCTCGCGCCTGATGGCGCAACCCTTCCGATCACCATCGGTCGCCGGCCCTGCGCGGCGGCTCCCGTGTGCGCCGCAACTTTTCCGCAGCCCAGCGCCGCTTGATATGCTGCGCCGATGAAATTTCCCGCACGTTTGGTCGGGTGCGCGCACTGGCTGGCGCTCGCGGCCTGTGCCACGTCGGGCGCCGGCGCTCCGCCCACGACGCCGCAGCCGACAGCTGCGGAGCCTGCGCCCACCGCCCAAACCCGACCGACTCCCATTTCGCGCCTGCTCCCACAAGGCGCCACGTTCGCGGACGTGGTGGACATCGCGCGGGCCCTGGACGCCGCCGACCACACGCGCAGCGAAGGCGGCTGTCTGATCTCGAACGGCCCGCCGCGCCAGTTCGCCGCGGACGTGTTGGCCGGTGCTCGACCGTTGCCTGAGGTGCCGCGCGAGCTGGCCAGCCTGTTGCAGAAGGCCGCAGGTGCGCCCGCGGTGATCACGGCCTGGGGCAATACACCGGGCGAGCTGCCCGATGTGGCGCTGCTGGCGTTCACGACCACCACGCCGCGATCCGCGAAGCTGCCCGCGGTCGCGATGCTGCTGACCGGCCCCGGCGTGTTCGTGCGTGGTGCGGCAATGCCCCTGCGCGCGCATCCCGAAGCGCTCACTCCCGAAGCTGCGGCGACGTTGCTCGCCGACCTGCCGGACCACGCGATCGTGTACGTCAGCGCGGAGGCCGGTGTGCCCGTCGAGCAGCTCGTGTCTGCGCTGCGCAGCGTGCCCGATCGCTTCGAGATCGGGCTGGCGGTCGCGCTGCCGAAGGGCACGCGGCTGCCAGCGCCGACGACCAAGGGCAACGAGCTGTCGTGCCCCGAGGGCTTACCCGAGCCGGCCGCCGACGCAGTCGAAGGCTCGCTCGAGGCCAGCGCATTGCGCCAGGTGCTGGCGCCGTTGCGTGACGCGGGCTTGTCGTGCGCGCTGTCGATCGGTGGCCTGGCGCTCCAAGGCGGACGGCTCGAGCTCGGGCTGCGCGTCTCGCCCGACGGCCGCGCGCGCGAGCTGTGCATGGTCGACGACACGATCGGCGAGCCGCTGCTGCGGCGTTGCATCATCGAGGCCGCGCGCTCGCTGACGTTTCCGGCGCCGAGCCCGGCCGGCTTCGTCGATGTGCAGCTGCCGATGGAGCTCACACTCGAGGGCCCGTCGGCGCAGCGCGCGTTGTGCGACTCCATCAATGCTGCTCCAGCCTCGCCTTGAGCACCTTGTTCAACTCGGCGTGCGCTTTGCGAAACTCGAACCAGCCGAGCGTGATGTTGTCGATATACACCGCACCCGCGGCCGGTTCGTAGTGCAGCTCGGGATTGTCGAGGTACGAGATCAACCCGGAGACCCCGCTGCGCAGCTTGCTCGTCGCGGCTTTCATGCCGTCGACCGAAGGCTTGAGATCCTGGGGCACGATCAACGTGTCCAGCGTCGGCTCGATCTCGCTCAGCTTGCCTGCGCACTTATCGCGCAAATGTAGCGCATAGTTCTGACCGCGCTCGGCGGCCCGTCCCGCAAATTCGGACGCAAGCTCGGTGTTAGTCTTGATTTCGGACACGTTCGCTCCGGGCAGTGCGCAGCCCAGGAACATGTCGAAGTTGGCCATTTTGAGCCCGTTCAGCTGTTTGCCGAGCTCGCCGTAGACCCGCTCGTCGTCTCCGCCACCCATCACGTAGGCCAGGACGGCGACCCCCAACACGAAAATCACCGCGAGCGCACCGAACACCCCGCCCTTGCCTCGCTTGAGCGCGGCCTCGTCGTCTGCGAACGAACCGCTCAGCTGAGACACACCGGCCTCCCAGCGGCAGGCGCGCGCTCAGCGCGTGAGGTCGAGCTTGAGCTTCGAGCCGCCACCGAGTCGAAGTTTCGGTTCGCCGGCACCGAGTTGCAAGCTCCCTGGGTCCTGCCTGGGCAGGCTGTCAGTGCTCCGCGTGGTCGGAGCGCTCGGCGCACTGTCCATATCTGCGGAGTCGGAGGCCCCGACCTCCAGGGCAGTCGGGCCCAGCACGGCCTTCAGCACCTGGGCGATTTGATCCTTTTGCGCCGGCGCCGCCAGCTCCAAGACCGTGCGCGCTTCCTGGCGCATGGCGTCGTAGTGGCCGGCCTGGCGGTGGATGCGAGCCAGCAGCAGGTGCGTCTCCGGGCTCTTGGGCCGCAGCCGCACCGCTTCGCGCGCCTTCGACTCTGCCTGCATCAGATCACCCGAACCGGCGTACAGCTCGGCCCAAGCCATGGGCAGGGCGGGCAGGTTCGGATCCAGGCGCTCGGCCTGGGTGAGCTCGGCCCGCGCCTCGTCGCGCTCGGCCCGCGCCAGGTGCACGCTCGCCAGGGTGAGGTGGCCGGCCGCGTAGTCCGGCGCGGCGGCGAGCGCGCTGGCGACCAGCTTGGCGGCGCGG